>JBDIVX010000006.1:0-92914 GCA_039794305.1 Candidatus Neutrinellum sp.
CCAGATGCAGCTCGCCTCGGGCGAGCCGCTCGAAGACGAGGCGCGCCTGACCGCCTTCGGCCACGCCTTCGAAGTCCGCGTCGTCGCCGACCGGCGTGGCGAGGCGGTCAAGTCGTTCCGCTTCCCCCCAGCCCCGCACGGCAGAGTGCGCTTCGAGCCGGCCGTCGACCTGAACGTGCCCATCGAGACGGAGCTCGAGCCTCTGGTCGCGCGGATCGCCACCTACGCTCCGACGCGCCACCAGGCCATGCTCGCTCTCGATCGCACGCTCGCCGAGACGAGCGTCCATCCCATCGGGACGAACCTCACGTTCCTGCGCCGGGTGCTCAACCACGACTCCTTCCGGGCCGGCCAGTACGACCTCGGCTTCGTCGACCGACTCTTCGCTTGAGACGCGGGCCAGGCGGTCGGGGCACAGACCGCAATCCCCTACCCAAACGCTTCGGACCCTGGCACAAACGGGAGATGCAGCGCGCGGAGGTCAGGATCATCCGGGAGGCGCTCGAGGCCGTCCTGTCACCGTCGTTGACGTCCGCCGTGCTCTTCGAAGCGCTCGAGGAGTCCGGCGACGGCATCCCCCAGTCCCACGAGGAGCTGCGCGCGCTCGTTCGCGGCACGCTCTCGGCCGTGCTCGAGCGGCGGGTGGGCGCCGCGCAGGCCTCTCACGTGCTCTCGGAGATCGAGGCACGGCTCCTCGACGACGGCACGAGCTCGGTGCAGATCAGGCCGAGCCCCGAAGCCCGCGACGCAGGCAGCGGCCCCTTCGCGCGGGAGGACGAGGCGACGACCACCATTCCGACCGCCCGCGATCCCGTCACCGTCGTCGTCGTGGCGGGGAGCCGCTCCTTCGCGTCCCGGCTCTCGGTCGCGCTCGGGCCGCGCCGCGTCGCACCGATCACGGTCGCCACGGTCGATGACATGGCCCGCCTGAGCGTCGAGCCGGCGGTCGTCGTGGTGGACTCCTCCGACTTCGCCGCCATCGACCCGACGGGGCTCGCCCGTGCGCTCGGCACCCTGTCCGCGACGACCCTGCGTACGATCTGGGGGAGCGACCTGCCGTACGGCCGGACCCTCGTGGCGGCGATGAGCCGGGCCGGCGTCTCCTGCACGGCCCTCGACCGGCGCGAGGGGATCGACCCGCTCCTCGACATGGTCCGCGCGCGCCAGCGGACGGGCTAGTGCCCCATGCCCGCCTCGGCTCGCGGGCCGGGAAGCTCGGCAGGAGGCTCGTCGCCGGTACGCCGGCCGTAGTCGTCGAATAGCCGCCCCCAGCCCGTCGTCCGGCGCCACTGCTCGAACGTGAGCCGGTCCTTGACCGGCCAGCGGTAGTAGTCGTGGTAGGCCTCGGAGCCCATCACGAACGCGTGGACCAGCGGCGTGTGGAAGAACACCTTCTGGAAGCGCTTGAGCGGGCCGAACCACATGAGGTCGCCCACCATGCTGGCGCCGTTGTCTCCCACTTCGAAGCCCCAGCTCTCGCCGCTCACGTCGTCGCCCACGATCTCGATGTCGCGCGGGTCGCCCACCCCGAGGCCGTCCTCGTGCGCGACGGAGATGTACTCGAGGCTCAGCGGATCGAAGCCCATCATCTTCGCCGCGACGGCGTCGACGGCGACCTGATCCTCCGAAGCGAGCATGTAGTTCTTCACCACCGGGAACATGGTCCGCGGCCCTGGTCCGTTACCCGCGGTCGTCCCGTCCATGATGGCGAACAGCCCGCTGTGGATCTCCTTCTGGATGGCCAGCAGGTCGACCAGCGTCCGGTGGATCCAGGAGTGCGTGTAGTGCCGCTTCGTGTTCAACAGGCCACCGAACGCGTTCTTCATCGCGCCGGTCGTCGTCGTGTAGATGTGGCACTTCACCGTCGGCAGGTGGACGATGTTCTTCCCGAGGAAGTAGTCGGGGATCGTGATCCCCTCGGGATAGATCGTGTCGAGGACGTGCATCTTCGCCTTTGGGCGATACGTGATCCACGTCATGTCCTCGGCCTCGAAGTTGTACCGGACCGGGACGTCGTACTGCTTGAAGAGCGGCAGGTAGTGGTTCAGGTCCTCGCCCTTGAAGGCGTTCGTCACCACGGTCTTGTTCTGCACGCAGCACAGCTCGCGGAACCCCCGCTTCCGGAGCGCCAGGATCGTCCCCTCCATCTGCCAGGGCGTCGTGTTCGCGCCCGGGAACGGGTAGTGCCAGCTGATGTTGTCCTTGAGGATGGTGGTGGCGCCCTGATCCATGGCGCTCTGCATCCCGGCGAGCTCGCACAACCGGTCGATGTCCGCGACGACCGTCTCGGGCGTGACCTTCAGTACCGCGACTTTGGACTTCATGGTCGAGACTTATGGCCCACCGGCCCCCGACCGGCAAGACCAGTCGGCCCGAGCGGGGCCACCGGAGGGCCGAACGGTCGTCAGCCGCAGGCCAGCGTGCTGCGACGTGCGTAGACCGCGCCCTCGCCCAGCTCCTCCTCGATGCGGAGGAGCTGGTTGTACTTGGCGATGCGGTCGGAGCGTGACGCCGAGCCCGTCTTGATCTGTCCGGTACCCGTCGCCACCGCCAGGTCGGCGATGAACGTGTCCTCGGTCTCGCCGCTCCTGTGCGACATGACGCAGGAGAACCCCCCGTCGCCGGCGACACGCATGGTCTCGAGGGTCTCGGTGATCGAGCCGATCTGGTTGACCTTCACGAGCACCGCGTTCGCGACCATCTCGTCCACGCCGCGCCGGACGCGTTCGACGTTCGTCACGAAGAGGTCGTCACCGACGAGCTGGACGCGGTCGCCGAGCTCGTCGGTGAGCTTCTTCCAGCCCGCCCAGTCGTCCTCGTCGCAGCCGTCCTCGATGCTCACGATCGGGTACTCGTCGCACAGCTCGAAGTAGTTCGCGATGAGCTCGTCGACGTCGATCTCCTTGCCGTCGAACGTGTAGCGGCCCTTTCCGGCGTCGTAGAACTCGCTCGCCGCGCAGTCGAGGGCGATCACGATGTCCTCGCCGGGCACGTACCCCGCCGACTCGATCGCGCGCACGATGTACTGGAGCGCGGCCTCGTTCGTCTCGAGCTGCGGCGCGAACCCGCCCTCGTCACCGACGTTGGTCGACTTCTTGTCCTTCTTCAGGATCTTCTTGAGGTGGTGGAACGTCTCGGCACCGGCGCGCAGCCCCTCGGCAAACGTGGGCGAACCGACCGGCAGGATCATGAACTCCTGCACCTCCATCGCGTTGTCCGCGTGGACGCCCCCGTTGATGATGTTCATGAGCGGGGTCGGCAGGATGCGGGCCTGCGCACCACCGAGGTAGCGGTACAAGGGCAGGCCGACGGATGCCGCGGCGGCACGCGCCACCGCCATCGACACACCGAGGACGGCGTTCGCACCGAGCCGGCCCTTGTTCTCGGTCCCGTCGAGCTCGATCATCGTCCGGTCGACGCCGGCCTGATCGATCGCGTCCATCCCGATGACCTTCGGCCCGATCTCCTGGATGACGTTGTGGACGGCCTTGCGGACGCCCTTGCCGAGGTAGCGTGCCTCGTTGCCGTCGCGTAGCTCGACGGCCTCGTGCTGGCCAGTCGATGCACCGGACGGGACCGCCGCCCGACCGAGGGCGCCGTCCTCCAGCGTGACCTCCACCTCGACCGTGGGATTGCCGCGGGAGTCCAGGATCTCCCGGGCGTGAACGCCGATGATCTCCGCCATGAGTCGCCGCTTAGTGAAGGCCGGGGGCGGTGTCAACCAGACGGCGCCGGCCGTTGCCCGTCGGCCGGGAACCCCCGCAGGGGGGGTGGACGCCGCGCGGAGCGCAGCGGACGGGCACCCCCGACCGAGGACCTAGTAGAGCAAGAGGATCGCGGCGGCGAGGCTGAGGGCGCTGAAGGCCAGCCAGCCCCAGGCGCGGCAGAGGAGCGCCGCGGCGAGCTGCTCGGAGGTGCCCCTGTAGGCCATCCGGGCGCGGACGACCGGCGGGCCGCCGCGATACGGGGCGTCGTCCGAGGGTACGGGCTCGACGTCGAGGAAGGTGATGGGCGCGGCCGGCGCCGGCATCCCCGCGCCGGGCCGAGGATCGCTGGGAAGGACGTGCACCCGCTCGGCGCCGCCGGCCACCGCGAGCACGACGCCGTCCGGGCGGTGCTCGTCGACGACGCCCGAGAGCGCGCGGGACACACTGCGTGCTCGCAGCGCGAGCACGACCGCGGCGACCAGGGCGCTCACGGCCGCGCCGCCCACCGTCCACGCCACCGGGGCGGACCAGTGGCCCGGCCCGGGCTCGTGCACCATCGCGGCGACGAGGACCAGCACGGACAGTCCCCCAATCGCCGTGCGCGCTCCGAGCGAGCCCCTCCGGGACGGCGGGACTCTCACGTCGTGGAAGCCCGCCACGCGAAGCGCGAGGAGCGGGCCGACGACGACCGGCAGCGGCGCCCCTCCGCCCGAGAGGTCCACCACGCCCGTGGCGGGGGCCAGCAGGAAGACCGCGTGCGCGGCGGCGTCGAGCACGCGCGCGACCCGCGCCGGCGGCCCGATGCCGGGCGTGGACAGGCAGCGCCTGCCGAGCTCGTAGAGCATGGCCCCCGAGAGCCAGGCGAGGAGCACCGAGGGGAGCGACGCCGCTCCGGTCCCGCAGGGCCCCCGGGCGAACAGCATGGAGGCCACCGCCGAGAGGAAGACGCTCGCACCGAACGCGAGCGCGACCGTGAGCGCCACGGGCGCGATCCCGATGCTTCGATCGGCGCCCCGGCTCGCGCGCCACGCCATGAGCGAGGCGACGAGCGCGGCGGTCACGAACGGCGCACCGCGGTCCGGATCGCCCCACAGGACCAGCCACAGCGGCCAGGGAGCGAGCGCGCGGGCCAGGACGACGGCGAGCGGCTCGCGTCCGCGCCATCGGTCCGTCGCTGCCGCCCAACTGCCCGGCATCCGATCACAGTCTGGCCCGCCCTGCGCGACGTGCAACGCGATCTTCGGGGAACGGAGGTCGGGCCGAGGGTATCAGTGGCCGAGGTTCGGGAGGATCGGATCCACGCCCGTGACGGTTTCACCGATGAACATGGAGCCTTCCGTCAGGTCCACGTGGAAGTGGTTGCGGTGGGCGTCGTTGTAGTCCGGGGTGAGCACGATGTGGAAGATGCCCTCGGACCACATGGAGCAGGCGAGCTCGTGCAGGGCTCGGTCCGCCTCGCCCGCAGGCATGCCGGGGCACACGTCGAGGTCATCCCGGATGATCCAGTCCGTCTCGGTGCTGTAGACGGCGTCGCTGCCCGCGAGCCCGAACGCGTGGATGTCGATCGCCTTCGCGTACGCGTGCTGGCTCGGCGTGCAGTCGTCGGCGTCCGGGTCGCCACCCCCGATGCAGCGGTAGTTGTAGATGCCGATGTGGATCACCTCGTCGAGGCCAAAGGGCTCGATCAGGTCCACGAGCTCGGCCAGGCGGGGGGCGAGCGAGCAGTCCATGAGCATGGGCGTGGGCTCGTCGTGCGAGACGTACCGAAACGAGACGCCGCCGATGAGCGGCGCGAGGCGGACGGGGTCGGCGATGCCGCGCGCCTCGGCCGCGGGCTCCCAGTCGAGCGCGAGCGCGTCGAGCATGGCGCGGCACGACGGATCGGTCGGCGGCGTCAGGACCACGCCGACCTCGTCGCGGGCCAGCTCCTCGCCGTCCGCCGAGAGGCCCACGGCGACGAGCGTGACCTCTCCCTCGCCGAGGATGTGCCCGACCGCATCCCACGGCGCGGCGGGGGCGGTGGCGAGGAGCGTGTCGTCCAGCCGGTACTCCACGCGGTCGACACCCGCCGCGTCCACGCGCAGGACCACGGCGGCCGCCCACTCGTGGCCGGAGACGGCGTCCCGCGGAAAGGTGGCGCCCTCCTCGGGCTGCACGAAGGCGAGGGCCGGCCGGACGCCGGCGGGCGCGTCGGGCGGCACCACCCGGACGCTCGCGTCCGCGAAGGGCGCGTGGCTCCGGGACGTGTCGACGTCCGCCGCACAGGCGCACAGCAGAAGCCAGCCGGCGCACAACGGCCGCATCCCTCTCCTCACGGGGACCGAGCTTGACGAGGGACTCGCGGTCCTGCAAGTGGACGAGTGGTGGTGTGGGAGACGCTGGAGTCCGAGGGAGCCGAGCGCTGCCTCTTGTGGAGCGAGCGCTCGAGCGGCCTCAGGGCCGTGCTCGTGATCGACGATCTCACCCTCGGCCCGGCCGCGGGCGGGATCCGCACGCGTGCGTATCCGTCGGTCGAGGACGCGGTGCGGGACGCGGCGCGGCTCGCCCGGGCCATGACGATCAAGTGCGCGCTCGCGGGTCTCGCGGCGGGGGGCGGCAAGGCGGTGGTCCTCGACCACCCGGGCCTCGACCGCCGCGCCGCGTTCGATCTGCTCGGACGTCGAATCGAAGAGCTCGGCGGGCTGTTCCGCACGGCGGGTGATCTCGGGACCCGCGCAGCCGACCTCGAGACGATGGCGCGGCACACCCGCTACGTGCACACCGACGAGACCGGCCTTTGCGAGGCCGTCGCCCGCGGCCTGTTGCGGTGCGTCGAGGCGTGCGCGCGCGTGCACGGAGCCGCCGGCGCCGCCGGCCTGCGGATCGCGATCCAGGGGACCGGCGCCATCGGCGCGGCCGCCGCCCGGGTGCTCGCCGCCGCCGGCGTACGGCTCGTCGTCGCCGACGTGGACGCGGACCTCGCGCGGGCCGTCGCAGAGGAGACGGGAGCCGACGTGGTGTCGCCCGAGCACGTGCTGTCGGCCGACGTGGACATCGTCGCGCCGTGCGCCGTCGGCGGCGTCGTGGACGAGGCCGTCGCACGCTCGCTTCGCGCATGGGCCGTCTGCGGCGCGGCGAACAACGTGCTGTCCGATGCCCGCGCGGCCGAGGCGTTGCGGCGGCGCGGCGTCCTCCACGTCCCGGACGTCATCGCCTCGGCCGGCGCCGTCATCCACGGGATCGGCCGGAGCGTCATGGGCCTCGCCGATCCCGAGCCCCTCATCGACGCGCTGGGCACGACCGCCCTCGGCGTCCTCGAGCGAGCCCGCGCGGAGCGCTCCACCGAGAGCGAAGTCGCAAACAGGATGGCGAGGAAGGCGATCGAGACGGGAGGCCTCCGCACTTGCATCGGGGACACGCCCCAATGCAACTCGCCGAGGTGATCACTGGGGACAGGCCCGAACGATCACGTGGCACCCCCGACCTCGTGGCGTCGCTCGTGCCACTTGCCCACCGGCTCGGCCTGCCGGCTCGGGCAGAGCTCGTTCACGGGGCAGTGTGCGCAGTCGGGCTTCTTCGACGTGCACACGTAGCGGCCGTGCAGCACGAAGCGGTGGCCCATGTCGATCCACGCCTTCTTCGGGAAGAGCGCGCAGAGGTCGCGCTCCACCTTCACCGGGTCGGTCTCTTCGGTCAGCTCGAGCCGCCGCGCGACGCGGCCGACGTGCGTGTCGACGACGATGCCCGTCGGGACCCCGTAGGCGCTCCCGATGACCACGTTCGCGGTCTTGCGAGCGACCCCGGGGAGCGTCGTCAGCTCCTCGATCGTGCGCGGCACCTCCCCGCCGAAGTCTTCGGCGAGCTTGCGGCTCGCCTCGCGGATCGCCTTCGCCTTGTTCCGGAAGAACCCCGTGGGCTTCACGACCTTCTCCACGGCCTCCTGCCTCGCGCGGCCGAGCGCCTCGGGCGTCGGCCAGCGGCGAAAGAGGTCCGGGGTCACCCGGTTGATCGTGCGATCGGTGCTCTGGGCGCTGAGGATGGTCGCGACCAGTAGCTGCCAGGGCGTCTCGAACGCGAGCTCCACCCGCGGCTCGGGCATGGTCCTCTCGAGCCGCTTCTGGACCTCCCTCGCGCGCTTCTTCCGGTCGTCCGTCCCCACGAGGGAGGCGATCTAGCACGAACCTGCTAGTCTCCGCCGCCGTGGAGGCTCTGCTCTACATCCCCTGGTTCAAGCTCGAGCCCTGGTACGTCGGCCCGGTCCCGATCCAGCCCTTCGGGATCCTGGTGGCCATCGGCGTCCTGCTCGGTGCGAAGATCGCCGAGACCTTCGGCAAGAAGAACGGCGTCGCCCCGAGCGCCGTGAGCGACATGGTCGGTCACGTCGTCCTGCTCGGCTTCGTGCTCGGCTACTTCCTGAACGCCGCCTTCTACCACCCCGAGCGGTACGTCGAGATCTGGAACGACCCGGGCAAGTTCTTCTCGACGTACCTCGGGCTCTCTTCCTACGGAGGGTTCATCGGCGCCATCCTCGGCCTGCTCCTGTGGAAGGCGCGGCGGAAGCTCTCGCTCATCGCCGTCGGCGAGGCGGCCTGCTTCGCCTTCCCCTTCGGCTGGCTCTTCGGGCGGCTCGGCTGCTTCACCGTGCACGATCACCCGGGGAAGGTCACCGACTTCTTCCTCGCCGTGGACGACTACCAGGTCGGCGTCCCGCCCTTCGAGCCCCGTCACGACCTCGGCCTCTACGAGGTCTTCTGGGCGGCGGGCGTGATCGCCCTCTTCCTCGTCCTGTCGCGCAAGCGCCGGCCGCGCGGCACCTACATGGCGCTCTTGCCGATCCTCTACGCGCCGATCCGCTTCTTCCTGGACTTCCTCCGCGCCGAGCCCGAGGCGGGCGGCGACGTCCGGTACGGGAGCCTCACCCCGGGACAGTGGGCGTCCTTCCTCATCCTGGGCGTCGGGCTGTACGTGCTCTGGTACATCCGCACCCACCCCGAGCCGACCCTGCCGAGGCACGCCCAGTGGCCCCCCGCGGCCGAGCCCGAGCAGGAAGCCAAGGGGCGCGGCAAGGCCAAGGGCAAGCGGGCCAAGGCCAAGACGGCCGAGTAGTCCCCTCGGTCCGCTCCGGCCGCCGTGTGGCGGCAGGCCCCCGGGGCCGTATGCTTGCAGAGGATGTCGTCCTCGGACCGGGCCGCGTGGCTGGGCGTCGCCGTGTCGGCGGCGCTGCACCTCGGCATGGCAGCCGTGCTGGTCCGGCTGCCCGCGCCGGCGGTGACGAGCCGCGACCTCGCCGAGGGGATGGTCGAGGTGGCGGTCATCGGTCCCCCGCGCGAGGGCGCGAGCCCGGCCGAGCCCACCGGAACCGCCGAGTCCAGCCCGCCGGCGCCGCTCGAGCCGGGGGGCCGACGCTCGGCCCAGAACGTCGACGCGCGCGACCCGGGTCAGCGCGGCGACCTCACCGGCGCCCGCGCCGTCATCCTGCTCTTCCACGAGTCCGACGCCGTCACGCTCCAGGACAGCCCGCTCAACGCGCTCTCGGCGCGCCAGACGCAGCGCATCCGGACCGCGCCCGACCGCGCCACCCGCGACGCGCGGCGCGCGACGCCGAACCCCGCAGACCAACCGTTCCTCGCCTCGGGCGACGGCGTCCACCCCGAGCGGCGCCCCGTGAGCGCGATCGACCCGATCCACGGCGCTCGGTCCGCGCCGGAGCCGATGCGCCGCGGGAGCGACTCCGTCGATCCGACCGACCGCCGCACGACGCTCGGAGGAACCGACCGGGGCGAGCCCCTGCTTCCGCCACTCCGCCCGCCGAGCGAGCACGCGACCGGCGCGCTGCGTGACTCTCCGGGCACGGGCATCGCGCACGGCCGCGGCGACCGCGCACGGGAGGCCGCGCGCGTCGCGCACGGCAGGCCCCCGGTCGACCGGGGACCGGCCGCGACCCCCGCCGAGTCGGTCGACCCGCGCATCCGCGACGACGAGGACGCGGAGCTGCTCGCGGCGCACCTGGTCCAGTCGATGGTGGAGGCCACCGAGCGGCGGGGCCCGCGGGAGGGGCCGGGCCGCGGAGGCGTGGGGGGCGGGGGCACGCCGGGCTCGGGCGGCGGCCGAGACGAGGGCGGCCGGGCGTCGGCGTACGGACCCGGCGCCGGCGACCACTCTTCCCTCGACACCTCCGACGGGCGCTACGTGCGCTGGCTCCTCGAGCAGCGCCGCAGGGTGACCGACCGCGTGGACTTCCCGCGCGCCCGGATGCTCGCCATGGACCAGGGGACGACCGTCTGCCGCCTGCGCGTCCGGCGAGACGGATCGCTCGTGCGACCGCCCGAGATGGTGCGATCGAGCGGTCACGGCGACCTCGATCACGCTGCGCTCGCCGCGATCCGGGCCGCGGCCCCGTTCAGCCCCCTGCCCGCCGGCCTCGTGCCGGACGTCCAGGTGCTCGAGGTCACGATGCCGGTACGCTTCCACAACCCCATGGTCGGGAATTAGGGCCACCTCTCGACCGTACCCCCTCTCCTGCTACCATCGGGCCGAGGGGTCATGCCTCGCTTTGCGTATCTTCTTCCGCTGATCGCGCTGGGGCTGTGCGCGTGCGCCGAGGGCGCCGGCGCCACCATCGAGCCGATCGGGTCGCAGTCGGTGGCGGTGCACGAGACGCTCCGGATTCCCCTTCGGGTACGCGGGGGCGGCGGGATGTCACTGTCGTTTCGATTCGAGGGGCCGGAGCTGCCGGGTCTCGACCGCACCGCGCGGATCTCCGGGGGCGCCGACGGTGGGGAGTTCCGCTGGAGCCCGCTCTCGAGCCACGTCGGGACGCACGAATTCACGTTCGTCCTCGTCGACGAGGGCGGCGGCACCGTGCACCGCCGCAGCGCCGTCATCGAGGTGAGGCCCCCCGCCGACGCGGCGCCCGTCTTCCTCCGCCCGGGAGCGGGCGGCACCTACGACCTCGAGCGGGATCCCTGCGTGGTCTTCGACGTCGAGGTGCGCGACGACGACACCCCGGACGTCGACATCCGGGCGCGGGGCCTGCTCCCCGAAGGAGCCGCGCTGCTGCGCGAAGGGCCGAAGCGCGCGCGCTTCGACTGGTGTCCGACGCCCGATCAGGTCGACGCGTCGGAGCGGTGGACGATCGGCATCGAGGCCGACGACGGTGACCACCCCCCGACCGAGCTCGACTACGTGGCGGTCCTGCGCACCGGGCCGAAGGAGGGCTGCCCCGGCGAGCCCCCGGTCGTGACGGTGACGTCCCCCGCCGAGGGAGAGCGCCGCCTGAGCGAGCCCGGGTACACCGTGCGGATCTCGGTCACCGACGACGGGGGCCTGCGGGACGCTCCGCTGCTCTACTGGACGACGAGCATCCCCGACGACCTGGCCGATCCCGACGTGACCGCGTTCGAGCAGGTGACGGCGGTCGAAGACGGGTCGGCGTGGCGCGCGCGCATCCCGTCGCTCGGGCTCGCGGACGGCGCCGAGCAGACCGTCTACGTGGTCGCGAGCGCCACCGACAACGACGACGACAGCGGCACCCTCTGCGACCACCGGGCCGACAGCGCGCTCGTCCGCTTCGTCGCCGTGGGCAGCAGCAGCGGGAGCGGCGCGCCGCTCTGCGATCCCTGCACGGCCTCGACGGAGTGCGCGTCGGCCGTGTGCGCCTCCGCCGCCGGCGGTGGGCGCTGCCTCGAGAGCTGCGCCGGTGGGGCCGCCTGCGCGGAGGGCACCTGCGCCGACCGGACGACGACCGAGGGGGCCGTCGTGCGCGCCTGCGGCAGCGTCGACGACGTCTGCAGCGGCGGCGGAGGGCCGTGCGTCGACGACTCCCGGGAGCCGAACGACAGCGTCGCGGGCGCCGTCGTCGCCCCGGCTTCGCTCTCGGACGGGCAGATCTGCGCCTACAACGACGACTACTACCGGGTCGACGGTTCGAGCGGCACCGAGGTCCGGGTCACGGTGGACGGCTTCGTCCACGCCGAGGGCGACCTCGATCTCCAGCTCCTGAGCGCGACCGGGGCCATCCTGGCCTCGAGCGCCGGCACCTCGGGGTCGGAGAGCGCGAGCCACTGCCTCGCCGAGGCCGGAGCCCTCTATGCCCGGGTCTTCGGGTACCGCGGCGCCGAGAACCAGTACTCGATGCGCGTCGAGGAGACGCCGGGGGCGTGCTGCGTCGACGACGCGGGCGAGGACGACGACACGCGGCTCACTGCGCGCCGGCTGAGCGGGACGGACTTCGACGGCTCCATCTGTCCGGGGGACGACGACTTCCTCCGTTTCCGCGTGGACGGGCCGAGCCGGGTGAGCGCGCTCATCACGTTCGACACGGGCGTCGGGGATCTCGATCTCGAGCTCTACGGCCCGAGCGGCTCGGTGGTCGGCTCCTCGCGCGGCACGGGCGACACGGAGAGCGTCGACGTCGACGTCACCGAGGCCGGCGACTACGTGATCCGCGTCTACGGGTTCCGGGACGCGGCCGGCGACTACCTGGGCGAGATCACCGTGACCGCGACGAGCGGATGCGCGAGCAGCGCCGAGTGCCCGAGCTCCGAGGTGTGTGACGCGGGCTCCTGCGTCGACGACTCCTGCACGAGCACGGCCACCTGCCCGTCCGGCCACGTCTGCCCGGTGGCCGGCCCGGGCACGCCGACCAGCCACTGCGGGACGTCCTGCTCGGTCAACTCGGATTGCCGGAGCTACGAGGCTTGCAAGTGGTTCTCCGAGGGACGCTACTGCGGCCGGCGCGGCAGCGGCCTGAACGGCGACGTCTGCGCGACGTTCGCGGACTGCGGCGGGCAGCGCGCGTGCCTGCCCTTGCCCAACGGGTACTGCGCCCGCGTGGGTTGCTCCGCCAACACCGACTGCGAGAGCGGGACGTACTGCGTCCCGGTCGGCGGGCAGAACGTGTGCGTGAAGGACTGCCTCGCCAGCGACGACCTGTGCCGGCTCTCCGAGGGATACGAGTGCTCCATCGAGTACGACACGTCGGACGTCATCCAGTGGGTCTGCGTTCCGCCGGGCTCCTGACCGCGCTCGTCGCGGCGGCGTCATGCGGCCCCGACACGGGACCGATGCGCCCGAGCACGGGCGACGTGCCGGAGATCCTCGAGATCCAGGCGGCGCGACCGGCTGTCTTGGGGAGCGCCCTCCGCGTCACCGGCCTCGGCTTCGACGGCCTGTTGGGGGAGGCGACGCTGCGCGTCGGGGCGGGCGCCACCGCGGTCACGCTCTTCGAGTCGGACGAGGAGGAGGGCGCGCGCTTCTTCGAGGTCTCGGCAGAGCTCGTGGCCGGGCTCGGCGAGGGCGAGCACGCCCTCTCCGCGGTCATCGGCGACGGCACCATCGAGAGCCCCGAGTTCCCGTTCGTGCTCGAGATCGCGACCTCCCTGCCCGTCCGTCTCGACGACGCACCGTCCGGCGACGTGCACCGGAACGAGCTCTGGATCCTCTCGGGCGCCGGCGTGATCGCCCCGGACGAGGGCACGCTCGAGGCGCGCTTCGTCGGCACCTTCACGGCCGACGCCGGCGGCTCGGTCCCTGTGGACGTCGCGCTGCCGGTCCGGTCCGCCGAGCGCTTCTCGCGCACCCGCGCCATGGTCCGCCTGACCACGGCCATCGGGGGCATGTCGCCCGGCACCTTCGACGGGACCGTCACCCTCGAGCAGCGGCTCCGGGGCGGTGGCTCGAGCACCTCGGACACGCTCTCGGTGTCGCTCTCGTTCCTTCCGCCCGAGCTCTTCGTGGTGGAGCCGACCGCGCCGTCGCTCGAGCAGGTGGTCGTCGTCCGGGGTGCGGGCTTCCTCGGCGGACCGGACGAGCCCGACGAGGCGACGCTCATCCGCCTGGCGGGCGACTTCCAGCCCCTCGACGAGGGACCGATGAGCTTCGGCCCTGCCGAGCTCGTGCTCGAGTGGATCTCGGGCAGCGAGGTGCGGGGCGTGATGCGCGCGGTCGAACGGGAGGGAGAGCTCGTCTCGGAGCTGTTCGGCCACCGAAGGGGGATCTTCACCGGGACGGCCACGCCCGTCGTGATCAAGGGCACATCGGAGCTCGAGGGTTCGGCGGCGCCGTTCGAGCTGACCCTCGGGCCCGTGCGCCAGGTCGTGCACCTCCGGTTCCTGCCGGGCTTCTACGAGAGCCTCACGCGGTTCGGGCTCGCGGCGGCCGCCGGGGTCATCGAGGAGCGGGTCGAGCGGCGGATCGAGGCGATCTACGGCGACTGGCTGATCGACGTCCGCCTCGATCCGCCCGCAGACTTCTCGCCGAACGGCTACGCCGCGCTCGAGATCGGCGGCCCCGACCCGAACGGCGTGGGGCTGTTCGGCTACGACAACACGCCGGGCAAGGACGTCGGGAACCTCCGGCTCTACGACGCGATCGGCGGGACGAACGCCGAGACGCAGGCCGACGGCTACCCCGGGTACGGCGGCGTCTTCGTCGAGTCGTTCCTCTACTTCTCCTCGCACCCGGACCTGCCGGGCGACGATCCGACCGGAGTCCCCGAGCCCGACCCGCTCTTCGACGAGATCTTCGATCCGGTGCGCAGCGATTCGGCGAGCCTCGAGGAAGTCCGCGGCGAAGGCGGCCGGATCGGGCAGGTCGAGCGCGCTCTGCACGCGCTCGCTTCGATCATCGGCGAGACGGCCGCGCACGAGCTCGGCCACAGCCTGGGGCTGGCCGAACCCTTCGGCCCGCGCACGGCCTACCACAACGACTCGGACGGCGGAGGGTGCCTCATGGACTCGGGGGGCGCCCGCCCCTTCGGCGAGCGCGCCGACGAGCCCGGCTTCTCGGTCACCCACCTCTGTCACGACGCCCCGGCCTACATGGACGCGATCCTCGGTCGCTGACCTACGCGGTCGAGCGCGCGCGCAGTGCGCGGAGAGCGGCGGCGCGCTCGGGGCGACGCAGAGGCCCTTCGTAGAGGGCGAGCAGCTCCTCGAACGCGCGGTCGTAGGCCTCGCCCGTGGGTCCCTGGAGCCGGCGCCACAGATAGCGCTCGAGCGCCCGGTGCCGACCAGAGGCGCGCAGCGCGCCGATCACGGCCGCGACGGCCGAGGCGTCGTCCGGAGCAGCGCGGCTCGCCCGCTTGGCGTAGCTCGCGCTGAGGGCCGGGTCTTCGAGCTCCTGCAACGCGACGGCGGCGGCTTCGAGCCAGGCGCTGGCGCGCAGCTTGCGGTCCGGCCCCGCGATCCTGGCGCGCCGCTTCGCCTCCGCGATCCGCCGGCGCGCCTCGACGACGGCCGGGTCGCGAGGCAACAGGGCGACGCGCGACTTGAGCAGCAGGAAGCCCAGGAACAGCACCACGGCTGCCAACAGGCCCCACCCGGCCGGCGTCTCGGGGATCACGCCGCCACGTTAGGAGCGCCCTCCCCGTCCGTCAAATGGGTTACATTGCGTGGCCATGACCGGGGCAACACGAGCCTGCCTCTTCCTGAGCGCCGCCCTGGCCTTGTCGGCCTGCACCGAAGAGGCGCCCGAGACGGCCGGTCCGGCCGCGAACCAGGGCGGCGAGCCCGCGGCCCCCGCCGATCCGGTCGCCGCCGAGGAGATCGACCCGAACGATCGGATCGGCCAGGAGATGGCCCAGAGGGCGCAGCAGTTCGCCGAGGGCATGACGCCGGCGACGCCGCTCTTCCGCGGCACCCTGTCGAACGGGGGCACTCAGGACTACCAGGCGATCCTGCAGGGTGCCCGCTGCTTCAAGATCGTGGGCGTCGGTGGCCAGGGGGTGACCGACCTCGACCTGTTCCTGTTCGACCCGAACGGTGTCCAGGTCCAGCAGGACACGGCGACCGACAGCTACCCCGTGCTCGGCCTCACCCACCCGATCTGCCCGGAGACCTCCGGCTCCTACCGCGTCCAGGTCAAGATGTTCCAGGGCAGCGGCGACTTCGGCGTCCGAGTCTACGAGAGCGGGGGTTGAGGTTCGCGGGCGTCACTCGATGACGACGATCTCGCCCATGCGGGCGACGGGGACGCCTTCGCGGACTCGGGTGAAGGACAGCGCGACGGCGGCGGCGGAGCGGAGCTCGGGGGGGAGCGCCGGGCCCGCCCGGTCGACGGCGCCCGAGGCGGCGGCGTCCTCTCCGACGCCGAGCACGTAGTCGAGCAGGCCGCTCGGACGCGCCGGCACGATGGTGCTCGGCGCGTCGTCGTCGAGCCCGCCGAGCGCGCGCGCCCGGGCGATCGCGTTGCCGAACCCGCCGAGACGGTCGACGAGGCCGATCCCGACGGCGGCGTCGCCGGACCACACCCGCCCCTGGGCCACCTCGTGGACCTCGTCCACCTCCATCCCGCGGCCCGCGGCGACGCGACGCAGGAAGAGGCGATACCAGATCCGGATCTTGTCCGCGACGAGCGCG
Source organism: Candidatus Neutrinellum sp. (assembly GCA_039794305.1). Lineage (GTDB taxonomy): Bacteria > Myxococcota_A > Polyangia > Polyangiales > JBDIVX01 > JBDIVX01. Next base: position 16,046 of record JBDIVX010000006.1, read on the forward strand.
CGCTCGGCCGGCGTGAAAGGCCGCCACATCGACTCGAGGCCGGCGTGGTCGCCGCGCCCGTAGTGCTCGATGGTGATGCCCAGCCGGCCGGCGAGCGGCGAGACGTCCACCTTGCCGAAGAAGATGCCGATGGAGCCCGTCACGGTCGACGGGTCCGCCCAGATCTCTTCCGCCGCCGACGCGACGTAGTAGCCGCCGCTCGCCGCGATCGCGCCCATCGACGCGATGACGGGCTTCTTGCGCCGCGCCCGCATCACGGCGCGCCAGATCTGATCCGACGCGAGCGCGGAGCCGCCCGGCGAGTCGACCCGCAGCACGATGGCCGCCACCGTGGGATCCGCCGCCAGCCGCTCGATCGCGCGCGACACGGTCCGACCGCCCGACATGTGGATCCCGATGAGGGGGATGTCGACGTTGTCCCCGTCGACGATGTCTCCGTCCACCACGACCACTCCGACGCGCGAGGCGGCTCCCCACCGGCGGCTCGACTCGGTGCGCGGCGCAGCGCGACGCGGGTAAGAGTCGCCGAACGCGTCCTCGAGCGTGGCGTCGAGATCGAGCTCGTCGGCGGTGCCGGCGACGAGCCCGAGCGCCACCGCCTCCGGCGTGACGTACGGACCGCCGTCGACCAGCTCCTCGGCGCGCTCGGCCGGGACGTCGAAGTCCCGCGAGAGGTCCGCCGTGAGGCGCTCGTAGACGTCGTCGTAGAGCTCGCGACGCTGCAGGGTCGCGGGGGCGCTGCTGCGCTCGTTGGTCAGCTGCTCGGGGGCGCTCTTGAAGCGCCCGATGCGGACGAACTCGGCGCGAAGGCCGGCATTCCGCATCAGCTCGCCGAGGAAGATCACCTGCACGTGGGGGCCGGCGAGCCGGACACCGCCGGCCGGATCGAGGAACGTCTTGGTCGCGGCCGCGCAGGCGTACCACTCCGCGCCCGAGCCCGCGTCGAGGTGGCAGACGACGGGCTTGCCGGCCGCCTCGAGCGCTTCGATCATCAACCGGAGCTCCTGTGCGTACGCGGTGCCCATGCCCGTCGAGCGGAAGCGGAGCAGCACGCCGGCCGCGCGATCGTCGTGCAGCACGCGGTCGAGCTGGACGACGAGGCCGAGCAATCCTCGCTCGTCGACGCTGCTCCGGACCTCCACGTCCGCGACGTACCGCCGCGTCGGGATGCCGGGGCGCTGCACCCCCTCGAGGCGCGCGCCGACCCACCAGCCCGGCGAGTCGCCGAACCCGTCGCCGAAGACGGCTCCACCGCCCGCCCCGAGCCCTCCCCAGCTCACCTCGAGCCCCGCCGTCACGAGCAGCGTCGGATCGTCCTCGACACCGTCGAGCTCGGCCGAGGCGACCAGCCTCCCGACGTAGGGCACGGCCACGTTGGCCGCACCCCGCAGCCCGACGCGTCCGTCCGTGTCCACGCCGCCCGCGACATCGAGCGTGAGCACACGCGTGCCGGCGGGCCGGAGCCCCACCGCGAGCACGAAGCTCGCCGGCAGGTCGATCCCCGCGAGGCCGATCGGTCCGTTCAGGTCCCGGCCGAGCAGCGAGAGCGCGAGCGAGGGAGCGGGTCGCCAGGACGCGGCGAGGTCGAGGACCGTGAGCCCGTGGATCGACCCGTCACGGGATCCGTACCACCGGAGCGCCGCCCCGACGCCGAAGCTCCGCGAAGGTGCGAAGCCGAGCGCGAGCGATCCGATCCCTCGGTCCTCCTCCGCACCGGGGCCCGACGGGCGCACGCTCTGGATGGACGCCCCGAGCGCGAGCCCGAAGGGGAGCGGGAGCCCGAGCCGGGCGGCGTCACCGGCCCGCGCGAGAGCCTGGTCGTCGTCGGCCTCCACGTGCACGTACGTCAGGCTCCACGCGTCGAGGAACCCGAGCGCGGACGGATTCAGATCGACCGCGGAGGCGTCATCCGGCGCCGACAGCGGCACGCCGGGCGCGAGCACCGGGGCCGTCCGTTCGCGGAGTTGTGCCGAAGCGACCGGGGCCAGCGCCACCACGAGGAGCGCCGCCCCGGCCGAGGAGAGCCTGGTCCCGATCACCTGCCCGGGATAGCACGGAGCGGAGGGTTCTGCTGGGGCTGGTTCCGACAACCCGCAGGCTGTACCCTCGGGGGCGATGGGATGCCGTCGGCCGCGCACCATCGCGTGGGCGTTCTGCGTGTGGTTTGTCCTCGCGGCCAATGCCTCGGTCGCCGTTGCCCAGGAGCGACGCGAGCCACCGCCCGAAGCGGTGGAATTCTACCGGACCGGACGAGAGCACTTCGCCGCCGGCCGCTACCGTGAGGCGATCGTGGATCTCGAGCGCGCGCTCACCCTCGATCCCGGCTCGCCGACGCTGCTGTACAACCTCGGACGCGTCCACGAGCTGCTCGGCGACCTCCCGACGGCCATCGAGTACTACGGGAGCTACGTCCGGCTGCTGCCGCCGACCGAGACCGAGGAGCGAGCCAGGATCGAGGAGAGCATCCGGCGGCTCGAGGGGGCCCAGGCGCACGTCACACCGCCCGCGCCGCACGAGGGCCCGCCGCCCGAGCTGGACGACGGGAGCGAGCCACGCTGGGTGACCGAGCGCGGGGTCGTCGACGCCCCGTTCTGGATCGCGGCCGGCACCAGCGCCGCCTTGCTCGTCGGAGGCGGCATCCTCGGCGCCCTGGCGCTCGACCGGGAGAGCCGCGCGCAGTCGTTCGTGGTGGGGAGCGACGGCACCCTCGCCGAGCGCGACGCCTTCGCGGACGAGGCCGACAACCTCGCCCTCGGCGCCGACGTGCTCCTGCTCGGCGCGGTGGCAGCCGGGATCACGGCCGGCCTCCTCTATGGGCTCCGCACGCGCACGGTCGAGCACCTGCCGGAGCACGGGGCCGAGCCGTTCATCGCCACCGACGGGTCGGCTGCGGTGGTCGGGCTGCGAGGCACGCTGTGACACGCGCGGTCACGGCCGCCGCCATGCTCCTGTGCGCGGCCTGCTCGGCCGTCGTCGATCCGGACGACGTCCCGCTGCGCTGCGCGGCCGGCCCCGGCGCGGCGAACCCGTGCCCCACCGGCCTGTTCTGCGTGGAGGGGGTGTGCTCGAGCCGCGACGCGACCGATGCCGGAGGCGTCGACGGTTGCACGCCGGAAGAGGAGATCTGCGACAACCGGGACAACGACTGCGACGGGATGGTCGACGAGGGGCACGACGCCGACGGCGACGGCTTCACGTGGTGCGGAGGCGGCGCGATGGCGCTCGCCGACTGCGACGACCGAGAGGCCGGCGCGCACCCCGGCGATCCCGCCCGGGGCGTCTCGCCCGGCACCGAGGAATGCGACGGAATCGACAACGACTGCGACGGTGTCGTCGACGAGTCGGACGAGGGTCCCATCTGTCCGGCGGGCGAGGCGTGCATCGGCCGCGACTGCGTGAATCCCGCCGACTGCACGCTGCCCGGAAACGAGTGTGCGGCGGGCAGCCGCTGCGACACCACGGTCGACCCGCACACCTGCGTCACCGGCGGCGACTGCCGGGAGATCGGATGCTCGAGCGGCGAGATCTGCGACGAGGCCACGGGCAACTGCGTGTCGCCGAGCCCGCTCGGCACGCCCTGCGCCACCGACGCCGAGTGCGCCGAGGGCTACTGCGCGCTGCAAGGCGCGCTCGGGCTCTCTCCGGCCGACGCCCGCGTCTGCGCCAAGGCGTGCTGCAGCGACGCCGACTGCTCCGGCGACACCATCTGCTACGCGTCGGGCACGGGCGCCAAGATGTGCATCCCCGCCATGCTCGTCGGGCGACAGCGAGGTCCGGGAGGAACGCTCGCGGCTTGCAGCGACGGCTCCGCGTGCGCCTCCGGTTTCTGTGGAACGGACCTGGGCGGCTGCCTCGGCAGCTGCAGCGCCCACGCCGACTGCGGGTCGGGCCGGTCGTGCGCGGTCTACCGACGCGCCGACTCGCGAATCCAGAACGCGTGCTACTCGGGGACCGGCGGCACCAACGCCGCCGGCTTCTGCGACTCGGGCAGCGATTGCCGGTTCGGGATCTGCTACGAGATCGCGTTCGGCGAAGGGCTGTGCAGCGGCCCGTGCGGCACGACGGCCGAGTGCCCATCCGGTCTCTACTGCAGCTGGCAGGACATCGAGTCGAGCTTCATCCAGCTCTGCTATCCAACGTCTCTGTGGCAAGGCGACGGCACCTCCGGCGCCGGCTGCTCCTTCGACTCCGACTGCCGCGACTCGGCCTGCGTCGGAGGTCGGTGCTGGGACACGTGCTGCAACGACGCCGACTGCGGGGTCTCCGCCCACTGCCGCGCCGTCCGCTTCGGCGACGGCCGCTACGAGATGCACTGCAATCCCTGAGGGCCGGCGGGCCCCCGGCCGTGCTACCATGCGCTGCGCCGCCGCATGCGAATCTGCCCGCAGTGCCGCACCGCCTACCCGAACCGGGGGATCGCGACTTGCAGTCGTGACGGCACCCGTCTGGTCGACGCGCAGGACTTCGCCGAGGCGCAGGCCGATCCGCTGATCGGCGCGACGGTCGGCGGCCGCTACCGCATCCTCGAGCGGATCGGGGTGGGCGGCATGGGCACGGTGTACCGGGCGACCCAGGCCGGGCTCGAGCGCCACGTCGCGCTCAAGATCCTGAAGAAGGAGCTGACCTGGGACAAGGACACCGTCACGCGGTTCCACCGCGAGGCCCGCGCGATGAGCCTCCTCACGCACCCGAACACCGTGCGCGTCTTCGACTTCGGAGAGACGAAGGACGGGATGCTGTTCTTCGCGATGGAGCTGCTCGAGGGCGAGCTGCTCACGACGCGGCTCGAGCGGGAGGGTGCCCTGGACGTGCGCGACGCGGTGCGCTTCGCGCAGCAGATCCTGCGCTCGCTCGCCGAGGCGCACTCGAAGGGCATCATCCACCGCGACCTGAAGCCGGACAACATCTACCTCGCGCGCGTGGAGGGGCACCCGGAGCCCGTGGTGAAGGTGCTCGACTTCGGCATCGCCAAGGTCATCCAGGGCGATCGGATGATCGATCAGCTCGAGACCCAGGCCGGCACCGTCTTCGGGACACCGCGCTACATGTCGCCCGAGCAGGCCCAGGGCAAGAAGCTCGATCCACGCAGCGACCTGTACAGCGTCGGCATCCTCCTCTACCAGCTTCTCACCGGACACGCGCCTTTCGTCGACGACGACGCCGTCGTCGTGATGGCCAAGCACATCCGCGAGCGCCCCGATCCGCCGCGGGAGGCGGCGCCCGACCGGCCGATCCCGCTCAGCCTCGATCGCGTCGTGATGCGCGCGGTCGAGAAGGACCCCGTGCGGCGCTTCAAGACGGCCGAGCGCTTCGCGCTGAAGCTCGAGGCTTGTCTGGCGGACGTCGAGCACGAGATCGCCGGGCGGAAGTCGGTCTGGGGTGCCCTGCGCCGGACGCTCCGGACGCTCCCGAAGGCGCCGCTCGCGGCGGGCGCCGGCGTGCTCACCTTCGCCGTCGCGCTGGCCGTGTTCATGGTCGTCAGCGCAGGGCCCGGCGACGACGACGCCCCGGAGCTCGACAGGGCCGCCGAGCGGGCCCCCGGCGAGCCGCCGGGCAACCGTACGGCCGAGCTGACGGTGCGAAGCGATCCACCCGGCGCCGAGGTCTGGTGGGAGGGCTCGATGCTGGGGACCACGCCGCTCACCGTGCGACGGCCTCGGGGAAGCCACATGGGCGTCGAGCTCCGCATGGAGGGCTTCGAGGAGGCCGAGGCCGATCTCGTGGCCGACGGGGGCAACCACACGGTCCGGCTGACCGCCATCGCCGAGGAGGAGCTCGCCGAGGCGCCCGCGACGGCCGAAACCGAAGAGGTACGGACCGCGCGGCGGCGCGTTCGCGCCCGCCGCACACGCCCCGGTCGAAGAGCGGGAGCGATGCGTTCGGAGCGAGACGACGAGCAGGCCTCGCCCATGGCCACCGCCGCCGACCCGGCCAGCGTCGAAGAGCCCTACGAACGCTGGTAGCTCGTCAAGCCACCACGCTCGCAGCACCGGCCGACTCGGCGGCGCTGCGCCATGCGGCGTGCGCCTCGGCGTCGCCGGCCTCGGCAGCGAGCCGCGCCGCCTCGCGGTACCACCCCGCGGCCTGCTCCGGGGCGCCCTCTCGCTCCGAGAGGCGACCGAGAGCCCCGAGCGCGGTGGCGACGAGCGCCGGGACCGCGGCCGTGGGTCCAGGCACCCGGAGGCTCTCGAGAAGCTCGCGCGCCTCCCGAGGCCGATCGAGCCGTTCGAGAACCTCCGCGAGCTCCAGCGACGCCCTGGCTCGCTGCGCCGACTCGGGTGCGCCGAGGGCGAGCGCGCGACGGTACGCGGAGGCCGCGGGCTCGAGCTCACCCTCGTCGCGCCGGGCGCGCGCGAGCGCCAGATGGACTCGAGCCTCGAGCGCTCGGTCCCGGCGCTGCTCGGCGATCTCCAGTGCCAAGCCAAGCTGACGGAGCGCATCGCGCAGCCGGTTTCTCTGCGACGCAACGCGCCCGAGCACGAGCAGCATGTACGCGCGTTCCGGGCTCGCGGGACCGGCGAGGTCCAGCGCCTCGCGCAGGACGCCGTCTGCGCCCACGACGTCTTCGCTCCGCTCGAGCGCCTCCCCCAGCTTGCGGCTGAACGTGAGGATGGCTCCCTCGAGCATCGGATCGCCGGACTCGAGCATCTCGCGCCGGGCCAACTCGAGCGCGCGCCGGAACGCGAGCACGGCCGCCTTGGCGTCGCCCCGCCCGACCGCCGCGTCCCCCATGCGCTCGAGGAGCATCAGCGCCCCCATCGGCTCTCCTCCCCGGTAGGCGTGCTCCGCGCGCACCTCGAGCGGAGCCCCACGCTCGTTCGCGACCGACAGAGCGCGTTGGTGCAGCCGCCTGCGCGCCTCCGCCGGGATGGAGGCGTGCACCAGCTCCCGGATGAACGGGTGTGCGATCTCGATCTCCTCGCCGTTGGCGCGGACGAGCTCATGATCGGTCAGCGTCGACAGCCCCGACAGGTGCTCGTCGTCGTCCATCGCCCGGAGCTGCTCGAGAGAGCAACGATCGCCCAGCACGGCCGCGCACTGGAGCAGCCGGCGGGAGTCCGCGTCGAGCCTGTCGAGTCGTTGCGCGACGGCGTCGGCGAGCCGCGGCGGCGCGCTCTCTCCCATGTGATCGCCGAGCGTGTCGAGCTGCTCGAGGTAGAGCGGCAGCATGAACCGCCCGCTGACCAGAGTCCGCCTCCGCCCGTCCTCCCGGCTGCGGGACAGGAAACGGCCCGCCGCGTCCAGCGAGAGCCCGGTGAGCGGGAGCTCCTGGGCTCGCCCCTCCCGCACAGCCGCCGCGCCCGTCGTCAACAGGAGCACGGGCGACGCATCGAGCAGGCCGGCGAGCTCCCCGAGGACGTCACGGCTCAGCGCGTCGCACGCGTCGAGGTCGTCCACGACCAGGACGAGCCGCTCGGCTCGGTGGAGGGCGGCGCGCACGGCCGCAGCGAGCGCTTCGGCGACGGCCCCGACGCGCGCCCGGCACCCGTAGCCGGCGAGCCCGACGGGCTCTGCGAGCTCGCCGGCACCGGCCCGGCAGAGCGGTGACGGGAACACCGTCTCGTCGTCCGCGAGATCCGCGAGGCCCGCCGCGTCCACGTCGAGGAGCGACGCCACGAGCGTACGGATGGCGTGGTAGGGCACGGGGGCATGGCTCGGGTGCGGGCCCGCTCCGACCACGAGGTCGCCGTCCTCGACCGCTCGGGCCGCCGCCTCGTTCACCAGCCGCGTGCGGCCGACACCCTGCTCGCCGGTGACGTGCACCCACACCATCGTGCTCTCGGCGAGGGCCCGCTGGCTGGCGATCTCGTCCATCTCCGCGTCGCGCCCGACGAACGGCCGATCCGAAGTCGGGGACGGCCGATATGCCGCGGGACGTGACGGCGACGACGTGCGCTCGATCCTGACCGGGCCGGTGTGGGCGATCCGTGCGCCGCACGATCCGCAGAAGCGCATGCTCGCGAGGGATCGGAGACCGCAGGCGGGGCACGTGAGCTCCGCCCGATCGGAGACACGCAGCGACTCGGCCACCGCGCGCAACGCGGCCTGCATCTCTTCGGCGGTCTGGAACCGCTCCTCGGGCCGCTTCGCCATGGCGCGAAGGACGACGGCCCCGAGGTCGGCCGGGATGTTCCGGTGCGGCGCGACCTCGGCCGGGTCCGGCACGGGATCGGAGATGTGACGCAGCACGACGCGCGTCGGAGTCTCGTCCTCGAACGGCAGCCGGTCGGTGAGCAGCTCGAACAGGACGACCCCGAGGGCGTAGACGTCTCCTCGCCCGTCCACCTCGTCGCCGCGGCCCTGCTCCGGGGACATGTAGTCGGGCGTGCCGCAGACCATGCCGGCGGTGGTCACCGCCGTCCGCCCCTCTCCGCTGACGATCGTCGCGAGCCCGAAGTCCACCACCTTCACGAGGTCGCCGCCCGTCCGCAGCGACTTCAGGATGATGTTCTCCGGCTTGAGGTCGCGGTGGACGACGCCGAGCGCGTGCGCTTCGCCAAGCGCTCCGAGCACGCCATCGAGCAGCCGGCAGACGCGGGTTAGGGAGAGAGGCCCCTCCTCGTGTGCGACCAGGGCGAGGTCCTTCCCGTCGAGGTACTCCATCGCGAGATAGAGGATGCCGTCATCCGTCCGACCGAAGTCGATGATGCTCACGCTGTTCGGGTGGTTCAGCCGGCTCGCGGCCCGCGCCTCGTTGTAGAAGCGCGCGACGATGCGGTCATCACCGAGCAGGTGCGGGTGGATCACCTTGACGGCGACGGTCCGGCCGAGCGCCATCTGTTCGGCGCGGTACACGCGCCCCATGCCGCCGACCCCGATCAGCTCTTGCAGGGTGTAGGCCCCGCCGACCGTTCGGCCGAGCAGCGGGTCGGCCGGGGCACCGGCGCTCCCTTTGCGCGCCGCCCCACACCGTGAGCAGAACCGATCGTCCGGCTCGCCGGTGGCCCCGCACTGCTGACAAACCGCGGCCACAGACCCCCTCGACCTGTTGAGGAGGCGACTGTACCGCACTTGGGGTTCTGCGAAAAGGAGGGAATTTCTTGCGTCCAAGCGGGGGCGTCGCGTGCGGACGCGGGCCTCCACTCGGACCCGCGGGCAGTCGAGATCAGCGCAGGTACACGACCGTGACGCGATCACCGCCCTCGTCCGGCGTCCCCGGACGCGAGCGTTCGACGTAGGGCGAGTCCTCGCGCAGCCTCTCGCGGATCGCGTCCCGGAGCGCGCCGGTGCCGATCCCGTGGACGACGTAGGCGACCGGCTCGGACGCGCCGTACAGCCGGTCCATGAAGGACTCGATCATGCCTATCGCCTCGTCGACCCGGAGGCCGCGGACGTCCAGGGTGTTGTCGGATGTCGGCGTCTCGGTGGCACGCCGCGAGGGCGCCGGTGGCGTCGGCCTCGGCTCCTCGCGCTCGCGGGCCTCGAGCCTTTGCACCTCCCCGACATCCACCGCGAGCTTCATGACGCCGGCGGCGACGCGGACCCGGCCGCGCTGCGGCGGCTCGACCACCTCGGCCTCGGTCCGGAGCCGCGGAACCCAGACGCGCGTGCCCACGACGAGCTCCTCGGAGGATCCGACCGGCGCGGCCCCGACCGGCGCGCGCTCGCCCGGCGCCTCCGTCAGCGCGCGCGCCTCGCTCGCCGTCCGCGCCGCTTCCTCCACGAGCCGTCGGGCCTCGCGCAGGCCCGGCTCCTCGATCTGCTTCTGCTTGAGGCGCCGTCGCGCCTCCCTCACGTCGTCCCGCGCCCTGCGCACCGCCGCGAGCAGGCGCTCGGCCTCCTCGCCGAGCCGCTCACGCTCTCGCGCACGCAACGCCGCGAGCTCGTGCTTCACCTGCTCGCGCTCGCGCGCGAGGGCCCGGCGCTCGTCGGCGAGCCCCGCCCGCTCGATCTCCACGGAGCGCCGCTGGTCCTCGAGCTTGCGGACCAGCTCGTCGAAGGTCTTGGCCTGATCGGGCAGCACGCGCTTCGCGATCTCCACGACCTCGTCGGGGATGCCGAAGCGCGAGGCCACGAACAGCGCGCTCGACGCACCCGGGACGTCCATCCGGAGCTCGAACGTCGGCTCGAGCCGCGCCGGGTCGAACCCCACCGACGCATTGCGCATCCTCGGGTCGTCGAGCGCCAGCGCCTTGAGCGGCTCGTAGTGCGTGGTGACTCCCACCGCGGCTCCCCGGCGGCACAGCACGTCGACGACGGCACACGCGAGCGCCGCACCCTCCTGGGGATCGGTGCTGCCCGCGAGCTCGTCGAGCAGGACGAGCGAGCCCGCGCCCGCGCTCCGCAGCATGCCCGCGAGGTTCGTGACGTGGGCGGAGAACGTCGAGAGGTTGCGCTCGAGCGACTGCTCGTCACCGACGTCGGTCAGGATGGGATCGAAGAACCCGCAGGCGCTCCCCTCGTCCGCCGGCACCGGGAGCCCCGCGCGCATCATCAGCGCAGCGAGACCGAGCGTCTTGAGCGCCACCGTCTTTCCGCCCGCGTTCGGGCCGCTGATCACGAGCGCGCGCCCGCCGTCGAGCTCGATGTCGTTCGGCACGACGTCCACGCCCTCGAGCAGGAGCACCGGATGACGAGCCCGCCAGAGGTCGACACGGGGGCCGTCGAGGAGCGGAAGCACCACCGCGCCGATGTCGCGGCCGAGCTTCGCCGAGGCGCTCCTGAGGTCGGCGTGGTCGAGCGCATCCACCGCTGCGATCACCGCCGGCAGGCGCTCGCGCACGAGGTCGCCGAGGATGCCGAGGATGCGCGCCTCTTCCCGCTCGAGCTCGCCCTGGGCCATCTTCAGTCGGTTGCCCTGCGCGATCATGTTCCGTGGCTCGACGAACACGGTCGCGCCGCTCTGGCTCGTGGCGTGGACGATCCCCGGAATGCGCTCGTGGGCGTCCGAGCGCACCGGGATCACGTAGCGCCCTTCGCGGATCGTGTAGAACCGATCGGACAGGAGCGCCGCGTGCCGGTGCACCATCTCCTCGAGCCGCGCCACGATTCGGCCGCGCAGGTTGGCCGTCTCGGTGCGCAGCCGGCGCAGCTCCGGGCTCGCATGGTCGCGCAACGTCCCATCCGACTCGAGGGCTGCGTCGATCTCGGCCTCGAGGACGTCGAGCGTCGGGTCGATCGCGCACGCCTCGTACAGGGCGGGCGCCCGATCGCGCCGCTTGCCGAGGAACTGTCGGAGGACGCGCGCGGCGCCGAGCGTCACCCGGACGTCGCGCAGCCCTGGGCCGTCGAGCGCGCCCTGCCGGCCGAGGCGCTCGAGCTGCGGGCGGACGTCGCGCAGGCCGTCGAGCGGGATGGGCTCGCCGTCGGCCAGCAGGCCCGCCGCCTCGGCGGTCTCGGCGAGGGCGGCGCGGGCGCCCTCGGGCGTCGAGGCGATGGGCAGATCGGTGACGTGGGCACGCGGCCCCACGCAGCGCGCCGCGACCGCGGCGCCGACCCGCGGCCACTCGAGGTCGTCGAGGGTCTTCGTCTCCATCTGGCCTGGCTCGTCCCTGGGATCGGAGCCCGCCAATTCATAGGTGGCCGTGCCGTCGAGGGCAAAGCCCCGCCCGCCCGTGGCGCGGCTCTGGTACCATCGCCGCGTGGGTCGGTACGTCGTCGTCGCCCTCGCCGCGCTCGTCCCGTTCGCGGCCGCCTGCCAGCCGGACGAGTACGCCGTGCTCATCTCGGCGCGCAGCGAGTCGGCGGTCGAGACGCTGAACCTCACGGTGATACGCATGGACCGGGACGGGCGTCCCTTCCCGGCCGGTCCTTTCCCCGTCGATCGGCCGCTCGAAGACATCCGGGACAACGAGCCCATCCGCGTCGCGGTGCGGCTCGACGGCCCGACCGAGGTGATGGTCCACTTGCAGGGCCGCGCGCCGGACGGCAGCCGCCTCGTCGCGAGCCGCTGCTACCGGGTCCGCGGCGTGATCGAAGATCGGGTCCTGCTCGTCCGGGTCACCGACGCGCTCGACGGCGACGGCGACGGATGGCTCGACGATCCGTCGGCGGGCTGCTTCGAGCCGGGAGCGGGCGGGCCCGTCGCCTGCCCCCCCGCCTATCAGTGCGCCGCCGACGAGGACCGGGACTGTGACGGCGCAGACCCCGAGGTGCACCCGGGCGCGCAAGAGAAGTGCAACGACGGCATCGACCAGGACTGCGACGGCGAGGACGCCCCTTGCAGCGACGACGACGCCGACGGTTGGCGCAAGTGCAGCGGCCTCGAGGACTTCTTCGGCGGCACGTGCGACTGCCAGGACGACTTCGACACGATCTACCCCGGCGCGGAGGAGATCTGCGGAGACGGCATCGACCAGGACTGCGACGGCGCGGACCTTCCCTGCGACAACGACGGGGATGGCTACCGGGAAGGCCGGGACTGCGACGACGGCGATCCGTCGATCCACCCGGGCGCGACGGAGATGTGCACGGCGCCCGGGGATGCTCCGGCGGACGAGGACTGTGACGGACTGGTCGACGAGCTCATCGACTGCGCACCGGGCGATCTCGACAAGGACGGGGTGATCGGCTGCGGCCACCCGGAAGCACCCGCGTCCTGCGACTGCAACGACTGCGACAGCGGCATCAAGCCCGGCGCCATCGACGCCTGCGAGGACGGCGTGGACGCGAACTGCGACGGGATGGACCCGACGTGCCCGGTCGGCGACGGCGACCGCGACGGCGTCGCGGGCATGGCGGGGGGCGGCGCGGACTGCAACGACACGAACCCCCGCATCTTCCCCGGGGCACCGGAGCGCTGCGGCGACGGCGTCTCGCAGAGCTGCGCCGGCGACGTGGACTGCTCGGGCGACCTCGACGGCGACGGCTATCCCGAGCCCGAGCAGTGCGAGGGGAACGCCGAGGTCACCTACTGGAGCGACGAGGCCTGCAACGGGATCGACGACGACTGCGACATGATCGCCGACGAGGTGATGAGCGCGCCCGACGCCGTCGGCACGACGCCGCTGCCGCAGGGCCGTACCGGCTGCATCGGGCCGAACCCGACCGTGCCCGGGTGCACCGGCGACGCCTGCGTGGTCGACTACACGACCAACATCTTCCACTGCGGCGGCTGCCGGCTGGTCTGCAACCCGGGACCCCGGGTGATCGCGGACGTCTGCGCGGACGCCGTCTGCGACTGCGCCAACGAGCCGGGGATCGCCGCGTGCTCCGAGGGATGGCAGTGCTGCGGCAGCGGCTGCGAGGACGTGATGGGGGACATCCTCCACTGCGGCGACTGCAACGCGGACTGCAACGACGGACGGCCCGGGTACCATCCGCGGGCCGACCAGTGCGCCGGTGGCTCCTGCCAATGCGGCACCTCCGGGCCCTGCACCGACACGCCGTTCGCGATCTGCTGTGGCGGCTCGTGCACCGATCCCTTGACCGACCGCAACAACTGCGGCGCTTGCGGGAACGTCTGCGGCCCGAGCTCGAGCTGCGTCGGGGGCCGGTGCGTGTGCGACGCGAGCTACCTCGCCGACTGCGACGGCGACATCTCCGGCAACGGCTGCGAGACCGACACGCGGACGGACCTCGCGCACTGCGGCGGCTGCGGGAGGAACTGCACGCGCGCGCACGCGACGGCCTCTTGCACGGGCGGGACCTGCCGCATCAACACGTGCAACTCGGGGTGGAAAGACTGCAACGGCGTGGACAGCGACGGATGCGAGACACCGCTCGACACGCTGAGCGACTGCGGGGACTGCGACGTCTCGTGCAGCCTGGCGCACGCGGGCGAGAGCTGCTCCACGATGAGCTGTCGGATCACCACCTGCGATCCCTTGTGGGGCGACTGTAGCGGCGGCGACGCCAACGGGTGCGAGACGCCGGTGAACACCTTGACGAACTGCGGGGGCTGCGGCGTTGCCTGCAGCCTGGCGCATGCGACGCCGACCTGCACCACCGGGGCCTGCCGGATCGAATCGTGCGACTCCTTGTGGGGCGACTGCGTCGGGGGCCACGCGGACGGGTGCGAGACGCAGCTCACCTCCACCACGAACTGCGGGGGCTGCGGAGTCGCCTGCACGCGCGCGAACGCGACCGCGACCTGCGCCGGCGGCTCTTGCGCGATCGACTCGTGCAACGGGGGCTACCGCGACTGCAACGGCACCGACTCGGACGGCTGCGAGATCGCGCTCGGCACCACCTCGAATTGTCTGGACTGCGGGGACGGCTGCTCCGCGCCGGCACATGCCACGCCGTCCTGCATGGGGAGCGGGTGCGCATGGTCGTGCGACGGGGGCTACCACGACTGCAGCGGCTCGTGTGTCTCGAACACCGACCCCGCGACCTGCGGCACCCGCTGCTCGCCTTGCACCGACCCCGCCAACGGCAGCCCCACCTGCGACGGAACGAGCTGCGGGATCGCGTGCGACGGGGGCTACCACGACTGCAGCGGCTCGTGCGTCTCGAACACGTCCACGGCGACCTGCGGCACGAGCTGCTCGCCCTGCCCCGACCCGGCCAACGGCAGCCCCACCTGCGACGGAACGAGCTGCGGGATCGCGTGCGACGGGGGCTACCACGCCTGCAGCGGCTCGTGCGTCTCCGACACGTCCACGGCGACCTGCGGTACGCGCTGCTCGCCCTGCCCCGAGCCGGCCCACTCCAGCGCCACCTGCGACGGGACGGACTGCGGCTTCACCTGCGACTCCGGCTTCGAAGACTGCAACGGCATGGCGAGCGACGGCTGCGAGGCCGACCTCACCCTGGACGGCGACTGCGGCGGCTGCGGCGTGAGCTGCTCGGGAATGGACGTCTGCTGCCCGAACGGGAGCGGCGTCTACGGCTGCCGGGCCATGGGCTCTTGCGCGTGACGCACGGGTAGGCCCGGCCGCGCGGTCGCGGCGCTACCGGAAGATGTCGGGGATCTTCAGGTCGCCCGCGCGGGGGGGCGCATCGTCGCCGCCCATCCCCGTCCCCTCACGCGGAGAGGAGCCGCCCGTCCTGCGCTGGAGCACCATCTCGACGGCCATGGCCTGCTCGGGGTCCAGGTCCCGCACGGCCGAGTGACGCCCGCGCCGCGCCCGGATCCGGATGCTCTCGCCGACCGGGGTCTCGAAGCTGCACGGCGTCGACTCGCACACCGTGCCGCGCCCGTCGATGGCGAGCCGCGCGCCGTCGGGCTGGGTCGTGACGTCGATCCGCACGAGCACGGGGCCGGCCTCGTCGGTCCCGCTCTCGTCCCGCGCCGAGCCGGCGTCGGGCGCCGCCGAGCCGACCGTGACTGGGGCGGTGGCTCCGCCTCCGAGAGCTTCCTCCGGTGAACCCGAGGAGTCGTCGAGCCGGGTCACCACCTCGTCCGAACCATTGGCCGCCGTGGTCTCGGGGCTGAGCGCCAGGTACGCCGCGGCCGCGCCCGCCACCACGAGGATCGCCCCGGCGGCGAGGACGACGCCGGCGCGCGAGCCGGGACGGCGCGTCGGTGGGAGCTCGTCGGTCTCGGCGCGCTCGGCTTCCATGAGGCGCGGGCCGCGCCGGATGCTCTTCACGGGCTCGCCGTAGCCGACCATCGTCGGCTCGGTGAACACCCCCGACATGTCCATCGCCGACGCGAGCGCGCGGCCGAGCTCCTCCATCGAACCGTACCGCTGGTCCGGGTCCTTCGCGAGCGCGGCCCGGATCACCAGCTCCAGCTCCTCCGGGCAGGTCACGTTCGGGTTGACCGCGCGGAGCGTGGGAGCCTCTTCGAACATGTGCTGCGTGAGGATGCCCATGAAGGTATCGCCGACGAACGGCACTCGCCCCGTGAGGCACTCGAAGAGGATGACGCCCAGGGCGTAGACGTCGACGCGGTGGTCGAGGGGCTTGCCCGCCGCCTGCTCGGGGGACATGTACTCCGGCGTCCCGAAGATCATCCCCGTCTTGGTCAGCTTCCGCCCGGGCGCGCCTTCGGTCTCGATGTCGCTCATCTTCGCGATGCCGAAGTCGACGATCTTCACGAAGTCCCGCTGCTCGTCCCGAGACACCAGGAAGATGTTCTCGGGCTTCATGTCGCGGTGCACGATGCCCTTGACGTGGGCGGCGCCGAGCGCCTTGGTGCACTGGAGCAGGATGTTGACGGCACGATCGGGAGCGAGCGTCCCTTCGCGGGCGAGCACGTTCGCGAGGTCCTCGCCCTCGAGGTACTCCATGACGAAGTAGCTCTGTCCGCGAGGCGTCTCGCCGAAGTCGGAGATGTCGACGATGTTGTCGTGCCCGATGCGCGAGGCGCTCTTGGCCTCCTGCCGGAAGCGCTCGACGACCTCGGGGCGCTTCGAGAAGTCGTCCCTCAGCACCTTGAGGGCCACCTTCTTCTCGATGACGACGTGCTCGGCCTCGTAGACGATGCCCATCCCGCCCTCGCCGATCTGGCGGATGATCCGGTAGCGCTCGCCGAGCGTGGTGCCTACGAGGGGATCCTCGTCCGAGGCGGGGATCCTGCCGGTGATCATCTGCGACGGCGACGAGAGACGCGATCCGTCCCCCGGGCAGAACACTTCGCCACCGCCGTACTCGGACTTGCAGGTGGGGCAGATCTTCATCGACCGAGCCGACAGGCCGGAGGCCCGACCTCCCCGGGGCACAAGCCCCCGAAGAAACTCGAATCTCCTCGCTCCAAAACCCGACCCACGGTAGCACCCGCCCCTTGGGCGGTCAACGTAGCGGAGCCCCTGCGGTCGTCTCGTTTGTGGTGCAGATCCGTGGGTTTGCGTTGCCCCGAGGCCCCGGTCTCTGCTAAGCGCGAGTGGTGACCGCGCGCGTACGCGTCCTGCCCGACGCCCTGGCCGATCAGATCGCGGCCGGCGAGGTGGTGGAGCGCCCGGCCAGCGTGGTCAAGGAGCTGCTCGAGAACGCGCTCGACGCAGAGGCGACCAGCGTGACGGTGGACATCGCGGCCGGTGGGGTCGGCCGGATCCGCGTCACCGACGACGGGCACGGGATGACGGCCGAGGACGCGGCGCTCGCGGTCCGGCGGCACGCGACCAGCAAGATCGCCGTGGCCGAAGACCTGCTTGCCATCCGGACCCTCGGCTTCCGGGGCGAGGCCCTGCCGTCCATCGCGTCGGTGTCCCGATTCACGCTCACGACCCGGCCGCCGGACGCCGTGGCGGGGACCCGAGTGCGGATCGAGGGCGGCAGCGAGCCGCAGATGAGGGAAGCGGGGTGCGCGCCCGGCACGACGGTCGAGGTGGCCGATCTGTTCTACAACGTGCCGGCGCGGCGCAAGTTCCTGAAATCCCAGGCCACGGAGAGCGCTCGCGTGGCCGATGTGTGCCTCCGGGTGGCCCTCGCCGAGCCGGCGCTCCGGCTCGTCCTGCTCCGGGACGGCCGGCGGTCGAGGGAGTACCTCCCCGCGCCCGACCGCGCGGCGCGCGCTCGGGCGGTCTTCACCGGCGAGCGGCTGCGCGAGCTCGCGGGCGAGCGCGAGGGCGTGCGCATGCTCTCCGTCCTCGGGCCGCCGGAGAAGGCTCGCTCCGGCGCCTCGGCCCTGCACCTGTTCGTGAACGGCCGCCCCGTCCGCGACCGCGCGCTCGCGCGGGCCGTCGCCTTCGCCTACGGGAGCGTCCTCGCTGCGGGGCGCTTCCCCGTCGGGGCCGTCTGGATCGACGTCGACCCGACCGAGGTGGACGTGAACGTGCACCCTCAGAAGTCGGAGGTGCGCTTCGCCAAGGGGCGGAGCGTCCTCGACACGGTCACGCGCGTCCTCGCCAAGGAGCTCGGAACGACCGCCTGGGGCGGTCCGGCGGCGCGCGGGGACTCGTACTGGGCCGAGCGGCTCGCCGGCGCCACGGCGCCGGGCACGCCCACGCGCGCCGGCACGAGCGCCAAGGCGGCCGACGAGGCGCCGGCGGCGGACCCGTGGGGCCTTGCCGGCGCGATCCGCGAGGCCGCGCCGTCGTACGGCTCGGTGCCACCTCGCGCGCCCGAGCCGGCGGCGGCGCAACCCGACCTCGTCCCCGGCCGGGGCCTTTTCGGCTCGCTCCGCGCGCTCGCGCAGGTGCGCCGCATGCTGATCGTGTGCGAGGGCCCGGACGCGCTCCACGTGCTCGACCAGCACGCAGCCGACGAGCGGCTCCGCTTCCACAGGCTGCGGCAGGCGTTCCGTGCGCGGAGCGTGTCGACCCAGCGGCTGCTCTTTCCGGAGCGCGTCGAGGTCACGCCGGCCGAGGCGGCGCTCGTCGACGAGCGGCAGGACGAGCTGTCGTCGCTCGGGCTCGACGTCGCGGCGGTCGGGCCGACCACGGTCGCCGTGCGCGCGGTGCCGTCGCTCGTCTCGCGCGCCCCGCCCGAGCGCCTCTTGCGGGACGTCCTCGACGAGCTCGACCTCGGGGGGGCCCGGGCCTTCGGGGACGCCGTCGACATGGCGCTCGCGACCATGGCGTGTCACGGCGCGATCCGCGCGGGCGACGCGCTCTCGCTCGACGAGTGCCAGGCCCTGTTGCGCTCGCTCGACGAGGTGGACGACTTCGCGGGCCACTGCCCGCACGGCCGGCCCATCGTCTACAGCGTCTCGTTCGGTGAGATCGAGCGGCGCCTCCACCGCTGAAGGGGCCGGGTGGACTACGTGCGCTACAGGCAGGAGCCGGCGCAGCGTGGTGCGTCGCCGCAGGCGCCGGTCGGCGAGTCGACGCACAGCTCGGCGGCGCAGGACCACTCGAGCGACTCGGTGCAGCGGCACGTCGGCGCACAGCCGGAGTCGCAGAAGAACGGGCGGCAGGCGAGGTCGGCCGCGCGGTCGTCGTCGGTGCACCGCTCGCCGGTGACCGGGAACGGCTCGAAGGCGCAGGCGACGGGCCCGTCCATCGGAGGCCGACACGTCTGCTCGCGCTCGCCGTAGAAGACGCAGCTCTCGCCGTCCGGGCAGTCGGAGTCGCTCCGGCAGGTGCACTCGGGGAGGCGGTCGGCGCAGTCGGGCCAGCCGGAGGGCACGAGCGTCCCGGCCTCGAACGCGTAGCAGCGGTCTGCCGAGGCGTCGTAGGCGAACGTGATGACGCCCCCCGTCATCCCGGGCCGAAGGACGCACCGGAGATAGACCGGATCGCCCCAGTCGCCCCCGGGGCCGCGCCAGCAGGCGCTGCCGCCGTGCTCCGAGGTCACGTCCCAGGCCATGAGCGCGAGGCAGGTCTCGTCGGCCTCGCACGCCTCTCGCGAGAGAGAGGCGCAGCTCCCCGAGCCGGACCCGGCGTCGTCACCGCACCCCGGGGCCAACAGCGCGAGGGCGGCCGTCGCGGCAAGCGTGCGTGCCATCACCCTCACGTTATAACCGACGTTCGTGGAACGCGACGAGCGCCCCCCCATCGTGGTGATCGCCGGACCGACGGCCACCGGCAAGACCGGAGCCGCGGTGGACGTGGCGCTGCGCCTCGGCGGAGAGATCGTCGGCGCCGACAGCGTGCAGGTGTACCGGGGGTTCGACCTCGGGAGCGCCAAGCCGACGGCCGCCGAGCTGCGCGGGGTCCCGCACCACCTGATCGACGTCCTCGACCCCGACGAGCCCATCGACGCGATGGAGTACGCCGCGCTGGCCGACCGGGCGATCGCCGAGATCGCCTCGCGGGGCGTGCTTCCGGTCGTCGTGGGCGGCACCGGCCTGTGGCTGCGCGCGCTCGTGCGCGGGCTGGTGGACGTGCCGAGGGTGGATCCGGAGGTGCGGGGGCGGCTCGAGGCCGAAGCCGACGCCCAGGGGCCTGCCGCGCTGCACGCACGGCTCTCGGGCGTCGACCCGCGCGCCGCGGCCCGGATCCACCCCAACGACCGGGTGCGCGTCGTGCGCGCCCTCGAGGTGTACGAGCAGACCGGCCGGCCGATGGGCGAGCTCCGCGACCGGCACGCGCTCGGCGCACCGCGCTACCGCGCACTGTTCGTGGTGCTCGACCTCTCGCGGGACGAGCTCACGGTCCGGATCGGAGAGCGGGCGCGCGCCATGATCGAGGCCGGCTGGGCGGAGGAGGTCCGCTCGCTCCTCGCGCGGTTCGGCCCCGACGTCCGCGCCTTCGGCAGCGTCGGCTACCGGGAGATGCTCGCGCACGTCCGGGAGGGAGTCCCGATGGAGGAGACCGAGCGCCGGATCGTCCGGACGACGCGCATCTACGCGCGCCGCCAGCGGACGTGGTTTCGGGGCGAGCCCGGCATCGACCTGCGCACGACCGCCGCCGAGCTCGGGAGCGAGCCCGGCATCGCGCGGATCGCCGCCTGGCAAGAGAGCGCTCGAGGCGGCACGCTGTCCTCGTGAACTTCTTCGGGCACGCGGTGGTCGCCGCCTGGCAGGACGCGTCCCCGGGCTTCGTGCTCGGCGCGATGCTGCCCGACTTCTGCTCGATGGCCCGGGCGAGGATCCCCCGAGTCGACCACCACGCGATCGCGTCGGGGATCGCGCTCCATCACGAGACCGATGCGATCTTCCACCAAGCCCCCACGTTCCTTCGCGTGTGCGCGCAATCCGTGAGGGAACTCACCGAGCTCGGGGTCGATCGGGGCACCGCGCGCGCCGTCGCCCACGTCGGGACGGAGCTGCTGCTCGACGGGCTGCTGCTCGAGGGCGGGGAGCCGACCGAGGCCTACGTCGAGGCGGTGCGGGCAGCCCGCCCAGAATGGCTCGGCCGGCACATCCGTTTCGGCCGCCTCGAGCACGCCGAGCGATTCGACTGCGTGCGACGGCGATTGCAGGAGTGGGGCATTCCGGACGGTTACGCCGACCCGGGCTTCGTCGCCGAGCGCGTCCTCGGCGCGCTCCGGACGCGACCGCGCCTGCGCCCGAGCGAGCCCGACGCCGAGCGCGTCCGCCGCTGGATCCCCGCGGCGCGGCGGCGGGTGGTGGAGCTCGGGAGCGCCCTCGTGTCCGAGGTGCGGGCCGGCCTGTCCCTTCCGGCGCCCGCCGCCCCCCACCTCGGGGCGCCGTCGACCTCCGGTTGACACCCGACCGCCCCACCGTGCCATACTTCGACCCGCCTCACGCGCGCGAATTTGCGAGGTTAATCCCAGGTGGCCCAGGCGCACGTTCCGGCACCGCCCCCGGTGCCTCCGCAGCACCCCGGCGGCATCCCCGAGCCGCCGGCCGACGGCTCGGAGGAGATGCCGAAGCGCTTCGGGAAGTACACCCTCATCCGCAGGCTGGCGCTCGGGGGAATGGCCGAGCTGTTCCTCGCCATCCAGCGCTCGATGGCGGGCTTCGAGAAGCTCATCGTCATCAAGCGGATCCTGCCGCAGCTCGCCAAGGACAAGGAGTTCGTCGAGATGCTCCTCGACGAGGCGCGCATCGCGGCGACCCTCAACCACCCGAACGTCGCGCACATCTACGACGTCGGCGTCTTCGAGGACCAGTACTACATCGCGATGGAGCACATCCACGGCGAGGATCTGCGCTCCATCGTCCGCCAGATGAAGAAGAAGGCGGTGACGTCGTTCCCGCTCGAGCACGCGCTCGCCATCGTGCTCGGGTGCTGCGCCGGTCTCGCCTACGCGCACGAGAAGAAGGACCTCGACGGCGAGCCGCTCAACATCGTCCACCGCGACGTGAGCCCACAGAACATCCTCGTCACGTTCAGCGGTGACGTGAAGCTGGTCGACTTCGGCATCGCCAAGGCGGGCCGAAGTCAGATGGAGGACACGAAGAGCGGCAAGCTCAAGGGCAAGATCCCCTACATGAGCCCGGAGCAGGCTCAGGGCGAGCCGCTCGACCAGCGCAGCGACGTCTTCTCCCTCGGGGTGATCCTCTTCGAGCTCTGCACCGGGCGCCGACTGTTCAAGGGCTCGAGCGAGTTCGACACGATGCGCCTCATCGTCGAGGGCACCTACCCGCGCCCCCGCAGCATCAACCCGAACCTCCCTCCGCGCCTCGAGGAGATCATCACGAGGGCGCTCGCGAAGGACACCTCGCAGCGCTACCAGTCGGCGCGCGAGATGCAGGGCGACCTCGAGGGGTTCATCCGCGCCGAACGGCTCGCCGTGAGCCCGCTGTCGCTCGGCGAGTGGATGCAGTCGCTCTTCAGCGAGAAGCTCTCCCAGCAGAAGCAGATGCTGCAGGAGGGTCGGCAGCTCGCCGAGGTCATCGCCGCGCAGGTGGCCGAGGAGGAGGCCGCCGAGGCCTCCATGAGCGGCGTGCGCTCTCGCAGGGCGAGCAAGGTGCCCTGGGTCCTGCTCCTGCTCGTGCTCCTCGCCGCCGGCGGCGGAGCGGCGTGGCTCCTCACGCGGCCGAAGCCGCCGCCGGCCGCCCCGACCGGCCCGGGCGTCATCGCAATCACGAGCGAGCCGCCGGGCGCGGCGATCTGGCTCGACGGCGACCGCCGCTCGGAGCGCACCCCGGCGACCATCCGCGAGCTGCCGGTCGGCGCGGCCTACACCGTCAAGCTCACGGCCGACGGGTTCGCGCCGTTCACCGAACGCGTCGAGCTCACGAACGAGCGGCAGCAGGCCACCATCGAGGCCACGCTCGAGCGACCTTCGGCGAGCAACTACGGCGTGATCAACGTGCGGACCATCCCGGCCGGCGCCGCCGTGCTGCTCGACGGGACGGACACCGGCTCCGAGACTCCGGCCACCATCCCGGAGATCGAGCCGGGCGTCGAGCACACGCTCGCGCTCAGCCTGGACGGGTACGTGACGAAGACCGTCACGCTCACCATGCGCGCCGGGCAGGTCGAGGATCTCGGGTTCGAGCTCGAGCGGCTGCCCCTCGGACCCAACGAGTCCATCCTCCGGCTCGTCACGGTCCCGGAGGACGCCCGCGTGCAATTCGAGGGCGAGTGGTACGAATCGGGCAGCCCGTACGAGTTCCGTGTCATGGCCGGGAGCTACCGGGTGACGGTCGCGAAGAACGGCTGGCGCACGGAGCGTGAGCGGATCCGCCTTCCCGGCGGCGAGGCGATCGAGTCCGAGATCGAGCTCCGTCCGGAACGTCACGCAGGTGGCGGCGGAGGCGGCGGAGGCGGCGACCCGCCGGCGCCGTCCGGGCCGGGGCAGCTCACCTTCGACGCGCGGCCGTGGTGCAACGTCTCCATCGACGGAACGCCGGTCGGGCAGACGCCCATCGTCAACCGCACTCTCCCGTCGGGGCGTCACCGCATCACGTGCACCAACCCCGACCTCGGCGTGACGCGCAACATCACGATCAACGTCGAGGCCGGACAGACGACGCGGCAGCGCATAAACCTGCAATGAGCGCTGCCCCGCCCCGTCCGCTCGGCCCGCACGCCGGGTGGCTCGTCGTGGCTGCGGCGGCGATCGCGTGGCACGCGGCGGCGGGCGCGCACGTGTTCGACGCGGGCGAGCTCGTCCAGGCCGGCTTCCAGCTCGGCGGCTCCCATCCGCCGGGCCAGCCGCTCCACGCGCTGCTCGCGAAGGCCGCGACGCTCGTTCCGCTCGGCCCCGTCCCCTGGCGCATGGCCTGGGTGAGCGCCGCAGGGGCGGTTGCCGCGGCCTGGCTCGCCGGGAGGATCACGGGCCTGCTCCTCGAACAGCTCGACGTCCGCCGCGGGGCCCTCGCGCGCCTCGCACCGGACGCGACCGCGCTCGCCGTCCTCCTGTCCGGACCCGTGCTCCGGCAGGCCGCGCGCGTCGAGGTGTACGGGATCGCGCTCTCGCTCACGCTCCTGTCCCTCTACGCGCTCCTCCGGTGGGCGGGGCCGGAGGGGCCGGAGCGCGGTCGCGCGCTGCGCGTCGCCGCCCTCGCGGCCGGGCTCGCCGCGGCCGTTCATCCGCCCCATGCGCTCGCCGCCGTCGCGGTGGGGCTCGGTTTGCTCCTCGCGCGGCGCCGAGACGTCCTGCGCTCGCCGCGGGCGCTCGGGTGGGCTGCGCTCGGCTTCGTCGCCGCCGTCCTGTTCTCGTATTCGTTCCTTCCCGGGCGAGCGGCGGCGGGAGCGCCGATGTGGGGCGACCCCTCGACCCCGGGCGGACTCTGGGACTACGTGACCGCCCGGGCCTACCAGCAGAACCTGGGCAGCGTCGACGGATCGATCACGACGCACCTCGGCTCGGGCCTTCGGTACGTCGCGGTCGCGTCGGGGCTCGTGCCGCTCGCCGGGGTCGCCCTGCTCGCAGCGCGCGCCCACCGGAGCGACCCGGCGCGCGCGGCGATCGTCGCGGCCGCCGTCTCGGTCCTCGCCGCGTGGGTGATCCCGATCGACGAGGCGATCCCGGATGCGGTGGCCTATGCCGGTGCCCCGGTGGCGCTCGCCATCGCCGCGGGCGCCGCCGGCCTCGCCTTCGCGGCGGCGCGGGCCGAGACGGCCGCCGCGCGCTGGGGCGCCGGGCTCGCGATCGCCGCCCTGGCGCTCAACCCACCGGCGCTCTTCTCGGTGCGCCGGGTGGTGTCCCAGGACGCGCCGGCGCTCGAGACGCTCGCGGGCGCGCTCGCCGACACCCCGCCGCCGCGCGCCCTCGTGGTCGTGCGCGGCGACTTCGAGGGCGCGGCCTGGATGATGGCGCAGGGGGTGGACGGCGCGCGGCCCGACGTCGCCGTGTTCGTGCCGGGGCTCGCGACCTCCTCGTGGCACTGGCGCTCGCTCACCCACCACCCCCTGTACGACGGCCGGCCCATCCGTGGACGCGGCCGCGACACCCGCAGCGCCTACGTGGACGGCGCCCTCTCCCACGCGGCCGGATCGGTGCCCCTCGCCCTCGGCCCCATGCTCCTGCACGGCACCGGGAGCCTCGCAGGGCCCTATCGCATCGTCTGGGCGCGCGCCGCCGCCGACCCGGGTCCCGTCTGGCGTGGTGCGGTCGGCGAGCGGCTGATGTCGACCGTGGCACGCGACGCGGCGGCCGGGCCGGAGGGGGACGCCGGCACGCTGGGCGCCGTGATCCGGCACCATCAGGTCTCCCACGCCGAGCGGCTGTACGTCCGCGGCGGGACACGGGCCGCGCTGGCCGACGTGCGCCGGGCCATGCGGGGGCTTCCGCACGAGGAGCGGGTGCTGCTCTCGGACGCCCCCGTCACGGCCCGGCGGCCCTTGCCCCCGATCGTGCAGAGCCCGACCTCGTTCCTGACCACGCCGGACGAGGCCCTGCGCGCCGGCGCGGCGATGCTGTTCGCCGCGGGAGCCGAGGATCGGGCGACGGAGCTGCTCGCGCGGCAGCTCGAGCGGGGCGATCCGGCCGCGGCGCTGCAGCTCGGGTGGCTGCGGCTCTCGGCCGGTGACCGGGAGGGCGCGCGCGAGGCGGCTCGCGCCGTCTTGGCGGAGGCGCCCGCGCTCGCCGAGGAGGCACGACGGCTCGACGCGGCGGCGCGCGCGGAGGTCGCTCCGTGACGCAGGCGCGCTCACCCGAGGCCACCGGCGCGGCCGACGAGCCGGCGAGGCGCCGCTGGCGGTCGATCCTGTGGCTCGCCGTCCGCGTCTCGGTGACCGCCGGCGCCCTGTACTGGACGCTGTCCCGCGTCTCGGTCGACGAGATGGCGCGCGCCGCGGGTCGGATGACGGCCTTCGCGGCGACGGTGGCCGTCGGCCTGTTCTTCGCGAACCTGCTGCTCGGCGCCGTCCGGTGGCGCGTCCTCATGCACGCGTACGGCGCGGCGCGAGCGCCACGGCTCGCCTTCCTCGCGCGCGTCTACCTCGTCAGCATCTTCTACAACACGTTCCTCCCCGGAAACGTCGGAGGCGACGTGCTACGCGGTCACGTCACGCGCCGCGCCTTCGCGGGCCTCGCCGGTTCCTACGTCATCGTCGTCATCGAGCGCTTCTTCGGGCTCGCCGGCCTGCTCCTGCTCGCGGCGAGCGTGCTGCTCGTCCACCCGATCGGAGGCGTCGCGGGCCTCGAGTGGCTCGCGCTCGCGGGCATCGCCGCCGCGCTGTGCGCCGCGGCGGCGCCGGTGGTGGCACGGCGCGCCGCGCACCGGCTCCCCGGACGGCTCGGAGAGATGGCCGCGGCGCTCCCCGCCCTCGAGCGTCCCTCCTCGCTCGCGTGGGTCCTCCTTCTGTCCGTCGGTACCCAGACGGTCGTGGCGCTGACCGGGCACGTGCTCGTGCGTGCCATCGATCCCGGCGTGGCGCTCGCCGACTCGCTCGTCCTGGTGCCCGTGGCGCTCGCGGCGATGTACTTCCCGGCGACGGTCGCCGGGCTCGGCGTCCGCGAGGCCGCGTTCGTGCTCCTCTTCACGCAGGTCGGCGTGGACCGCGCCGACGCGACGGCCGCCTCGCTCGCTTTCCTCGCCGCGCAGCTCGTCGTCGCCGCGACCGGCGGGCTCCTGCACGCCGTTTGGCCCCTGCGCACGGAAGCGGGCGGGGGCGTCCCGTCCTGATACGATGGCGGTCGTGAGGCATCGGACCCACGGCACCGGCGCCTTCCGCCCCGAGGAGCTCGCTCGCTGCGGCGAAGGTTGCGTCTTCGAGGCGGGCTGCCTGGTGTTCCACCCGGAGAACGTGCACCTCGGTCGCAACGTGTACGTGGGGCACCAGGCCATCCTGAAGGGCTACTACGACAACCGGATGGAGATCGGGGACGAGACCTGGATCGGCCAGCAGTGCTTCCTGCACTCGGCGGGAGGGCTCCGCATCGGGGCGCGCGTGGGGATCGGGCCGGCCGTCCGCGTGATCACGTCTCGGCACGCCGAGGCGGGCCGCGAGACCCCCATCCTGTTCTCTCCCATCGAGCTCGCCGAGGTCGTGATCGAGGATGACGCCGACCTCGGCGTCGGCGCCATCGTGCTGCCGGGTGTCACCATCGGACGCGGCGCCCAGATCGGCGCGGGCGCGGTCGTCAGCCGCGACGTCCCCGCGTACGCGGTCGCCGCCGGCGTGCCGGCGCGCGTCGTGCGACAGAGGCCGTGACCTCCATCGACCTCAGCGTGGTGGTCCTCGCCTTCGACGAGGAGGACAACGTGGGGTGGATGCTCGGGGAGCTCCGCGCGTTCCTCGAGGCGAACGAGCCGGCGGCCGAGATCGTCGTGGTCGACGACGGCTCGCGGGACGGCACGGGGGAGCGGGCACGGCGGGCGCTCGAGGGCTTCGCCGCGACGTTCGTGCGCCACGAGGACAACCGCGGGATGGGCGCCGGCCTCAAGAGCGGCGTCCGCGCGGCGCGGGGTCGCTGGGTCACCTTCCTCCCCGCCGACGGCCAGATCCCGCCCGAGGCGATCGGCGCGCTTCGGCGAACGGCGCGCGCCGAGGACGCGGACGTCGTCTTGAGCGTCTACGACCACCGGGACGACGGGGTGCACCGGACCGTGCTCTCGTGGGGAGTGCGGGCGCTCATCGTGCTCGTGCACGGCGTCCGGCTGCGGAGCGACGGCCCGTACCTCTTCCGGCGGACGCTCTTCGACCCGGAGCAGCTCCCACCGGACACGTTCTTCCTCAACTTCGAGTTCCCCATCCGCGTGCTCTCTGCGGGCCTGAGGGTGTCGACCGTCACGGTCCCCTGCCGGCCGCGCCGCGCGGGCGAGTCCAAGTCGACGGGGCTCTCGCGCATCGCCGGCGTCGCGCGCGACCTCTGGGACCTTCGGGTGCGACGGAGCCGGAGCACCTTGCGCCGCGCGGTGGGTCTGTCCGAACGTCCTTGATCCGGACGCACCGGGCGCGTATCTGCCAGCCATGGAGCGCCCCCCCGCGGTCGCCGGAACCTTCTACCCCCGGGACGAAGCGGAGCTGCGCGCGGCGGTCGCCGACCTCGTCGGCCCGGCCGAGCACGCGCGCCCCGCGATCGCGGTGATCGCACCGCACGCGGGCTACGCCTACAGCGGCGCGATCGCCGGCGAGGCCTACCGTGACGTCGACGTGCCGGGCCACGTCGTCGTGCTGTGCCCGAACCACACCGGCGACGGCGCACGCGCGGCGATCACGAGCCACGGTAGCTGGCGCATCCCGGGACGCTCGGTCGCGATCGACGGGCCGGTAGCCGAGGAGCTGCGCGGCGTCGCGCTCCTCACCGAGGACGAGCGCGCACACGCGCGCGAGCACTCGCTGGAGGTGCAGCTACCCTTTTTGGTACACCGCAACCCGAAGGTGCGGTTCGTACCGGTCTGCCTTTCGCTCTTGCCGTACGAGTCCTGCGTGCGCATCGGGACGGCGCTCGCCGACGTGGTCATCCGTCACGGACGCGACGTCCTGATCGTCGCGTCGACCGACATGAGCCACTACTTGCCGGAAGCCGTCGCCCGGGACAAGGACCAGCTCGCGCTCGAGCGCATCGGTGCCCTCGACCCCGAGGGCCTCTACCGCACGGTGCTCGAGAACGACATCTCGATGTGTGGCTTCGTCCCGACCACCGTCACGTTGATCGCCGCCCGCGCGCTCGGCGCCACCCGAGCGAGGTTGGTCCGGTACGGCACGTCGGGGGACGTCAACGGTGACCGCGAGCGGGTGGTGGGCTACGCGTCCGTCGTGATCACCTGACCTGGTACGGGTGAGGTCAGCCCGTGTGGCGGATCTCCGCCGCCGGGCGCGTGGGCCGGAGCGTCTTGAGCCTGTCCCGGAGCGTGGTGCGGGGCATGCCGAGGGCGCGCGCCGCGGCCGAGAGGTTGCCCCGGTGGGACTCGATCACCTCGAGGAGCTGCTGGGCGGACGGATCCGACCAGGCGCCAGGGCCCGCCAGCATCGCCAGGGCGCGGTCCACGTCCGCCACCTCGATCCGCTGCGACGGAGTCGACGCAGCCGCCGCGCAGATGACGTTGCGTAGCTCCCGCGCGTTGCCCGGCCACGAGTGCGAGAGCAGGCGGGCCATCGCGTCCTCGGTCAGATGACGCTGCCCCAGCTCGTCCGCCACCCCCCGGAGGAAGTGCTCCGACAGCGCGCGCACGTCATCCGGCCGATCCCTGAGGGCCGGCACCTCGATGACGAGGCGCGCGATCCGGTAGTAGAGGTCCTCCCGGAAGTCGCCCGCTGCGACCATCGCGCGCAGGTCGCGGTGGGTGGCGCACACGAGGCGGACATCGACGGGGACCGCCGACTCGCTGCCGATCCGGCGCACCTCCCAGGTCTCGAGGACCCGCAGGAGCCGAGTCTGCATGTCGAGCGGCAGCTCGCCCACCTCGTCCAGGAACAGGGTCCCGCCGTGCGCCTGCTCGAAGACGCCACGGCGGACCCCCGCCGCTCCGGTGAAGGCGCCCTTCTCGTGCCCGAACAGCTCGCTCTCGATGAGGTCTCGGGGCAGTCCGCCGGCGTTGACCGCCACGAAGGGACGCTCTCGGCGCGGGCCCCGTTCATGGAGCGCCCGCGCCACGCCCTCCTTGCCGGCCCCGCTCTCGCCGTTCACGAGCACCGGCCAGCTGAGCCGGGAGAGCTGCTCCACCTCCCCGAGCACCCGGAGCATGGCGGCGGACGCTGCGATCAGCCCGACGTCGCGCGCGTCCCCACGGCTGCCCCGCGCCACGACGTGCAGGTCCGTCCGGCCGATTCGCACGCTGTTCCCTGCGCCGATCCGGGCGTTCACCACCCGCATTCCGTCCACCCACGTCCCGTTCCGGCTCCCGAGATCCTGTACGAGGACACCGTCCTCGGTGAGCTCGATCCGGCAGTGGCGCTTGCTCACGGCTCGGTCCGACAGAACGAGGTCGTTGTCCGGCCCGGAGCCGACCTGCACTGGCCAGCCGTCCAGCCGGACGCGGCGCGCTCCGGTCCCCCTCCCGACGACGAGGACGAGCCCCTGCGGCGAGCGCAGAGCGAAGCTCATGGGCTCGGTGCAGGGCGTGGCCCGCCGCGGTCGGACCACGGCATCGGCGATCCGCACGATCGTGTGGTGCCGGCCGAGGCGGATCGGCTCGTCGAAGGCGAGCCGGACGGGCTCGGCGTCCTTCATCGGGCCCCTGCTGACGTCGTACACGACGGGTGCGCCGTCCTTCTGGCAGACGACCAGGTGGCGCGCGGCCACCGTGGGATCGTGGACCACGATGTCGCAGCCCGCGCCGCTGCCGACCTCGACGGGTCGTCCCCCGAGCGGGAACTCCCGAAGCGGCTCGTCACGGTAGCAGAGCATCAGAGCGTCCATCCTCGGCACCTCCTCCCCCCTGGGTGCGCTCTTATCGGCACGGGGCGCGTGAGGTTTCCCGGGGGGCCGGTCGGGGCCCTTGAATCGGTCCGGATCGACCGCTAATGTCCGGCCCCCGTGGAGCCCGGCGAGCTGAAGCAGACCCCTCTGTTCGAAGAGCACCAGAAGCTGGGCGGCCGAATCGTGCCCTTCGCCGGCTGGCAGATGCCCGTGCAGTACGAAGGCGTCGTCAAGGAGCACCACGCCGTGCGCCAGGCCGCCGGCCTGTTCGACGTCTGCCACATGGGCGAGCTCGTGCTGACCGGCGAGCACGCCGTGAGCGTCGTCGACCACCTCGTGACGAACGACGTCGGAAGGCTCGACGACGGCAGGGCGCTCTACACGGTCTGCTGCAACGAGCGCGGGACCATCCTCGACGATCTGATCGTCTACCGGCGCGGCGCTCGAGACCTGCTCGTCGTCTGCAACGCCTCGAACCGCGAGAAGATCTCGGCACACTTTCGGAAGGCCGCCGAAGGCCGCTCGGGCTTCGAGGACGCGAGCGACCGGACCGCCCTCATCGCCCTGCAGGGCCCGAAGGCCTTCGACATCCTACGGGACGCCGGCGTCCGGCAGGGCCTCCTCGATCTTCTCCCGTTCCACCTCGGCTCCGGCGAGCTGTCGTCGATCCCCGTCACGCTCGCGCGCACCGGGTACACCGGGGAGGACGGCGTGGAGATCTTCTGTGACGCGCAGGCAGCAGCGCCCGTCTGGCGCGCCCTGATGGAAGCGGGCCAGCGACACGGGCTCCGGCCGGCCGGCCTCGGCGCCCGGGACACGCTCCGGCTCGAGGCGCGCCTGTCGCTGTACGGCAACGAGATCGACGAGACGACGAACCCGTACGAGGCCGGCCTCGGCTGGGTCGTCAAGCTGGACGAGGGCGACTTCGTCGGCCGCGAGGCCCTCGCGAAGATCAAGGCGGACGGCCCCACCCGCAAGCTCGTCGGGTTCGAGGTGACCGGCCGCGGGATCGCGCGCCACGGCTATCCCCTCGTCGACCCCGACCGCGGAGACCGCATCGGCGAGGTGACCAGCGGCTCACCCTCCCCCACGCTCGGCAAGAACATCGGGCTCGGATACGTCCCCGCGGACCGGGCCAAGGTGGGCACGAGGCTCGGAGTCGAGATCCGCGGCAAGGTCGTCGACGCGGTGGTCGTCAAGACCCCGTTCTACAAGCGGAACAGTTGAGACATGGCGCAATACCCCAACGATCTGAAGTACACCAAGGAGCACGAGTGGGCCCGCCTGGACGGCGACCTCGTGCGCATCGGCATCACCGCGCACGCGGTCGAGCAGCTCGGCGATGTGACCCTGGTCGATCTGCCGGCGGTCGGCACCGACGTGCAGGCGCACGAGCGCTTCGGGGACATCGAATCGGTAAAGACCGTGAGCGAGCTCTTCGCGCCGATCAGCGGTGAGATCGTCGAGGTCAACGAGGAGCTCGAGTCGAGCCCCGAGATCGTGAACGAGGCCCCGTACGACAAGGGTTGGATGGTGGCCATTCGGCCGTCCGATCCCGCGGAGCTCGAGCGGCTGATGGACGCGGCGGCCTACGAGGACTATCTGGGCACCATCGACTGACTCACGGGACGGCCCTTTCCCCGGAAACGGGCCGGCGGCGGCATGCGGTACCTCCCTCACACCGAAGACGAAATCCGGCAGATGCTCGAGCGCATCGGCGTGGGCTCGCTGGACGACCTGTTCGACCCGATCCCCGCGAGCCACCGGCTCGGCCGGCCGCTGGCGCTCGAGCCCGCCCTCGACGAGTCGTCCCTGATGGACCACCTCGCGGAGCTCGCTGGACGCAACGAGGCGGCGAGGAGCCTGTCCTTCATCGGGGCGGGCATGTACGACCACCATGTCCCGCCCGCGGTGGATCAGCTCCTCGTGCGGAGCGAGTTCTACACGGCCTACACGCCCTACCAGGCCGAGGTGTCGCAAGGGACGCTGCAGGCGACCTACGAGTTCCAGACGATGGTCTGCCAGCTCCTCGGCATGGAGGTGGCGAACTCGTCCATGTACGACGGCGCGAGCGCGACCGCCGAGGCCGTGTTGATGGCGCGCCGGATCACGAAGCGGACCCACGTCGTCGTGAGCGAAGGCCTCCACCCCGAGTACCGCCAGGTGGTCGACGTCTACCTGAAGGGCCTCGACGAGGAGCCGCAGGTGGAGGTCGCGCCGCTCGGCGAGGACGGGCGCACCGACCTCGATCGGCTCGACGCCCTCGTACGCGACGACACCGCGGCCGTCGTCGTGGGCTATCCCAACTTCTTCGGGTGTGTCGAGGACCTCGCCGCCGTGCGCGAGCGCGCGACGAAGCGCGGCGCACTTCTGATCGCGGCGACCTGGGAGCCCTACGCGCTCTCGGTGCTGCGGCCGCCGGGCGACTTCGGCGCGGACATCGCCGTGGGCGAGGGGCAGGCGCTCGCCGTGCCACCCCAGCTCGGAGGACCGGGCGTAGGCCTCTTCTCGTGCAAGAAGGAACACGTGCGGCACATGCCGGGGCGGCTCGTCGGCGAGACGGTGGACGCCGAGGGCCGGCGCGGCTGGGTGCTGACCCTCTCCACCCGCGAGCAGCACATCCGCCGGGAGCGGGCGACGAGCAACATCTGCACGAACCACGGCCTCATCGCGCTGGCGATGGGCATCCGGACGGCGATGCTCGGACGCAAGGGCTTCCAGGAGGTCGGCCGGCTCTGTCTGAGCCGCGCCGAGTACCTGAAGGCACGCATCGCGGAGCTCGAGCGGTTCAGCCTCCCGACGTCGGCGCCGACGTTCAACGAGCTGGTCGTGCGTCGGGAGGACGGCAAGGCCGCCCCGCTCCTGGCATCTCTCGCGGCTCGGGGGATCCTCGCGGGCGTCGACCTCTCGCGCTGGTACGCCGGTCGCGACCGCGACTTCCTCGTCGCGGTGACGGAGCGTCAGTCCAAGGCCGACATCGACCGGCTGGTGGAGGCGCTGGCGCAGTCGTGACGACCGCCCGCCGGGTGGTGCTCGCCGCCGCGCTGTTTGCCTCCGGGTGCGAGGGCGAGGACGAGGACGTGCCCGCGCTGCCCGTCGACGTGGCGAAACCTCCGGACCGCGGCCACACGGGCACGGACGACGATCGGGAACCGAGGCCCGCGCTCACGCTCGACAACGGCTTCGTGCCCGATCCCCGCGTGCTCGACGGGGTGGCGCATGGGACCACGGACGCCTCGACGCTGTCGGGCGATTGCGCCGGCTTCGTCGACACCGACGGCGGGCACGTGCTCGAGACCCTCGGCACGTTCGCAGAGCTTCGCATCCTGGCGCACTCCGAGCAGGACATCACGCTGGTGGTCGCGCGTCCCGATGGCACCCATCTCTGCGACGACGACACCGAGGGCACCGATCCCGTCGTGGCCACGACGTTCTCGCCGGGCGTCTACCGCATCTGGGTGGGCGCTCCCGCGCAGGGAGCCGAGGTGAGCTACCGTCTCGGCTTCAGCGAGCTCGCGGACGTCACGGCGGCCTCGCTCTCCCGCTGAGCATCGAGACGCATCATGACGTACACGAAGCCTCCTCAGTCCAACCCAATCGCCCATCTCGACGAGCTCAACCGCCGCGCCCTCGACGCAGGAGGACCGAAGCGAGTCAAGCGGCAGCACGACGCCGGCAAGCTCACCGCGCGCGAACGGATCGACCTCCTGCTCGACCCCGGCACGTTCGTCGAGATGGACCGCCTCGTGGTCCATCGGTGCACCGACTTCGGGATGGAGAAGCAGAAGATCCCGGGCGACGGCGTCGTGACCGGTTACGGCATGGTCGACGGCCGGCAGGTGTTCGTCTTCGCGCAGGACTTCACCGTGTTCGGCGGCTCGCTGAGCGGCGCGTACGCCGGGAAGATCTGCAAGATCATGGACCTCGCCATGAAGGTCGGCGCGCCCGTGATCGGCCTGAACGACTCGGGCGGCGCGCGCATCCAGGAGGGAGTCGAGTCGCTCGCGGGCTACGCGGACATCTTCCTGCGCAACACGCTCGCCTCGGGCGTGGTCCCGCAGATCAGCGCCATCATGGGACCGTGCGCGGGCGGCGCCGTCTACAGCCCCGCCATCACCGACTTCATCTTCATGGTCGAGGGCTCGTCGTACATGTTCATCACGGGCCCCGACGTCATCAAGACGGTGACGCACGAGGAGGTCACCAAGGAGCAGCTCGGCGGCGCGCTCTCGCACAACTCGAAGAGCGGAGTCGCGCACTTCGCGTGCGAGGACGATCCGGACTGCCTGCAGCGCATCCGCGAGCTGCTCTCGTTCCTCCCGTCGAACAACCACGAGGACGCGCCGATCCGCGAATGCTCCGATCCGACGAGCCGCGAGGACGAGGCGCTCGACGAGATGGTCCCGCGCGATCCCATGAAGCCGTACGACATCAAGCGGATCATCGAGACCGTCGTCGACGACAACGACTTCTTCGAAGTGCAGGAGCACTACGCGAGGAACATCGTCGTGGGCTTCGCGCGGTTCGGCGGCCGCCCCGTCGGCGTCGTCGCGAACCAGCCCATGGTTCTCGCGGGGTGCCTCGACATCGACGCCTCCGTGAAGGCTGCGCGCTTCGTCCGCTTCTGCGACTGCTTCAACCTGCCCATCGTGACCTTCGTCGACGTGCCGGGGTTCCTTCCCGGGACCGACCAGGAGTACGGGGGGATCATCAAGCACGGAGCGAAGCTCCTCTACGCGTTCTGCGAGGCCACCGTCCCCAAGATCACCGTCATCACGCGCAAGGCCTACGGAGGCGCGTACGACGTCATGAGCTCGAAGCACATCCGTGGCGACATCAACCTGGCGTACCCCACCGCCGAGATCGCCGTCATGGGCCCGGACGGCGCGGTCAACATCGTCTACCGCAAGGAGATCGAGGAGGCGGAGGACCACGCCGCGGCGAAGGACGAGTTCGTCGCCGAGTACCGCGCGAAGTTCGCCAACCCCTTCAAGGCGGCCGAGCTCGGCTTCATCGACGAGGTCATCTATCCCAGGATGACACGCCAGCGCGTCGCGCGGGCGCTGTCGATGCTCGCGGACAAGCGCGACATCAACCCCCCTCGCAAGCACGGCAACCTCCCGCTCTGATCAGCCTCTCGTCCCTGCGACGACCCTGCGTATCCCGAGGCTCACGATCCGCTGCAGGAGATCGTGATAGCGGATGCCGGCGGCGGCTGCGGCGCTCGCGAGCTCCTCTGCGTCGGCGATGTCGGGGTTGGGGTTCGCCTCGAGGAAGTAGAGCTTGTCGTCCTCGCCCAGGCGGAAGTCGATGCGGGCATACCCCGACAGACCGAGGCGACGGTAGATGCGGCGGCACACCGAGCCGATCTCCTTCTCCACTCGCTCGGGCAGCTTGCGCGCCCTGTCGATCCGGATCTCGTGCTTCTGCTGGTAGTCGAGATCCCACTTGATCTTGGCCGTGGCGATCCTCGGAGCGTTCGGCGGCAGCTTGTCGAAGAACAGCTCCCACGTCGGCAGCACCTCGAGCCGGTGGTTTCCGAGAACGCCCACGTAGAGCTCCCGTCCCTCGATGAACTGCTCGGCGATGGCATCCGTCCGGATCCGCTGGTGGATGAGCTTGACCCGCTCCTCGAGCGCCTCGTCGTTGTGGACGATCGACTTGTGGGCGATCGCCGTGGACCCCTCGGCGATCAGCGACTTCACGATGAGGGGGAACTCGAGGCTCTTCGGGCGCTTGACCCGCAGGCCCACCGGGAACACGGCGAACTTCGGGACGTGGATGCGGTGGTAGTGGAGGATCTTCTTGGCGAGCGCCTTGTCGCGCGCGAGGACGAGGCCGCGCGGGTTGCACCCGGTGTAGGGCACGTGTTGCAGCTCGAGGTAGCTCACGACCGCATAGTCGTACAGGACGTTCCCGCGGAACTCCTCGAGCAGATTGAAGACGACGTGCGGCCGAAACTCACGGATCGCCTGGTCGAGCGGCTGAAGCTCGTCCTTGATCCCGATCTCGCGAATCTCGTGCCCCAGGGCCTCGAGCCCCGCGCACACGTCGTACTCGGTCTTGATGTCGGCGATCTCGACCTCGTGCAGCCCGGTGAGGTCCCGCGGCGGCACGAGATCCTCGTGCATGAGCACGAGGATCCTGCGGCGCTTCACATGGGATGCCACTCGTTCCCCCGGTGGAGATAGTGCACCGTGTGTGCCGTGAGCAAAATGGCGAAATCGAGCTTCGTCTCGCGCTCCGATGCCTTGACTCGCAGCTTGAGCTCCTTGCACCGCCCGATCATCTCCTTGAGGACCTGATCGAGGGTGAACTGGTACTCGCCGGTCCACCGGGACACGCGCTGGCGGATCTCGGCGCGGTTGCGCCGGAGAAAGGACGCGGCGGTCTCGTTCCTGCGGCTGTCGGGATCGTTCGAGAACAGCCGCAGGAGGTCACGGTCGTAGAGGTCCGTGTACCCGGCGGAGTAGTGCTGGCGCTTGCGGGCGTAGTGGGTCCGGAGCGTGTGCCTGAGGCGGGCGAGCGAATAGGGCTTGGCGCGACTGCGGATCTTGGGCCGCACTCCGGCGATCTCACGCATGAGCCCGTCGACGTACTCGAGCTTCTTCAGGGCGGGCCAGCCGGCGTAGCGCTTGCGCCACGCCGCGCGCGGCCGCAGCCAGACCGCGAACGTCTCGGCGAAGTCCTCGTGCGGATGGCTCTGCGCGTACCAGCCGTCCAGGTGCTGGACGAACCTCTTGCTCGCAGGGTTCGGTCGGTACACGACGGGATACGTCGCCGAAGGCCGCCCGAAGATCCGGTGCCAGCTCCGCTTGCGGTGGAGTCCGAAGGCGTGATCGAGCGCGTGGCCGAGCTCGTGCCGGAGCAGCCGGAGGCACTCCTTCTCCGTCCCGCCTTCGACCTCGAACATCATCCTGCGCTCGAGGCGCATCAGGACGGGGTGCGCGAGGTAGAACGGGATCGCGACACCGGGCACTTCGTCCGGAGAGAACCACTCGTCCGCGAGCCAGAAGTGCGGTGTGAGGACGATCTCCCGGCGATCGAGCTCGGACAGGACGCGGTCGATGCAGTCCTCGAGCCACGTCCCCTCGATGCGCGTGCCGAGGTCGCACATCCGGACGTCCAGGAGCTCCTCGTGCGACAGCTTCTCCCAGCGGAGCTTCATCGGAGACCGAGCGCGTCCGCGAGCCCCAAGAGGCCGCGTGCGATGTAGCCCTGAGCGGGATCGACCGGGTCCGGATGTCCGCCGAGCCCGCCCGAGATCCGAACGACCCACACGGCGAGGAGCACCAGGACGAGACCCAGCCAGACGACCATGGGCACGCGGTCCATGGGGTCGAAGGAGTCGGATCGCAAGAGCCCCATCGAGACGAGGGTCACGCGGACGAGCATCCAGGCGACGACCGGCAGCACGACGGGCACGAGCGGGTGGTAGGCGAGCGCGGCCGCCACCTCTCCGAGCAGGAGGGACTCGGTCGCGCGCGTCAGCCCGCAGCCCGGACACGGGACCCCGAACAGAGCCCGCATCGGGCACAGCGGGATGTCTACGAAGAAGAGGAGCGAGAGGAACGCGACGGGGAGGAGCGCCTTGAGGACGCGGGGGCCGGATGGTCCGACGCCCGAGCTCCGGCCCGGCGGAATCGGCCGGCGGAGGTCGGGCGTCTTCATCGGTACTGCAGATGATTGTCGCGGCGCGGAAATGGGCTCAGAAGGCCGCAGGCGCACCGCCGCCCGCTTCCCAGATCTTGTTCAGCTCTTCCTGCATCTTGGCGTATCCGTAGCCGCACAGGAACATGAACAGGAGGAACTTCACTCCCTGGTCCTCCGGGTTCGGAAGACCGGCCCGCATCTGCGCCTCCTGGATGAGCTTCCCGTACTTGATGGGAAGGTAGTACGCGTACAGCGAGCACACGAACAGGATGACGATGTCCATCACTGGGTTCAGGTCTTCCCTGCCCAGGTAGTTCTTCAGCTCGTTACCCATCGTGTAATACCAGTAGAGGCCGTACAGGCCACAGGTCACGATGGCCAGGATCCAGACGGTCGTCGGATTGCGAACCTCGCCCTTCATGCGCTCTCTCCTTGTGTGGTCGGCAGACTACACAAGCGCCGGTCCCCCGGTCAACGGGATCACTCGGCGCGGGGGCGGCGACACGCTTCCTCCCGTTTTTCCTGGATCGTTCGCGCAGGCCGCGTGATGCACCTGCGCACCCGAGAGCGGCCGCCTTCACGCGCTCTCAGCCCGGAGGCGGCGCGGCGACCTCCGCCGCCCCGCTCCGCCAAGACTCGAAGAAGTGGAGCGTCTGACCGATCGCGTCGTCGATGGGGTTGTCGACCGCGGTCTCGGCGACCTCTTCGAACGGAGCCTCGACGGGGTGCGCGTACCGGGAGACGTCGCTGCGCTGGACCATGAGCCCGTGGGTCGCCGGCGCGTGCACGTACAGCGCGCGCGTGACCACGTCGCCCTCGACCATCGCGTTGTCGCGGACGGGTGCCGTGGCCACCGAGATGTCGGTGTGGGCGGGCTCGGCCGCGACCATCTCGGCTCCGATCGCCCGCGCGAGCGACTCGGTGGCGACGTTGTTCAGCGTCTCGTCGTGCTTCGCCATGAACATCAACACGTCGACCGACCGACCCCGGATCGTCTTGCCATAGTTGATCGGGTCACCGCGGTCGAACAGCGTCTGGACGATCGCGATCTCCGGCCGAACCACCGGATGGTACGCCTGGTAGTCGACCGCGGCCGGATCGACCCCGAGCAGCGGGAAGAACAGCGGGACGTAGCCTGCGTTGTAGGGCGGGCTCTCGACGAGCAGGTTCATGAAATACCCTCCCGTCACCGCGAGCACGGAGGCCCCGACATCCGGCTCCATCGCCGTGAACATCGTCCCGATCATCCCGCCGAGCGAGTAACCGATGAACGCGAGGGGTGATTCGGCGAACGCGAGACCGGCGAGCTCCGCATGGGCGTCGCGGACCGCATCCCACGAGCTCCTCGTGCGGAGCGCGCGGACCAACGCCAAGAGGTCGACCACGGCCTGCCGCAGGGCGTCCCTCAGGTACACGGGGTGGAACGACTCGAGCTCGCCCCTCGCGTCCTCGATGCCGGCGAAGTCCGCGACGACCAGACCACCTCGGCGATCGCCGAATCCGTCGGGCGACGCTTCTGCCGTGAAGCGGTTCGAGTCGTCGGGGCTCGCCCGGGGGCTCCTGAGCCCGTGGAAGGGAGCATCGATCGCCAGGACCGAGTACCCCGCCGCGGCGAGCGAGTCGGCGACGGCCAGCGCGTCGCTCCGCTCGCCGCCGAGGCCGTGTTGGAAGACCACGACTCGCAGGGCCGCGAGGTCCGCCGAGCGCGAGAGGAACAGCGTGAAAGGTACCGCCTCGGTGCGGCCGATCCGAAGCCTGCCCTCTCGGTCGCGCCGGAACCGGCCGTGTACGTGCTCGGTGTCGGACACGAGCCAGGGGGACTCGTAGCTGCCGTGGATCATGAAGCCGATGGCCGAGTGCTGGACCCCGCCCTCGACGTCGAGGCCCGGGAGATCCTCGATCGGTGTCCCGAGCCTCTCGTCGAGCGCGGCGGCGCCGGCGACGACCTCGTCGACGGCGATCACCGGCGGGTCACGCTCCCAGATCCTCGTCCGGGCGTCCGCGAGGTCGGTGGCGATCGTCTGCACGCGGAAGACGGCGAGCGCGACCACGTCCTCGCGGGGCACGCCCTGGGTCTCGAGGCTCGACAGGACCGGCGAATACTGGTCGTGCGCCTCGGCGAAGAGGGAGTCGGTCGGCCGCGTGGTCGCATCTCGGATCGCGGCGAAGCCCGGATCCGGAAGCACCGCCTCGCCGTCCGAGCCTCGGACGCGTCGCGTGAGCACGGCGGCAT
Source organism: Candidatus Neutrinellum sp. (assembly GCA_039794305.1). Lineage (GTDB taxonomy): Bacteria > Myxococcota_A > Polyangia > Polyangiales > JBDIVX01 > JBDIVX01. Next base: position 55,812 of record JBDIVX010000006.1, read on the forward strand.
AGCGACGACCCGGCGCGAGCGGGTGACCGTCGTCGGGCCGGAGCGCGAGCTGCTTCGTCGAGGGCTCGAACGAGGCCCACACCGGGACGCGGACGAAGGCGTCGGGGGACGCCGAGTCGACGTCCACGAGGAAGACGCTCGCGTCCGCGCGCATCGACGCCGACGGTGTCTCCGGCAGCGATGCGGGCTCGAGCTCGCCATCGAACGTGAAGAACACCGGGCTGACGGTCCCGAACCCGTCCAGGTCGCGCAGCGTCGTCCGGAGCGCCTCGATGTACTCCGGGACGAACGCGTCGCGCTCTCCGGGCAGCTCGCCGAGGTCGATGCGTCCGTCCGGGCCGAGGTAGAGGTCGTCGGGCCAGGGGATCGCGCCGAAGGGCATCGGATCGGCGGCCAGGTCGAACCGCGCGAAAGTCCCCTCGGCGGGACCCGCGTCCCGGGTCGCGGCCCGGCCGTCGTCGCCGCCGCACGCGGCGAAGGCGATCCCTAGACACAGGGTAGAAAGCGCGCAGAGGACCCGTACGCGAGGGGGCAGCTTCGTCACAGGTTCGGCCATTCGGGGAAGCAAGCGAGAAGAAAAGGCTTCCATAGAACGTCGATCGCAGCAAACCCATCGTCGGGCTCGCGCGTCCCAGACTTTGATTCTACAAAGCCCAGGGCTAGACTCGCGGTCGAACCGGCTGCCCCTCCCATGTCCGTCCACTGCAAGCGCTGTGAGAAGCCGAACGCCGACGAGGCGAAATTCTGCTTGCACTGCGGGGCGATGCTCGAGCAGGCGCCGGCCGACGGCGGCGACCCGCTCATCGGGCAGATCCTCCTGCACCGCTACCGCGTGCTCAGCGTCCTCGGCGAGGGCGGCATGGGCAAGGTGTATCTGGCCGAGCAGAAGATGGGCACCGCGACCCGCAAGGTGGCCATCAAGACCCTGCACCCCGAGCTCGGCAACGACCCGCAGCTCGTCGCGCGCTTCCACCGGGAATCCGAGACGGTCATCGAGCTGAGCCACCCGAACACCATCCAGTTCTACGACTTCGGCGAGCTCGAGGACCGGACGCTGTTCATCGTCATGGAGTTCATCGAGGGCGAGGATCTCGCCCACGCGCTCCAGCGTGGCCCGATCGATCCGGCCCGTGCCGACAAGCTCCTCATCCAGATCTGCGGCTCTCTGCACGAGGCTCACCAGCGCGGCGTCGTCCACCGGGACCTCAAGCCCGAGAACGTGCTGCTCACCGACCGCGGCGGGCAGACGGACTTCGTCAAGGTGCTCGATTTCGGCATCGCGAAGCGCAGCGAGGCCGAAGACGAGTCGCAAGCCAAGCTGACCAAGCAGGGCATGGTGCTCGGCACACCGCCCTACATGAGCCCCGAGCAGTTCAGCGGCCAGGCGCTCGACGCACGGAGCGACATCTACTCGCTCGGGGTGATGGCCTACGAGATGCTCACGGGGCAGCTGCCGTTCGAGGCGAAGACGCCCTGGGAGTGGGCCACCAAGCACCTGACCGCACAGCCCGCGCCTCTCGAGGCGAGCCCGCACGGCGCCCGGCTGCCCGAGCAGAAGAAGCGCGCGATCATGCGCGCGCTGCAGAAGAACCGCGACCACCGGCACGGGACGGTGCTCGAGTTCCTGCAGGAGTTCACGGGGTACCAGGACGCCCAGGCCGCCTGGACGATGGCCACGTCGGCCGGCGGGCTGATGGCCACGCCGAACCCGAACGCGACCCCCCGGGCTCCGGTCGGCACGCCGGGGCCCATGCCCCAGACCGGCCCGCACGCGACCGGGACCGGCCCCTACCAGACGCCCACGCCGCACCCGAGCCAGCAGCAGTGGGGTGGCTACCCCTCGAGCTCCATGGAGGAGGTCTCCACCTCCGGGAGCGGCGTGGGGAAGATCCTGGCCCTCCTGGTCTTCCTGTTCTTCATCCTGGGAGGCGGCGCAGCGGGCGGCCTGTACTGGTGGAGCCAGCAGAGCCAGACCCCGCCGGTCACGAACGGTCCCGTCCAGCCTCGGGTCGGTCCGCAGGTCCAGCCGGGCGACCCGGGGACGCCGCCCGTGGGGGTCGGGCAGGACGCGCGGATGGTCCCGACCACGCCGGAGGTTGCCCGACCGACCGATCCCCCGGCCGAGCAGGGCACCGAGCCCGAGCAGGCCACCGAGCCCGAAGAGCCCGAGGAGCCCGTGGAGCCCGAGGAGCCGCGCGGGGCCGACCGGCCGTCCAAGGGCGGCCCCTCGGCGGCGGACGTGGCGCGGGCGCGCTCGGCGGTGTCCAACGGCTCGGCCGCCCTCGGCCGGAACGACATCGACGGGGCGATCGCCGCCCTGAGCCAGGCCCAGCGCGCGGTGGGGCGCCGCCACGGCTCCCTCCGCTCCCTGCAAAACGAGCTGGCCCGCAAGGCGAGCAACAAGGTGGGCATCCTCATGCAGCAGGGCCGCTGTCCCGACGCCCAGGCGCTCTACCGCCGCCTCCGCTCGGTCGGCGCCCAGGGGCCTTCGAACCAGCACTTCTCCGGCGACTGGTGCCCTCGGCCGTAGGCTCGGAGCCCGACTTCTGCTGTAGTTTCGGCGGAAGGAGCCCCTGGCCGGGGAGGGGCGAGAATCCGCTTGCGCAGGCCGCCCGGCTTTGGGAAATTGGGTGCCGATGGCGCCGCGGCGCCGGCCCCTTCCAGCATCCGCCTTCTCTTGACGGTTCGTGCGTTCTCGAGCGTAGTCGGTCAGCGGAGAGTCAGCCCCACGCTTGGAAGACGATTCCTGATCCGGGACGGTCACCTGCTCGCCGTCCCACGGCCCGAAGACGACGCATCTCGGGCCTGCCCGCGGGGGGAGTGGGAGATTCCTATGCAGCGCATCACGTGGAACGAGATCTGCAGCCGCGACGAGTACCGCGGCCGCTGGGTGGCGCTCGATGGTTGCAGCTACGACGAGACCACGGGCAAGGCCACCGAGGGCGAGCTGGTGGACATCGACGACGATCTGGTCGAGCTGTGCGCCAGGCTCCGGGAGGCCGAGCTCAAGAACTGCGCCATCCTCTTCGTCGGCGGCCAGACCCGGCACTGAGCCCGCCGGCGACGCTCAGCCGTCCTTGAGCGACTCCGTGATGGCCGCCGCGATGGAGCGGGCGCGGTCGAGGGCGTCCGCGGGCAGGCTGACCGCCCCCACGAACGGATGCCCTCCGCCCCCGTAGCCCGCGCAGATCGCCGCGATGTCGTGCGTCCGCGGGACCGGTGCCCAGGGGTTCGACCCCACCGACACCTTGACCCGCCGGGAGCTCGCCGTGACCGCCACGGCGTAGCGCGCTCGGGGGAAGAGCCAGTACGGGATGAACTTGTTGTACCGGTCGCCGCCGGTACCCACGAGATCGAACGACACCACTCCGGCGTCTTCGACCGCCCTCTCCTCGATCAGGGCACAGGCTCGCTGGTGGCGGCGCAGCAGCGGCCGGAGGCGCTTCTTCACCTCGTGATCGTCGGCCATCTCCGCGAGCGTGAGACCGTCGGCGAGCCTCTGGATCCGCGGCGCGAGGAAGCGCTCGTCCCCGTACGCGTCGATCACCGCCATGAGGCGCAGCGCCGGGGCCTCGAGCTTCACGGCGGTCTCCGCGTCGGGGAACGAGGCCGAGTCGATGACGTCGGCCCATCGCACGAGATCGTCGAGCTCCGGGGCCTCGAACCCGAACCGCGACCGCGTGACGTCGGCGATCAGCTTGCAGCACGACCCGTACGTCGGGTCGAAGAACTTCTGCCCGCTCCGATCGGCGTCGAAGTGCGCGCGCTCCCGTGCGCCGACGATGCCGCTCTCGTGGTGGTCGAACCACCACCCGAGCCGCGCGGAGGTGGTGTACACGAAGTCCACGACGGCGTTCTGTTCGCCCGTGAGGATCTCCTCGGGGACGAAGGAGCCGCCGGGCTGGTGGTCGAGCCCGCGGTAGCCGATCGACACCGCCCTCCCCTCGCGTGCGCGGAAGAAGCGTGAGAGCACGGCTGCCGAGGCCATGCCGTCGAAGCAGTGGCCATGGTAGCCGATGACGATCTTCATGGCGGCGGGAGGCTGTTGCGGTTGGCCATGGGGTGCTCGGGCGGCAGCGACCGCCGCTCGGCGGACTGACCGAGCACGACCGCCGTGAGGTTGAGCACGAACTTCTCCTCCGAGAAGTACGGGGGCCGTGGCACGCCGAGGCGCTTCTCGAGGTGAGAGCTCATCTTGCCGAACAGCTCGTGACGGACGGGCAGCGGCAGCTCCTCGCGCCGCAGGCCCAGCGAGACCATCGCGTCCCGCTCCGGCGGCGTGATCCGGCGGGCCGCGTGCGCGACCGTCGGGTCGTTGACGAAGCTGTTGTAGCGCTCCGACGGAGGCACGACGGCGGACGGCATGGGCGCACGCCGTTCGCGCACGACGATGGTGCCGGCCGCGAGGTCCCCGAGCCGGCGCCCGTGTCGATCGAGGAGCGCCGACACGCCGCCGACGAGGTAGAGGCCCGGGAGGAGATCGACGACGCGGACCAGGTTCCTCACGACCGCTTGAAGGAAGGTGATGCGGACACCGCGCTGCTGCAGCGTGCGCAGGCCCACCGCCTTCTTCCCGAGCGTCTGCCCCCCGAGCCACCACTCGCAGATCGCGCTGTACCACCACTGGACGAGGAAGATGGCGATGAACAAGAGCGCTATGGCGAAACCGCCGAGCAGCGGCGTGACCATCGAGAACAGGCAGGCGGCGACGGTGATCATCACACCCATGATCAATACGTCGAGGAGCCAGGCCACCGCCCGCGCGCCCACTCCCGCGAGCTCGAACTCGAAGGTGACGTTCTCGGGCGTGTGGATGGTGTAGACGTCGCGCACCGAGGAGGGAGCATACAAGAAAATCTGCGGTAAGCTCTCGACACGGTGCAGGGCTTCGACGTCACTCGGTTCATGAAGGCGCGAGCGCCCGTGTGGGACGAGCTCGAGCGGCTGCTCGTGCAGGTCGACCACCGCGGGCTCGAGTCGCTCGACATCGGCGAGGCGCGGAGGTTCGGACGGCTGTACCGTACCGTCTCTAGCGACCTCGTCCGCGCGCGCACCGAGCTCGTCGACGCGTCGGTGATCGACTACCTGAACGACCTCGTCGCGCGGTCCTATGCGCACATCTACGCCGGCTCGGGACGGCGCGGGAGGCGGCTGTGGCGGTTCTACGCGCGGGACTTTCCGCGTCTCTTTCGGCGTGAGATCCGCGCCATCGCCCTGTCGACGGCCATCCTGGTGTCGGGGGGCGCGCTCGGGGCGGCCTTCACGGCGATCGACCCCCAGTCGCTCGGCGTCCTGATCCCCGACCAGCACCAGGCGCACACGCCCGGCGAACGCGTCGCCGAGGAGGAAGAGACGGGCGGTCTGACCGACGGGCACAGCGCCGTCGCGTTCTCGAGCTTCCTCTTCACGCACAACATCAAGGTGACCTTCCTCGTCTTCGCGTTGGGGATCACATTCGGCGTGGGGACCGTGGCGGTCCTCTTCTACAACGGCGTCCCCCTCGGGGCGCTCGCGATGCAGTACCACCTGGAAGGACAGGGGCTCTTCTTCTGGGCCTGGATCCTCCCGCACGGGATCCCCGAGCTCACGGTCATCTTCATCGCGGGCGGCGCCGGGCTCGTCCTCGCGCGGGGCATGTGGATGCCGGGCAGGCTGCGTCGCAAGGACGCCATCGTGGCGGAGGCGAAGACGGCCGCGAAGCTCGTGGTCGGCGGAATGCCGCTCTTGATCCTGGCCGGAGTCATCGAGGGCACCATCAGCCAGATGCACGAGCCGGTGATGCCGTACGGGGTCAAGCTGGCGTTCGCGCTGCTCGTCGGATCGGGCGTGTACGCGTACCTCCTGCTCGCCGGGCGCAAGCGGCAGGGCGACGAGGACGACGAGAACGTCGAAGGCGGCGGCGCCCACGGTTGACGCCGCGGCGGCTCGCGCCGGCCCCCTCGCGGGCACGCCCCGAGGTCGGACGCGGCCACCGCGCTGGCCACTCGAGCGCCCGACCCGGCCACCCGGGCGGCCGGTGCGCGGCCGGAATTGCCCTGTGCGGACGGCCCGTTCGGGCTGGTTTGCGGTTTGCAACCGATCGGATCGGAACGATGCGCTCCCCCTGCCGACGCCTGCTCCCACTGCTGACACTCGTGGCGGCCGGCGGCGGCTGCGCGGTGGGAGGCGGCCCCCCCGAGCTTCGGCTGGAGCCGCTCGCGCCCGAGGTCGGCTTCGTCGGGAGCGAGCTGACGATCCGGCTCGACGCCCGCGACCCGGAGGACGACGCGCTGCGCTGGCGGTTCGAGACCGACGTCCCCGAGATGTGCCGCTCGGGCCGCTGTCGCGCCGGCGTCCAGCCCCTCGAGGGGGGCGGCGCCGTCTTCCGCTGGGTGCCGGACGCCGCCGACGTCGGGACGTGGCACTTCCGGTTCCACGTCACCGACGGGACGACCGTCGCCCACCGGACGACGACCGTCGAGGTCCGCTCCTCCATCGGGTACGAGGGGCTGCCGCGCTTCGTCCAGCCCCTCGGCACCGGGACCACGCTGGACCTGTCGCGGGCGAGCTGCGTGGAGCTCGACGTCGTGGTCGACGATCCCGACTCGCCGGGGGTCACCATCGCCGAGGAGGGGCCACGCATCGAGGGCGCTACCCTGACGAGCCACGACGAGTTCACCGGCACCTGGCGCTGGTGTCCGACCGAGGCCCAGCTTCGCGAAGGAGGGCACCGGCGGCTGGTGCTCTCGGCCTCCGACGGCTCGAACCCGAAGACGCTCAAGAGCTACTTGATCGTGCTTCGCCGCCCGCCCAAGCCGGGCTGCGCGGCCGAGCCACCGGTCATCGACCACGCCCCCGCCGACTGGGGCTCCGCCGGGGACGTGCGGGTCACGGCGCACATCCGGGACGACGGCGGGCTCAAGCACGAGCCGCTCCTCTACTACGCGGCGACGCGCCCCGGCGACTCTCCCGACCTCGGGCGCATGACGCAGGTCACGATGATCCGGACGAGCGGTGACAACCGGAGCGGCGTCTACGAAGGCCGCATCCCGAACCCTGCCGGCACGCTGTCCGCCGGGGCGCCGTCGCCGCTCTACTACGTGATCGCGGCGAGCGACGGCGGAGACGGCTCGGACGGCTGCGAACAGGTGGCCCAGGCGCCCGCGCGGGGCGCGTTCGAGATCGAGGTACGCGTCGGCTCGGGCGACGCGGCACGCGGCGCCGGGGCGTGCGAGCCATGCTCCTCGGACCGGGCGTGCGGCGGCGCCGAGGACGCATGCGTTCGGATGGGCACGCGCGGTGACTCGTTCTGCCTGCTCGGGTGCGCGAGCGACGCCGACTGCTCGGATGGGTACGCGTGCTCGCCCGACGCGGTCGAGTCGGTCGACGGGGCCCGGCGGCGCCTGTGCACGCCCCGCGCCGGGACGTGCGATCCGGCCGAGGCCGCCGGATGCGCCGACGACGCGGCCGAGGACAACGACACGCGCGAGGACGTCGCCGGGCGCGAGCCGCTCGCCGCGGGGGCGCACGCGGACCTCGTGAGCTGCCACGTCGCGGGCCGCGACGACGAGGACTGGTACCCGATCCGCCTCACCGCCGAGGCGCAGGTGCGCGTCTCGATCGCGGGCGGCGACGCCACCGACCTCGACCTCGCGCTCTACGACGCCGAAGGGAGCCTCTTCGAAGCGGCCGAGAGCCTTCGCTCCACGGAGGACCTGACGGCGTGCCTCGCCGCCGGCGACTACTTCCTGCGCGTGTACTCCTTCGGCGAGGGCCGGAACGAGTACGGCCTGACCTGGAACCGCCGCGCGGCGACGTGCGAGCGGAGCGCAGTGTGCGAGCCCGATGCCGGCGAGCCGGACGACGGGGCCGACCGGGCCAGGCGTGTCGCTCCCACCTCCGGCTACCTCTCGGAGGGCAACACGATCTGCAGCGGGAACGACGACTGGTATGCGGTCTCGCTCGAGGCCGGGCAGACCCTCGTGGTCGACCTCGCGTTCATCCAGACCTCCGCGGACGAAGACCTGGACCTGCACTTCCTCGACTCGTCCGGGACCGATCTCACCCCGTGCACCGAGGCCGACCCGTCCACCTGCAGCGCGTTCCAGGGCCAGAGCGCCGACTCGAACGAGCACTACGAGCATCGGGTCACGGCCGCCGGGACCTACTACGTCGTCGTCCACGGGTTCGCGGGCGCCGAGAGCTCCTACGACATCCGAGTGCGGGTCCTGTGATGCGGACCGTGCTTCGAGTCCTCGCCTCGCTCCTCGCGCTCGTCGGGTGTGCCCCCCCGGCCGACGGTGTCTCGACCACCGACCGCCACGTCGAGCCGCTCGTGCTGACCGCCGTGGGCCCGTCGGAGATCGTCCCCGGGACGGTGCTCGTCCTCCGAGGTCGGGGCTTCGCCCACCCGGACTACGGCGAGACGCGGGTCGAGCTCCGGGGCACCGGAGCAGGGGGGCCGGTCGACCGCGTCATCGACGCGGCGTGGGTCTCGGGCGACCGGCTCGAGGTCGACGTCGACCGGGAGCTGTTCGATGCGCTCGGGGGGTCCGGTCCCTTCGAGGGGGCGCTGCGCCTCGTGCACCACCACGCATCGGCGGACGTGACGCGCACCTCCGAGCCGCTCCCGGCCCGGTGGCGGCTCGCGGGTACGCTCGCTCCGCCCGCGTCCCTCTCGGTCGCGCGCGAGATCCACGTCAACGACCGCGTCGAGGTCGGTGGCGGCGGCGTCCTGCTCGGAGGGAACGAGGGGGAGACGCGCGCGCGCGTCTGGGGTTGCTTCTATCCGGAGGGCACCGACGCGTGTCGCTCGGTCGAGCCCGTGGAGGTGGTGGTCACGGCCGACGACGACTTCGATCGGCGCTCCGGGGCCTTCCCCTTCGCGCCGGCGATCGCGGGCGTCGGGCCCGGTTGGTTCCGGGGGACGGTTCAGCTCCGGAACGGCCACGGCCCCTACGCCGACTCGGCGGACCTTGAGGGCGCACTGCACACGCTGGAGGTGAGGGTCCTCGCCCCGAGCATCGGACACGTCGACCGGGTCGCCGCCAGCCTCGGCCAGTACGTCGACGTCGAGGGGGCGGGGTTCGCCGGCGGGGACGACGAGTCGGTCACGCTGCTCGAGCTGCGTGGGACGTTCCGATCGGCGGCGAGCGGGCACGAGCGACCCGTGGAGTTGCTGCTCGTGCCCCAGTTCCGGTCGGGACGCGAGGTGCGGTACGTGCTCAGCGAGGAGGACCCGCTCGGAGAGGCGATCAACCTCCGACGCGAGCATGGCACCATCACCGGCACGCTCGAGCCGATCGTGCGCTACCGCGACGAGGAGGCTCGCGGCCGGCCGGCGCCGTTCGCGTTCGACGTCGCGCCCCTCCGGCAGGTGGTCGCGCTCTCGTTCCAGCCCTCCTACGTGGAGAGCCTCCGGCACTTCGGCCTTCGCGCCGCCGATCCGCTGATCCGCGAGCGGCTCCTGGCCTCCGCGACGGAGCCCTACCTCGGGGTGAACGTCGAATTCCGCACGGAGATCCCGACCGACTTCGCCGTCTACTCGCACGTCGATCTCGCCGGCCCCGACCCGAACGGGACCGGCCTGTTCGGCTACGACAACACGCCCGGCAAGGACACGAACAACCTCCGGCTGCACGATCGCATCGGCGGCGTCAACGCGACGACTCAGCTCGACGGCTACCCGGGCTACGGCGGCGTGTTCGTCGAGTCGTTCATGGGCTTCAGCGAGCATCCGGGCTCGTACGCAGAGCCCCTGCCCGGTGCGACGGCGCTCTTCGACGCGGTGTTCGACCCCTTCCGGCCCGACCGCGGCGGGACGCCGGTCAGGGCCGACGAGCTGCGCGGTCCGCTGCCCGTCGTGCGCGACGGCGCCGAGTGCCCGGCGCCCCAGGGCTTCCGGCCTGGACAGATCGCCTGCGCCGTGTGGGTGCTCGGCAACCTGATCGGGTCCACGGTCGCACACGAGGTCGGACACTCGCTCGGGCTCGCGAACCCGCACGACGAGGGCTACCACAACGACGGCGACCTCCCCGGTCGGCTGATGGACGCGGGCGGTGCGCGGCCCTTCGAGGAGCGCGCGCGGATCCAGGGACGCGGCGGCTCGGTGTTCTGCGCCGAGTCCTACGAGTACCTGCGCGGGATCATGCCGGGCGACGGCGACGACCCGCTCGCGACCCGCCCGCCCTGCGGCTGACTTCCATCCTGTCCAAGCCGGCCATCGGAAAAGCCGGCGCGCGGAGTTGGAGTGGCCACCCGAGGGAGCGCGAAGAGGCCGAAAACGCGGCCCGCAAGCCTGGCACTCGCGTTGCACTAGTACGAGCCATGCTCGACAGGATCGCTTCGCTTGCCCTCGCCTCGATCGTTCTCCTCTGCCTCGCGCCTGCCGCGGCGCGCGCCCAGGATCCCAAGGACGCCGGAGCGCCGAGCTCCGGCGGGTCCGGCGGATTCGAAGGCGGCGACGGCTCGTCGACGGGCTCGCCACCCGAGCATCGCCTCGCGGACTCGGAGACGAGCTACACCGGCGCGGTCATGCTCGAGGGCGGGACGGATATCTCCTTCAGCGAGGTCGAGCCCGGGGGCATCGGCGAGATCGACGGGATCTCGCGCAACGCGCGCTTCATCGGCAACACGCTGTACGCCGAGGCCGTCGACGCGGACGGCAACGCCGTCGCCATGCTGTCCGAGTTCTACTGGTTCGAGTCCTCGGTCCCGCGCGGGTCGGACTTCTTCGTCGGCGTCGTCAAGGCGCGGACCATCCCGCATCTCGCCGCCGACTGGGTGCTCGAGCACGATCCGATCGGCCCGACGGACTTCATCCGCCCCGACCGCGGCGCGTGCCTCTACGTCCGGTCCACCACCAACCCGGCGCTCGACCGCGGCAGCTTCCGGTGGGACTGGTCGCTGCCCTTCCGCGACTACCACATGGACGCCTACGGCACGATCCGCATGCGGGCCGACTACGGCGTCGGCCTCATGTCCAACGGGGCGGCTCAGACGGCCTTCCAGCGCAACGAGCACGGCGTCGAGGTCGAGGTCGAGGCGCAGACCACCGGCCACCTGAACGCGGACTACAACGTCAACACCAACTACGAGATCACGCTCTACCGCTGGGACGTCTTCACCAGGAACTCGGGGAACATGCTCGAGTGGTCGATGTTCCTGCGCACGGCCGACCGCGAGCGGCAGAACGCATACCACGAGTTCTTCATCGCCATGCAGGTCGAGGAGGGCGGCGAGTTCTACCTCGGCACGCTCGAGGTGGGCGGCCACGTCAAGAAGAAGCGTGCGCTCTGGACGGACATCCATCGGGGTCTGAGCGTCTCGGTGCGCGACATCGTCCTGCGGCGCCCGGAGCACACGCCCGCGCCGACCGTGCCGGACGAGGGCGAGGGAACGAGCGGCGGGAGCCGGCCGTGGGAGGACGACTACCCCGACGCCGGGACGGGCGGGTTCGACTGGCCCGACGACGGCGACTTCGACACCGAGGCGTCGGCTCCGGCCGCGACCGGGTGCACCGTCGCAGACGGCCGCGCCGGCGCGCCGCTCGCCGGGCTCTCGCTCGTGGGAATCGGACTCTGGCTCGCGCGGCGACGCCGCCGGGAGGGATGATCGTGCACAGGAGCAACTGGATCACCGGACTGATCGTCGCGATCGCCCTCGGCGGCTGCGCGAACGGGGGACCCGGGGACGCGACGCCGGACGCCGGTGGCTGGACGAGCTGGGGCGACGCCTCTTCGAGCGACTGCTACTCGGGTGAGCACCTCTGCGCCGGCGAGTGTGTCGAGGACTACCCGAACGACCCCGAGCACGGATGCCGTGACGGGTGTGGCGAGCCCTGCACGGCGCCCGAGGGCGCGACCGCGACGTGCACCGCGGACGGCCGCTGCGACTTCGAGTGCGAGGCGCCGCGGGAGAAGGTCGGCGACCGCTGCGAGTGCGTGCCGCTGACCTGCGCGGAGGCCGGCGCGAGCTGCGGTCCTCTCGAGGACGGCTGCGGAGGGACCCTCGACTGCGGCACGTGCGCGGACGGGACCGCGTGCGTGGACGGATCGTGCGGCTGCCCGCCCGACGAGGGCGAGGGCAACGACGTCCAGGCGACGGCCCACGACCTCGGAGAGGTGTCGGACCAGCCCCGGGCCGAGGTGGTCGTGGACACGTTCTCCCTCCACTCGCGCACCGACGTCGACTGGTTCGAGCTGCGCGTCCACGACGCCCTCGACGCCAGCAACCCCGACATCACCGTGACGCTGGCCGACGCCGCGCCCGGCTACATCGTGGGCGCCTGGTACGTGTGCGACAGCGGCGTGAACTCGAGCGTCTGCGAGCAGGGCGAGCACAGCACCGTCGCGGGCCGCGGCTGCTCGGCCCCGACCGACGGCACCGGCGCCACCACCATGCGCCTGCAGGGCGAGTGCGGAGGCTGGAACGAGGACGGCACCCTGCTCGTGCGGGTGATGGCGAGCGCCGCCCTCGACGAGACCGCGTGCACGCCCTACCGCCTCGGCGTCGTCGTAGACTGAGACGGCTCAGTCCGGGATCATGATCTCGATCTCGGGCGGGATCAGGAAGAACACGAGCCGCGAGTCCAGCGGCGAGCCGTCGCCGCGCACGGTCAGCCGCGCGCGGAACACCTGCGGCGACGTGGTCGGGGGCACGGTGTCGTTTCGCAGCGGGACCACGTCCCAGCACACCGGGGTGCCGGGCAAGAGCGACGTGAACGCGTCCATGTGGCTGTCGCCGTCCGTGTCCTCGGTCGGCCCGGTCACCGACTCCGGGCTGCACGGATCGCCGCTCCCGTTGATCACGAGGTAGTCGATGAACTGGAGCGCGTCGCCGTCGTCGTCCGGCTCGTCCGCCGCCTCGATGGTCACCCGGAGCGGCACGCCCTCGACGATCTCGTTGATGGCCGTGGTGACCGCCGTCACCACCGTCGTGCCGTCGCCGTCGAACACCAGCGGGGCCCCGGCGCCGTCGAGCGAGTCGGACGCGGTCGCGATGGCGCGCAGGTCGGTCCGCGGCTCGTGCCCGGAGTCGGCGTCGACGCCGACGAACGTGATCGCGCTCGAGAGGAGCCGCGTCCCGGCCTCGGTCGCGCTGTCCGCGGAGCACGAGGTGCACTCGTCCATCTCGTCGGTGATCGTGACGAGGATCCGCACGGCGTCCGACCGGTAGCAGGGGCTCCCGAGGGTGCCGCCGGTGGCCGGGCAGACGCGCGCGGACATCCCGCAGACGCTCGGGTCGGCGACGCAGGCCACCGACTCGAAGAGCGCCTCGCTCGCGCCTCCGCCGCTCGCCGAGCTCGGGATGCCCGCCTGCGTCACCGCCGGGTCCGGCTGGAGGGACACGTCGTTCACGTAGCTGCGCGCGTTGCCCCAGTACCGCCCCACGCCCGTCCACAGGCTCGCGATGCAGGAGCTCGCGCGCGGATCCTCGATGCACATGCCGACGACGCCGCACACGGTGGTCGCGCCCCCCGTCGTGGTCACCCCGGCGCAGTCCGAGTCCCCGACGCACGGGGTGGTCGTGACCGCGCAGCTGATGTTGTCGATGATGCCGACGACCGCCGAGCGCATCGCGCCGATCTCCCCGGACATCGACCCCGTCGTGTCGAAGAGAAAGTACACGTCGGCGAACTGGATGTTCGTGCGGAACTCGAGCGTGTCGCGGTCCGGGTCCGGATCCTCCATGTAGGGGACGATGAACACGAAGTCGCCCCGGGTGCGCGGGCTGTCGGTTCCGTCGAGCGCGTCGGTCCCGGCCGCGACCTCGATGAGGTCGCTCACCCCGTCGCCGTCGCTGTCCTCGGCCGTCCGCGAGGTCCCGGCGGCGAGCTCGTCGGCGTCGGACAGGCCGTCGTTGTCGCTGTCCGGGTCGCGGAAGTCCGGGATGGTGTCTGCGTCGGAGTCCACCGGCGCGGTCCGGATGTCGGCGTCGCCGGCCTCGTCCATGTCGGGGACGCCGTCGCCGTCCGTGTCCAGGTCCTCCCAGTCGAAGAGCCCGTCGCCGTCCGTGTCGACGCCCCACTCGTGCCCGTCGAGGATGCCGTCGTTGTCGCTGTCCGGGTCTCGGTAGTTGGGCAGCCCGTCGCCGTCGGTGTCGAGCGGCGTCCCGGGCGTGTCCCCGAGCTCCATGCGGTCCTGGACGAAGTCGTCGTCGTCGTCGAGGTCGGCGAAGTCGAGGATGCCGTCTCCGTCGGCGTCGCCCGTGCCTTCGTCACGGTCGGGGATGCCGTTGTCGTCGGAGTCGTCGTCGATGAAGTCGGGCCTGCCGTCGCTGTCGCTGTCGAACGGCGGCGTGGTCACGTCCGAGTCGCCGGCCTCCACCGAGTCCGGGATGCCGTCGCCGTCGGAGTCGTCGTCCAGATAGTCCGGCGTCCCGTCGCCGTCGGTGTCGCGCCCCTCGCGGCGCCCCTCGTCGGTGTCGCTGATCGAGTCCCCGTCCTCGTCGCTCGTGTCGACGACCGCGCCGTCGTCGACGGCGCCGTCTCGGCGTGGCCGAGACGCCCCTCCGGGGTCGCAGCCGGCGGTCGCGGCGAGTGGAAGCAAGAGGAGCGCGGAAAGGAGGAGAAGGCTGAGACGGCTCACGGGACGAAAGTATCGCACGGGGTCGTTCGCCACAATCGGCCCGCCCCCCCCGGCGGCGCCCCAGGCGCTCCAGCCGTGGATCAGCGATCGTTCCAGGCGAGGGGTGCGTGGCGGATGTTTCGTAACGAATTCCGTTGTTCGGGCATGGGCACGACGGTTGCAAATGGCCCCGGACATGGTCCTCGACGATACGTCCATCACGGGTCGGTGGTTCATCGACTCCGACGTGCCGCTGGCCAGCGAGGAGCTGACCCGCGAGATCCGCGACGTCGACATGCTGCCGGCGAACGCGTTCGATCGAAAGCAGCTCGGCAAGGGCCTCGCCTACCGCGCGGTGAGTCTCCGCGGAGCGCGTCTTCTGCCGATCGATCCGCCGGAGAGCTACGCCGAGGACGACTACACCGACGCGCACGACCTCGAGGATCCCTTCGACACCCGCGGCCTGGTCGAGCTCCCGCAGAACTGGGCGGGCTCGCTCCACCATCGCGTCGCACGCGCGGTCGAGCGCGGCTTCGAGCTGTGGGAGCCCGTTCGCGTGCGGCTCGTCGCGACGGCGCAGTCCGTGCTCGGGCAGCTACCGAGCGATCCCGCGCGGGCGCCCTCCGTCCGCTTCGCCGCGATCGTGGCCGCGGCCGCCACGGCGCTCGTCCTCGTGGGCGGAATGGCGGCGGGGCTCGCCGTCCTGGGCTCCACCATCGTCCGCGCCGACGACCCGCCGCCGCCCTCGGAGCAGGTCCTGGTGCAGCAGCGCGCGCTACGACAGCTCGCCGTCGAGTGGGCACGCGGACAGGGCGAGTCGGACATGGTGTTCACCGTCGAGGAGGTCGGGACCGAGCCGGTACCCGAGACGTCGGCGGCCGAGCAGCGTCGGGTCGCGCGCGCCGATCGCGCCGAGCGGCGGCGCCACAGGGCCCGGCGTCGCAGGGCTCGACGGCGCTGATTCGCGCGTCTACCTCCGCGAGACGGATCACAGCCTGTCGGCGCGGAGCGCGAGGTCGATCGCCATCGCATACGCCTCGAGCCCGTCACGCTCGCTGAGGGGGCCGCCGTCCCGGGCGCGGCGCACCAGGCGGCGGAAGGCGAGCCACCGATCGCCGCCCGCGCCGAGGAGCGTCACCACCACCTCCTCGCCGGCCGGGTCGAGACCGGCCGCCGCGGCGACCCCGGCGACCACGCGCCGCGCGAGCGCGTCGCACCGGGCGATGGCATCGGCCAGCCGCCCGCTCGCGAGCGCCCGCTCGACCTCGCGCGCCTCGGTCTCTTCGGGCGCGAAGAGCGACGCCCAGCTCGGCACCTGATCGGCTTGTCGGAGCTCGGGCGGCTGACTTCGAACCATCCGCTCGGTGACACGGCTCACCTGTTCCTCGAGCGCCTCGTCCGCACGCCCGAGCCGCACGTCCGGGAGCGCCTGCCCCGGCTGGCCGAAGACGCCGCGCGCGTCGAGGTCCTCGAGGACCAGGCGCACGAGCGCGTCGAGCGCCTCGACGACCCCCTGCCCCCGCACGGCGCTCGTCGCGAACGCCTGCGCGCGGTGTGTGTTCAACGCGGCGTCGAGATGCTCGACGGAGAGGAGGTCCGGCAGGTCCCGCTTGTTGTACTGGAGCACGTGCGGGACGTCGGCGAGCGCACGCCCCTGAGCCGCGAGGTTCTCGACGAGGTTCTCGAAGCTCTCGACGTTGGCGTCCCGCCTGGCCGTCTGCGAGTCGGCGACGAAGACCACGCCGTCGGCTCCGGTCAACACCAGCCGGCGCGTCTGGTCGAAGTACACCTGCCCCGGGACGGTGAAGAGCTGCAGGCGCACGCCGTGACCGCGGATCGTCGACAGGCGCACCGGCAGGAAGTCGAAGTACAGGGTGCGATCGACGGGCGTCGCCAGCGAGACGAGCTGCCCGCGCGTCTCGGGCGGCGCCGCCGAGTGCACGTGCGAGAGCGAGGTCGTCTTACCCCCGAGCCCGGGACCGTAGTAGACGATCTTGACCAGGACCTCGCGCGTCAGAGGGTTGACCTGCGCCATGAGCGCGCGACTCCCAGCGCCCCGCTACAGGTCGAGGCCGTCGAGCGCCGGGTCGAGGTCGTCCTCTTCCTCGGGAGCGCCGCCGCCACCGCCACCGCCGCCGCCACCGAGGTCGTCCCCGCCGAGGTCGTCGTCGCTGCCGAGGTCGTCGCTGCCGAGGTCGTCGCCGCCGGCCTCACCGCCCGTGCTGGCAGGCTCGACCTCCGGCCGGCGGTTCTTCAGCTTGTACGCGTTCCACGGTCCCCCGCCGGTCTCGCTGTCGTCGATGCCCCACTCACCGAGGATGTTGTGGGTGTCCGACTGGTCGATCGTGTATCGGAAGTAGCCGCGCCCGCGCGTCGTCTGCGGCACGCCGGCGACCATCTGGCGCGCCTCGGTCCACTCGAAGCGGAGCACGTCCCCTTGGACCGTGCCCTGGATGCGGCCCTGCCGCTCGTCCTTCTGGTAGCGGCCCACGACCGCCGAGCCGGTCTGCACCATGTGCATCTCGCCGTACTGAGGCGAGTGCCAGACACCGGTGTAGGACCCACCCTCGGGCATGGGGCCGACGTCGATGTTGGCCGATCCGCCGCCTCCGCCGCAGCCGGCGGCGGCCGCCGCGGACGCGAGAACCGTGAGAAGGACCTTCGCTCGCATTCCGTTCTCCCTGTTTCTGGCGCGACCATAGCCGGCCCCGCCGCCGGGGATCAAACGCAAATGGAGGGGTCGATCCCGCGGCGGCCGGCGGCTCAGGAAACGCGGGGGACGAGGGGGGCCCAGTACAGGACCCGCTCGCCCGCGACGGCCAGGCGCAAGAGGTCGCCGAGCTCGGGCGCGAGGGCGCCGGCCAGCGCCAGGGTCGCCTCCGCGGCCGCCGCCGGGGGCTCGGGGGGGGGCGGCTCGAGGCGCCGTGCGCGGACCGTGCGGGCCTCGACGCGGCGGCGGGCGATCTCGGGCACCCTCGCCCGCTCCTTGCAGAGCTCGATGGCCCGGTCGAGCCCCCCGAGCTCGTCGACGAGGCCCCGCGCGACCGCGTCCACCCCGGACCAGACGCGGCCTCGGGCGAGCAGCTCGATCTCCTCGTAGGGCTTGTTCCGTCCCTCGGCCACGATGGAGACGAAGGTGCGGTAGAAGCCCTCCGTCTCCCGGTCGAGGATGCCCTGCTCGTCGCCGGTCAGCTCGCGCGCCGGCGAGAACATGTCGGCGTGCGGCGCCGTCTTGACCGTCTCGGTCCGCACGCCGAGCTTGTCGAAGAGCTGCCGGGCCATGACGCGAGCGGTCACCACGCCGATCGAGCCCGTCACCGTCACGGGCTGAGCCACGATGGCGTCGGCGCCCGCGCCGATGTAGTAGCCGCCGCTCGCGGCCACGTCGCCGAAGCACGCGATGACCGGCTTCTTCTCGCGAAGGCGGACCACCTCTCGGTGGATGAGATCGCTCGCGAGCGCCGAGCCGCCGGGAGAGTTGATGTGGAGGACCACGCCGAGCGCGAACCGATCGTGGCGCGCGGTCCTGAGCGCGACCGCCAGCTGGTCGGGATCGGAGCCCGTCCGGCCCATCCCGGGCGCCTGGCTCATGATGGCGCCGTGCACCTCGACCACGGCCACGTACGGCCGCGGGAGGATGCGCGCGAAGAACGTCCCGTCCTTGAAGGCCAGGTAGCGCGGGGCTCGGACGAGCTTGACCGGCCTGCCGTCTCCCGAGAGCTTCGCCGGGAGCTCGTCCTCGTAGCAGACCGCCTCGGCGAAGCCCGCCTCGACCGCCTCGGCCCCTCGCAGGAAGCCGCGCTCGAACATCGCGGCCGCGCGCTCCTCGTCCATGCCGGGGAGGGTCGCGAGGGACCGCACGAGCTCGCCGTGCATCGTCCCGAGCAGCGCGCCGAGCTGCTCGCGCTGCGGCTCGCTCATGGACTCGCGCGTGAGGTTCTCGGCCGCGGTCTTGTAGTCGCCCCTCGCGATCGCCTGCACGCCAACGCCCAGCTTGTCGAGCAGGGGCTTCAGGTAGCGGGACTCGACCGACAGCCCGAGCGACATGACGGTCGCCTGTGGACCGACGAGCACGCGCTCGGCGGCGGACGCGATGTACAGCTCGCGGTTGCTCCCACCCTGGGGCAAGTAGGCCACGACCCGCTTGCCCCCGGCGCGGAGCCGGTCGACGACGTCCCGCACCGAAGCGCAGGTGGCCCACCCGGACAGGAGGTGTGGGATCTCGATGACGACGCCGCTGATCCGGTGGTCGGCGACGGCGTGGTCGCACAGGCGCCGGAGGGTCTCGAGCGGCGTGGGCAGGACCTTGGCGATCCCGGGCACGAACCGGAAGAAGAAGGGCCGGGGGCGCTCGAGCTCCGAGAGCCGCGGCCGAAGCCGGACGAGCAGCCACCGGCCCCGCGGCCGGGAGACCTGCCTCAGCAGCCACCAAACAGGCAGCAGCGGCAGCCGGATCAGGTTCGACAGAGCCCGTGCGATCGCGATGAGCACGCCCGCCCTTCCCTATAGCATCTGACCCTTTACGGCGCCTGGGGCCTCTGGTAACTACCTAAATCCCGAAGGGAAGGCATCCGAGACAGGCGCGGAGGTCCCGCGCGGAGGGCCCATGACCGACCCGCAGATGGTGATGTACGAGGAGGAGTTCAACCAGATCCAGACGATCGTGGATCGGTTGTGCCGCGAGGCGAACGCCAAAGGCGTCTTCATCATCGACAAGAACGGCCAGCTCATCGCTCAGGCGGGCGAAACCGAGCACTGGGACATCACCTCGCTCGCGTCGCTGACCGCCGGCAACGTGGCGGCCACGGGGGGAATGGCCAAGCTCCTGCGGGAGAACGAGTTCACCACGCAGTTCCACGAGGGCGAGCGCGCGAACATCCACATCCAGCTCGTCGGCAACAGGGTCATCCTGGTGGTGATCTTCGACAACAAGACCAGCCTCGGCCTCGTGCGGCTGCGGGTGAAGAAGGCGAGCGAGGAGCTCAACTCGATCTTCGAGGCGTTGCTCGCGAAGGTACAGGACCCGAACCGGGAGACACCGTTCGCCGAGATCACCGACGACGACATCGACAACCTCTTCAACGACTGAGCCGCGGGAAGGGAACCGAGGACTCGATGAGCTTCATCAACTACCTGTCCCGCGAGATCAACTGCAAGATCGTCTACTACGGGCCTGGTCTGTGCGGGAAGACCACGAACCTGCAGTACATCTACAGCAAGACCAACCCCGAGGCGAAGGGCAAGATGATCAGCCTCGCCACGGAGACCGAGCGCACGCTCTTCTTCGACTTCCTCCCCCTCGCGCTCGGCGAGATCCGCGGCTTCAAGACCCGCTTCCACCTGTACACCGTCCCGGGCCAGGTCTTCTACGACGCCAGCCGCAAGCTCATCCTGAAGGGCGTCGACGGGGTGGTCTTCGTCGCCGACTCGCAGATCGCCCGCATGGAGGCGAACGTGGAGTCGATGGAGAACCTCCGGACCAACCTCGCCGAGCAGGGCTACTCGCTCGACAAGCTCCCGTACGTCGTCCAGTACAACAAGCGCGACATGCCGAGCGTCGCTCCGGTCGACGAGCTCAAGAGCCTGCTCAACCCGGGCGCGGTGCCGGACTTCGAGGCGATCGCGACCACGGGACAGGGCGTCTTCGACACCCTGAAGGCCGTGGCGAAGCTCGTCCTGACCGAGCTCAAGCGCGGCGGGGGCTGATCACGTCTGCTCGAGGAGCCGGCGGTAGACCCGGTTCGTCCGCTCGTCCGTGAACGGAGCCTCGCTCTCGCCGTAGACCCACTTCGCGTCGAGCGAGCGCAGGAAGTCCTCGCTCGCATCCTCGGGTGCGATGCCCGCCGCCGCGAGAGCCGCGGCGAGCTCGTCCGGACGGCGGATGGGCTGGCTGTTTCCCCAGATCCGTTTGAACCGCCGGAACGCCTCGTCGATGGCCGCCATGGCCGTCACCTAAGCACCACCGATCGGGGCGCGAGCCCCCCGGGTGATCATTGGGGCCTGTCCCCAACGATCACTCGCGGTCGAGGCCGAGCTCTTCGCGGAGCTCGGCGACGAGCGGGCTGTCGAGGTCGCCGTGGGTCCGGAGGGCCTCCTTCGCCGTGGCGCGGCGCCCCCTCTTCGCCTCGCCGAGGGCGCGCAACAGGGCGATCTCTCCTCGCTCGTCGTCGCTCCTCGCCTGCGACTCGGCCCGATCGAGCAGGGAGAGCGCTTGCAGGAGGTCTTCGCCACGGCGGATGAGCGCGTGGGCGAGGTTTCGCTCGAGGCGGGGCATCGGGCCCTGCACCGCGAGGACCTTCCGGTAGGCTCGGATGGACTCGGGATCGTCTCCGAGCGCGTAGCTCGCGTGCGCATAGCCCAAGAGGACCTGCATGGGCACCCCCTCGGGGTCCTCGTAGGACTGCATCGCGCGGCGGTAGGCCCGCCGCGCTTCGGCAGGCGCCCCCGACTCGCTCGCCACCAGGCCCCGCCGCTCGGCGACCCAGGCAGGGGGCGCGAACAGCCGCATGCCGACCGCCCGGCGAAGCCGCGACCCAAGCTCCCGCTTGCGGTCCGACGTCAGCAGGCGGACGACGTCCCGATCGAAGCGCTCGGTCGAGCGCCGGGCCCACACCGGCGCGAGGAGGAACGCCAGGAGGAAGGGGATCGACGCCGAGGCCGCCACGAAGAACGGCAGCTCCACCCAGTACATGAGCAGGAACACGACGACCAGCGACAGCGGGATGAGCGCCGCCCGGGCGACCGGGGGCTCGGGCTCGGCTCGACCGCGCGCCATGGGCCCGACATCGTACGGATCCGGTGCCGGCGCGGCAACGAGCCGGATGGGCGGGGCGCCTCGGTGGCCCGGCCGGGATCGTTGAGCCCTCGAGACGGCTGCTCTATTCTCCATGCCGATGGGACACCGGCCCGGCTTCTGGGTTCCCGGCCTGGCCCTGCTGCTCGCGGCGGGCTGCGCGGGCGAAGGGGCCTCGACCGACGTCTACGAGCTGAGCGGCGTCGTCCGGGAGGAGCTGTCCGGCTCCGCCGTCTCGGGCGCACGGGTGACCTTCACGTCGGACACGCTGTACTCGCGCTCGACGACGACCGACGGCGACGGCCTGTACGAGATGGTCGTGGAGACCGACGCGCCCTTCGGGCAGGTCCGCGCCGAGAAGGCTGGCTACCGTCCCGCCGAGGAGACCGTGTACTTCGACAGCCCGACGCGCCGGGTCGACCTGTTCCTGCGCGAGTCGCCTTCCGAGAGCGAGTGATCGCCCGCGGCCGACGACCCATGCCCGAGGTCTACCCGAGGTCTACCCGGTCCGGGAAAGGAGCTCGTCGAGCTGACCCGTCCGGTCGAGCGCAGCGACGTCCGTGTAGCCGCCGTAGGGCACGCCGTCGATGAAGATCTGCGGGACCGTGCGCTGCCCGGTCGCGTCGGCGAGCCACCGGCGCCGTTCGCGGTCCCCGGTGACGTCGATCTCCTCGAACTCGACCCCCTTCCTCTGGAAGAGCTGCTTGGCGGCGACGCAGTACGGGCAGACGATCGTCGTGTAGATCTGGACTGTCGCGGGCATGGTCTACGAGCTAGATAGAGCCGCGCCGGCCTCGCCGCCAGCCGACGACGAGCACGAGCACGATCAGGAGAGCGCCACCGGGACCCGCCGCCGGGAGCCCGGCGACGGCGCAGCCGCACCCGCCCCCTCCGCCCAGCGTGAGGCCCGCCCGCCGACCGGTGGAGCCGTCCGGGCCGCCCGCCCCGCCGCCGTCCGCCCCCGCGTCGCCTTCGCCGCCCGGGCACGCCGCGTCGGGGTCGCCGCTGCGGTCGATGGAGGCGCGCAGCCGGTAGGCGCTCTCTCCGCGGGTGTTCAGGTCCTCGGCGACGAGCGCGAGGTAGAGGGTGCCGCACCTCGGCAACGGGTGCTCCGCGTCGCTGATCTCGACGTCTCCCTCCGCCTCGAGGACCGTGTCGTGGAGGAGAGGCGGCCGGCGGCTCGCGACGAAGCGCAGCGGCTGATCGTTGCGCAGGACGACCGTGTACCGTCCGGCGAGGGTGAGCTTGTCGAGGTGCAGCGTCACCTTCGTCGCGTCGGCCGGCACCTCGAGCGAGTAGTGCAGCGGTGCCACGGAGCCGCCCACCGAGCCCGTCGCGAACTGCGCGCCGCTGTACCCGTCGTGGGCCTCGAGGTCGTCGAGCGGGACGATCCTGCGGCAGCCCTCGAGGCCCTTGTCCGCGACGGCGGCCTCGACGGCGGCAACGTCCGCGGCGTCGAGGATGCCCATGTCGTGCAGGCTCGTGGCGGTCCCGACGAGCAGCTCGGCCGCGTCGTCGAAGCCGGTGTTGTCGGCCATGGACAGCAGCGTCGCGTAGGCGAGCATGTCGGCCTCGTCGGCGCCGAGCGCTTCCCGGACCGTCCACAGCACGCCGGACCAGACGCGACCGTCGAGGTGCCCCTCACCGAACAGGCTCTCCGGACAGCGGGTGGGGCCGTCGATCTCTCGCAGCGAGCCCGAGGTCCCGGCGATGAGCCCGCCCGTTCCCGCGAAGTACTCGGCGACTCGCGGATCGCCGGCGACGGTCGCGGCGAAGTAGTCGGCGGTCCCCTCGTTGATCCCGAGCGGCTCGTACGAAACACCGAGGTCGTCGAGATCGAAGCCCACGATGCCCGCCGTCTCGTCGACGACCGAGTGCGTGTACTCGTGAGTGACGACGTCGCCGTCGTACGAGAAGTCGCGCCGCGCGCCCTGACCGAGGACGATCGTGCCGCAGCTATCGCGCGAGCAGGACGAGGGAGAGTACGCGGCGTTGTCGTAGGGCGTCCCCGGAGTGTCGGAGTAGTTGACGACGATCTCCATCACGGTGGACCCACCGCAGCACGACCAGGTGAAGCCGTGCGTCTCCCGGAAATACGCGGCGGCGCGGTCGGCATGGAAGTAGCCGCTGACCTCGGCGAACTCGTCGTCGTGGACCGGCTCCTCCGGGTCGAACAGGAAGTTGCCGTCCTCGCCCGCGACGGCTGTCTGGATCGGCAGGCACCGCGAGCCCCCGCGGCCGCAGGCGGAGACGCGGACATAGCGTCCGGTCAGCCGCTCGGCGCTGGTGAGGTGCTCGAGCTCGACGTCGGTCGTGCTCTCCATCGCGACCACCGGATTCGGGTCGTACACGCGCCCGAGCGCGTGCGCCGCACGCGGGACACCGGCGAGCAGGGTCCCGCGTCGGTCGTACACGAGGAGGCCTCGCTGGTGCAGGTGCAGTCCTTCGAGCTCGACGACGAAGCCGCGCACGACGGCGCCTCCGAGATCGAGCCCGACCTCGCGAGCCGAGACCGCGCGAGCCCCCCGCCAGGCAGGGACCCGCGTGGCCGCGTCGGCGCCGACCTGCTCGACCGAGACCGTGGTGGGGGATCGGTCGATTGCCGCGGGCCCCGGGGCGGCGAAGACGGCGTCGATGGAGCCATCGCCGCGAGACCGAACGATCACGGACCGAAGGAGCACGGGCGAGCCGAGCGCATGGCGGCGAAACCTCACGAACGTCAGACCGTGGGCTCGCTGCACGCGCTCGGCGCGCAGCTCGACGGCGGGACCGGCTCCGAACGCGGCGCCGAAACGGGCGAGGAACCGCGACGCGCGCTCCTCCGGCGTCGCCCCCGGCACCGCGACGTGCATGCCGGACGCGATCCGGATGCGGCCTCCCACGCGATGGAACCGCGCACGCGGCCCCGCCGCAGCGCGCAACCCGGCCTCGACGGACACGTCGGGGACCGTGGCTGGATCCGGTCCGAGCTGCGCCCGCGCGGTCGTCGCCGACGCGAGCGTGAGGGCGGCGAGCACTGTTGACGCTCTGACGGACTGCACCTCGACCTCCCGAATCCCCGCGCGGCGGCAGGTTACCATTGCGCCCCGAATGCCTGCAGGTACGATGGCGCCGCCATGTGGCGGATCTCACGCGCCCTCGCCGTGGCCCTCGTCGTGCTCTGTGGCGCAGGATCGACCCGCGCCTGGCACCGTCTGCCGCCGGGCCCGGACGGCTGGCGCGCGGCCGGCCGGGGCGCCGTGCGCGGGATCACCGTGGGTCCGATCGAGTCGTCCCAGCAGCCCGGGCGCGGCTACGGCACGCCGTACAGCGCGGCGCTCCTCGACGAGCTCGCCCGCATGGGCGCGAGCTGGATCTCGATCACGCCCTTCGGCCGGATCTGGAGCCTCGACTCGACCGCCATCGCGATGGACTTCGAGGCGCCCTACGAGGACAACCGCGTCGCGATCCGCGCGATGGTCCGGCAGGCGCACGCGCGGGGCCTGCGCGTCATGGTCATCCCGCACCTCTGGGTCGAGACCGGCGGGTGGCGAGGCGAGATCGATCCCGGATCGCCCGAGGGGTGGGACGCCTACCAGGAGAGCTACCGCCGATTCGTCACCGCGTGGGCGCGCGACGCGGCGCTGGCCGGTGCCGACGCGTTCTCCATCGGGGTCGAGTGCAAGAGCTGGTCGGGCCGCTTCGGCGCGTACTGGCGCACGCTGATCGAGGAGGTGCGCGCCGTCTTCCCGGGCGTCCTCACCTACAGCGCCAACTGGGACGAGGCCGACTCGGTGCTCTTCTGGGATCAGCTCGACCTCGTCGGCATCAACGCGTTCTATCCGCTCGCCGACCACTCGGCGGCGACGTACGAGGAGTACGTGGCCGGCGCCCGTGCCATCGTGCCCGACGTGCGCGATCTCGCCGAGACGCTGCAGATGCCCGTCCTCTTCGTCGAGGTGGGCTACACGACGCGGCGGGACGCGGCCGTCGAGCCCTGGCTCTGGCCGGACGGCATGGAGAACGTCGTCGTCGACGAGGACGAGCAGGCGCGTGCTCTGTCGGCGATGTTCGAGGCTTTCCTCCCGCACGACTGGTTCGCCGGGTTCCTGGTGTGGCGGTACTACGCGAACCTCGACGACGTCTCGCAGGAGGCGATCTGGGGCTTCTCCCCGCACGCCAAGCGCGCCGAGCCGATGCTCGTCGAGGTCTTCGCCGAGCGCTGGGGCTCGGACCCGGAGCCCTGGCCCTGGCTGTGGACCGACCGCCGCACGCTCCGAGGGACCTACCCGTTCACCGGCCTGTTCGCCGTGCCGTGAGTCGGCACCGGGTTCGTGTCGCTACAAGCCGATCCAGGAGACCGCATCGAGCGTGCGCGTGCCGTGGCGGACCTCGAAGAAGAGCGCGCTCGGCCGATGCTCGGCGCCCACGTCACCGATCTGCATCCCACGCGACAACAGGTCGCCGACGCGGACGTCCACCGAGCCGAGGCCGCCGTACACGGTGAAGTAGCTGCCGCCGTGGTCGAGGATGACCAGTCGCCCGTAGGACCCGTAGCGGTCCGAGAACGCGACGCGCCCTTCGGCGACCGCGCGGACGGGCGTCCCCGGGGCCGCGAGGAAGTCGAGCCCCGGGCCGTCCTCGCGGCGCGCCTCCCGGATGTCGACCGCGCCCGAGATCGGCATCGCGAGCCGGCCGCGCAGGCTGGCGAACGACAGCCCGTCGTCGTCGACGACGCGGAGCATGCCGTAGGCGGGTTCCGGTGCGGGCATCGCCGGCGCGCCGTCCACGAATGCTCGGGCGAACCGCTCGGCCGTCATCACGTCCTGTTCGAGCGCCTGCTTGCGCGCCTGGAGCGCCCGAAGCTCCCCGCGCGCGGTCGCGATTGCCCCCGCCAGCTCGCCGGTCTCGGCTCGCAGGACGTCTGCGCGCGTACGGAGCGAGAGGAGCGCCTCGGCGTCCTCCTTCACCATCCGCTCGAGACGCTCGACGCGCGCGACGTGCGCGAGCAACGCGCCGAAGCCCCCGGCGAGCGGGAGCATGCCGGAGCGCGTGAGCCGGTACAGCGCGCGTGTGCGCGAGCGGAGGCGCCGCTGGGCCGCCGCGCGGCGCTCCCCGATGCCTTCGATCTCCGCGTCCACGCGCGCCTTGCGAGTCTCCGAGCGCTCGACGGTCGCGAGGAGCCGCGCGATCTCGGCGTCGAGCGCCGCGGCGCGGGACGCCGGGTCGAGATCACGCTGCGCCTCGGCGGCCGGCGCCACCGCGGCGACCGCGATGGCCGCCACCAGAGCCGAGATCAGCGCGCGTGTCCGATCCCTCCCCATCGCCTCACACCGTCAGGTAGCGCCTGAGCGACAGCGCGCTCCCACACGCTCCCGCGAGCGCGCCACCGAGGAGGATCGCCAGGATGGCCCCCGGGTGCAGGAAGACCGTCTGGATCCCCGTCAGCACCGCCACCGTCGAATCCACCTGAGATCGCAGGGCGAGGTAGCCCACGAGCAAGAGAAAGACCGCGAGCACGGCGGCTGCGAGCCCTTGCATCGCCCCTTCGACGACGAAGGGGCCGCGGACGAAGCCGTCGGTCGCGCCGCACAGCTTCATCACCTCGATCTCCTCCCGCCGTCCGGCGACGGCCAGACGGATGGTGTTGCCCACGACGAACAGCGCGCAGACCACGACGAGCAGGCACAGAGCGAGTGCCATGGCGCGCCCTGCCGTCAGGAGGGACTCGAGCCGGCGGAACCAGCCGCCATAGGTCTCGACCTGCTCGACCGCGCCGAACCGGCCGACGCGGCCCGCGATGTCGCTCAGGCGTTGAACCGTGACCTCACCGGCGAGCTCGATCTCCAGCGAAGCGGGAAAGACGTCGGCCGGGAGCTGGCCCAGCTCGGTCGCGAGGTCGGCCTGCTCCATGAACTGCGTGCGGGCCGCGGCGGCGGTGACGTGCTCGACCGACGCGACCTCGGGGAGCCCCTCGAGCAGCGTCCGGAGCTGATCGACGTCCGCGGGGCGGGCGCCGTCCACCAGGTACACCGTCATGCGGCGGCTCCGGCCCCAGCGGTCCGCCATCTCCGACAGGTTGGTGACGGCGAGCAACGCCGCCGCGAAACACAAGAAAGCGACCGTGAGGCTCGAGACCGCGACCAGGTACAGCCGCAGGTCCTCCCGGAGCCCCCGTCGCGCCCGTCTGATCGCCGTCTTCAGATCCATGTCGAATCTCCCGGTGGTGTCTCAGACGGCGACGCCGTGAATCCGCGCCGGCCAACTGCCGAGCCCCTGCCGCGCCTCCACCAGGCGGCCTTCGTCGAGCGAGACGATGCGGTGGTCGCGCTTCGAGATCAGCGAGTGGTCGTGCGTGGCGAAGAGCACCGTCGTGCCGGTGGCGTTGATCTCCTCGAAGAGCGTGAGGATGTCGAGCGCGAGGTGGGGATCCAGGTTGCCCGTCGGCTCGTCGGCGAGGATGAGCGCCGGCTCGGTGACGATCGCGCGCGCGACGGCCACGCGCTGTTGCTCGCCACCCGACAGGTTGCTCGTGCGGTCGTGACCCCGGCCGGACAGGCCCACCCGCTCGAGGGCTTCGGCCACGCGCGAGCGGATGAGCCGGCTCGGCATCGCCAGGATCTCGAGGGCGACGGATACGTTCTCGAACACCGTCCAGTGCGGGACCACCTTGAAGTCCTGGAAGGCCACCCCGAGGTTCCGGCGAAGGAAAGGCACCGAGCTCTCGGTCAGCCGGGCGATGTCCCTCCCACAGAACAGGATGCGCCCCTCGTCCACGGTCTGCTTGCGGTAGATGAGCTGGAGCAGGGTGCTCTTGCCGGCCCCGCTCGGCCCGGTGATGAAGAGGAACTCCCCTCGCTCGACCGTGAGGTCCACCCCCCGCAGCGTGGGGACGTCGGGCCGGAAGTACTTGTAGACGTGTTCCAGGACCAGGACCGGCCGCAGGGCCGACGCCGGATCGGCGCGCACCCCTGCCCGGAAGAAGGGGAAGGGCCTGACGACGCTGTTGTCCATGCCATCCCCGTAACCCGGATGGGGCTAGAGGGGCAAAAAAGAGGCAGGCGCGCGGCAGAGCCCCCTGACTCGGTCAGGGATCCAGGAAGAACGCGTCCAGGTTGTAGTCCTCTTCGGCGCCGGCCAGCATCTCCACGATCAGGTAGTACGTGCCGGCCGAGAGCGTCTGGTTGATGGTGGCGCTGCCGGCGCCGTTCTGACAGGCGATGTTGGTGGTGGACGTGCAAGAGCTGCGGAGGGTCAGGTAGACCTGTCCGGTCGACGCGCTCACCCGGCTCGGGGAGATGAGCGCCCGCTTCGAGCTGGCGAGGGTGAAGGTGTAGAAGGCGTCGGGGCGGCCGGTGCCCGAGCAGGCGGCCACGTCGTCCTCGAACCCGACCAGGGTGTCGCGGCTCGAGTAGCCCGCGCCGATGTCGATGGCCCCGCTGCACCGGTCGTTCGGGGGGATGGGCGTGGGCGGGCCGGTGGTGATGGTGGCCATCACGGTCCCCGACGACAGCGTCGTCGAGACCACCACGAAGTAGCGGCCGGCCGGCAGGCTGCGGAACGTGTGCGCGACCGTGCCCGAGCCGCTCCGGCACCGCAGCTCGCTGCCCGGCACCCCGCACGTCTCCTGGACGGCCACGTAGTGGAACCCCGCGCCGCTCGTCGACAGGGTGACGTCCCGGGTCTCGGTCAGGTCGAAGTAGAAGAAGAGGTCACGCGACGTGGTCGTCGTCCCGCCGCAGCTCGTCCCGGAGTCGAGCTCCGCCGTCGACAGCTCCGCCGTCCCCGAGCCCGACGTGATGTCCACGGCGGTGCTGCACGCATCCCCGACCGCCCGCGGAGCCGGGTCGGTGATGGAGACGTCCAGCGTCCAGCTCGTGGCGTCCGTCGCCGACGACTCGAGGAGCACGTAGTACGTGCCGGCCGGGAGGCTCCGCCGCCGGATCTCGGCCGTCGTGGAGCTCCGGCACAAGAGCTCGGCGCTGGTCGTCGAGCAGTCGGTGGTCAGCGTCAGGTACGTGGTCGGAGTCCAGGCGGCGCCCGACGTGGACCCTCGGATGGTCACGTCCTTCGGCTCGGTGATCGTGAACTTGTAGGCGGCGTCCTTCCAGTCCGTGCTGCCGCCGTGACAGCTCAGCGTGTAGTCGTCCTCGACCTCCGCGAACATGCCCGCGAACGTGCCTCCGGCCGAGACGTCCAGGGTCGAGGAGTCGCAGACGTCGACCGGCGGGATCGGGGTGGGCGGCTCCAGCATGAGGTTGACGTCGAAGGGCGCGCCCGTGGAGGTCTTGACCACGATGGCGTACTCGCCCGTGGGGAGGCTGCGCCGCAAGATGCTCGGTGGGCTCCCCGAGCTGCACTTCTCGTCCGGCCCCGTCGCGCACTGGGCCCACGGCCGGAGCGCGACACGGGCGCCCGAGCCGCCGCCGCTCACCGTGATCCGCACGTCCTGCATCTCGCTGAGCGAGAACCGGAAGACCGCGTCGGGCCCGCTGCCGGCCCCGCACCCGAGCGTGTAGTTCGCCGTCAGGCCCGCGGTGGAGCCCGAGTAGGTCCCCGGCCCCGGCAAGAGGATCGCCGTCTCGCAGGTGCCGTTCGTCGGCGAGCAGTCGCTCGTGTCGTTGTAGTCGCGCAGGCCGTCGCAGTCGTCGTCGCGGCGATTGGTGCAGTCCTCGGTCGCCCCCGGGAAGATCGCCACCCCGAAGCGCGGGTCGTCGTCGCAGTCCTCACCACCGCAGCGCCCGTCGACATAGCCGTCGCCGTCGAGGTCGCGGAGCGCATACGTGCACCCCTCCTCGGTGTCGCAGGAGTCGACCGTGCACGAGTTCTCGTCGTTGCAGTAGAGCGGCGAGGCGGTGCGGCAGCCCAGGGTCAGATCGCAGACCTCGTAGCCGTTGCACGCGTCGCCGTCGCCGCACGTCTCGTGGAGGGGCTCGCGGAAGCACATGTCGGTCTCTTCGAGGCAGACCTCCTCCGTGCACTCGACGTCGTCCACGCACGGGTCGGCTCCCTCGACGCACGTCCCCTCGACGCACTGCTCGACGCCGTTGCAGAAGCAGCCGTCGCTGCACTCCGCCGCGCTGGCGCAGGGGTTGCCGACCGTGCTCCCCCGCGACTCGTCCGTGCACGTGTCCACGGTCGGCGGCGGCAGGTCGCCGTCCGTCGCCATGCTCGCGTCACGGGCGGCGTCGACGCGGAAGGAAGCGTCCGGGAGCGACGGGTCGTCCCGGCCCGTCGTGCAGCCCGAGACCAGGAGGATCGAAGCGAAAGCAAAGATACGAGACATGTCGACTACCTCTGTCACGGGTCGGTGACGGTCACCTCGAAGAAGTAGGCTCCGGCGCTGCTCGAGCCCCAACCGTCCACCACGAAGTACCAGGTGCCGGGCGTCAGAGTACGATCGATCAGGCTGGTCCGCGAGCCGTCCGCCCCGTCGTCGTCGCAGTACCGCTCGGCCCCCGACGCACACGCGGACTCGTGGGCGTGGAGGACCGTGTCGAACGAAGAGCCGTCGGTGGAGGCCACGACGTGCTTGCTCTCGGTCAGATCGAGCTGGAAGACGGCGTCGTTCGAGCCCGCAGACCCCCCGCACAGGCTGGTCGTGTAGTCGCCCAGCATGGCGGTCGTGTCGCCGCGGAAGAGCCCGCCCGTCGCCGGGACGACGTGCGCCGTCGCGCAGGTCTCGTTGCCGCTCACGTCGACCGCGGTCGTCGGCGCGCTCGTCTCCACGGTGACGGTGAAGCCGGTCCCCCGGTACGACTCGACGAGCACGTAGTAGGTCCCGGCGGCGAGATCGCGCAGGCGCGACCTCGATGGGTTGCCCGACGTGCACCGGAGCTGGGTCGCCCCGTCGTCGCAGTCGGTGCGGAGCGAGGCGTACATGTACGTCCCGCCGCCGTCGACGAGCACGGTGACGTCGCGGCGCTCGGTCAGCGTGAAGGAGTAGACCGCGTCCTGGTAGAAGAACCCGCAGGACACGTCGTGATCGTCCTGCTTGTCCGAGAGGGTCCCGAGCGTCGGCGTGTCGAGCTCGAGCGCGATCGCGCTCGCACAGCTATCGCCCGGGGGAGACGGCGTCGGGTCGAAGAAGTCCACGTCCATCCGGAAGTCCACCTCCCGGTAGGAGGGCCCCTCGGCGATGACGTAGTACGTGCCGGCAGGCAGCTCGTGCAGGATCGTCCCGGCGGGGTTGCCGCGCACGCACCGGAGCGTCGTCCCCGCGTCGGCGCAAGCCGATCGCACCGCGAAGCTCATGGTGTCCCCGGTCGGGCTCGAGAGCCCGATGCGGACGTCCTTCGCCTCGGTCGTCGTGAAGGAGTAGACGAGATCCGGCGCCGCGCCGAAGCCGCAGGCCGTGCTCACGTCGTCGTTCACGTCGACCGTGGAGCCCGTGAAGCTGCCTCCGGCGCTCACGTCGATGGGATCGGCACAGCTCTCGTTCGTCGGCGGGTCGGTCGCGTCCGCGATGTCGACGTCCACCACGATCTCGCCCACGCCGGAGTCGGTCACGATGACGAAGTACGTGCCCGCATCCAGGCTGCGCGTCCGGACCCGCCCGGGGAAGCCGTCGGAGCAGTCGATCTCGGCCGTACGGTCGTCACACGTGGTCCGGAGCGCGACGGCCGTGACGCCCTCCCCGTCCGCCTCGATGGAGACGTCCTTCGGCTCGGCGAGCGTCAGCTCGAGCACGACGTCGCGCCGCCCCGATCCCCCACAGGTCAGCGAGTAGTCGGCGCGGGCGCCCACGTTGCTCACGAGGAAGGAGCCGCCGGCGCTCACGTCGAGCGGATCGTCGCAGGCGTCGTGCGCGGGGCGGCCGCAGGGATCCTCGGCGGTGTCCTCGTCGACGTCGCCGTCGCAGTCGTTGTCGATGCCGTCCATGCAGATCTCGGCCAGCGTGGACCCGCGGGTGGGATCGCGGTCGTCGCAGTCGGTGCCTTCCTCGCCGCTGCCGTCCTCGCAGTGCCAGTCGACCTCACCGTCCCCGTCGAAGTCCCGCGGCGCCTGCCGGCAGGTCTTGCCTTCCTCGTCACAGGAGTCGATCGTGCAGACGTCGGAGTCGTTGCAGGTCTCGGGCGGTCCCGGGACGCAGCCGCGGATCGGATCGCACTGCTCGACGCCGTTGCAGAACACGCCGTCGTCGCAGACGGCGGGATCCACCGGGTTGCGGCAGTAGCCGACCGGGTCGCAGATGTTCCGGGTGCAAAAGACGCCGTCGTCGCACTCCTCGTCGGTCTCGCACAGGCGTGCGCCGTCCGGGATCCCGCCGTCCGGCGTCGCCGCGTCCATTTCCCCGCCGTCTTCCGCCGAACCGGCGTCGCCTCCGCCGTCGCCGTCGTCACCACAGGCACCGAGCGCCGTCACGAGCGAAGTCGCGAGCCCAAGGAACAGACCAAGCCGCGTCATAAGTGGGGGAGTATGACACGGACGCACATCGAAAAGGAGGGGGGACGCCGATCGGCTACCATTCCTGCCAAATGACCCAAGAACCCGCCGTCGTTCACGAAATCCGCGACCACGTCGCCGTGATGTTCCTCAATCGGCCGGACAATCGGAACAGCATGACCCCGGAGCTCCTCGATCGCTTCGCCGAGGTGACCGACCTCGTGCGGGCCGCGCCCGAGGTCCGGGCCGTGGTGATCACCGGCCGCGGGAGCTGCTTCAGCGCGGGCGCGGACTTCCGGTCCACGCTCCAGCGCCACGCGGAGGACCATCCCCGCCAGCCCCACGAGAAGTCGTACGCGATGTACGAGCCCTTCCTGCGCGTGCTGGACCTCGAGGTGCCGGTCATCGGCGCGCTCAACGGTCACGCCGTCGGCGGCGGCTTCGGCCTCGCCCTGCTCTGCGACATGCGCGTCGGCAATTGCGACGCCAAGTACGGCGCGAACTTCGCGAAGCTCGGTTTGTGCTCCGGCATGGCCATCAGCTACCTCCTGCCGCGGCTCGTGGGGCTCGCGCGGGCGTCCGAGCTCCTGTTCACCGGCCGGCTCGTGCGCGGCTCCGAAGCGCACGGCATGGGCCTGTTCAACGACGCGGTCCCGGCCGATCGGGTGCTCCCGCGCGCGCTCGAGCTCGCGGCCGAGGTCGCGGCCGCGGCGCCCTACGCGGTCCGCAGCATGAAGCACGTGATGCGACAGGGCCTCGGGTGGGAGGTCCGTCGGGCGGCGTGGGCCGAGGCGTACGCGCAGGCCGCCTCGCTCGAGACCGCGGACGCCAAGGAGGGCATGAGCGCCCTGCTCGAGAAGCGGACCCCCACCTTCCACGGCCGCTGACCCGGGTCGGGCGGGCCTCACTTGACGGCGGCGGGTGCCCGTCGCTAGACCGGCTCTCCATGGACGCGGTCGCGCCCCTGCCCCTCGCAGGATCGGAGCTGCCCGAGGGCATCCGCAAGTTCGGCGACCCGAAGGCACCTGCGCCCGCGCGCACGATGGCTGCCAAGGGGCTGGTCCCGGTCAAGGGCGACCTGCTGGTGGCCCTGCTCGCCCAGCTCTCGGCCGATCCGGACGACAACGTCCAGCGGGCCGCCGCCGGAACGCTGAAGGGCCTCCCGGAGAGCGTGCTCCTCGCCGCCGCCGGTGCACCGATGCATCCGTCGTTGCTCGACCGCCTCGCCGACGTCTTTCGGGAGCGAGACGACGTCCTCGAGCGGATCGCCTCGAACGCGGCCGCGGCGGACGCCACCCTCGCGCGCGTCGCGCGGACCTGCAGCGAGTACGTGAGCGAGGTGATCGCGACCGACCAGCAGCGCCTGCTCGGCGCTCCACGCATCGTCGAGGCGCTCTACAAGAACAAGAGCACTCGCATGTCGACGGCCGATCGGCTGATCGAGCTGTGCGCGCGCAACGGGGTCGAGCTCGACGGCATCCCCGCCTTCGAGCAGCACGTGCAGGCCATCCAGGGGCAGCTCATCCCCGAGCCGAGCGACGAGCCGCTGCCGAGCGACCTCGACTTCCGCGAGGCCCTCGAGGCGGACGAGGACGACACCGAGGCGATCGAGCAGGACTCGGCGGACGGAACCGAGACGCTCAAAGAGAAGTTCAAGCCGCTCTGGGCCCGGATCGGCGCCATGACCACCTCGGAGAAGATCCGGCTCGCGACCATCGGAGACGCCGCGGCGAGGGCCGTGCTCGTGCGAGACCCGAACCGGCTCGTCTCCTACGCGGCGATCAGCTCGCCGATGACGAACGAGGCCGAGGCGGCGCGCATCGCGAACAGCAAGGAAGTGGCGGAGGACATCCTGCGGTACGTGGGCAACAAGCGAGAGTGGATCCGCAACTACGAGGTGAAGAAGTCGCTGATCTTCAACCCGAAGACCCCCCTCGGGATCGCGCTCCGGTACCTCGCGCACATGCGAGACAACGACCTGCGCAACCTCTCGCGCAGCCGCAACGTGCCTGCCCCGCTCAAGCAGGCGGCGAACCAGCGCATCCAGCAGAAGCAGCGCGGAGGCGGACGGCGATGAGCCTGCTCAAACGCATCTTCGGCGGCCGGTCCTTCGACGACCTCTGGGCGGAGGCGGACTCCCTGCTCGAGGCCGGGAGGTTCGGCCAGGCCAAGCTCACCTACGAAAAGGCCCTCGACCGGGCCAAGGACGCGCCCGAGGACGTGGTCGCCGCCGTGCGGGAGCAAATCGCCGCCTGCTGCGACGGCATCGCCCGGGAGCGCATCCGGCTCGGCCGCGAATACCTCGAGGCGCACGAGCCCGACCTCGCGCGCGAGGAGCTCGAGGGCGCCGCGGACACGGCCGTGAGCGAGGAGGTCGCCGGCGAGGCGAGGCGCCTGCTCGACGGCATGGAGGCCCGGGACGCGGTGACGCGTGCCGAGGAGGTGGAGGTCGGGGACGAAGAGAAGCTCGCGGCCATGGCGGGTAGCTGGGAGGACGCGCAGGACGAGGAGTACGGGGCTTACGGCGAGGAGCTCGATCGGGCGCTCCTCGACATGTACGACGAGCGGTACGCGGAGGCGCGCGAGAAGCTCGAGGCGCTCGTGGCCGAGGCCGACGGCCCCCGCTACCTCTGGCTCGAGGTGGGCCGGGCCCGGCTCTTGAGCGGGGATCTCGCGGCCGGCGAGGAGGCGCTCCGCACGTTCCTCGACGCGCTCGAGCCGGACGAGGGCGGCGGGGCGCGGCTGTCCGCGCGGCGGGAGCTCGCGGGGCTCGCGGACGAGCGAGGCGACGAGGCGGGGGCCATCCGGGAGCTGTCCGCGGCGGTCGAGGAGCTCGAGGACGATCCTCGCCCGCTCATCGCGCTCGGGCACTACCTCCGGACCCACGGCCACGCCGCCGAGGCCGTGGAGGTCCTCGAGTCGGCCATCGACGTCATGGGCGAGTCGAGCCCCGAGTGGCGCGTCCTGCAGGAGCTCGGGCTGGCCTGCGCCGACGCGGGAGAGGACGAGCGGGCGATCGATCTGCTCGAGTCGGTCCTCAAGATCCTGACCGCGCGCAGGCACTACGACTTCCCCCCGGACACGGTGGTCCCGCTGGCGCGCCTGCACGAGAAGCACGGCCAGACGGAGCGGGCGGCCGACCTGTTCCGCTCGCTCACCCGTGGCAGCGATCGAAAGAACCACCTCGCGTATCACCGAGAAGCGGCGCGGCTCCTCGCCGGCCTCGGGCTCGGCGACGAAGCGCGGCGGATGCTCCAGCGCGCGCTCGCCCTCGCGGCGGGTGACGACGAGGCGACCGCCGCGGTCGACGCGCAGCTCGCCGCGCTCGACGGCGACGGCGACGGCGACGGCGAGCCGGCGTCGGACGGCGAAGAGTGACGACTCGCAGCCGATGGGTCCCGCTCGCGTGGGGGCTCGGCGCGGGCGCCGGGTGCCTGGTCGCGGCGCTGCTCGGCCCGTACGTGCCGGGCTGGGGCGTCGCCCTCGCCCCGGCCGGCGCCACGCTCGTGTTCGCCGTCGGCGCGATCGTCGTGCCCGAGGACGAGTCGCTGGCCATGGTCCTGCGCGTCACGGTCGCGCTCACGCTGGGCTTCGTCGCGACCACCGTCCCGGTGACGCTGGCCTGGCTCGCCCAGGGCCCCGAGCGAGCCCTCGAGCTCCGGCTGACCCTGGACACCACCTCGACCGAGGAGGCGCAAGAGCGCCTGACGACCATGTGGCTCGTCATGCCGTCCATGGTCCCGGTCGGCGCCGTCGCGCTGTGGGCCAGGCGCCGACGGGCGCGGTGAACCGGAGTACCCTGGGAGCCATGGGGGGGCTCGCCGAGGTCGCGTTCTACGCTACGTGCAGGTCGCGGACGAGACCGGCACGGTGCTGAACCGTGACAGCGCGCCCGACCTGCGCATCGAGCGCACCATCCTCGGCGGCCCCACCGATCTCGTCCCGCTCGACGTCAAACCGGAGCACGAGTTCCAGACCAACTTCCCCACGTCTCGTTGGCGCCTTCAATGGGGTCTGGATCGGGCTCGGAGCTGGGTAGCGGCGTGAGGGGTTGAGATTGGGCGCCCTCCTTCGGAGGATGGAATCGCTCAACCCCATCCCGGAGGACGCCCATGAACAGGCTGCCCGAGACGCCCGATCGCGACAACGCCTCACCGACGCAGGAGCTGCGGCGAGCGCTGCGGGAGGCGGTCGATGCCCAGGTGGGCCGGGACGCGAGCTTCGCCGTGCGAGAGAAATCCGGGCTGGCGCTGACGAACGAGGCGGTTCGCGAGTAAGCCCCTTACGGACCGCCTAGCGGCGCCGCGTTTCCCGGCGTGCGATCCTCGCAGCGATGCTGCTGTCAGCGTACGTGCTGCGGGAGGTCGTCGGCCGGAGGCGTGACGCGGTGGAGCTCGGCC
>JBDIVX010000007.1:0-88828 GCA_039794305.1 Candidatus Neutrinellum sp.
AAGTCTCGTGATCGCGGCGGTGGGGCAGGAGCCGGAGCTGTCGTGCCTCGAGCCCGGGCCGGCGCTCGAGCGGACGGCGCAGGGGCTCGTGGCGGTCGATCCGGAGACCTGCGTGACGAGCGACCCGCGCGTGTTCGCCGCGGGGGACGTGACGCCGGCGGAGCGGACGGTGACCGCGGCCCTCGCGTCCGGGCTGCGGGCGGCGTGGGGCATCGACCGGGCCCTGCGCGGCGCGGGCGCCGCCGACCGCCGGCCGCCGCCTCCGCGCCCGCGCCCGACGCGCCGGCGCTTCGGTGTGAGCGTCGCCGTGGAGCGGCGCCGCCGGGCCCCCGAGGCCCTTGCCGAGACGCGCGCCAAGGGCTTCGACGAGGTCGCCGCGGTGCTCTCCGAGCGCGACGCCGTCGCCGAGGCGCGCCGGTGCCTCTTGTGCGGGACCTGCGGCAACTGCCGGGCGTGCATCGACACGTTCGGCTGCCCGGCGCTGCAGCTACGGGACGGCGTCGTGTCCATCGACCCCGCGCTGTGCTCCGGGTGCGGCGTGTGCGTCCCGCTGTGTCCCGATGGCGCGATCCGGGAGATACCCCGATGACCGAGCGCCTCGATGTCCTCTTCGTCGGGGTCGGCGGTCAGGGCGTCCTCACCACCGCGGGGGTGCTCGGGGACGCGGCGATGGCGGCGGGCCACGCCGCGGTGGTCGGCCAGCTCCACGGGATGAGCCAGCGCGGCGGGTGCGTGGAGTGCTCGGTGCGCATCGGGCCCGTGCACAGCTCCTACCTGTGCGG
The DNA here is from genome assembly GCA_039794305.1 of Candidatus Neutrinellum sp. Lineage (GTDB taxonomy): Bacteria > Myxococcota_A > Polyangia > Polyangiales > JBDIVX01 > JBDIVX01. The sequence continues at coordinate 783 of JBDIVX010000007.1, forward strand.
TCCGCCCGGCCTCCTGGTCGGGTTCGACCGGCTCGAGACGCTGAGGGCGCTTCCCCGCATCGGCCCCGAGACGCGCGTCGTCACCAACGCCGGCGGCATCGTCCCGTGCGAGGCCACGCGGGCCGGAGGGGCCGCCTCGACCGTCGCCGGAGACCTCGCCGCGGCGCGCGAGGCCGCCGCGGAGCTCGTGGTCGTCGACGCGCAACGGCTCGTGGCGCGCACCGGGCTCGGCCGGACCCTCAACGTGATCATGCTCGGCGCGGTCGCGGGGCTCGGGCTGCTCCCCTTCGACGGCGCGTTCCTACTGCAGGCGATCGAGCGCCGCTATCCAGCGCGGTTCCGCGAGGCGAACCGCCGGGCTTTCGCCCTCGGAGCCGAGGGCATCGACACGCGGAGGTGTGCGAGTGGCTGACGGGCCCACCTACAGGATCGGCATCGACGTCGGCGGGACGTTCACCGACCTGTTCCTCGACTCCTCGGGCGGGACGGTGGAGACCTTCAAGGTCCTGTCGACCCCGCGGGACCCCGCCATCGGCGTCCTCGACGGGCTGCGCGAGATCGCCGCCGCCAAGGGCGTCGGGCTCGAGGAGCTGACGCGGAGGATCGCGACGATCGTCCACGGGACGACCGTCACGACCAACGCCGTCCTCACCCGACGCGGCGCGCGCACCGCCCTCGTCACGACCGAGGGGGTGCGCGACGCGCTCGAGATGCGGCGCGGCATCCGCGAGGCGCAGTACGACAACCACTGCACGAACGTCGAGCCGCTCGTGCCGCGCTACCTGCGCCGGACCGCCCGGGGACGGCTGGACTACCGGGGCCAGGAGCTCGCGCCCGTCTCGCTCGAGGACGTGCGGGAGGCGGCGCGGCTCTTCGCACGCGAGGGCGTCGAGGCGGTCGCCGTGTGCTTCCTGAACGCCTTCGCGAACGGGGAGCACGAGCGCGCCGCCGAGGCGGTGCTCCGCGAGGAGCTGCCCGACGCGTTCCTCGCGGTCTCCTCGGACGTGCTGCCCACGATCCGGTTCTACAACCGCGTCTCCACGACCGTGCTCGACGCGTACACGGGACCGGTGCTCGACCGCTACCTCGAGAGCCTCACGCGCAAGCTCGCCGAAGCGGGCTTCGCCGGCGTGCTGCTCATCATGCAGTCGAGCGGCGGCGTGGCCGTCCCCGAGGTCACGCGGGAGAAGCCGGCGGCCACGCTCCTCAGCGGGCCCGCCGCCGGACCGTCCGCGGCGCTCGCGTTCACCGAGCCGCTCGATCGCCGGAGCTGCATCGTCGTCGACATGGGCGGGACGAGCTTCGACGCCTCGCTCGTCCGCGACGGCGAGGTGGCGCTCAAGCCCGAGAGCGACATCGAGCGGCTCCGCATCGCGCTGCCGATGCTCGACATCGTCACCATCGGCGCCGGCGGCGGGAGCATCGGGTGGATCGACGCCGGCGGGCTCCTGCGCATGGGCCCCGAGTCGGCAGGCGCCGATCCCGGCCCCGCGTGCTACGGGCGCGGCGGCGAGCGCCCCGCCTGCACCGACGCCGACCTCGTCCTCGGCTACCTGGACCCGGGCTTCTTCGCCGGCGGCAAGATGCAGCTCGACGCCGAGCGCGCGGGGGCGGCGATCGAGGCGCACGTGGCGCGGCCGCTCGGCCTCGACGTCGAGCGCGCCGCCGCCGGCATGTACCGCGTCATCAACGCGAACATGGCGCACGGCGTGCGGGAGATCACGGTCAAGCGCGGCCTCGATCCCCGCGAGTTCCCGCTCGTCGTCGCCGGCGGCGCCGGGGCCCTGCACGCGTGCGAGATCGCCCGGGAGCTCGAGATCCCGGTCGTCCTGGTCCCGCCGACGGCCTCGATCCTCTGCGCCACGGGCATGCTCCTCACCGACCTCGCCCACGACCTCGTGCGCTCGTGCGTCGGCTCGCTCGCCGAGGTAGGGGCCGGCTCGCTCGCCGCGCTCGTGGAGGAGATGATCGCCGAAGGCGAGCGGCACCTCGACCGCGAGGGGGTCCCGGCCGCGCGCAGAGAGCACCGTGTCGCGCTCGACCTGCGCTACCTGAAGCAGTACCACGAGGTCACCGTACCGGTGGCGCGCGAGGCGCTCTCCGCGGGCGACTTCGCGTCGGTGGCTCGCGCCTTCCACGAGGCGCACGACCGCCTCTACGGCTACCAGCTCGAGGCGGAGGGCACGCCGCTCGAGCTCATCAACGTGCGCGTCCGCTCGGTCGGGAGGGTGGACAAGCCCGCCTTGCCCCGGATCGAGCCCGGCACCGGCGACTCGTCCCACGCCGTCAAGGCGACCCGCAGAGCGTACGTCCCGGAGCGCGACCGGTTCGAGGAGCTGCCCGTGCTCGACGGGCACGCCCTCTGCGCGGGTGACCGCGTCGCCGGCCCGGCGCTCGTCGAGCGGGTGGACACGACGATCTTCGTCGGAGCGGGCTTCGACGCCCGGATCGACCCACACGGCACGGCCGTGCTCGAGCGGAAGGGAGGCGCGTGATGAGCGGCACGGAGGTGGATCCGGTCCTCGTCTCGATCCTGGGTCGCGCGCTCAAGGCGATCACGGACGAGATGAGCATCAGCATGGAGAAGACGACGCGCTCGCCCATCCTGTGCGAGGCGCGCGACTTCGTGACGGGCCTCTACGACGCCGAGGGGCGGATGCTCGAGCAGACGGAGAACCTCCCGATCCTGAGCTTCTCCCTGAGCCCGGTCTGCGCCCACATCGCCGAGAAATTCCGAGGCGACGTGCACCCGGGCGACGTCTTCTTCCACAACGACGTGTTCTCGCTCGGCAACCAGAACAACGACGTCGCCGCGTTCAAGCCCGTCTTCCACGGCGAGCGCCTCGTGGCGTGGTCCGCGACCAAGGGCCACATGGCCGACATCGGCGGCGCGGTGCGGGGTGGCTACAACCCCGGCGCGACGGAGGTCTGGCAGGAGGCGCTGCGCATCCCGGCCGTGAAGGTGTACGAACGCGGCAAGCTCCGGCGGGACGTGTGGGACCTGATCTTCGCGAACATCCGCCTGCCCATCGTGCAGGAGGACATGCGCGCCGAGATCGGGAGCTGCACGGTGGGCGAGCGGCGGCTGCTCGCGCTGATCGACAAGTACGGGCTCGAGGGCTTCGAGGCGCACAAGGAGGCGCTCTTCGAGTCCGCGCGCAAGATGATGGAGTCGGAGATCCGCGCCATCCCCGACGGCACGTACCACGGCGAGAGCAAGGTGTACTTCGACGGCCGCACTCCGGGGAGCATCTACACGATCCGCGTGAAGATCACCGTCGAGGGCGAGCGGATCACCTTCGACTACTCCGACACCGACGCGCAGACCGACGGCTTCGTGAACGGGACCTACACGTCGAGCGCGTCGGCGACCGTGCTCACGTTCCTGCAGATGGTGAACCCCCTCATCCCCCACAACCACGGGATGCTGGCGCCCATCGACATCGTGATCCCCGAGGGCACGCTGCTCAACGCGGCGTACCCCGCGGCCACCACGTTCGGAAACCACCTGTGCCCTCCGAACGCCGACGCCATCATCCGGGCGCTCGCGCCGGTCGTGCCCGAGCGGGTGACGGCCGGGTGGAACCAGCTCCTGTGCTCGCTCTCCACCGGCCGCGACACCCGCAAGGGCGGCGACCCCTACGTGGACATCCTGTTCATGGGCCTGAAGGGTGGCTCGGGCGCGGCCTCGGACTGCGACGGCTACGACCACATCGGCATGATCGACGCGTCCGGCGGCGTCCTCGACCAGGACTACGAGATGTTCGAGCAGATGACGCCGCACCTCCTCGAGAAGCACGAGTACCTGACCGACTCGGCGGGCGCCGGCCGCTTCCGCGGCGGCCTCGGCGTCGAGACCCGCTACCGTGTCGGCGGCGAGGGCACCCAGATCGTGGTCTTCGGCGACGGCGACGTCGAGCCGGCGTTCGGGCTCTTCGGCGGGGGCGACGGCACCCTGAACCTGATCGAGCTCCGGTACCCGGACGGCCGCGTCGTCCGCCCCGCGAGCAAGGACATGGTGGCGGACGTGCCGGCAGGCACCGAGTACGTCCAGATCGCCGGCGGGGGCGGCGGCCACGGCCCGGCCTCCGGGCGGCCGGCGGAGACGGTCGCCACCGAGGTGCGCGACGAGATCGTCTCGCCCGAGGCGGCGCGCCGCGACTACGGCGTGGTCGTCGACCCGGAGACCTTCGCGGTCGACGAGGAGGCCACGCGCGAGCTCCGGGCGCGCATGGCGAAGGAAGGGATGTGATGGACTTCGAGCTCACCGAAGAGCAGCTCGCCGTGCGGCGGACCTTCCACGACTTCGCCGAGCGCGAGATCCGGCCGGCGGCGGACGACCTCGACGCGAGCCCGCGCTTCCCCGAGGAGCTGTTCCGGCGCGCCGGCGAGCTCGGCTTCTTCGGGATGCGCTACCCCGAGCCCGAGGGGAGCGGCGCCGACGTCCTCACGTACGTGCTCGCGGTCGAGGAGCTCGCGTGGGGCAGCCTGGCCGTGGCCGCGTCGCTCACCATGCAGTCGCTCATGGGCACGCACTTCCTCCACCGCTTCGGGCCGCCCGACGTCCGGGAGCGCCTCTTCGTCCCGGCGCTCCGCGGGGAGAAGGTCGGCGCGATCTGCATGACCGAGCCGGACGCGGGCAGCGACCTCTTCGGCATGCAGACCCGCGCGGCCGAGAAGGGCGGCCGCTTCCTGCTGACCGGCCAGAAGACGTGGATCACCTCCGCGCCCCATGCCGACTTCTTCACCGTCTTCGCCCGCACGGGCGAGTCGGAGCTGAGCGCCTTCCTCGTCGAGCGGGGCGCGGACGGCCTGCGCGTCGGCCGCGGCATCGACAAGCTCGGCGTGCGCGCGTCGCTCACCTCCGAGGTGTTCTTCGAGGAGACGCCCGCGACCTGCCTCCTCGGCGAGCCCGGCGCGGGCGCCGGCTACCTCCGGGCGATCCTCGCCGAGATCCGCGTCATGACCGCCGCCCTCGGCGTGGGCATCGCGCGGGCGGCCTTCGAGGACGCGCGCCGCTACGCCGCCGAGCGCCAGCAGTTCGGCAAGCCCATCGACCGCTTCCAGGCGGTCCAGGAGCACCTCGCCGAGATGGCCGTGGACGTGGAGGCCGCCCGCCGCCTCACGCACTGGGCCGCCTGGCGGAGCGACCGCGGGCTCGAAAACGCGACGGAGGCGTCCATGGCCAAGCTCTTCGCATCGGAGGCGGCGGCGCGCGTGTGCGACCGGGCGGCGCGTGTCGCGGCGAGCTACGGGTTCGCGTCGGACAGCCCGCTCTCGCGCTACCTGCGCGACGTCCGCTTCACGCTGATCGGGGGCGGCACCTCCGAGATCCTCCGGGGCCAGATCGCGAGGGGGCTCCGATGAGCGCGCCGTCCGCGATCCGCGTCCTCGTCGCCAAGCCCGGGCTCGACGGCCACGACGTCGGCGCCAAGCTCGTCTGCCGGGCGCTGATGGAGGCCGGCATGGAGGTGATCTACACGGGCCTGCGCCAGTCGCCCGAGGCCATCGCGCGCGCGGCCGTGCAGGAGTCGGTGGACGTCCTCGGGCTGTCGATCCTGTCGGGCGCGCACGTGCCGCTGTGCCGCGCGGTCGCCGAGCGCCTGCGCGGCCTCGGCGCCGAGCCGGGCGAGCTCCTGTGGCTCGTCGGCGGCAACGTCCCCCCCGGCGACCACGAGTCGCTCCGGGAGCTCGGCGTCCGGCGCGTGTTCCCGACGGGCTCGTCCTTCGACGAGATCGTCCACTTCATCGAGAAGGAGGCGCGGCCGTGAGCGAGCGCGACGACGACCGTGGGGTGGTGTGGGACTCGGGCCTGGTCATCGAGCCCGTCTACACGCGCCGGCACGTGGAGGAGAGCGGGGGCGAGGGGCGGATCGGCGCGCCCGGAGAGTACCCCTACACGCGCGGGATCCACCCGCTCATGTACCGCAAGCGGCCCTGGACGATGCGTCAGTACTCGGGCTTCGGCTCCGCCGCCGAGACGCGCGAGCGCTTCCTCTACCTCATCGCCCACGGCCAGACCGGCCTGAACGTCGCCTTCGACCTCCCGACGCAGTGCGGGCTCGACTCGGACGACCCCATGGCCGAGGGCGAGGTGGGCCGGGTCGGGATGGCCGTCGACACGCTGGCCGACATGGAGGAGGCCTTCGAAGGGATCGACCTCGATCGGATCAGCGTCTCGCTCACGATCAACGGCGCCGCCGTGCCGATCGTCGGCATGTACTTCGCCATGGCCCGCAAGCGCGGCTACGACCTGTCGCGGCTCCGGGGCACCGCGCAGAACGACATCCTCAAGGAGCTCGTCGGGCGCGGCACCTGGATCTTCCCGGTGGAGCCGAGCGTGAAGCTCGTGGGCGACGTCATGGAGTTCTGCGCGCAGCACGTGCCCCGGTACAGCCCGGTGAGCGTCTGCGGCTACCACATCCGCGAGTCGGGAGCGACGCCCGCCCAGGAGATGGCCTTCGGGCTCGCGATCGCCTGCGCCTACCTCGACCACGCCGTCGAGCGCGGCCTCGCGGTGGACGACGTGGCGCCGGGCATCTCCTTCAACTTCGACATCCACGGCAACCTGTGGGAGCAGGTCGCGAAGTTCCGCGCGGGCCGGCGCCTGTGGGCGGAGATCGTCAAGGAGCGCTACGGGGCGAACAACCCCCGGTCCATGCAGCTCCGGATGATCGCCGGGGGCGGGGGCGGCGGGCTCACCGTCCAGCAGCCGCTCAACAACGCGGTCCGAGGCGCCTACTACGCGCTCGCGAGCGCCCTGTCCGGCACCCAGACCATGGCGCTGTGCTCCTACGACGAGGCGTACACCATCCCGAGCGAGCAGGCGGCGCTCCTGTCGCTCCGGACGATGCAGATCCTGATGGAGGAGACGGGCGTCTGCGACACGGTCGATCCGCTCGCCGGGTCGTACTTCGTCGAGACGACGACCAACCGGATGGAGGAGCGCATCCGCGCCGAGATGGACCGCGTGCAGGCCGAGGGCGGCATCGTGCGCGCCATCGCGGAGGGCCGCGTCCAGGCCGAGGTCAACCGGCAGGCCTTCGAGCACGAGAAGAAGGTGCAGGCGGGCGAGATCCGGCGGGTGGGCGTCAACTGCTACGTGCAGGAGGAGGAGAGCCGCGAGATCGAGATGCACCCGTTCCGCGAGGAGGAGGCGCGCGCGCAGGTCGCGCGGCTCGCGCGCGTGCGCAAGAAGCGCGACGACGCCGCCGTGGAGACGCGCCTCGACGTGCTGTACCGGGTCGCGCGTGACGGGCGCAACGTGATGCCCGCGGTCATGGACGCCGTCGAGGTGTACGCGACGGTGGGCGAGATCTGCGACGTGCTCCGCGAGGTCTACGGGACCTACGTCGAGCCCATCCGGTTCTGAGCCATGACGAGCTCCACACACCGTCCGGTGGTCGTGAGCGTCGAGCAGGCGCTCAGCATGAGCTACGCGACGCTCCGCTTCGCGCACCTCGGCTGGCGGGTGATCCGCGTCGAGGCGACGCCCGCGCCGGGTCGCCGCGCCAAGGGAGACCCGAACCGGTCGATCGGGCGGCCGGTCGCGGGGGACGACCGCCACAGCTACTTCGTCGGCCCGAACGTCGGCAAGGAGGCGATCGCCATCGACCTGAAGCAGCCGGAGGGCAGGGCGCTCCTCGCGCGGCTCGTGGCCGAGCTGCCGGCCGACGTGTTCTGCACCAACACGCTCCCGGTGCGCCACCGCGGGCTCGGGCTCGACTACGAGACGCTCCGGGCGGCCCGGCCCGACCTGGTGTGGTGCTGCATCTCGGCGATGGGCCTCGCGCACCCGGACGTCCCCGGTTACGACCCGGTGCTGCAGGCGCTCCTCGGCTACATGGACGTCACCGGTCCGGCCGGCGGGCCGCCCACGCAGAACGGTCCGCCGCTCATCGATCTGAAGGCGGGCGACGAGGCCTTCGCCCAGGTGCTCCTGGCGTTGATGGAGCGCGGGCGCACCGGCGAGGGGAGGGCGATCGACGTCTCGATGGCGCACGCGGCGGCGAGCTGGCTCCTGACGTTCCTGCCCATGCTCGAGATGGGGAGCCCGCCCGAGGAGCTGCGCCGCTCGGGCAACGAGCACCGCCAGTTCATCCCGACCAACGCCTACCCGACCGCCGACGGCTTCATCTACATGGCCGTGGGCAGCGACGCCCAGTGGGCGCGCCTCGTGGCCGAGCCGGCGTTCGCGGAGCTGTCCGAGGAGCGCTACGCGACGAACGAGGGCCGGCGCGCGGCGCGCGTCGAGCTGCACGCCGCGATCGCGCGGATCACGTCGGCGCGCCCGGCGGCCGAGGTCGCCGCGGCGCTCGCGCGGGCGACCATCCCGCACGCGCCGATCACGCCGATCGAGCAAGTGATGGAGCTGCCGTTCCTCGCCGACTCGCTCCTCCGCACCCGCACGCCGGACGGGCGCACGCTGCGCCTGCCGCCCCCCGCCGTCCGCACCGCCCACCTCGACGCGTCGGGCGGCGAGCTCCCCTTCGCGCCGGCCTACGGCGAGCACACCGACGCGCTCCTGCGCGAGGTGGGCGTCGGACAAGCCGAGATCGCGCGCCTGCGCGGCGCCGGCGTCGTGGCGTGAGGCCGATACGGGTGGATGGTGGCTCGGGGCCGCCGGTTCGAGACATCCCGCAATCCCGCACTGGCAAAGCCGCAATGGCCGCATCGACGCGCTGGAGTCGCGTCGGTCAGTCTCCCACGGCGTGCTCTACCAGCGCCCACGCGATCCGGTGTCCTCCAGGGGCCACGGTCATGCGCGCAAGGCCGATGTCCGCCACCAGCCACATCTCCCCGGTCCAGTGACCGGTGCGCTCTCCAGACACCTGATGCTCCCGGAAGGACACTCGCCAGGCGCGGGTCTCTCGGCCGTCGAAGAGCGTGATGGGCTCGTGCGCCTCGGTCCGGTAGCTCCGCTCGATCGACAGCGCGAAGGTCCCTTCGCCGACGGGGCGCTCCACGCGTGCAGCGCCGCCGAACGTGGTCCCGGGCTCGAGCACCATGGGCAGGAACCAGCGGGGGAGATCGAGCTCGAAATCGCGCGACTCTCCCGGCAAGCGCGAGAAGGACCCCAGCATCCCCTCGAGGATCCCGAACCACGGCTCCTCGGCGCCGTCCTCCGAGCACCGGACGCGGACGGTCCACTCGATGGCCGGCCCGCCCGCGCCTCTCTCCGAGCGCCAGCGCACGCGATCGGCCGCGAGGACGCGACCGGTCACGGAGGCGACCGTCGGCTCGAGGTCGGATCGGACCTCGTAGCGCCACGTCGTGCCCCCCGACAACGGCACGAACGGATGCTCGCACCGTTCGACCGCCGCGGCCTCACCATCCGGGCGGCCGTTCCGTTCGCCCGCGCTCTCGCTGCGGTCGCAGGGCGCGAGACACAGCCACGCCGCTGCCGCCAGGGCGACCACCGCCACCGCAGCCATCAATGGCCGTCGACGGTGCATGTGAGCTTGCGGACGTAGACGCCGGGGGCGTGCTCACGCCGATCGGGCCACGCGACGACGAGCGCATCGTCCTCGACCGCGACGCTCGGGCGAGGCTTGACCGGGAACGGACCGAGAATCTCTGTCCGGGGGACGGGCTCGAGGAACGTCGCGGCGTCGTCGGTGATTTCGACGATGGCGCTGCCGCGCCGACCCTCCGGCGTCAGCAGCGCGGCGTAGATGCCCTCTCGGTAGTCGATGTCGGAGGTGATGCGGAGCGAGCCCGGGTTGGTGTGCTCGCCCCAGACCACGACGGCGCCGCCGGGGACGGCGACGAGCTCGAGGTAGCCGGTGACGATGGGGCGGTCCGCTCGGTAGCGGCCCACCGACATGCACGGGAGCTGCCACGGTGTGTCCTCCACGCACGTCCCGTCGGCGTTCATGATCCGCAGCATGTGGCAGTCGTTGCCCCCGGAGATGCGCTCGAAGAACAGCACCCTGCCGCCGGGGACGCTGACGGCTCTCGGCTGGAAGCCGTCGTCCGTGGTGGTCACGTGCGTTCCGCCGACGCGGCGGGGGCCGTCACGGATGGTGAAGTCCTCGTTCAGGCGGAGAAGATGGACTCGGCCGTCGGCGCCACCTCGGAACAGGATCGACGGCCGGCCATCAAGGCCTTCGAAGAGCCACGGACTCTCGACCGCGCGATCGTAGTCGTACAGCTCGCACCGATCGTCTCCCCACTGGATGGGCTCGGCCTGCGGCTGCATTCCAGAGAACCAGTGCAGCCGGTAGTAGGTTGCGAGACGCTCCCCGCACTCCGGGGGGATTGCAGCGACCACCCCGGCCACGCCTGCGGGGCTGGCTGCGCCAGGCAACGCCGTTTCCGCCCCAGGTTGATGCAGAACCCCTAGGCCTAGACCATTGACCCCCGGGTTGTCCTCGGGCGCAGGCGGGATGTCGATCTCGATGGGCAGCGCCTCGGCACGGGCGTCCGGCGGCGGCGTCACGGTCCAGAGGCTGATCGTGTCCTCCGACCACGGCGGCGGCGGCTCGGGCCGGCTCCAAGTGTGGGCCACGAGCGCGCCGTCGTGCCTGAGCCATCGCGCCCGCGCTGCGCCGATGAGGCCGCTGCCGAGCCAAAGGGGCTCGCTCGCCGGCTCGAGCTCCTGGTCGAGCCAGAGGCCTTGCCACTCGCTCCGGCGGAGCGTCAGGTATTCGGCAGGGACGTCGTAGGACACCGACAGGAGCACGCGGCCGTCCAGCAGGCCGACGCTGGGCAACAGCGGCTCCTCGGTCACCCGCTTCATCTCGCCGAGCGTGCACTCGCCGATGATGTCGACCTCGTCGTCGCAACCGGCGCACGCGACGGCCGCGACGACCAGGATGGGTGCGATGTCAGAACGGCGCATCGATCACGTCCCCGGGAGGCTGCCCCCCGGCCCCGGACACGACGGTGATCAGCCCCGGGCCGGGCCGAGAGACGAGGAGCTCGAGCAGCCCGTCTCCGTCGATGTCGCCCGGCGCCGCGAGCCGCTCGCCGAGCCCGTCGCCGGGGTGGCCGTCGATCCGGTCGACCTCGCGGCCGAGGTGCCCCAAGAAGAGGACCGCGCCGTCGCCGCCGCTCGCCCCGGGCGCGCCGGCGGCCAGCTCCGACAGCCCGTCGCCGTCGAAGTCGGCGGCGCGCGACAGGCTCGCCCCGAGCCGCGCGTCGCGGTCCGGGCCCGGGACGACCCAGCGGCGGTGGCCTCTCCAGGTGAAGAACACGACCGCGCCCCGGCCGCCCAGGGCGTCCGGGATGCCAGCCGCGACGCCGGGCGCCGAACCGGCCGGTCCCTCGAACGCGTCGGGCAGGACGGTCGTGAGCTGACGGCCCATTTGGCCGCCCGCGAACGGACCCTCGAGCCGGAGGTGCACGACGCCTCCGAGCGACAGGACATCGATCCGACCGGCATCGCGCTTGCCGTGCACGTCGGCCTGCGGCGCTCCGACGAGGAGCCCCTCGGCGTACCCGTCGCCGTCGAGGTCGTCGACCAGCACGAGCGTCTCGCCGAACCGCTCGCCCTCGCTCTCGCCGTAGAACGCCTCCTCGTAGACGGGTCCGGATTGCGCGAGGCGGATGCGGTACACTGCGCCCGTTTGCGCGCCGCTCGGATCACGCGCGAGCGGGGCGCCGACGAAGAGCAGGCTGCCGGTGCCGGCGATCGACGCCCCGAATGCCTCGGCGGGATGGGGCGCCGGCAGCGAGCTCAGAGCCGACCCGTCCCGGGAGCCGATCAGCGCGACCGAGCCGTTCGACACGCACTGGCCGTCGATCACGCAGGGCGTCGCGAACGTCGCGCCGAGCGCGAGCTCCATCAAACCGTCGCCGTCGAGGTCGGGTATCGCTCCGGCCGACCCCGCGAGCCCCAGCGGGACCCCCTGAAGGGGCGTGTACGAAAGCAGCTCGCCGCGCGGCCCGAAGGACTTCAGCACCGTGTCGAGCGACGTGCAGCGGCCCTCGGAGGTCGCACAGTCGAGCGTCAGGAAGGACGGGCACGACGGCCCGTCGGCCCAGCAGCTCCGCAGCGGGATGAGCGCCGTCAGGTGAGCCAGCGACGCGATGCGGCCGCTGCCACCACCACCGCCGGAGCTGCCCGGCCCGCCGGGGCGGCACGCCGGGCTGCTGCCACCGCCGGGGCAGAGGCAGTCGCACGCGTCGCCCATGCCGTCCTCGTTCTCGTCGGCCTGGCCCGGGTTGGGCACGAGCCGGCAGTTGTCGACGCCGTCCAGCACGCCATCGCCGTCGTCATCGGCGTCGCAGTCGTTGGGGATGCGATCGGCGTCCGTGTCGGCACAGACACCCGCGACGGGATCGCCCGGCTCGCACGCCGTGCCCGGGGTCAGAGCGACCTCGCAGCCGTGCTCGTTCGTGTCGTACGTCTCGGCAAGGAGGGGCGAGCCGTCCGAGGAGACGAAGACGCTGCGTGCGCACCTGCTCGGAACGCCGCAGCCCGCTATCGGCGCGACGAGGTAGTCGTTGCTGCAACCGTCGCCATCGATGTCGCAGTCGCACGGGTCCTGGACTCCGTCGCCGTTGGAGTCGCGGGTGATCGGGGACGCCGTGCAGCGGCACGTGTCGCAGGCGTCGCCGACGCCGTCCCCGTCGCCGTCGTCTTGCTCCGGGTTACAGACCGTCGGGCAGTTGTCCGCGGCCGCGAACACCGCGTCCCGGTCGGGATCGATCGCGAACCCGAATCGGCCGCCGGTCTGTCCCGCGGGGCAGCTCGACGCGGAAGGAACGTCTGGAGAGCAGTAGTCGGTCCACTCGTAGCGCACGGGAGATGGGCCGCCTCCGTCGCAGGCCATGACGTCGGAGGACGGTGGCGGGAGCGCCGCGCTCAGGTCCTCGAGCGGACGGGTGAAGACCCCGCGGATCTCGGCCGCGAAGTTGGGCGCGCTGTCGGTGAGCTTCGCGATCTCGGGCGATGGGGGGATCGTGAACCGAGAGCCCTCGAGAACCTGCATGGGGCCGAACTCGCAGATGTCCGGTGGCGTCCCGTCATCATCGGGCGGGAACAGGGCGCACAGATCGCAGAGGGGACAGAGCCGGTGGGGCGACGCGCCCCCGCAGGTCCCGCACGCAGCGGCGACGTCGCTGGAGTCGATCGTGATCGACGTGATCACGCCGCCCCGGGCGATGGCCTGTGTGGTGCGGTCGGTCCACACGCCTCCCTCCGCTCCGAGCGGAACAGGGTCGCCGGCGGGTGTGCCGGTGTCGTCGTTCACCTGCACCTCTGCCAGGGCCAGATCGAGCGCGATGTTGTCCGACAGAACTTGCCACGCGTCATCGCCCACGACGTCCTCGATGAGGTCGCACTCCCTTGCTCCTTCGACGGCATCTTCACATACGGCCCGCAACGCGGGACCGGACAGCTCGCCGCGTTCGCGCTCGAGCCTGGGGATGCGCAGCATGCGCTCGAGCGCTTCGGCGCTGTTGCGCATCGTGCGGTTGAACGACTCACTCACGGCGACCTCGACCAGATCCTGGCCGGCGGGCGTGGCGAAGACGCAGCCCGGCAGCAGGACGCACAGCACCGACGGGTAGAAGCTCACCTCGTTCGTCTGCGTGCCCCGCACGTGGACGTCCAGGCCGGTATCGGACAGGTGCAGGTTGCCCGTCGGGCGGGGGCCGCGATAGTCGAGGGCCCTCTCGCCCGTGTCGGTGTCACAGTCCCGGCACGCGACGGGTTGCAGCCGGAAGAACGCGTCCAGGCGTGTGATGTCGGCGGCGCCGACCAGCCATGTCGCCCAGATGTCGATCAGGTCCGTGTGGACGTCGAAGGGCAGGTGCACCCTGAGCACCGGCGCGTCCGGGTCGTGGTCGCCGTGCTCGCGGATCCGGAGCCGGTGGTCGAACCGGCACGAGCCTGCGATGCACCACGCGTACTGACCCGTCAGAGCGCCGGACTCGATCCGGCAATCGTCGGTCGTCCGGCAGGCACGATCTCCTTCCCACTCGCAGGCCGGACCGCCGCCGAGCCCGCCGTCGGCCCGTGGGAAGCAGGTGTAGCCTGTCTCGCGGCACACGAACCCCGAGCTGCAGCCGTTGCAGCAGTCGCCCGGTGGGTCCGTCGGTTGGATCCGGCCACCGTCCGATCCCCACAGGTACTCGTGCGGCTCCACCCACTCCACCCCGATGCGGCGCCGTTCCAGCTTGAACGCCACCTGCTCGAGCAGCGTGTCGGCGTCGAGTCCCAGGAAGAGGTCCTTCCCGAGCGCGAGGGGATCGCAAGGATCCTCGCGAGGGCCACGTGCGGGAAAGAGCGCCTCCGCGCCCCCGCTGGCGCCCTCTTCTCCCAGCAGCGGGTCTTCGCACAGCCTGATGTACTCTCGCCGGTAGTCGTTCGTGTCGATCGTGGCGAATGGCGCTCGCAGAGTTGCGGGAAGATCCGCCCAACCACCACGGTCCGGCGTCGACACCTTGACCGTCCCTTCCGCGAACGCGGTGAGCTCGTTCGTGATGTCGTCGTCGTCGCCTACCTCGAGCCGCCCGTCGACGTGGCCGCGGAGCGCTTCTTCGAGGGGCGCCACGTCCTCGGTGCGTGAGAAGAACCAGCCTCGGCTCTGCTCGGCCGCCGTGATGACGGGGCCGCCCTCGCTCGCCGAGCGACCGCTCAGGACGTGCCGGTCGCCGAACCGCTCACCGCGTTCGATCTCCAGATCGCGGCACCCCGCGCTCACGACACTCAAGCACACCGTTTGCAGAACGAACGAACGAACGAACGAACGAACGAACGAACGAACGAGCTCGGATCACCATGCTGCCTCCCCATGACCCACCTCCGACCCCATCCAGGGTAGGCACCTCGTAGCCGGGCAAACAAGGTGTCCGGCACGGTGCGAGAAGGCGCGCGGAGCCGGCACCCCCCGGTTGGGGACATGCGGGGGTGAGGATCCAAATCGGTGCCTGGTGGGTGTTGATCGCCCACTCCGTGGGTGATATTCACCCGCGAAATGGCAGATCCTGCCCTACGCCTCCTTCCGCGCACGCTCGGGCCGTCGATCGACGCCGCTCTCGCCACGTTTCCGGTCGTGGTGCTCATCGGGGCGCGCCAGACGGGGAAGAGCACGCTCGTGCGCGATCTGCACCCCGGGGACGGACGCCTCTACCTGACGCTCGACGACATCGACGTGCGGGCGGATGCAGACCAGAGTCCCGACGAGCTCCTGCGCCGTGCGCCGCGCATGACCATCGACGAAGTGCAGCGGTCGCCCGACCTGCTGCTCGCGATCAAGCGTGCCGTCGACTCCGAGTGGGTGCCCGGACGGTTCGTGCTGACCGGTTCGGCCAACCTGCTCCTGATGAAGCGCGTGTCGGAGAGCCTCGCGGGCCGAGCGTCCTACCTGACCCTGTGGCCTCTGACCCGGCGTGAGCAGCTCGGGCTCGGTGCCGCCGGCGGGTGGGACCTCCCGTTCTCGGAGCCCGTGAGTCGCTGGCGGGAGGCCATTCTGGATCAGCCGATCGTCGAAGAGGACTGGGAGGATCTCGCGCGTCGCGGCGGCTACCCGGTTGCAGCGCACCGGCTGCACGATGAGCACACCCGCCGGCTCTGGTTCGACGGGTACGTCCGGACGTACCTCGAGCGCGACCTGCAGGAGCTGTCGGCGATCGAGCACCTCGCCGACTTCCGCCGTCTCATGCGAGCGCTCTGCCTTCGGTTGGGTGGGCTGCTCAACCAGGCGGACGTCGCGCGCGACGTGGGTCTCCCGCCGTCCACGGTGCAGCGCTACGTGAACCTGCTCGAGGTGTCCTTTCAGCTCGTTCGCCTTGCCCCCTACTCGGTCAATCGCGGCCGGAGGCTCGTCAAGTCACCCAAGGTGTACTGGTGCGACACCGGACTTGCGCTGTTCCTCTCCGGCGAGACGGAGCCCCGTGGCGCGCACCTCGAGAACCTGGTGCTCACCGATCTCTTGGCATGGCGCGAACGGTCGCCGGATCGGCCCGAGATCCTCTACTGGCGAACCCACAAGGGAACGGAGGTGGACTTCGTGCTGGAGCGTGGGGGGACGGTGCTCCCCATCGAGGTGAAGGCGACCGCCAGGCCCCGGTCCGCAGACGTCCGCCACCTTCGGACGTTCATGCACGAGTACGCCGATCGCACCGAGGGCGCGCTCCTCCTGCACGCCGGCACGGAGACCTTCTGGATCGCCGACCGCATCCTCGCGGTCCCGTGGTGGCGCATCGTTTGACTGCGTTCGGCCTACGCCGTCCTCTGGCGCCAGCGCGCCCCGCGCCCGCGGCCCCGCCGTAGCGGCGGTAGAGCCCTGCTCGCACCGGCTCGCGGCGTGGCTTGGCTGATCCAGGTCAACCGGGGCGTCCGGGGGGACTTCGGAAAGAGGCGTGACGTGGGAGCATGGCGGCCGGCATGAGACGCAGCGCCATCGAATATCACCGCCCCGAGCGACTCGCAGACGTGTTCGAGCTGCGAGGCGCTCCCGACACCTGGCTCGTCGCCGGCGGGACCGACCTGATGGTCCGCGTCCGGGAGGGTGCGGTCCGCCCGCGCGCGATCGTGTCCCTCCGGCGCATCCCCGAGCTCGGCGGGATCGAGGTCGCGGACGGCGCGCGGATCGGCGCGCTCACCCGGGTCTCACAGATCGTGCGCGACGGGCGGCTCGGCGAGCGCTGGACCGCGCTCGCCCTGGCGGCGCGGTCCCTCGGGAGCGCGCAGATCCGCAACATGGCCACCGTCGGCGGGAACCTCTGCAACGCCTCGCCCTGCGCCGACCTCGCGCCGCCGCTCCTCGCCGCGGACGCCCGGGCGACGGTCGTCTCGCCCAGGGGCAGCCGGGAGATGGACCTCGCCGATCTGTTCGAGGGCCCGCGGGTCACCGCGCTCGCGCCCGACGAGGTGCTGCAGGACATCCGGCTCGGCGCTCCGCCCGCCGGTTCCCGATCCATCTTCCTCAAGAAGGGGCGCGTCGCCATGGACATCGCGCTCGCGAGCATCTCGGTGCAGCTCCTGGTCGACTCGGGCTGCCTGCGATCGGTGCGGGTGGCCGCGGGCTCGCTCGCGCCGACGCCGGTGCGGCTCCGCCGCGTCGAGGCCGCGCTCGAGGGCAAGCCGCCCGACGAGGACGTGCTCTCTCTCGCGCGCGCCGCCGCGTGCGAGGAGGTGCGGCCCATCAGCGACGTCCGCGCCTCGGCCGACTACCGCCGACACCTCGCGGGGGCGTTTGTCGAGCGGGCCGTGCGCTCGCTCGCCGGAGGGAACGGACGATGAAGGTCGAGTGTGCGTTCGTGGTGAACGGCGAACCGGTGTGCGTGGACGTGGCGCCCGCGGCGCGGCTCGTCGACGTCCTGCGCGGACCGCTCGGGCTGACCGGCACCAAGGAAGGGTGCGGCAACGGGGAGTGCGGCGCGTGCACCGTCCTGGTCGACGGAGAGCCCGTCAACGCGTGCCTGTTCCCGGTGCTCGAGGTCGAGGGGCGCGAGGTCACGACCATCGAGGGCATCGGCGGGCCCGGCGGCGCGCTGTCGCCGGTCCAGGAGGCGTTCGTCCGGCACGGCGGCATCCAGTGCGGCTTCTGCACGCCGGGGATGATCGTGACGGCCACCTCGCTCCTGCGCTCGAACCCCGACCCTTCGGACGACGAGATCCGCGACGGCCTCCGCGGCAACCTGTGCCGCTGCACCGGCTACGTGCAGATCGTCGACTCCGTGCGCGAAGCCGCCAAGGCGATGCGGGAGGAGGGCGCCGATGAGTGAGCTCCGCCACGTGGGGCGCGAGAGCGTCCGACCCGACGCCGCCGACAAGGCCACCGGCCGCGCCCACTACATCCACGATCTGGTCCGGCCGGGGATGCTCCACGGCAAGGTCAAGTTCAGCGAGCACGCCCACGCGCGCATCGTGCACATCGACACGTCGCGCGCCGAGCGCCTGCCCGGCGTGCGCGCGGTGATCACGGCGTACGACACGCCGGAGGTCCGCATCGGCTTCCTGCGCGACAACTTCGCCCTCAAGCGCGACAAGGTCCGGCAGTACCGCGACGAGGTGGCGGCCGTCGCGGCGATCGACCCCGAGATCGCCGCCGAGGCGGTCGAGCTCATCCGCGTGGAGTACGAGCCGCTCGGGGCGGTGTTCGACCCCGTGGAGGCGATGGCCGAGGGGGCGCCGCTCGTCCACGAGGTGGACGCGCGCGGCCGTCCGGTCGAGTCGAACGTCCTGCAGCTCACGGTCGGCCACGAGTCGGGCGACCTGGCCGCGGCCGAGCGCGCCTCGAAGCACATCGCGGAGGGCGAGTTCTCGACGCCCCTCATCCAGCAGAGCTGCATGGGCACCGCGGGGTGCATCGCCGAGATGGACGTGCGGGGGAACCTGACCATCTGGGCGAAGACCCAGATCCCGTTCCTCGCCCAGCGCGACTTCAACCGCGCGCTCGAGGACATGGGCCTGCCCGGCCGCAACGCCCGCGTCATCGTGCCCACGCTGGGCGGGGGCTTCGGCACGGGCCTCGACACCCACGCCTACGAGTTCATCGCCATCCTGCTCGCGCACCGCACCGGCCGCCCGGTGAAGATGCTGTACACGCGCGAGGAGGAGTTCGCGAACCTCTCGCCGCGGCAGTCGTCGCGGACGCGCATCGTCCAGGGGTGCGACGCCGACGGAAGGCTCACCTTCCGCCGCATGGAGGTCCTGCAGGACAACGGCGCCTACACGTCGTGGGGCGCGACCTTCCCGACGGTCATGCTGCTGCCCGCCACGTCCCTCTACCGGGTGGGCGCCGTCAAGTTCGACGCGCGGATCGTCTACACGAACAACACCTACTGTCAGGCCATGCGCGGCTACGGCAACCCGGAGGTGACCTGGCCCATCGAGTGCACGCTCGATGAGCTCGCCGAGCAGGCGGGCATCGATCCCTTCGAGCTGCGCATGCGCAACCGCAACGAGCCGGGCGAGGTCACCCCGATGGGCGCGCGGGTGACGACGTGTGGGCTCGGCGAGTGCCTCGAGGGCGCCGCCGAGAAGCTCGACTGGAAGGAGAAGCGCGGCAAGCAGCGGAACGCGCGGCGCGGCGTCGGGATGGCCTCCCTCATCCACGTCGGCGGCTCGGGGCGCATCTACCGCTCGGACGGCGGCGGGGTGATCCTCAAGCTCGACGACTACGGCAACGTGAACGTCTCCTACGGCGGCGTGGAGATGGGGCAGGGGCTCCACTCGGCGCTGACGCTCACCGTCGCCGACGCGCTCGGCGTCCTGCCCGAGCGCGTGCACATCAACCCGACCGACACCGCGACGTGCCCCTGGGACGTCGGGACCCACGCGAGCCGCGGCGCCTTCATCGCCTGCAACGCCGCCATCCGCGCGGCGAACGAGGCACGACGGCGGCTGTTCGAGATGGCCGCCGAGGTCTACGCGCAGGAGGTGGCCCGGAACGCGGAGAGCCACCGCCGGAAGAACCCCGGCTGGACGCAGCCCGACGTCTTCCTGCCGGCGCTCTGCCGTCCGGAGGCCTTCGACCTGCGCGACAGCTGGCTCTTCCCCAAGTCCCGGCCCGACGAGCCGTGGCTGCGCATCGAGCTCGGTCGGCTCCTCCGAGCGCTGCACTTCCGCGGAGAGAAGGGCCAGGTCATCGTCGAGGAGGCCTTCTACGAGCCGCCGAGCGAGCTGCCGGACTGGGACCGCGGCATGGGGAACATGAGCGCCTGCTACACGTACGGCGTCCAGGGCGTCGAGGTCGAGGTCGACGAGGACACCGGCGAGGTGCGGATCCTGCGCGCCGTCTCGGCGCACGACGTCGGCCGCGTGCTCAGCCCGCAGGCGCTCGCCGGGCAGATCTACGGCGGCTTCGCGCAGGGTGTCGGCTACGCCATGTACGAGGAGGTGCGGAGCGTCGAGGGCCGCATCGCGAACCCGAGCTTCACCGACTACAAGATCCCCACCGCGGCCGAGATGGGCTTCCCCGTGGACGTCGTGATCGTCGAGACCGACGATCCGGCGGGCCCCTTCGGCGCCAAGGGCATCGGCGAGCCGGGGCTCGTCCCGACCGCGCCCGCCATCGCCAATGCGATCTACGACGCGATCGGCGTCCGGATCCACGACCTCCCCATCACGCCCGAGAAGATCGTCGCCGCGCTCGCCGCCCGGCGGCGGGAGACGCCGCCGAGCCGCTGAGCAGGCTCACCCGACTCCGACGCACCAACGCCGGGAAGCCGTTCAGGGCGTCGTCCAGAAGTCCGAGAGCAGCTCGGCCTGCTGGAGCACCGTGTTGGTAGCGGCCTCCTGCTCGTCGGGTGGGTAGCCGTACTTGCGGAGGATCCGCTTGACGATGACGCGGAGCTTGGCGCGGACGGACTCCTTGACGGTCCAGTCGATGGTGACGTTGCGGCGGACGGTCTCGGCGGCGAAGATGTCGATCACCTCGTCGGAGGAGACCGCGTTCGAGACGTCGTCGCGGATGCGGATGGCCTCGTAGCCGCTGCACGTCTCGTCGCCCGCTGGAGGCGATCCTGCATCTGACGCCGCACGACGGCCCGAGCTTCCACCATGTCTCGGGCGCCGTGGGCGCGTCGACCACGCTCTACCCGGGCGGGCGGTCGTAGAAGTGCGGGCGCAGTGCCGTGCCGAGGATGCTGCCGGCGAAGCCCGCCATCATCCACGCCCAGCCGTGGAGGCTCCCCGAGGCGATGCCGCCAAAGTAGGCGCCGACGTTGCACCCGAAGGCCAGGCGTGCCCCGTAGCCCATCATGAGCCCGCCGATCACCGCCGCCAGAAGCGGGCGGAGCGGGATGCGAAGGCTCGGGGCGAAGCGGCCAGCCAGGGTGGCCGCACCCATGGCGCCAAGGACGATGCCCACGTTCATCACCGTGCCGGCGCCGCTCCACACGCTGGCTCGCAACGACTCGGCCTTGGACGGCTTCAGCCAGTAGCCCCACTGGCTGACATCGCCGCCGAGGAATTCGTAGGCCTTGGCGCCCCACAGGGCGAAGGCGGAGGTGACACCCCACGGACGCCCGGCGATCGCCAACGTGGCGAAGTTGAGCAGCGCGAGTGCCACGGCGCCCAGCAAGAGCGGCCAGGGGCCGGTGAGCCATCGCTCACGCAGATTGGCCGGCGGCGGCTTCTCGAGCGCGCCGTGACGGCGCTTCTCGATGAACACTGTAAACGCGGCGATCGCCCCCATGAGCGCCAAGCTGACTGCGATGCCGCCTTGGGCGCCGAACGTCTGCACGAACGACACGGGCTCGAGGGACGGCAGCCCCGTCCACCAGGCGAAGTGGGCCGTGCCGATCACCGAGCCGACGATGAAGAACAAGAGCGTGACCACCATGCGCGCGTTGCCGCCGCCGACGGTGAACAGGGTGCCGGAAGCGCAGCCGCCGCCCACCTGCATGCCGACGCCGAAAAGAAACGCTCCCGCCAGCAACGAGACGCCGACGGGAGAGACCGAGCCTCTCAGGCTCTGGCCCCACAGGCTGCCCGCCTCCAGCGCGGGTGAGAACAGCACCACGGCGATGGCCAGCATCACCATCTGGGCGCGCAGACCGCGTCCTCTCCCCTCGCTGATGAACGCCCGCCACGCCGAGGAGAAGCCAAAAGACGCGTGGTAGAGCGTGACCCCCAAGAGACCGCCGATGAGCATCAGCAGCCCGACGCGCGTGCCGAAGGCCAACGCCAGCGCCCCGGCGCCGCCCAGCAGCAGGGCTCCGATGATCATCGACATCACGGGCGGACGCTTGGCACCGGCTGCAGTCACCATCGGTTCCCTCTGTAAGACAGCCGAGCACGATTCGGCAATGTCTCTCTCGTCTTCGACGGCTCTCGCGTCGTCGAGCCTCCGCGAACGACCCACCGGCCATCCTCCGCGAGAGCCGACGAGTGTTCGTGCGAATCGTGGTCGGCCGGTCATCTGGAGCTTGCGCGACTCGGGACTTCGTTGCACGTGTTCATTGAACGGGACACGCCCGAATGCAACTGCCCTGGCGGCGGCGCCAGCGCTCCGGCCCCATGCGTGTCCACTTTGGGCCCGAGGCCGGCTTACGTCCTCGGCGCCTCCCTGCGAAGTACCTTTGGTATTCCTCGGTCGGCGCCTGCGGGCGCGCTCGCCCTCGGACCCAAATCGAACACGCATGACGCTTATCTGAGGATCCACACCGGACGGATCCGGGTGACCGGCAATGTGCCCGATGGGTTGGTGTGGTCGTTCGGGCGCAGGCCCCGGATGGAGGTGCGGGGGCGGCAGAGGCGGTTGCTCCCGTGAACCGGGCATGGAAGCTCGGCTAGCCGGGGGCTGGCTCCCGGAGTGCTCCCCGTCCACCTCCGAGTTGCGCTTTACGCAACGATTTCGACGCGACCCCGCGTGGCACGGGGGTTGAAGAGGGGGACCGGCATGCACCGGAACGCCTCGCTCGCCCTCTCGCTCCTCCTCGGCCTCGCCGGATGCGCCGCGCCCACGACGGGCGGCAGCGGCGGCGACGAGGAGGTCGGCCTTCCCGACTTCGAGAGCTTCGTCGACGAGAAGTCCGACACCGGGTACGTGGGGACGCGCGCCGCCGAGCTCGAGGCCTCGTTCACCGGCCGGGTGCGCGTGCTGCTCCCGGACGAGACGCCGGAGCGGCTCGCGCAGATCGCCGAGGCGCTCCGGAACGATCCGCGGAGCTGGGAGCACCGGCACATCACGGCGCAGGTCACCGAGCAGACCAAGTACGCGCGCAACGCGCTCAAGGCGAAGGACCTGAACCTCAACCTCGAGGGCGGCTCGCCGACGTTCTCGGCGGTCGAGGTGGTCGAGGGCGGGCTCGACCTCTCCTACGAGGTGCGCGTCGAGTCGCTGGTGAAGTTCAAGGACCTCGAGGAGCGCGGGCTCACGCCCGAGGACCTCGTCGGGCGGCACATCGAGCCGCGCCTGCCGCTCGTGCCCGAGGGCGTCTTCGAGCGCGCCGGCATCGCGTGCGCCACCGATCCGGACACGGGCGGCGACGCCGACGCCGAGGAGCTCACCGAGGCCAACTTCTTCTACTACTTCGATCCGGACCGCGAGGGCTGCACGCTCGGCGAGCAGGACCTCGTGACCGCCCGCTACGCGATCGAGTCGTCGCTCGACGCGCCCACGGTCTACCCCGAGTACGACCGCCTGGTCGCCGACGGACGCATCGACATGGTGGCGATCTTCGGCCAGATCACGCACGGCGAGCTGTCGTCGAGCGACTGGGGCTTCATCGCCTTCCGCAGCTTCAGCCGCGAATTCGAGCGCCACGGCTTCCGCAAGGTGGAGACCTACCCCGAGGACCGGGGCCACGTGCTCGAGAAGACCTACCCGAGCGGGCTCGTGGTGCGGATCGACATGCTGACCCCGGTGGGCTTCGCGGACCACGTGGACCGCGCAGAGTCGAACGAGCGGTTCCGCAGCGCCATCCGGGACAACGAGATCGTCTACTACAACGGCCACGCCTTCTACGGGTCGCTGAACGTGCTCGACGACCGGAGCGCCTACCCGGCGGACGTGTACCAGATCGTCTTCATGGACGCGTGCTGGTCCTACGCCTACTACACCAAGCAGATCTTCCGAAACCGCGCGACCGACGACGACCCCGAGGGCTACCGGCTGGTGGACGTCGTCAACAACACCGAGCCGGGCATCACCGGGAGCGAGGCCACGGCCGCCATCCTGTACCGCACCGTCTTCGACGGCGCCGACGCGGTGCGGGGCGGCGCCGACGCCACGATCTATAGCTGGAACAACGCCATCAAGTACATGAACGAGCACGCGGAGCTGCGCGCCCGCCGCCGCGTCCAGTACCCCGACCCCGAGATCTACGGCGTGAGCGGCGTCGTCACCAACGCCTGGGCGCCCGGCGGCGGCGGCGGCGAGGAGCCCGAGCCCGACGGCGAAGAGCACGCGAGCGCCGAGGCCGTGGACATCCCCGACGACGACCCGGCCGGTGCCGAGAGCCGGATCACCGTGCCCGCCGGCGCCGGTGAGGTCGATGTGGTGGGGCTCTCGGCGCGCATCGAGCACACCTACGTGGGGGATCTCACGGTCACGCTCGAGCACGACGGGCGGACCGTCACGCTCCATGACCGCGCGGGCGGCTCGACCGACGACCTGCGGCTCGACGTCTCGCTCGAAGATTTCGCCGGCACGGCGGCCGAGGGGGACTGGACGCTGCGCGTCGTGGACGGAGCGGCCGTGGACACGGGCCGCATCGTCGAGTGGTCGATCACGCTCTGACCTGCAGATTGCGACTGGTCAACCGTAGCGCGCCCGCGCGGGTCGCCCCCGTGCGAGCATGCGCGTCATGCCGTTGACCAACGTCTTCGTACCGTACGGCGCGTACTGGTCCACGCCCTTCTGCCGATGGCAGGGCAGCCTCGCGGGGGAGCACTCCATCGAGCTCGGGGCGCGCGTCGCCGCCTCCGTGCTGCCGTCTCGCGGCGTCGATCCCACCTCGCTCGACGGGGTGGTGCTCGGCACGACGGTCCCGCAGCGCCACGTGTTCTATGGCGCCCCCTGGGCCGCGGCCATGATGGGTGCGCCCGGCATCACCGGCCCGATTGTGTCGCAGGCGTGCGCGACCGCCGCGCGCGCGATCGCGACGGCGGCCAGCGACGTCGAGCTCGGCCTCCGGTCGGCGGTGCTCGCGCTCCTGTGCGACCGGACCAGCAACGGGCCGCACGTGTACTACCCGAGCCCGACCGCTCCCGGTGGGCGCGGGCAGTCGTCGGACTGGGTGTTCGAGGCGTTCGACCACGACCCGTGGGCGAAGAACCCGATGATCGAGACCGCCGAGCGCGTCGCGCAGGCCGCCGGCTTCTCGCGGCAGGCGCAGGACGAGATCTGCCTGCTGCGCGACTCGCAGTACCGCGACGCGTTGCGGAACGACCGCGCGTTCCAGCGCCGCTACATGGTCCCGGTCGAGCTCCGCCGCGGCAAGAAGAGCGTGATCACTTTGGACGCCGACGAGGGCGTGCACGAGACGACCGCCGAGGGCCTCGCGCGGCTCTCTCCGGTCCTCGAGGGAGGCACCGTCACGTTCGGCACGCAGACCCACCCGGCCGACGGAAGCGCAGGCCTGCTGCTGTGCTCGCGCGAGCGCGCCGCCGCGTGCTCGCGCGACCGGGCCGTCCAGGTGCGCGTGGCGAGCTGGGGCGAGGGGCGGGTCGAGCGGGGGATGATGCCCACGGCGACCGTGCCCGCGGCGCGACAGGCGCTCGCCCGCGCGGAGATCGACGTCTCCGACTGCAAGGCGGTCAAGACGCACAACCCCTTCGCCGTGAACGACCTCTGGTTCGCGCGCGAGCTGGGGCTCTCGCTCGACACCTTCAACCGGTACGGCTCGCCGCTGGTGTACGGACACCCCCAAGCGCCCACGGGCGCGCGCCTGGTCATCGAGCTCGTCGAGGAGCTCGTGGAAATGGGCGGGGGGTGGGGGTTGTTTGCGGGCTGCGCGGCCGGAGACACGGCCATGGCGGTCGTGATCGAGGTGTCCTGACACGGGGAGTGAACATGTCGAACGAGCTCAAGTACGTCCTGGATGAGAGCAAGATCCCGAAGTCCTGGTACAACGTAGTCGCGGACCTCCCGGTGGCGCCGCCTCCGGTGCTGCACCCCGGGACGGGGCAGCCGATCGGCCCCGACGACCTCGCGCCGCTCTTCCCGATGGCGCTGATCCAGCAGGAGGTGAGCGCCGAGCGCTGGATCGAGATCCCGGAGCCGGTGCGGGAGGTGTACCGCACGTGGCGCCCGTCGCCCCTGTTCCGCGCGCGCCGGCTGGAGAAGGCCCTCGATACGCCCGCGAAGATCTACTACAAGTACGAGGGCGTCAGCCCGTCGGGGAGCCACAAGCCGAACACCTCGGTCGCGCAGGCCTTCTACAACAAGGAAGCGGGCGTCAAGACGATCACGACGGAGACGGGCGCCGGCCAGTGGGGCTCCGCGCTCTCGTTCGCCGGATCGCTGTTCGGGATCGAGATCAAGGTCTTCATGGTGCGGGTGAGC
Source organism: Candidatus Neutrinellum sp. (assembly GCA_039794305.1). Lineage (GTDB taxonomy): Bacteria > Myxococcota_A > Polyangia > Polyangiales > JBDIVX01 > JBDIVX01. The sequence continues at coordinate 26,696 of JBDIVX010000007.1, forward strand.
TACGAGCAGAAGCCCTACCGCAAGGCGCTGATGCAGGCGTACGGCGCCGAGTGCATCCCGAGCCCGAGCACCGAGACCGAGGTGGGGCGCCGGATCCGGGAGCAGTTCCCGGACACGACCGGGAGCCTCGGGATCGCGATCAGCGAGGCCGTCGAGATCGCGGCGAAGAACGACGACACCAAGTACGCGCTCGGCAGCGTGCTGAACCACGTGCTGCTCCACCAGACGGTGGTCGGCCTCGAGGCGATGCAGCAGATGGAGATGGCGGGCGACGAGCCCGACGTGCTGGTGGGGTGCACCGGCGGCGGGAGCAACTTCGCGGGCCTGGTCTTCCCGTACCTCGGCGAGCAGCTCCGGGGCGGCAAGAAGGTGCGCGTCGTGGCGACCGAGCCGGCCGCGTGCCCGACGCTGACGCGGGGCAAGTACGCCTACGACTTCGGCGACACGGGGCACCTGACGCCGCTCGTGAAGATGCACACCCTGGGCTCGACGTTCGTGCCGCCCGGCTTCCACGCCGGTGGGCTGCGCTACCACGGGATGGCGCCGCTCGTGAGCCACGTCCAGGAGCTCGGCCTGATCGAGTCGCGGGCCTACCGCCAGACGGGCTGCTTCGAAGCGGGCATCCAGTTCGCCCGGGCCGAGGGCATCCTGCCCGCGCCCGAGGCGACGCACGCCGTCAAGGGCGCCATCGACGAGGCCCTGCGCTGCAAGGAGGAAGGGGTCTCACAGACGATCCTCTTCAACCTGTGCGGCCACGGTCACTTCGACATGACCGCCTACACCGACTACTTCGCCGGCAAGCTCGAGGACAAGGACTACGACGCCAAGCTCCTCGAGGACGCGCTCGGCCAGCTCCCCCCGGTCTCGGCCGAGTAGCGGGGAGGAGCACGCGCCGCGATTCCTGACCGAACCGTGGCGTACCGCTGACACAGCAGGGTTCCGCCGTGCGGTAGAGCAGCGTTCGATGGACGCGATCTCCCCACGGCGGCACACCTTTCACATCCCCGTGATGGGCACGGGGTTCACGATCGATACGCCGCTCCGCGTGGCGCGGTACGGGATCGCGTCGGTGGTGTCCCTCGTGGACGACGAGCTCGTCGAGCGCGTGCGGCAGCGCTGGTGCGAGCGCGCCGGCGAGCCCTACGAGGCCATCTCGTGCCGTGAGGACGACGCCCGCGCCCGCCGGATCACCGCGTACCTCGACCTGATCGACCGCCTCGTGCGACGCCAGACCGAGGAGCTCCGCCGCGCTCCCTTCGAGCCGGGCTCGGAGATCACGCGCTACTTCGAGCTGCTCCCCGACGGGCCGCTGCGCGAGCGCTACGAGCGGATGCGCCGGACCGGCGAGCCCGAGGAGCGGCGGCGGCTCGAGGCCGAGCTCCGGGCGTCGGTCACCGCCGGCTCCGTCGACGTCAACGTGATGACCAAGCTCGACCGGGCGCTCGACGCGCGCGGCCGCAAGCGCGACCCCGATCGCTCGGACGCGCTCGCAGCCCTCCGCGGCTTCGCGAACAGCACGGTCCGCGCCTCGGTCGTGATGTCGGCGGGGCTCAACGCGCGGCTGTACGGGTACGCGGGCAGCCTGCCCGCTTTCCTGCCGGACGCCGAGGGCAGGTTCCAGAAGAAGCTCGTCCTCAAGGTCGGCAGCCTCCGCTCGGCCGAGGTGCAGATGCGGTTCCTCGCCAAACGGGGCGCCTGGGTCTCCGAGCTGCGCCTCGAGTCGGGCCTCAACTGCGGCGGCCACGCCTTTGCGTCCGAGGGGCAGCTCCTCGGCCCGGTCCTCGAAGAGCTCGTGAGCGCGCGGCGCGAGCTCGGCGAGCAATTGCTGCCGTCGTACAACACCACGCTCGAGAAGCGCGGCCTGCCGCCGCTCGCTTCGCCCCCCGAGATCCTCGTGACGGTGCAGGGCGGCATCGGCACGGCCGCCGAGGACGCGCTCCTCCGCCGGCGCTACGGCGCCGACGGCACGGGCTGGGGGACGCCGTTCCTGCTCGTGCCCGAGGCGACGGTGCTCGACGGCGCGACCCGCCGGCGGCTCGCCGAGAGCGGCCCGGGCGACGTCTTCTTGAGCGACAGCTCGCCCCTCGGAGTCCCGTTCTGGAACCTCCGGACGTCGGCGAGCGAGGATGCGCGCCGGGCGCGCATCGCGCAGGGCCGGCCGGGGAGCCCGTGCCCCAAGGGGTTCCTCGCGGTCCCGACGGACCTCTCCGACGTGCCGCTGTGCGCGGCGTCCCGCGCCTTCCAGCGGCGCAAGCTCACCGAGCTCGAGGCGGCGGGGGCGGCCGGGGCCGAGGTCGAGGCGGTCGTCGAGAAGTCGTGCATCTGCCACGACCTCGGCGGCTCGGCCGCGATCGAGCACGGCTTCGACGCCGAGGCCACGCCCGCCGTTTGCCCCGGGCCGAACGTGGTCAACTTCGATCGGGTCTACACGCTCGACGAGATGGTCGGCCACATCTACGGCCGCGACGACCTGCTCGCGCGGCGCGACCGGCCCCACGTCTTCGTGCGGGAGCTCCAGCTCTCGATCGAGTACCTGCGCAAGCAGCAGGAGACGGGCGGCCTCGGCGCCGCTGCGCTCGTGACGTTCCGCGACAACCTCCTCGCCGGCATCGATCACTACGAGGCGCTCGCCGCCTCCGGCGACGTCGAGCCGCCCGCCCCCTTCGTCGAGGCGCTCGGCCGGGCCCGCGCCGACCTCGACGCGATCGCCCTCGGCGACGGCCCAGCTCGCCGGTAGGCTAGAACGCCGTGGCGTGGCCGTGGCCCGTTCGGATCTCGACCGCGGTGAGTCAGGGGGGAGGAATGACTCTGACGATCAGAAGACCATCTGTGTTGGTTTCTCCTCCGAAGTAGACACCGTCTTCAGTCGTCACCACCTCGGTGAATCGTCCTCGCACGTCGGGACGGATCGACCAGGCGCCCATGTAGTCGAGCCAATCGGCGAATGTGCCATCCGCCAACACGAGCCACACTCCTGTGATCCCCCCCATTTCGCCTGCGAGCCAGGTGCGACCATCGGCAGTAGCGGCCAGAGCGAGCGGCTGCACGTACTCCCGTCCGCTGTCGTGATAGGTGATCGGAACGACGACGTTCCCCCTCGCATCGAATCGACCGTAGGCGGCGTCTTCCCACGGGAGGCCGACCTGTCCCGTGAAGGCAATGCCACCATCGGGCATCGGGGCAAGAGCCAAGGTGAAGAACTGGCCTCCCGTGGAAACGCGTCCCGAGTCGCCGAAGGTCGTGTCCAGGGAACCATCGGTAGAGAGCTTCTCGATTCCTTCGATGCCGCTATCGGGAAAGCCTGTTGCTGCGAACACGCCATCCGACGCCGGAACGAGCAAGCGAAGGCCGGCCCCGCCGCTCATCGACGCAGAAGGTCTCTCCACGACTCCGCCGTCACCCCAGGACGTGTCCAGTGCGCCGGTCTCGTCGATCGCGACGAGTTGATGGATCTCCAAACCGGTGACCTCGACCACGGCGCCGCCGGACCGTCGGAGGGCCGCGCTACCTGCAGTGCGCGGCCCCAGCGGGAACGCGTACGAGAAGCCTTCCGTGCCGAACGTCGAGTCCAGCGATCCGTCGGCGAGCAGCCTCGCGACGTAGGGCTGGCTATCGAGGCCCGCCGGTGCTTTTCCCACGAGGACGATACGTCCGCTCCCATCGAGCAGCAGCTCCGTGCAGGTGTCGACCGCCGAGATGCGAACCTGACCGCCGTCGCCGAAGGATGTGTCCATGCTCCCGTCGGTCATCAGCCGGTGGAGCAGGACGCCGTCTGCGTCGCTCGCCGCTACGAGGATGCGTCCGAGCTCGTCCGCCACCAACGAGATGACGCTCACCCCGAATGCTCCGGGAATGCTGACGGCACCACCGTCGCCGAAAGAAGGATCGGGCAAGCTCCACGAGCCTGGGTAGACGTAGCCGTCTGGACCCGAATCGGCCATCCCTCCCTCTTCACCGACGGCCGAGTCCACCCGGTCCCCCCGTCCGGTGCCATGGCAGGAGGTCATGGCCAAGAGAACGAGGAGCGAGCCTGCTCCGCCGCAATGGCGCCGTCCTGCCACCATCGGAAGACCCACGGCTCCAGGCTACCATCGCTCGCCGTGCGCCCGTACCTCCGATGGCCCCGCGCCGGCCGGTGATATGGTGGGGGGCCGTCGCAGGTCCCATGCCGAAGGTCATCGGGTTCGTCTCGCCCCGCCACCGCTGGCTCCACACGCTGTACTCCGGCCTCCGGCGTGCCCGCGTGCCGGTCCGTGACGCCATCCTCGGGGACGGCCTCTTGCGGCTGCTGGTCGGCGGCTCGGCCGACCGGCCGCTGAGCTTCGTCGTCCGCCCCGCCGGGCACGGGCCGCCCGCCTACGGGACCGCCGGCCCGTTCTGCCTCGGCTTCGAGGGCCGCCGCGATCTCGGCGCGCGGGAGCGCGCGTGGGCCGAGCGGATGCTCGACGCGCTGCGGACGCTCGGGGGCGAGATCCCGCCGCGCCTCGACGGCTTCTCGGCGATCTGCCTCCCGACGGGCGAGCCGCACGCGGACGTGGCGCGCCTGTTCCCGTTCCTCGACGTCGAGCGCTCCTCGTCCGAGCGAGGGGCCGACGTCGAGGTGCTGGTGCGGGTGACGTCGAGGTGCAACCAGGCCTGCCCCTTCTGCTCGGCCCCCGAGCACGCCGAGCCGTCCCCCGAGGCGCTGCTCGCGAGCTGGTCGGCGGTCTCGCGGCTGCTCCCGGGTGCCACGCTCACGCTCACCGGCGGCGAGCCCACCGTCCGGCCGAGGTTCCTCGACGAGGTGGCGACCGCCCGCGCGCTCGACGGGATCGGCCGCGTCCACGTACAGACGAACGCCGTCGGGTTCGGCTCGACGCTCGACCCGGCCGTCCTGCCTCCCGGGCCCGATCTGACCTTCTTCGTGTCGCTCCACGCCGTGGACGAGCGGATCTACGACGCCTGCACGGGCACCCGCGGCCAGCTCCCCCGGGCCCTCGCCGGCGTGCGCCGGCTGCTCGAGGCGGGGCACGACGTCACGCTCAACACGGTCGTGACGCGACACAACCTCGACCACCTCGAGCCGATGGTGCGGGCGCTCTGCGAGCTGCTGCCCGGCGAGGTCCGCCCGGCCCTGTGCTTCTCGGCGCTCATGTGTCCCGAGCGGCGGCCCGGGGCGGCCGATCTCCTCGTCCGGTACTCGGATCTCGTGCCCGCGCTCGAGCGCGCGGCCGCCGCGGCCGCCGAGCGCGGGCTCGCCGTCCAGTCGCTCCTCTCGTCGACCCACGCGTCGATTCCCGCTTGCCTGCTCTCGGAGTCGAGCCGCGCGGTCCCCGGCAGGACGGCGCCCTCCCTGCACGACGACGAGACGGGGTACGAGACCGACGACACACCGTGGGTGAAGGCGGCGCGCTGCCGGAGCTGCGTCGAGACCGACGGCTGCCTGGGCGTGCCGCAGCCCTACGCCCGCCGGTTCGGGCTCGAAGAGCTCGTGCCCCTGCGAGGCGGCGGCGCGGACGGCGGCGCGGAAGGCGGCGCGGGCGGCGGCCAGTCCGGCGAGCCGGCGATGCTCCACGTGCTCGCCGGCGCGCACTGCAACAACCACTGCGTCTTCTGCATGGAGTCGGATCGCGAGGGGCGGCGCCGGCACGTGAGCTCCCAGACCCCCGGCGACATCCGGCGCTTCATCGAGGCCCACCCCGGCCGGGGCGAGGTCCTGTTCACGAGCGGAGAGCCCACGCTGAACCCGGACCTCGATCGCTACGTCGAGTGGGCGCGCGCCGCGGGGTACCGGACGATCGCGGTCATCACGAACGGGCGGCGCCTGTCGCAGCCGAAGTACGCCGCCGCCCTGCTCGCGCGCGGCGTCAACAAGCTCACGCTCTCCGTCCACGCCGCCGAGCCGGAGCTGCACGACGAGCTCACGCGGTCGCGCGGAGCGTTCCGGCAGACGCTCCGCGGGCTCGAGAACCTCGCGGCCCTCCGCCGCCGCGGCGCGCGCTTCGATCTGCACACCTCGACGGTGGTCGTCCGCGCGAACCTCCCCCGGCTCCGGGAGATCCACCGGCTCCTCCGGCGGTTCGACGTGGACCGGATGTGCTTCAACGTGATGATGGTCAAGGGCTTCGGCCGAGAGCGGTTCGGCGAGCTGATGCCGCGCTACTCCGACGTGGTCGCGGAGGTCGCCGGGCTCGTCCGGGGCCTGCCGCGCGAAGAGCTCGTGCGGATCGCGCTGGCGGACGTGCCTCCGTGCGTGACCGTCGAGCTCCCGGAGGAGGTGCGCGCCGCCCAGGAGCGCTTCGTGCAGTTCGAGAAGAGCGGCAGTGTGGGGATTTCCGACACGGATCTCGAGCGCGTCGCGGGCTCCGGCGCGGACGTGCCGCTCGCGCGGCTCGTGCGCAGGGCCGGAGCCGCCGAGCTGTCCGGCGACGACGCGTACTACGTGACCGACCGGGACTCGAAGGACGATATCCTCCGAATCAAGCGCGAGCTATGCGAAGATTGCGCCATGAGCAGCGCGTGTCCTGGCGTCTGGCGCGGATACGTCGAGGCCTTCGGTTGGTCCGAGCTCGTACCCGTTCGAAGCGGACCCGGCGGTCGCGCGCGGCGAGGAGCCGAGTAGGCGAGGATGAAGAAAGTCGACAAGATCGCCGTGTACGGCAAGGGCGGGATCGGCAAGTCGGTCGTCGCGACGGGCCTGAGCGCCTGCTACGCGATGGAGGGCCTGCGCGTCCTGCACGTCGGGTGCGACCCGAAGGCCGACTCGGCCATGCGCCTGGTCGACGAGGGCCAGGAGGTCCGCACCGTGCTCGAGGTCGTCGGGCGCAACTCCGCCACGGTCGCCGCGACGGACCTGTTGACCCGCGGCCGCATGGGCATCGACTGCTGCGAGTCCGGCGGCCCGAAGCCCGGCCTCGGCTGCGGCGGCCGGGGCGTGGCGCGCACGCTCGAGCTGATGGACGAGATCGACCTCTTCGAGAGCGGCGGCTACGACGTGGTCGTCTTCGACGTCCTGGGCGACGTGGTGTGCGGCGGCTTCGCGGCGCCCCTGCGGCGGCGCTTCGCCGAGAAGATCGTCGTCGTGACGTCCGAGGAGCCCATGGCCATGTTCGCGGCGAACAACGTGTCCCGGGCGGTCGAGGTCTATGCGAAGAACGGCGTCGCGCTCGCCGGGCTCGTCGCGAACCTGCGCTCCGAGGACACCGACCGTTCGAACCTCGAACGGTTCGCGAGCGCCATGGGGACCCGCATCCTCACCTACCTCCCGCGCGATCCGCGCATCCAGTCGGCGGAGGTGGCGCACCGGACCGTCGTGGAGGTCGCCCCCGAGGCGGAGAGCAGCCGCGCGCTGCGCGACCTGGCCGAGAAGGTCCGGAGCTGCTCGGTCGAGGCCCTTCCCCCGCCGACGCCCATGGCGGACGAGGCGCTGTTCGAGCTCCTCAAGGGGATGTGAGGCAGGTGCCATGGCTCCCGCGCCGCGCCTCCTCCTGGTCGAGCTCGCGGTCGAGGGGCGCTTCCACCGAGGCGTGTTCTTCCCCTTCGTAGCGGGCTGGGCGCGGTCGCGCGGGATCGGTACGCGCTGGATCCGCTTCGGAGTGCCGGTCACGGCGGGAGACGGCGGCGCGTCGCTCGACGCCTCGGACACGGGCGCGCTCCGCGACGCCACCGCCGACCACGCGCCCTCGCACCTCGTCCTCAGCCACACCCCCGGACCGGACCTCCTCGCTGCCCTGGCCGACGTGCTCGAAGGCGTCCGCGTCGTGCGCTTCGCGTCGTCTCCCGCCGACGGCGGGCCCCGGGACGTGGGCGGCGTGCGCGTCGAGACGGTGGCGCCGGACCTCTCGGACGTCGACGCACGGCTCGGCTTCGCCGACCCGGCCGTGCGGCGCGCGGGCCTGTTCGAGGTGCCGACACCCGACTTCGCGTTCGAGCCGGGCAACGCCCTCGCCCGCCGCATGCCCGCGCTGCCGTTCGTGGTCTGCGGCAACGAGTGCACCTACGGCCGCGCCGTCGACCGGAGCGGTCTGTTCCACGACCTCGACCTCTCCGGCTGCGTCCGCAAGGGCGGCTGCACGTTCTGCGCGCGGGCCGAGAGCTCTGCCCCGTTCGGCACCGACCCGGTCACGCTGGCCGAACGGCAGCTCCTCGCCGTGGACCGGACCTGCCCGCGCGCGGCAGGCCCTCTGCCCGTCCGGATGGTGGGCGAGCCGATCATGCGCTCGATCGACCGCATCGCCGAGCGGCTCGCGCGCCTGCACCTCGGTCCCCTGGAGCTCCTCCTCGACAGCCGCCCCGACACGCTGGTCGAGAGCCGGGACGCGCTCGAGCGGGCGCTCGGGCTCCTCGCCGGGACGGGGCACCGGGTCGAGATGTCGCTGATGGGCGTCGAGAGCTTCTCCGGCGCAGAGCTCGGGCGGCTGAACAAGGGCGTGTCGCCGGCGACGAACGTCCGCGCCGTGCAGACGCTCTTCGAGCTGGAAGCGGCCCACCCCGACGGCTTCGGGTTCCGCCGGTACGGCGGCCTCAGCCTCATCACCTTCACGCCATGGACGTCGCCCGCCGAGCTCGACCTGAACCTCACGCTCGCGAGGCTGCTCGGTGTCGCCGACCTGTGCGGCAAGCTGCTGACCGGCCGGCTCCGCCTCACCGAGGGCCTCCCGCTGACGCTGGCGGCGCGACGCGACGGCCTGATCGCCGACGCCTACGACGATCCGCTCCTCGACACGGCGGCCCGGTCCTTCTACGAGCCGGAGATCCCGTGGCGCTTCCGCGAGCCCGCCATGGAGGCCGTGAGCCGGATCTGCGTCCGCCTCTCGCACGACCTGCCGGCCGACGTCGATCCCCTGCTCGCGCGCGTGCGGGAGGTGGCAGAGGCCGCGCGCGAGCAGGCCGGCCTCGACGAGGTCGCCTTCGCCGCGCGCGTCGCCCGCGCGGCGGTGCGCCTCGGCGATCGACCGGCCCTGACGCCGGAGGTGCTGCTCTCGGCCGTCGCGGCGTCGCTCGATCTCCACGACCGCAAAGGTCCGCCGCGCGAGACGTGGGAGGCTCGCAATCGTCGGCTCGGCCCGGACGGCGCCAGGTGGATCGGTGACCTCCCCCTCTCGGTCGTGCTCGCGCACAAGCCGGTGGCGAAGCACGAGCCCGTACCGGCCGGCGAGGTCGCCGCGTGGCTCGCCGATCCGGAGCTGCCGAACGTGCGCTCGCGGCAGCGCCGCCGGGAGCCGGGCGGGACCGAGGACACCTACGAGGTCTTCTTCGGCGCGCGCGCGGCCGACGTGGAGCGCGCGCTGGAGCTCGGCGCGGTGCTCGAGGAGGCAGGCTCGCGAGAGGCGTGGATCGAGGCGGCGACCGAGGTCGGAGCGCTGCTCGGGTACCCGCGGTGCTGCGCGCGCGCCTACGCCGCGGAGTCGAGCGCGATGCGCGATCACCACACGCTGTTGCTCGTCGCGCGCCGGGTCGCGGCCGACGGGCCGGTGCCGTGGGAGCTGAACCCGGTCCCGGACGGGTTCGTGGAGCACGTGCCCTGCGCGCTCGGTTGCGACGAGACGCTCGCGCGCGCGCAGAGGCTCGCCGAGCGGCGCCGCGAGGCGCACGCGGACAGCTTCGACCGCGTCCGGGCGAGGCTCGAGAACCCGCACGTCCTCCTGTTCGGACGGCAGGGCCGATCGGTCGAGCTCGTGCCGGAACAGGAGCCGGGGCCGCGCTTCCGGTACCGCGCGGGGGCCTGCCGCGGCGGCGGAGAGGACGTCCAGGCCCTCGTCGAGGGTGACGAGCTCGTCCTCGACGGCGAGCTCACCCTCGTCCTGCGCACAGGCCGGCCCTGGGCGTCGCTCTCGGGCCGCGCGTTCCTGTGGTGGCACCGGCGCGCGTTCCAGACCGATCTCTGGCAAGCCGTGGTGGGCTCTGTCGACGCGGCCGCCGCCGCCGTGCCCGGACCGCGCGGCTCCGAGCCTCCGCCCGAGGAGGTGCCCGGCTCGCTCCGCGGCCTGTCGGACCTGCTCCGGCGCATGGCGGAGCGGGGCGTCTCCTTCGGCGGGTTCCGCATCCGTGAGGTCCGACCCGCGCGCGACGGGAGCGTGCGGGTGCACCTCGCCTCGGCGGACGAGCAGATGGAGCTCGCGCTCGAGCGGCGCGCCCCACGCCGCCGCTACCTCCTCGCGGCGGGCCCGCTCGGCGTCAGCTACCCCGCGGCCTGTCCGCTGTCGACGGCGTCCAGGCGGCGCGCCGCGCGGGTGTTCGCGCACAAGCTCGAGCACGTCCTCGGCCGTGCCCGGCGGCGGGGGCGTGGTACGCTCGCGGGGCGAGGACCGTGAGGATCCTGCTGATCGGAGGAACGCCCGCCGAGCACGCCGGGCCGAGCGGCCCCACCTGGGACGGCCACAAGGACTTCGCCGCCTCGAGCTACGGCTACGGGATCGGGCTGCTCCGCGCCTGCGCCCTCGCGGACGAGGAGGTCGCGTCCCGCGTCGAGATCGGCGTGCGGGACTTCCCGGTCGCGCGCACGCAGCGCGCGCTCACCGACGGCGACATCGAGGCGATCCTGGCGTGGCAGCCGGACGTCGTGGGGCTGTCGTGCGCTTGCTGGAGCGTACACGCCCTGGTCGAGACGGCGGCGCGGCTGCGTGCGGCCGCGCCGCGGATCCGTCTATTGGCGGGCGGCCCCGCCTTCGCGGGCGCTCCGGCGGCGCTCGCCCACGCGAGCCCCGCGCTCGACGTGATCGGCTACGGCGAGGGGGAGACGGCGTTCGTCGAGCTGTGCCGCCGCGGCTTCGCCGACCTCGGCGAGGTGCCCGGCATCGTCTGGCGGTCGGAGGGACGGCTCGTCGAGAACCCGCCGCCGGCTCCCGTCGATCTCGCGGCGCTTCCGTCTCCCTACCTCGACGCGGGCTTCCGCCCGTCCTCCGAGGCCGTCCTGTTCGAGCCGTCCCGCGGCTGCCGCTATCGGTGCGCCTTCTGTGGCTGGTCGACGCTCCGCGGCCGCGTGCGGTACGCGCCGCGCGACCGCGTCGCCGCGGAGGTCGCCTGGGCCGTGCGGAGCGGCTACCGCGCGGCGAACTTCTGCGACACCGCCGTCAACCACGACACCGGGCACATGCGCGATCTCGTCGGCGCGCTCCTCGAGGGCGACCCGGACCGCGCGCTCGGCATGTCGGTCTTCCTCCGGCACGAGGAGCTCGACGACGAGCAGCTCGAGCTGCTCGCGCGCCGCCCGATGGACGAGGTCATCCTGGGGGTGGAGTCGGCCAACCCCGCGGCCCTGCGCTCGTGCGGCAAGCGGCCGCTCTCCTTCGCCGACTTCGAGCGCAAGCTCGAGGCGCTCGGGCGGGTCGGGTGCCGGGTCACGATGAGCCTGATGTCCGGCCTGCCCGGGGACACGATCGAGTCCTTCGAGCGCACGCTCGACTGGGCCGAGGGCCTCGTCGAGACGATGCCGGAGGTGATCGGCTCGGTGTGCTGCTTCTGGCTCGCGGTGCTGCCGGGCACGCGCTACGAGGCCCTGGCCGACAAGCACGGCTTCGAGGCCGCGCCCCGCGGCACGCCCTACATCGTCCGGAGCCGGGACTTCGCGCCCGAGCAGCTCATCCGCGTCGCGCGGACGCTGGTCGATCGCGTCGAGCACAACCCCCGCCTGCGCTGCGAGCAGGTGCACCGTGAGGCGGCGGAGCTCACGCGGGCCGAGGACCTCGTCCCGATGCTGGCCGGCGGCGGGCGTCCGGTCTCGCCGCCGTGCGCGGCGCCCGCGCGGAGCGCTCCGGACGGCGAGCGGCTCATCCGTCCCTGGGCTCCCGGACAGGAACGTGCCGGCTGGGTGTTACGGGCCGCGGGGCCGGGGCCGGGCGAGACGATCTTTCGCTTCGCGCGCGCCTCGGCGCCGTCGGTCGAGGTCGAGGTGCGCGTGTCCGCCCGCGACGAGCGCCGCCCGCGCCCGTGCTTCAGCCGGACGGCGCGGCACGAGCTGTCGTACCTCGGACAGGACGCGCGAGCGCGGTGCGGACCGACGCTGGACGGCCTCATGCGCGCCGTCCACGCGCTCGTCGAGCGGAACGAGGCGTGACCGGCCGCCGTGACCTCGGGTGCAGGCAGCGCGGACCTCAGCCGCTGAGCCCGGCGACGCGGCGCAGGCGCGCGCAGGCGTCGAGGATCTCCTGCTCGCTGAAGCACGCGGTCTCGTAGCCGGGGCCGTCCGGCACGCCCGGCTCCTCGTACAGCTCGCGCAGCGTGCGGCGCGTGAGGCGGAGGCCGAAGCGGTCCGGGTCGACGAAGACGGCGCTCGCCGGGTCGAGGTACATCGGGGTCACCGAGACGCCGGCGCGGGTCTCGGCGCGGATCCGCTCGATGAGCCGGGCCGTCTCGTCGACGTCGGCCGGGGTCTCGCCCGCGAGCCCGGCGGAGAAGAAGCAGTGCACGCCGAGCCCCAGGTCCTCGGCGTCGGCGATAGAGCGCAGGAGCTGCTCGTTGGAGAAGGAGAAGCCCCGCACCCGCCGCCGGACGTCCTCGCTGCCCGCGTCGGGCGACAGGACGACCATCGAGCCCGGCTCGAACGAGCGCGACACGACCTCGAGGAACCGCCGCGGGGCCGGAGCCCACAGGTCGTACACCGTTCGCAGGCGCGCTCCGTCGGACCGGATCGCGTCGAGCCACCGCTCGATGTGCGGGCGGGCGGCCGGCGGATCGAAGCAGGTGCGCAGCACCCGGGCCCCCTCGCCCGTCGCCTCGCGGACGTCGCGGACGAGCTTGTCGAGCGGATAGAGGAGGAGCCCCTCCCGCGCGGAGGTGAGCTGCTGCGCCTCCCGGGAGCCGCCGCAGTGCAGGCAGCCCGCCGTGCAGCCGCGCCCGGCGTTCAGGTACGCCGCCTGCGGGTAGCCCGCCGAGCCCTCGGCTCCCTCGCTGAAGTCGGCGTACAGAGCGCGGCCGAGGTAGGCGTCGCGGTGGCGGAGGCGGGCCAGGCTGCCGTGGCGCAGCCGGCCGGCCGTCTCCGGGTCGAGGACGAAGCGGCGCGCGCTCTCGTGGACCCGCTCGTCCTCGACGTAGGTGAGGTTCGGGACGTCCGAGAGGCGGCCCTCGCCGTCGAGGAGCACGCGCGCGAGCGCGCGGAGCGGCTCTTCGCCGTCCCCCGAGACCACCGCGTCGGCGATCCCGAGCGCGCAGAGATCCGAGGCGAAGACCGACGCCGTCAGGCCGCCCATCACGATCTTCGCGTCGGGCGCCCACGCGCGCGCGCGGCGCGCCGTGTCGATGGCGTCGCGCGTCTGTGGGTTGAAGTGCAGCGGTACGAGGACGAGCCGGGGCCTGTGTCGCGCGAGCTCGCGGCGCAGCGAGAAGCGCCGGTCGACCTCCGGCTCGATGCCGAGGTGGAGGATCTCGACCGACCGGCCCTCGTCGTCGAGCAGGTTCGCGAGCGCCGGGACGCCGAGCGGAAGCACCATGACCTCGCGCCGGTCTCCCCGGACGCGCGGCGCGTGCAAGAAGAGCGCGTCGAGCCGTCCGCCGTCTCCTGCGCCCGCGCGCTTGGGGCGCCGGTGCTCCGTCCTGGTGGGCGCCGGGAGATCGCCCAGCCCCGGCAGCCTCCCCACCGGCGAGGCGTCGTCGTAGACGAAGAGCGACCGCCGCGGGTGCGTGAGCAGGAAGCGGAAGGCCTCGGCGAGGTCTGCCGCCGGGAACGAGGCGCTGTCGACGAGGTAGGGGACGCCCGGGGACGCGGTGCGGATGCCGTGCCGCTCGCGGTTCGTCCACAGGGACGTGCCGGGCGGGACGATCATCCAGAACACGCGCACCGCGGACACGCCCACGCGGTCGGCCAGATCCACGCAGTAGCCGACCGTCTCGCGGAAGCCCGCGAGCGTGTCGCCGGGGATCCCGAGGATGATGGACACGACGACCGGACCCACACGGCCGAGGCGGGCGACGGCGGTCTCGAAGGCCTCTCGATCGAGCCGGCGGCGACCCACGGTGCGGAGGGCCGGAGGGTTCACCGACTCGAGGCCGACGTAGATCTCGTGCGACGGCACCCCGGCGAGCGCCTCCGCCTGCGCCTCGTCGAGGTGGGTGTGGCTCACGAAGTAGCTGAACCGGAGGCCGCCGGCGCCGCGCAGCGCCGCGCCGAGCTCGACGAGGCGGTCTGTGTCGAAGTTCACCGCCGAGTCGAGGATGAAGGCGTGCTCGTACCCGTGCTCGCGCGCCCAGCCGAGCTCGCGCCGCAGCGAGTCGACGGGCGTGTGGCGCAGGCCGCCGAGGAAGGCCTTCCACGCGCAGTAGCGGCAGCGGAACGCGCAGCCCCGCGAGCACTCCAGCATCAGGTTGGACTTCGGCGGCCTGAGCACACCCGCGAGGTAGGGCGACGGGACGGTGGTCAGGTCGACCCCCGGCCGCGGCGGCGTGGACCGGACGGCGTCGCCGTCGCGGTAGAGGAGGCCCGCGACCCTGTCGAGGTCGCGCGCGCCGCTCCGGAGCAGCTCGAGGAACGTCTCCTCTCCCTCGCCGACCACTGCCACGTCCACCGGACAGCGGGCGAGGAGCTCCTCCCCTGCGTAGGTCGCCGACGGGCCGCCCACGACGACCGTCGTCGCGGGCGACCGCCGCTTGATCTCGTGGACGACCTCCTCGAAGGCCGACAGGTCCCAGCAGTAGCTGGAGATCCCGATCAGCGCCGGGTCGCCGGCGAGCAGGCGCTCGGCCGCGCCCCGCGCGAAGCGCGGCTCGTCGAGCGAGATGGGGAAGTCCTCGCGCCGGATCACGAGATCGTCGAGGCGTTCCTGGACGTAGGCCTGCAGGAAGCCCAGCGCCAGGTTGTACCGGGCCGAGTCGGGACCGACGCCGGGCAGCTGGACCGCCGAACCGGCGAGCGTCACCCGCATCGCAGTGCCGGTAGCGCGGTCGTCATGGCGGTCACTCTACTCCGTCCCCCGCGCGTCGGGCCACCCGCAGGTGCGCGCCGGGGCATCGGGACACGATCGCCGGCGGTGACCGGCGCCCGTCGTGTAAGCTGATACCCCATCGCCGAGGGCCCTGCGCCTGCGCCCCTGCCGAGATGTCCGACGACCCGCCGCGGCTGCTTCTCCTCGAGGTGCTCAACACCGACCGGTACCGCAGCTACCGGAGCAAGGTGTTCCCGTACCTCCGGCCGCTGCTGCGGGAGAAGGGCGTCGAGACGGACTGGGTGTGCGTCGGTGTCCCCGCGAACGAGCCGCGCGCGGGCGAGCAGCTCTACGTCTACGACCTCGGGACCGCCGAGCGGGGCGCCGTCGTCGAACGCATCGACGCGTGGCGTCCGACGCACGTCCTCTTGAACGAGCGGCTCACCGAGGAGCTCTTCGCGTTCCTCACGGGCCGCTTCCCGGCCGTGCGGTTCCGGCTCGCCGACATCGTCGACGCGAACACCGCCGCCGCCGACGTGGGCCGGTGGCTCGGGGTGGACGTCGAAGACCTGGCGCGCTCGGACGCGACCCTCGAGGACCTCGTGTCCCCGGACTTCCGGCGACGACCGCTCAACCGCCTCGCCGGGGACATCCGGCCCTTCGTCCACCTGCTCCTCGGCCCGGACTGTGTCTACCTCAAGCCCATCGCCGAAAACCCCGCGTTCGCGGGTCTCGCCATCGAGGGCTCGACGCGCGTCCGGGGGTGCACGTTCTGCCTCTCGCCGGACCTGTACGAGAGGCCGCCGAGGACGCCGGCGGTGGAGCTCGCGCTCCGGCAGATCGAGGCGGCGGAGCGCACCTCCCACCCCGCGATGCTCGGACGCGAGTACCAGGTGCACGGGGCGATGCTGTGGCTCTCGATCGGGCGCTTCGCGCAGGCGCTCGCCGACCGCCGCGTCCCGGGCTCGGCGTTCCACTTCGCGGCGCGCATCGACGAGGTGCTCGGCGTCGAGGCGCAGCTCGAGAGTGCGCTCCCGCTGCTCGAGGCGGGCGGCCACAGGATCTGCCTCTACAACATCGGCGTGGAGAGCTTCTCGCCGGCCGAGAACGAGCGCTTCAACAAGGGCCTGAGCCCCGAGGAGATCGAACGGGGCGCCCGGCTGATCGCTCGCCTCGAGGAGCGCTTCCCCGAGACGTTCTCGTTCACGAAGCTCGGCGGCTTCGGGATCATCCTGTTCACCCCGTGGACCACCTTCGACGACCTGCGCTTGAACGTCGATGGCTTCCGCCGGCACCGGATCGACGCCTCCGGCTTCGTGCTCGACTCGGCCCTGCAGCTCCTGCCGGGTCTGGCGATCACCAAGCTCGCCGAGGCGGACGGCCTCGTGAGCGACCGCTTCGAGGACTACCGCTACGACTCGGGCTGCATCAACGACTACCGCATGCACGACGTGCCCTGGCGCTTCGCGCACCCGGGCATCGCGACCGTGTACAGGCTCGGCCGCCGGTTGGCGCGCGTGGCGCACATCCCGCCCGTCGAGAACCTGTACGCGTTCGTGCAGCGGTGGCTTCGGGGCCTGCCGCGCTCGAACGCCGACGTCCTCGGCGTCTTCGGCGCCCTCCTCGACGTGGTGGAGGCGAACCCGGAGGAGCAGGGCGTCGTGACGATCCTCCGGCGGGTCGAGGAGCGCCTGGGCGAGCAGAGCGCCTCGTCCCTCGAGGGCGTGGACGAGGACGTGCTCCGCGAGCGGGCGCCCTTCGACGCCGTCCCCCGCGGGGCGCTGCCGTCGTTCTGGGAGGTCGTGGCGGAGCTCCTGGCGAGGATCTACGAGCGCAGCGAGCGCGCGTCGCGGAGCCTGCGCGGCTTCTCCGTCGACGGCCTGCGCCTCAAGCGGTTCGAAGACCACTACGGGCTCGAGGCGGACCTGTCGCGAGACGGCCGGACGATGCGGCTCTTCGTCGAGGAGCACGGCGAGGGCCGGCGCTTCTTCCTCCGCCACCGGGGCCTCGTCCTGTCCTACGGTCTGTCCGAGCCGCCCGACCCCGAGCAGACCGCCGTGATGCGCGCCTTCCTCGCCGCCGCCGCCCACGCGGCGCACCGGAGCGGCTTCGGCTAACCTGTGAGGGTGCGAAAGGCGCTGCTCGTCGGGGCGTTCCGCTCCATGGCCAACGAGGGAGACGACGGACCCTTCGGGGGACAGGGCGGCTTCGTCGACACCCTCGCGCCCGCGCCATACAGCCTGGCGAACGGCTACCTCAAGGCCTTCGCCGAGGCGGACCCGGCGCTGTCCGGGCGCTGGCGGGTCGAGCTGCTCGACGTCGTCCAGCCCCTCGACCTCGAGGACGAGGACGAGGAGGTGGTCTTCGCGGAGGCGGACGCCGACCGCATCCTCGAGCGCGACCCGGATCTCGTCGGCTTCTCGGCCTACTGCTGGAACGCGGGCTTCGTGCGGGAGGCGGCCGCCGCGCTCCGCCGCCGCCGGCCCGGGCTGCGCATCGTCGTCGGCGGCCGCGCGACCGAGGGGGACCCGGAGGGGCTGCTCGGTGACATGCCGGAGGTGGACGCGCTCGTCGTCGGGGAGGGCGAGCTCCCGTTCCGCGAGCTGCTCCTGCGGGGGGACGGGCCCTGGGACGGCATCCGGGGCGTGGTGAGCCGCGCGGCCGACGGCACGATCCGGTCGGGCGGGTCGCCCGTGCACGTCGGCGCGCTCGACACGATCCCCTCGCCGTTCCTCTCCGGCGCGCTCCGTCCGGCGCGGGACGGCGTGATGATGGAGCTGTCGCGCGGGTGCCTGCACGCGTGCGGCTACTGCACCTGGAACGCCGCCAAGCGCCTGCGGCTGTTCGGTCCGGCGCGCGTCGAGGCGGAGATCCGCTGGGCGCGCGAGCGGGGACACCGCCACGTCACCGTCACCGACTCGGCGCTGAACTACGACACGGCGGGCATGGGCGCCACCGTCGCCGCGATCCGCCGCGCGGACCCCGAGGGCTCGGTCCGCTTCACGTACAACATCCGCCACGACCACGTGACGCCGGAGCAGCTCGAGGTGCTCGCGGGCCTGCCGACGCACATGGTCCTGCTCGGCGTCGAGACGCTCTCGCCCGCCGGGATGGGCGAGGTGAGCCGCGCGGCCGTCGACGTCGAGGCCCTCGAGCGCACGCTATCGGCCGTCGCCGAGGCGGTGCGGCCGCCGGTGGTGAGCATCGTCCTCGGCCTGCCCGGAGACACCGAGGACGGCTTCCGGCGGACGCTCGACACGCTCATGGGTTGGACGCGGCCGCGCGCGTCGGGTCGGCCGCTCGCCGAGGCGGTGCTCGTCTCGCTCCTCCAGGTCTACCGGGGCTCGTCGCTCTGGCGGCACCGTCACGCGCTCGGGCTGCGCGTCCGGGAGCGCGGCATCCCCTACCTGATCGAGAGCCCGTCCTGGTCGCGCGAGGCGCTGGCGCGCGCCAAGGCCGACCTCGCAAAGCGGATGGCCGCGGAGCCGGAGAGGTTGAAGGCGGCCGAGGCCGTCGTGCTGATGGAGTCGCACGGCGGAGCGAGCCCGTGGCACACGCGGCGGCGGGTGAGCGAGCTGCTCGGCGAGTGGACCGCGGGCGAAGGGCGCGCGGGCTGGGCGCTCGAGAAGGTGGGCAGGCCGCGCGACACGGGCCGGGGCGTCCTCGCGCGCTTCCGGTTCGAGCAGGGAGGCGCGGTGCGGCTACGCTTCGTGCACCGGCGCGAGGAGGCGCGCGGCGGCGGCCTCCTCTCGGCGTACTACCACCTCTACCGCGAGCCCGTGCCGGGGCCGCGCCCGCCCGAGCGCGCCTGCCGCGAGCTCGAGGAGGCGGTGCTCGCCGCGGTCCGCCGCGGCGAGGCCCGCCTCGCAGCCCGCGCCGCCGGCGCGCGACGCCGGTCCTGACGCCGCCGGCAACGCCTTGGGGCTCACTCCCCCGTACGGCCATACGCCTGGACTACCGTGCTCGACCCCGATCACCCCCCGGGTCGGGTCACGCCCGCCTCGGCGCCCGCGACCGATCCGCCGTCGCGGGCGCGACCCAGCTCACCGTGCAGGAGCCGTCCGGCGACGACGGTGGCTCGGACGCTCGCTCCCGGCTGATCCGGCTCGCCGTCGACGAGCACCAGGTCGGCGCGCTTGCCGGGCTCGAGGGTGCCGCACTCGTCGATGGCGCCGCACGCGTCGGCGGCGCCGCGGGTGTACAGCGAGAGCGCTTCGTCGGGGGTGATGCGTTGGTCCGGGTCGACCACGACGCCCCGCGCGTTCCGGCGCGAGCACGCCACGCGGACGCCCTCGAGCGGATCGAAGTCGATGACGGGGTGGTCGCTGCTGAACGCCACCGGCACGCCGGCGTCGAGCAGCCAGCGCAGCGGCATGAAGGGCAGGCCCGGGATGGGGGCGACGGTCGCGTAGCTGGGCATGGCGATCATGGCCGGCTGGACCACCACGGCGAACCCGCCGCCGGCGATCCGCCGGACCAGCTCCCGGTCGACGTACGCGCCGTGCTCGATGCGCGGCGTGCCGGCGGAGTGAAGCCGTGCGCCGGCCGACTCGTAGGCGCCGAGCACGTGGTCGACGGCGTCGTTGCCGATCGCGTGCGTGGCGACGCCGAAGCCGCGCTCGGCGAGCGCGGCCACGACCTCCTGGGCCTCGTCACGGCGGTAGATCGCGATTCCCGTGCGCATCCGGGTGCCGTACCGCGGCTCGGTCGAGAGAGCGGTGCGCACGGGATCGAGGGAGCCCGTGCGCACTGCGAGCGCGACCGTCCTCGCGAGGCTGCGCAGGCCCTGCCACCAGGTCAGGCACAGGGCGCAGCCCGGGGCCCCGTCGAAGACGAGCTTGACCGGGCCGATCCGGAGCGGCCCCTCCTCGTGCCCCGTCACCGGCCCGTCGAGCACGTCCCACGGCGCCTCGAGGTAGCCGGTCGACGACACGGGACAGATCACGGTCGGCACCAGCACGTCGCCGCGCCGCGCCGACTCGCGGTAGAGCGGCAAGAGGTCGACCGGCACCGCCGTGTCGCCCACCCGGGTGATCCCGGCCGCGACCAGTCGGCGGTAATGGGCGGCCATCCGATCGAGGACGCCCTCGACGTCGTACGAGGCAAGATCGGGCCGCGCGAGCGCCTCCACCCGGCTCATGCCGCGCTCGATCAGCAGGCCGTCGGGCAGGCCGCCCCGGCCACGCGAGATGAGGCCGCCCGATGGATCCGGCGTGTCGGCGCCGATCGCGGCGAGCTCGAGCGCGCGGCTGTTCGCGAGCGCGCGGTGGCAGGTGTAGTGGAGCGCGAAGAGCGGCCGCTCCGGCACCGCGTCGTCGAGCTCCTGACGTGTCGGCGGGCGCCTCTCGGCGAGGCGCCCCTCGTCCCAGTCCATCGCCACGAGCCAGCGCCCCGGCGGCAGCTCGGCCGCGGCTCGGGAGAGCGCCGCCTGCAGCGAGGCGATGTCGGTGACGTGCGGCGCGGTCAGGCGCAGCACGCCGCCGTAGAGCGACGCGATGCTCACGTGATGGTGCGCGTCGACGAAGCCAGGCATCACCAGGGCGCCCTGGGCGTCCACGATCTCCGCCCCGTCCCCCGCGGCCGCGAGCACCTCGTCCCGCGTCCCGACGGCCACGATCGCGCCGCCTCGGTACGCCACGGCGTCGGCAGAACCCGGGGCCATGGTGCGCACGCGCCCACCCACGATCGCCACCGTCCGTTCCATCGGGGGAGTCTAGACCGGCGGTGCAGGCGACTTCCATCCCGTCCGTGGAGGAGCCTGTCGCGGACGACACGGCGACCGCTCCGGCCTCGACCAAGCCTCCGGCCACGACTGCGGGCGGGTCTCCGAAGCCCGCGGAAGAGACCCTCTGAGCAGGCGCCCGGTGATCGAACCAATGGTCCGATCCACGACGGTGGCGACCTGCCTGCCCGCTCCGCGCGAGGGTCACTCTCCCAGCAGCAGGCCGGCGACGCGGTAGACGGCCCAGGCGAGCAGGCCGGCGACCACGAGCGTCAACAGGGCCGGCTCGAGGAAGCGATGCCACGCCCGCGCCGCGCGGCGCCGGGGCGCGCGGCGGAGCGTCTCGTGCGAGATGCGGCGGATGCGCTCGCGACGCCAATCGTCCACGTCGCGCTCGCCGAGCTCCGACAGCTCCCGGTCCAGATCGTCCATCAGCGTCGACATAGGGCTCGCCGGTGGCGGGCGCTCGCGCTTGGTGCACGTCGGGAACGGTGGTACCCACGCTCGAGCGACGCTCACCGGTCCTTCTGCTGGCCGCGGTCGCGGTGGCGCTGCGTGGTGTCGATCTGCTGGCCGTCGAGCGCGAGGTGGCGGGCTCGGTGGGTCCACGGGCCGTCGCCGAGGCTGCGCAGCCAGCGCTTGCACTCCTCGATCGCGCCCGGTGGGAACGACGCGCCCTCGGTGACCCTCGCCACGTTGCGGAAGTCCGCCCTGAGACCGAGGCGCTCCCGGTCTTCGAAGTGGCTCGACCACGGATCGAGCCGGAAGGTCTGCACGGTGACGTTCACCGGGAGCGAGAGGGCGAAGTCGATGGTGCGCCGGAAGCCCTCGGGCGAGTCGCCGGGCAGGCCGAGGATCAGCTCGACCTCGGGCGTGACGAACCCGGAGAGGTACTCCATCGTCCGGGCGAACGTCTCCTCGTCGTCCGGGCGGCGGCTCGCCTTGATGGCCTCGGGCGTGATGCTCTGGAGGCCGACGGTCATCACGCTCCACGACAGGCGCGAGAGCCGCTCGAGCTCCTCGGCGCCGATGAACTTCTTGTCGATGGGCCCGAGGGCGCCGACCACGGCGACGTCGTCGAGCCGGAGCTCCCGGACCGTCTCGACGACCGTCTGCACGAGCTCGATGTCGAGGCTGACGCTCGCCGTGTAGAGACCGAGCACCTCGACGCCCTCGTCGGCCGCGAGGCGTATGTCGTCGCGCACCTGCTCCGGCTTGCGGCGCCGCATGCGGGCGTTGCGGTAGCAGGACGCGAAGCAGAAGGCGCACCGGTACTTGCAGCCCCGGGACAGCTCCACCCAGCCGGCGCGCGACTCGCGCCACTCCTTGTCGATGCGGCCGGCGGACCAGGACGGCAGCTCGTCCATGTCCTCGACGAGGACGTAGTCGGCCGAGCCCCGCCAGGCCCGGTGCTCCGGCTCGAAGGTCACGATCCCGGCCAACCCGTCGAGCGCCCGCTCACCCCGGGCCTCGCCGAGCCGATCGAGGAGCGGCGGGACGATGGCCTCCACCTCGCCGCACGCGACCGCGAACCGCGGGTGGCGGAGCCCGCCGGCGGTCGCGAAGCACGCGTCGACGTAGGCGGGCTGTCCCACCCAGCCACACAGGACGAGCAGGAGATCCGGGAGCTCCTCTCCCATCGCGCCCACGAACGCGACGGTCTCGACCATCTGCGTCCGGTTCGCGTGCAGGAGAACGAGGTCCGGGCCTGCATCCCGCATCTTGCGGACGTTCGTGTCGTGGTCGTCGCGGTCGAGCTCCACCCACACGATGCCCCAGGTCCCGTCGACCAGGACCGGCAGCCGGTTGAGGCCCAGCTCGTACTGAGCGGCCTCGCCGCAGAACGGCCGAGGGAAGAAGCCGACGACGAGGGTACGGGTCGCGTGAGACATCCAGACTCCCCGAGAGGGTGGGTGACAAAGCGTGGCTCGGCAAGAACGATCGGCGGTCCCGTCCATCGGTCGTGAAGCGAGCGACCTTGCTGGGCACGGTGAGTCACGGAGCGCGCCGGGCCCTGTGTTCCTCGCCTGCGAGTTGCTCGGGACCCGAGCGGAAGACGCACGAGCAACCCCGGCAGGCCGGCGGGAGCTCGCCCCGCGCCACCGCATGCCGGAACGCCGCGTAACGCTCTCCGGCGAAGATCGACGAGAAGGACGCCTCGCGGACGTTCCCGAAGCGCGCCGCCGGATCGGCCGACGCCACCTGGCAAGGCGAAACGTCCCCCTCGATCGAGACGTAGCTGTGCGCCGACGCCCAGTAACACCCCACGGCGGCGTCCACCCGCGGATCGGTGAACGACAGCGCGACGCCGAGATCGCGCGCGAGCTCGGCCACCGCGGTCCAGTCCATGGCGGCGAAGTCCCTCCAGAGGTCCGTCACGTCCTGCCCTGCGAAAGGCATCTCTCGGATGAACGTGACGAGCTGCACCCCTTCGGCTGCAGCGAAGCGCACGAGCGTCTCCACCTCACCGAGCGTGTGACCGGAAACCACCGCGTGCAGCTCGATCCGTAGGGGCGCCCCGGCTCGGTCGATCGCGGCTCGGAGCGCGCGCAGGTTCGCCACTACGGACGACCACCGGTCGACGCCTCGGATGAGGTGGAACGCGCGGCTATCGGTCGTGTCGAACGACAGCGCGACGTCGTCGAGGCCCGCGGCGACGAGCTCTGTGGCGAGCCCGGGGGTGAGCAGCATCCCGTTCGTCGCCAGGTTGACCTGCTTGCCGAGCGAGCGCGCGACCCGGACCAGCTCCGGCACATCGGGGTTCATGAGCGGCTCGGAGAAGCCGCAGAACGTCACGTGGGCCGCGTGCGCAAAGTGGTTCTGGAGCAGCTCCCGGAGGTCCGAGGGCCCGATCGTGCGCGGCCGGCGGGCTGCCATCTGCGGAACGGCGCACATGCGGCAGCGGAGGTTGCAGCGAGAGTCGATCTCGATCTGCACGGACTGCGGCAACCTGTCCGCCCTTCGAGGTCCGAGAGATCCCCGGCCTTCCCGCGACGGGTGCGTGACGGCTCTCATCTCACCAACGATGGTACGCAGCCTCGGCGATGCGTCCAGCCAGGGCGTCGGCGAGCCACAGCGCGCCGCGGAACCCGAGCCAGGGAGCGTCGAACAGCGCGTGGCGTACGTAGCACGGGTACGCGATCTCGAGATAGGGGATGCGAAACGGCTTCGCCGCGTCGCGGGCACAACCGGAGCCGACGATGACGTCGATCGACTCGGCCTTCATCTGATCGGCCAGCGCCTGCTCCGTCGCCGGGAACGTGGGGTCGACGAGCACTCGCGGGTTCTGGTGGTACGGCCGCAGGCGCTCCTCGACCTGCCGGCCGTCCGACTCCCGCCGACTCTGCACGATGACGAGCCGTACGATGAGCCCGAGCTCCGCGAGGTACTCGGCCAGCGCACCGACGTAGGCAGCGCCGCCTGCGGCGACCGCGCTGCGCCCGAGCAGGTCGCGACGCACGGCGCGCTCGATCCGAGGCACGATCAGGCCGAGCTCGTGCTCCACGAAAGCTCGCGCCCGGTCGGCGCGCCCCACTGCCTTGCCCACCGCCGTGAGCCACCGGGCGGAGCCGTCCAGCCCGATCGGCAAGCCGCACTCGACGACGCGGGCTCCGTTGGCCCGCGCGATCGCGGCCGCCGCCCGACGGCCTCCCGGAAGCGCCAGCAGGGTCGTGGCGCGACCGATGGCTCCGAGCTGTTGCGTCGGCGCACCCTCGAGCCAGATCGACGGCACCTCGCACCCGAGCGCGAGAAGCAAGCGCCGCAGCTCACGGACGTTCGCCTGCTGGTCCTCTTCGAACCGCTCGAACAGGTGACCCACGACGCCGACCTCGTCGCACTCGCCGGGGGGCGCGAGCACGGTCTTGCGGGCCAACGCCTCGAGCCCAACCTCGAACCCCTCGAGGAAGTCTCCGGACAGCGGCCGCGCGGACACGGCCCCGACCGGGATGCCGAGCTCCTCCTCGAGGTCTGCCGCCGCGGCCTCGAGGTCGCTCGCCAGGAGCTGAGCGACGCTCGACGGCGCGAGCAGGACGACTCCCGGTGAGCGCGTCGCGACCAAGGATCGGACAGCCTCGACCACCTTGGGCGTGGTACCGAGCACCATGTCGGTTGCCAGCAGCCCGCTGAAGCGGATGCGGTGGCCGCGCGAGTAGCTCGTGAGCGACGACAGCACGTCGTGCTGCACCCCCACCTTGGCGAACTTCTCCTCGCCGCAGTCCGCGCAGTCGATGATCATTCCGAGGTCGGGGACGGCGTTCACCAGCGTCATGAGACCGTCGATGACCGTTGGCGTGATCGGCAGGTGGCTTCGTGCGGGCATCACCAGTCCGGGCACGGGATGTGAGGGGCATACCGCCGCCAGAAAGGCGTATGCCCACGATGGATCAGGCGTTCGAGTGAGCGGCACGCACCCGCGAAGCCCATGTCGAAGTCGGTGTAGTTGAACGTCGCCATGCCAGCCGAGGGAGCTCGTCGGTCCAGGGGCACCTCCGTGTAGAAGAGATGACAGCCCGACTGCTCCAAGCGATCGCGGAGCTCCTGCATGGAAGCGACCCAGCTGAGGGTATCGTGTGGAATGCGGCGGACCATCGTCTCGAGCACGACGGCTCGCTCGTGGGTATCGACGTGCTTCCCCGGTGTCGGCAGGACGAACAGGTCGACGGGGAACCCCATCTCACGGAGCACGTCGAACAAGGGGACGCCGCCACGGTGGAGAGGTACGGCGCTCCCGAAGTGATCGGACGTGATTAGGATCGCGACGCGCAGCTCCGCCGCCTGGCGAACGAGCTCTGCCCACCTCTCGGCCAGCGGACCGAGGTGCTGCTTCATCCACTCGTCTCCCACGGGCGCCCGCCCGAAGAAGCGCAGGATCGCGTCGAGCCACGACCGCGTCCCAGCGATCCCGAAGGGAGAAGGCGGTTCGAGGAGCGGCGCCTGGAGCTTCTCGCGCGCCCACATCAGCGAGTCGAGCACGAGGGGCGCCCGCAACGCCAGATTGACGTCGGCGTCTCCCATCCGCTTCAGCTCGTCGATGTCGAAGGTCGGAATGAGGCTCGCGTTCCGTCGGACGCCGATGCTCCGGAGCAGCTCCTCGAGCTCGCCGTGGTCCTGGTCGCGCCAACTGCCGTAGCCGAAGAGGTTGACCGAAGGGCCGCCGCCGGCAGCGCCGCGGGGCGACTGGAACAGCTCGCAGAGCCTCGTCCACAGGACGCGCGCCTGCTGGTCTTCCGAGGCGGTAGCTTCCAGCCAGATGGTGGGGACGCCCGCGTCGAGCGCGCCGCTGTCTCGGGCGGAACGCTCGACGTCGTCGCCGATGATGCGCGAGACGCAGGTGCCGAGGACGACGAGCAGCTCCGGACGCTCGTCCTCGGCCGCCTCGCGAGTCAGCTCCGTGAGCCGGTCCTCGCAGCCGGTCATGATGGCGTCGAGGTCACTCGTGTCGACGATCCGCACGCGGCGCACGTAGTCGGTCGTCGGTCGGACGTCGAGACGGTAGAGGTGGACAGGCTCGACCGAACCGCTGAAGTGCGACGTGAATCCGACGCACTCACGGTCGGTGTGCATGACGGCGGACACGCGGCCGCGGCTCGCAGACAGCGCGGAGAACAGCAGGGCCGCCGTGTTCTCCCGATCGAAGAAGAACGGGTTCGCCCTGTCGTCGAGCGGCAGGCGCGGATCGACCTGCGGGTCGGGCTCGTCGTTCGTCGATCTCGTGTCCGAAGCCCGGTCCGCCTGCGCCGCCGAGACGAGCTTCGCGCCCGGCGGGACCGACAGCGCGAGCAGGTAGCCCACGTACGAGAGCACGCGATCGGCGTCGTGACGCTGCTCGGCGTCGGGCGGGGCCACGAGCGCCAGCGGTCCGTACGTGCCGACGACCTTCCCTTCCGCGGGCGTGCCGGCGGCCTGCACGCGCAGCTCCAGAGGTGCGGCGAGGCCGCGGAACAGGAGGGCGACGCCGTCCGGTCCCGGAGTCGCGCCCCGGAAGACCCACAGGCCACACCGAGTCTCCCCTTCGACGAGCAGCTCTCCGAAGACGGAGCTCGCGAAGTGCATGCCGAGCTCCACCGTATCGAGCTCCCGGTTGCGCCGGTCGAGCAGCTCGATGCGCCACCGCCGGGCGAGCGAATCGATGGTCCCGGTCACCTGCCGTATCGCATCCCGGGCGACCGCGTCGCCGGGCGCCTCGTGGCCGTGCACCGCGATCGAGCCGTCCCGATAGCGCGGCTCGGCCGGCCGTGGCGCAGGCACGCGCCAGGACACCGCGACGTCCCCCTGGTCGGCACCCAGCGTGATGGTCAACGTGCCCTCGGCGTCGCAGCGCACGCTGCGGCACGCGAAGGGGCCGCGGGCGCTCATGACGCCGGCCAGCCACGCGAAGAGCTGGTCGGGCTGGTTCGGCTGGATCGTCGCCATCGGCTCGGTCGCGGTCGGAAGCGGATGCTGCGATCAGTAGCTGCGCGTCTCGACCACGAAGTGCTCGAAGCCCTCGTCGTCGAGCGGGTGTGGGTCGGGCAACGTGGCCGCGTCGTTCGCCAGGATGGCGTCGTACAGCGCCCGGTAGCGAAGCGCCGCGGCGGAGCTCGGAGCGTGCTCGACGATCGTGAGCGCCGCTGCCTCCGCTTCCTGGATCGACGGGTCTCGAGGGATCCCCGGCAGTCGGTTCAGGCCGGCTGCCGCGCAGAAACCGGCGATCACCTCCTCCTCCTTGGGCAACCCCCGCAGGTTGGGCACCAGACCGCCGAGTCGGGCGCCTGACCGCCTCAGGTTCTGCACCGCCCGACAGATGTTGTTGGCCGCGTAGAGCGCCATCACCTCTCCCGACGCTACGACGTAGACCTCCTGCGCGTGCCCACCTCGGATGGGCGCGGCGAAGCCGCCGCACACGACGTCCCCCAACACGTCGTAGATCACGACGTCGAAGTCGTCGCCGGGCAGCCCCAGATCCGCCAAGATCTCGAACATCCGCGTGATGCCTCGTCCCGCGCACCCCACGCCGGGCTCGGGGCCGCCGGTCTCGATGCACGTGAGCCCCGGGACGCGAGCGGGCATGAGCACGTCGTCCCGGGTCACGTCGTTTCCCTTGCGGCGGAGCAGATCCATCACGGTCGTCGCAGGCCGGCGATCGATCACCTTGTACGACGTGTCGTGCTTGGGATCGCAGCCGACGAGCAACACGCGGTGGCCGTCCCGGGCGAAGGACACCGCCAGAGCGGACGACACCGTCGACTTGCCGATCCCGCCCTTTCCGTAGACCGCGAGTGTCCGGCTGACGAGGCCGCGGCGCCCGTGACCATCGATGGCTGCTGACACGCTGACGCATTGTCCGGGGACCCGGCGCACTCGGTCAAGCGCTGCGCGACTCGTCGTGGGCTGTCTTGATCGGCGCCAAGTGCGAGTCCGGCTGATCGTTTCTCTCGATCAGCTCCACGAGCGCGTCGAGCAAGCGCCGCTCGTGAGCGAGCGCCGCGCTCCGGTCGCGCGGCTCGAGCAAGACGAGATCGAACGACGCCGTGCGAGCGAATGGATCGGGCTCGAGGTCGCGCCACCGCAGCATCAGCCGGAGGTCGCGCGCGTCGGGGCCCTTCAGGACGACCACCGGCCAGCCGTGAGCCCGTTCGAGCGCCCCGACCCGCCAGCCGCGAGGAAGCGGACGGCCGGGCTCGAGCGGACGGATGGCCGCGAGCACGGGCTCGTCGCCGATCCGTCCCCTGACCGGACCTCCCAACGGCGCGTTGCCGGGAGCCCCCAGCGCGGGCAGGTCGGCACCGAGGAGCCGGATCGGCTCGGCGTCTTCCCACACGAACAGGTCGGCTCGCGGGTGGTCGTGGATCTCACGCAGCCCGGCCTCGATGTCCGCGCGCGGAAAGGCCCGTGTCCCGAGGACGTACGGGATGCCTCTCGGGAGCACGTCGATGCCGTAGCGGCTCATCCGATGCCAGAAGTAGGAGCCGGGCGGGATGATCGTCCAGTGCACGCGTGCGTGCCGGACGCGGGCCGGCCCGGGACGTTCGGCGAGCGCGACGATGAAGTCCATGGTCCGACGGAAGCCGTCGAGGTCGTCATCCGGCATGGCGAACATGACGTTCGGCGTCACCGGGCCGACCGCTTCAGCCAGGAGATCGACGGCCCGGGCGAACTCCTCCACGACGTCCCCCTTGCGTCCGGTCGCTGCGAGGGCGCGTGGGTTGACGCTCTCGAGACCGATCAGGATCTCGTGCGTCCGCAGCTCCGACAAGAGCCGCGCCTGCTCGGGAGTGACGAGGCGGTAGTTGGCGAAGTACGAGAAGACGAGCTCGCGCTCCGGGTCCGCTTCGCGGATGCTGTGCACGAGCGTCTCGAGCCACTTCGTGTCGTTGTTGATGGCGCTGTCGATGATCAGGGCGTGGCGACAGTCGTGCTCGCGAAGCCAGCGGACCTCGTCCCGTACCCGCTCGTCCGGGACGTAGCGAGTGCCCGACCCGTGTAGCTGCCAGGCGCAGTGCTTGCAGTGGTAGATGCAACCACGAGAGAACTCGAGCAGGACGTTCTCGCGGGGAGGCACGAGGTGTCCGTCGAGCAGCGGCGAGCGCAGGGTCGCGAGGTCGGAAACCGGCGGGCGCCTCGCTTCCTCGTGGATCCTCCCGTCGCGGCCGCGCCACGTGAGGCCGCGCACGCCGCCGGCGTCATCGAAGCCTCGCAGCAGCAGCTCGGCGAGCGCCTCCTCGCCCTCGCCGCTGATCGCGACGTCCACGGCGGCGTGGTCCTCGAGGAGGCGGACCGTGTCGTAGCTCGCCGACGGCCCACCGACGACGACGCGCATTTCGGGCGAGCGCTCGCGCACGCGCGCGGCCATCGCGAGCAGGGGCTCGAGGTCCCAGGCGTAGCAGGACAGGCCGAGCACGTCCGGCTCGGTGGCGAGCACCTGCGCATCGAGGTCGGCGGCGAGCTCTGGCCGGTCGAGCTCGAGCTGGCCCTGGATCCGTGTGACGGACAGCCGCTCTGCGAGCACCGGATGGGCGGCGAGGTACGCCTGGAGCTCGGCCGTGGCGAGATTGTACCGCCGACTCTCGCGCCGGGCATGGTCGGCGGCGAGGCTCGTTCCGACGAGCGTCACGCGCTGTCTGCCGCTTCCTCCTGGCATGCCCCCGCAGCCGATGGTAGACGCGGGGCCTGCGCCCGTCCATCGGCACGCTCGACTCCCCTCCATCCTCCTGCCGGACCCACCACGCCCGGGTTGCCGCGAGCGGCCGACCGTCGCCGCCGTTTTCGGAGTACCCTCTGCACGGCGCGCCATGCCGAAAGTAGTTCTGGTGCACAGCCCGCCGCACGGCGAGGTCGATTTCCTGAACATCGGGCTCGCCTACCTGCAGGCGGTCCTGCAGGAGGCCGGGCACGAGACGGTCTGCTTCGACATCTGCTTCGCCGAGCACCACGCGGGGACGGACTTCTACGACGACTACGTGCTCGACCTGTCGCGGCGGATCGGCGGCGGGGTCGGTGACGGCGTCGATCCGCGGATGCTCCTCGAGGTGCTCCACCCCGAGGCGTTCGACGAGGTGTCTCCCGTCAGCGCCGCGATCACACGCAAGGTGGACGAGCACCTGCCGAGGCTGAGCGCCGCCGGGGACGTCTTCCTGTTCTCCGTCAACGTGCTCACGCAGTACTTCGCCGCGGCGCTCGCCCGCCGCCTGCGCGCGCTCGGCAAGCGCACGGCGGCCGGAGGGCCGAACCTCGGGTACCGCCCCCTGCGCCAGCTCCTCCTGAGGGTCGGGGCCTTCGACGCCGTCGTCGAGGGTGACGGCGAGGGCGTCGTCGAGGCGCTGGTCGACCGGCTCCGCCGGGGCGAGCCGCCCGCCCTTCCCGGGGTCAGCACCCTCGACGGGGACGCGCTGCGGGAAGGCGGTCCGCCGGCCGTCCCGCCGCCGCCGGATACGCTGCCGTACCCGTCGCTCGACGGGATGACCCTCACCTACTTCGTGCCGATCCTCGCGAGCCGGAGCTGTCCCCGCAAGTGCGCGTTCTGCTCGGAGACCACCAAGCAGCAATTCCGCCAGCGGTCGCCCGAGGCCGTCGTCGCCGAGATGGAGCGCTGCGCCGAGCGGTACGGCAACGCCAACTTCCACTTCCACGACGACCTCATCAACGGCTCGCCGTCCTGGCTCGACCGGTTCTGCGCGCTGCTCGTCGAGCGCCGGCACCGCTTCACGTGGGAGAGCTTCTGCGGGCCCGACGGGCTCACGCCCGCGCGCCTCGACGCGATGCGGGCGTCCGGCTGCGTGCTCCTCAAGCTCGGCGTCCAGAGCTTCTCGCCGCGCGTGCTCCGGCGGATGCGCCGGGGGCCGGATCCCGAGGGCGTCGAGCGCGCGATCGTGCACGGCGCCGCGCTCGGCATCTCGATGCGCTACGACGTGCTGACCTGCTTCCCGGGCGAGACCGAGGAGGACCACCGCATCAACATCGAGCACATCCACCGCATCTTCGCCCGGACCGAGGGGGTACACTTCTCTCCGAACCCCTTCTACCTCTCGCTCGGCTCCGAGACCCAGCTCGAGCACGACCGCTGGGGCATCACCCTCGAGTACTTCGATCCCGACACGCTCCCCGCCGAGCTGCGCGCGCCCGTCGCCGCCTCGGGGCGGTTCCCGACGGGCTTCACCTACGACATCCCCCAGTCGACGGTGCGCACGCGCATGCGGGAGCTCGGAGACATCCTCGTGAAGGAGGGCAAGGACTACCTCTACCTCGGACAGACGAAGAAGCCCGAGCGGAGGCCGCGGTGAAGACGCTTGCCATGGTCTTCTTCCCGACGCCGTTCAGCGGCGAGGCCGCCCAGTACGAGCTCGGGATGCACCGCCTGCCGTTCCTCCTCGAGGGCTGGGACCAGGTCTGGCTCGAGCTCGCGCCGGGCCGCGCCGGGGACGACGCGGTGACCGTCGCGGGCGCACGGCCCGATCTCGTCCTCCTGCACGCCCACCGCACGCAGGTCGCCGGCGCGCTCGCCTTCGCGGAGGCCTTCGGCGCGGTCCGCCCGGACGTCCCGCTCGTGATGTGCGGCTGGACCGCCCACCCGCCCTACGTGGACGGCGTCATGGCGGCCACGGAGCCGCTCACGAGCCCGGCGTTCGCGCTCGCGTGCGGCGAGGTGGAGGCCGTGATCCCGCCGCTCGCAGAGCGGCTCGCCGCCCGCGCCGGCCCGGCCGGCATCGAGGAGGTCCCCGGCCTCGTGCGCTGGGATCCGCTCGAGCGGCGCTGGCGCGGCGCGCCGCGCTACGTGTTCGTCGAGGACCTCGACCGGCTTCCGGACGTGTCGATCGAGCACATCCCGAAGGCGTGGAAACAGGACATGGCCGGCTGGCTCGAGCTCGCGCGCGGGTGCAGGTTCCGCTGCTCGTTCTGCCTGGCGTGCGCCTTCCCGACCCCCGGGCTGCGTCGCTTCGGCCCGGAGCGCATCCGCGAGGGCGTCCGGCGCTCGGTGGACGCGGGCGTCTCGGTGCTCGGGCTCCTGACCTCCAGCAACAGCTTCGACGCCGAGCTGTTGCGCTCGCTGGTCGGGGCCTTCTCGGACCTCGGCGTGAAGGGCATCGGCGTCGCGGGCCCCATGCACGCGAAGTACGTGCGCGGAGAGGTGCTCGACCTCCTCCGGACGCTCGACTGGCGTCTGATGACGATCGGCCTCCAGACGATCACGGGCGAGGCGCAGCGGCTCATCCGCCGGGGCGACGACCCCGCCGAGCTCGCCGCGACGCTGGAGCGGATCGCGACGTTCGCCACGCCGGAGATCGAGATCATCCTCGGCCTGCCGGGCGACTCGCCGGCGGGCTTCCGCCGCACCGTGGAGTACCTGCTCGCGCTGCCGGTGAACATCACGGTGCACACGCTCCGGCTCGATCCGTGGTCGACCTTCCTGATGGAGCGGGAGCGGTTCGGGATCGTGGCGGACTTCGTCGGCGGCGCGCGCGTGGTGAGCCACGACTCGTTCTCCCTCGAGCAGATGGACGAGTGCCGGGCCTTCCTGCGCGAGCTCGCGGCGGGCCCGTGGACCTTCCGTGCCGGCCAGCTCGCCCTCGACGGCGAGCACCTCAACCGGAAGCGGTGACGCGCATCCCGTAGACCGCCTCGTGCTCGGAGCGGTGGAAGCCGCCGCACAGGATGAAGGCGGGGCACGGCGCGCACTCCGGATGGCGTGCCCTCTGGTTGCGCGTCCGCGCGAGCTCCCACGGCGGGAGCGGCTGGATCGCGCCCCGGTGCTCGGGCAGGAGGCACAGCGGCGCGCCCTGGATGTCCACCGTCCCGCGCGGGCCGGCAGAGAGCGCCTGCTCGAGGAACGGGAGCGCCTCCGCCCAGGTCGGGATGCGGCCCGCTTCGCAGGCGCGGCTGTCGGGCGGGGGCACCTGCAGGTGGACCGAGGAAGCGCCGAGCTGTCGCGCGCGCCGCACCGTCCTCGCGAGGACCTCGAGGTTGTCGCGGAGGACCGGCACGTTGAAGTCCAGGGTGACGCCCCCGTGCGCGGCCGCCCGTCCGAGGCCCTTCACGGTCCCCGCGAACGCGCCCGGCCGGCGCGCGATCCGATCGTGCAGCTCCGGGTCGGCGGCGAGCAGGTCGACGACGAGGCGGTCGACGCGGGCCGACAGGAGCCGCTCGGCGTAGCCCTCGCCGGCGAGCCCGTGCGCGTTGGTGATCAGCGCCACGCGCTCGAAGCCCGCCTCGCGGGCCTCCCGCACGATCTCGGGCAGGTCCGCCCGCAGCGTCGGCTCGCCTCCGCCGAGGAAGACCTCGCGCCCGCCGAGGAACCGCGCCCGCTCGAACGCGGCCCTGATCGCCTCGCGCGTCGGCGGAGCGTCGCCGGGGCCGGCCGGCGCGCAGTGGCAGGACAGGCAGCGGTTCGAGCACCTCGTCTCCACCGGCACGCATGGCAGCGCCTGGATGGCCGCGTGCAGGCGCTGGGCGTTGCGCTTCATCCGGTCGACCTCGCCGGGCTCGAGATCCGGAGTCCGGATGATGCTGTGCACCTCGAGCTCGGAGCCCGAGACCTCGAAGGGAGGCCTTGCGAACCAGCCGTTCTCCTCGCAGGCTCGGAACAGCTCGGTCCCGGGGAACGGGATCGCGTGCTGCAAGAGGGGCCACGCGCCGTGCTTCTCGAACAGCACGGTGGCGAGCTCGAGCGTCTTGTTGATCTGCTCCTTGGTCTCGCCGGGGACGACCACGATGTAGTGGACCTGCAGCGGCACCCGCTCCTCCTCGCAGACGCGGGCGAGGGCCACCACCTTCGGGAGCTTCAGCCGCTTGCCGATGACCTGGTCGAGGAACGCGGGGTCGCCGCTCTCGGCCGACACGGTGATCTTCGTGTTCCCGGCCCGGGCGATCGCCTGCACCATCTCGCGGTCGAGGTGATCGGCGCGGTAGCCGTTGACCGCGTCCCACGGCACGCCGATCTCGGCCAGCGCGTGGACGAGCTTGCGGAAGCGCTTCTCGTCGACGTTGATGTTGTCGTCGAGGAAGAAGAAGCGGTCCACCCGGTAGCGGTCCCGCAGCGTGCGCAGCGCGTCGCACACGTACTCGATCGAGTGCGACCGCCAGGGGAGGGCGAGCACCTGGTTCGTGCAGAAGTTGCACCGATAGGGGCATCCCCGGCTCGTCATGAGCGGGAGCTGACGCTCGACCACGTGGTACTCGTGGACGAGGTCCGCGCGGATCGCGTCGGCCTGCACGGCGAACCAGCGGTCCATGTCGAGGAGGTCGAACGCGGGGAGCGGGAACAGATCCGCGTGCTTCACGAGGGCCGGGGCGCGCGGATCGTAGACCACCCGGCCGTCCGCGCCGCGATGAGCGACGCGCGGCAGCCCCTCGAGCGGCTCGCCTCGCTCGACCCGGTCGAGGAGCTCGGGGAGCGTCGGCTCGCCCTCGCCCATGAGGATGAAGTCCACCTCCGGGAGCGCCTCGAGGACGGGGGCGGGCTCGAAGGGGAAGTAGTTCAGCCCGCAGACGTGCAGCGTGGACAGGCCGATCGCCGCGTCGGGCATGCGCTCCCGCAGGGCCGCGGTCACTCGCGGGACGAGCGTCTCGGCCATGCGGTTCATGTCGGAGAACATGGTGACGGCCACGACGACCGCGCCTCGCGCGGATCCGCCCATGCGGCCCGCGACGGCGTCGACGAATTCCTCCACTTCCGCCCCGACGTGCCGGAAGCCGCCGCCGTCGTGCCGCAGGACCAGGCGCGGAGTCAGCGTGAGGGCGTCCACGACGTCCACCTCGCGGCCCTCGTTCCGCAGCCAGGCCGCGTTGCACAGCACCCCGAGGACGCTGAACGTCGGATAGTGCGCGAAGTCCTCGGGCAGGCGGATCGGCGGGTTGACGAGCAGGGTCTTCACGGGGACGTCGCTCCGCCGGCGGCGGGCGTGCCGACCCGGACCATCCTCAGGATCCACTGGTTCGAGGTCTGGGCCGTGACCGGGCGGTGGACCTGCACGCGGAACGGGAAGCGCTTGAGGAGCTCCACCACCTGCTGGCTCGACCAGTTGCGGAAGTGCTCGTGCCCGTGCCGGGCGTTGTCGTCCGCCCAGCGAACCTGTGCCCCGGTCCGCAGCATCCCGAACGCAGGCGCGTCGCACAGGACGAGCTGCCCCTCGACCCGCATGAGCCTCGAGATGTTGCGGAAGGCACGGTCCATGTCGCGGAAGTGGTTGATCGATCGGAGACCGAGGACGTAGTCGAAGTAGCCCGGCTCGTGCTCGAAGTCCTCGATGCCCGAGCTGTGCAGCGTGCCACCGATCCCGGCGGCGCGCATGCTCTCGAGCGCCTCCTCGTCCGGATCGAGGCCGTGGTACTCGATCCGCTCCTCTGCGATCAGCGACTGCACGAGCTCGCGATACGGCTGCTCGCCGCACCCCACGTCGAGGACGCGGCCGCGCATGCGCGAGATCTCCTTCCTCAGCCACCGCTCCTCGCGCCGAAAGGGCGGCTCGGGGTCCACGACGAACGCGCCCGGGCAGCCGGCGCGCGCCGGGCACCGCCCGCACTCGGGGTGGGGCCGGACGCGGCTCATGGTGTGGGCGAAGTCGTCGAGCGCGGCCTGCGCGGTGCGGTCGAGGTAGAGCTGCCCGATCTCGTCCTTGACGTGGCGGACTTCGTCGTCGGTGAAGTCCGACGTCGGCGAGCGGTAGAGCACCGCGGGCTCGCCGTCTCTCACGAGCACGAGGGAGCGGCACGGGGGGTCCGGGACGTCGAGCGCGGGGACCGCGCACTCGCCGGCGCCCGAGACCACGCAATCCTCGAGCGTCCGCTCGACCTCGTAGTTGAACGAGTTGGCACGGACGCCCAACGACGGCCGGAGCGCGCCCTCGCCGTCGCGGTCGAGGAACGCGGCCGGCGCCCCGGGGCACGTGGCGCCGTGCATGCACTCCTGGCACGGGTAGGGGTGCGCGCGGTCGGCGGGGGACTCGAGGGGGATGGACGCGCCCACCTCCCTCGGCCCGAACACCGGCACGCCCCAGCGGAGCTGCTCGTCGCGCAGCGGGGCCGCTCCTTCGAGGAGGCAGGGCGGGAAGCCCTCCCACGCGGCGCCGACCGAAGCGCCCGCGCCGAGCACGCGCTCGAGCGCGGCGCCCACGCGCTCGGAGACGCGCCGCGCCTCCGGCCACTCGGCCGCCGGCAAGGTCCCGAGCGGAGCGACGAAGCGGACGAACAGCCGCGCCTGCCGTGGCAGGGCCACGACGCGGTCCACCAGCTCGTCGAGCTCTCCGAGGTTGTGGGCCGTGACGGTGCACGCCACGTCGACCCGCAGCCCGTCGCCGCCTCGCTGGAGCAGCCCGGACAGGCCGGCCCACGTCTGCTCGAAGGCTCCGGGCACGCCGACCAGGGCGTCGTGCGTCGCCGGATGGGCTCCGTGCAGCTCGACCCGGGCGTACGCGAGGCCCGCGCCGACGAGGAGATCCCTCATCCGGTCGTAGATCAGCATCCGCCCGTTGGTGGCGAGACCGGGCACGAGCCCCGCGTGGCGGGTCGCGCGCAGCACCGACGGCAGATCGGCGCGAAGCGTGGGCTCGCCGCCGACGAGCACGGCGAGACCGGCGCCCGACCGCGCCGCGGCGGCGAGGGCCCGGAGGATCTCGGGGCCCTCGACCGGCGCCGCCGATCCCGACGGGCACCCGACGCTCCGCGTGTTGCTCGCGCCGCCCAGCAAGACCACCGCGGCGTCGGCGAGCGGCGTCATCCTGTCGTTCCTCGGAGCATCTCAGCCGACGCAGACGCCGAGCGGTGACGACCCGACGGAGACCGTCTGGACGACCCGCATCGCGTCGGCGTCCACCACGGACGCCGAGTCGCCGCCACGGTTCGCCACGTAGACGAGCGAGGTGCCGGGGACGGGCCTGAGGGTCGCCGGGTTCTGCCCGACGCGGACGCGGCCGAGCTCCTCCCGCGTGCCGAGGTCGACGAGGGAGAGGTGGTCCTCGTGCGAATTCGAGACGAGGAAGCGATCGCCCCCGACGAAGCACGCGCCGACGTGGCCCGTCCCGACCCGCGTCACCCAGGCGATGGTCCACGTGGACGTCTCGAGCGCGTACACGTGGTTCGACACGAAGCACGTCACCAGGACGAGCCGGCCGTCCGGCGACGCGGCGAGGCCGAGCGGTCCGTCCGGCGTCGCGACCGCGGCCCTGCGTTCGCCCGTCGTGCCGTCGAGGATCGAGGTGTCGTGCGACTCCTCGTTCGTCACGACCACGTCACCTCCGGGAAGCACCAAGAGATCGCAGGGGCCGTGGCCGACGTCCACGTGGCGGATCACCTCCCAGCTCGCCGTGTCGAGGACGCTCACCGTGTGGGCGTACTCGTTCGCGACGAACGCGCGGCTGCCGTCCGGGGAGAAACCGCAGCCCGCCGGGCCGTCCTGGAGCTCCACCCTCCGGATGGGCTCGAGCGTCTCGACGTCCACCACGGAGACGTCCTGGCTGTCGCGGTTGGTGACGAGGAGCCGGCGGCCGTCCGGTGAGAGGGCGGCGAGCATGGGCTCGTCGCCGACGGGGACCCTCGCCACGACCTCGTGGGTCGAGGTGTCGATGACGGTGACGTCGTCGGTCCCGCCGCCTACCACATACGCTCGCGGAGCCCGCACGTGCCGACGATAGGAGCGGCGTCGAACGGGTGTCAACGGTTGGCGGCTCGGCGGCCTCAGGAGCCCCGCAGCCGCCAGCTCGCCACGGTGTCGCGCGCGCACTTGTCGAGGCGCCTGTCTCCGCTCGAGCCCTCGACCCGGACGGTGCCATCCGGTCGCTGCACGAACCGCAGGCCCTCGAAGGTGGCGCGCGGGTTCGTGCGGAGGGCGACCTCGTAGCACCGTCGCATCTCGGTCGCGCGCTGGCGGATCACCCGCCGGATCGCCTCCGGGGACAAGCCCTCGGTGCCGGCCGACAGCCCCATCGCCGGGGGGCTGAAGCTCTGCCGCTCGTCGGCGCCCGCCGCGTCCGCGGCGACGTGGGTGTCCGGCTCCGGCTCCTGGGCTCGGCGGACCACGGCTTCCATCATCGGATCCGACGGCGCGCCGGCGTCGCGTGCCGGAGGCTCCTCGGCGACGACAGGCTCGCCGTCGGTGCGGCTCGCGTCCGGGGCCGCGGGCTCGGGCTCGGTGCGGCTCGCGTCCGGTGCCGCGGGCTCGGGCTCGGTGCGGGCCTCGGGCGCGGCTCCCGTCCCCGGCCCCGGCTCGATCGCCGGTGGCGCCGTCTCCGCTCGGCTCCCGGCCGAGCCCGAGCCGCAGCCGGCAACCGACGTGAAGAGCGCGAGCGACACCGCGGCGCGGCGCGAGATTCGAGGAGTCACGCGGTCAGCATATCGCAGCGTCGAGCGGTCGTGGCACCGCGGCGACGGGCCGCGTTGACACGTGCGGGCGCGTCGCCTACCGTCGAAAGTCTTCGCGAGTCGGGTGAGTCCCGGCACTCCATGTACGGCGCCGGTTCCACGAAGCGCCGCGAGGCGCAGTCCCACGACCTCGGCGGCCGGCAGGTCGCCGGCGGCGCGGCGACGCGCGACCAGGCGGCGCACCTGCTCGGGATCGACTCGGTGAAGGACCGCTTCCGCGTCACCGCCGCGGCGTGGATCGACCACGCGCTCGAGGTGGCGGTGTCGGGGGACGGGGCGATCCTCCCCGAGCCCGTCGTCTTCCGCATGGAGCGTAGGGGCCCGGCGTCGGCGGGGCTCGTCGTGACCGAGCGCCTGAACGTCTTCTCGCGAGGCACCGCGATGCCCGCCGCGCTCGCCGAGGCGGTCGAGACGCTCGCGCCTGCGCGGCTCGCATCGCTCGGCACCGACGACCTCGCGCGCCTCGTCCAGGAGGACCCGGAGGCCGGCACCCCCGGGCTGCCGATGCCGCCGAGGCCGTCGGACGAAGTGCGTCCCGGGACGCTGCTCGACACGTGGGGCGCCCCCGACAGCCACGCCGACTTCTTCGCGGGCGGCGAGATGGCCCGCAGCCAGCTCGACTCGGTCGATCCCTCCAAGATCTTCCACTTCGTCCAGCACTGCGACGCCGAGTGCCTCTACGTGAACCCGCACTCGGTGGGCACCGTCGTCACCGTCATCAACTTCCCGTGGGACGACCGGATCCGCGAGCCGTCCCGCCCCTTCGATCAGGGCCTCGGCAACATCGCCGACCGCGACTACATCGCCGAGGGCATGATCACGAGCGACCTCGACGAGGAAGACGTGATCATGGGCAGCCCCGAGAAGCTCGACCGGCTCCTCGAGCGCGCCACCTCGCGCGAGAGCTCGGACGAGAGGCTGATCTTCTTCAGCAACACCTGCGTCCCCACCGTGATCGGAGAGGACGTGGAGTCGCGGGTCGAGCGGGCGCGCGAGGAGTCCGGGCAGCCCATCCTCTACCTCACCGTCACCCCGCGCTCGATGACCAACGTCTTCCAGAGCGTGCTCGTCGACAAGCGCCTCGAGGCCGAGGCCGCCGCGCCGGCTCCCGACCCCCGGGCCGTCAACCTCGTCGGGTTCGCGCCCGGCCGCGCGCGCGACGAGCTGGAGGAGGCGCTGGGCCAGCTCGGCCTCCGCGTCAACGCGCGGCTGCTCCCCGACCTGACGATGGAGCTCGTCCGCGCGCTTCCGGGCGCGTCCCTCGGCGTCTTCTATCCCAACGAGCTGTGGCAGCACCTGTACGACCAGCTCCTCGACCGGAGCCGTACCCCGCACCTCGCGCAGCCCGCGCCCTGGGGGTTCGAGGGTTCGCGCGCGTGGCTCGCGCGCATCGTTGGGGAGCTCGGCGCCGGCGAGGGCTTCGACGCCTGGTGGGAGCGGTACTCCCAGCCGTTCCGCGCGCGCTGGGACGCGCTGAGGTCCGAGGCTGCCGGCTGCCGCCTCGGCTTCGTCGTGCGCGACTCCGAGCACTACCACCTGACCCAGCCCTCGGCGACCTGGGGCGTGCCGCTGATCGCCATTGCGGAGGAGATGGGCTTCGGCGTGGACGTCCTCGTCCACGCGAGCAGCAAGCGCGAGACCCGGCGCGCCGCCGAGGCCGTGCACGCGACCTTTCGGGAGCCGGACCGCCACCGGATCCGCGCCTTCACCGACTTCCCCATGCTGCGCGAGCGGCTCGCCGACAGCACCGCGCACGCCTTCTTCACGTACCACTTCTTCGACTGGCGCCTGTCGGAGGCCGGCAAGGGCGCCTTCTCGATCCAGTCGTTCGAGATGGGCGTCCCGGGGGCGGTGCGGACGCTCGAGCGGCTGGTGCGAGTCTGCAAGACGCCGTTCTACCGGCGGTTCGGGAAGTACCTGGGGCGCACCGCCACCGGCCTCCGGCAAACGGAGCGGGGCGATGACTGAGCCGCCCACGAAGAGGAGCCTCCCGGTGCTCGACGAGCGCGCCGGCGAGGACGACCTGAGCCAGCCCATGGCGTTCCCCTACATGGTCGGCGTCTACCTCGCGATCAACGCCGTCGAAGACCTCTTCCTCCTCGTGGAGGGACCCGACTGCACCTACATGAAGACGCAGTACGTGCAGGGGAACCACGACTGGATGAGCACGCTGACGAGCGTCTCGGGGTACCACCGCATCGCGAACACCGCGCTGCACCCCGACCACATGAGCGGCTCGCGCGAGGAGCACCTGTCGGAGATGCTCTCGAGGATGGCGGGGCACCCCGAGGTCCCCGCGCTCGTGTTCACGTCCATGCCCATGGCCTTCATCACCGGCGCCGACTACGAGCGGCTGGTGACCGGCGTCTCGGAGGAGACGGGCAAGCCGGTCTTCCACGTTCCCGGCAAGTCGCTCTCCGGCGACTGGCTCGACGGCTACGCCGAGACCCTCCTCGCCCTCGCCACGCAGCTCGACCTCGAGGGCGGCGAGCTCGACCCGGAGACCGTGGCCGTCGTCGGGTACCTCCACGACCGCAACGAGGAGGACCACGCCGCGAACGTGCGCGAGCTCGGCCGGATGCTCGACGCGATCGGCCTGCGGCTCGGGTCGGTCTGGCTGAGCGGGCAGCGCTTCGAGCGGCTCCGCGACGTCCGCAACGCCGGGACGGTCGTCTCGCTCCCGTACGGCCGCCGGGCGGCCCGCACCGTCGCCCGGCGCACCGGCGCGCGCCTCGTCGAGCTGCCGCTGCCCTTCGGCCTGTCGGCGTCCGAGCGCTGGGTCCGCGAGCTCGGCGAGGCCTTCGGCCGGAGCGACCGCGCCGAGGCCTTCGTCGATCGGGAGCTCGCCCGGATCGCGCCGCGCCTCGAGTGGGTCGTACCCTTCCTGTTCCAGAACGCCCGCGTCGGCTACATCGGAGACCCGCACCTGTGTCCGGGCCTCGCGGACACGCTCGAGATGCTCGGCGCGACGCTGGTGACGGCGCTCATCACCAACCGGCCGCACCACACCCGAGGGCTCGCCGAGCAGCTCGGAGGCGCGGACCTCCTGGTGTTCCCGAGGATGAAGGCGATGCTGAACCACCTCGAGGGGCTGGCCGGCCAGGACGCCCTCAGGCTCCTGGTCACCCACAACATGGGCATCATGACCGACGCGCCCATCCTCGAGCTCGGCTTCCCCTCCCACTTCCGCCACGCGCTCTACGACCGGCCGTTCCTCGGCTTCGCGGGCGCGCTCTGCTTCATCGACTCCATGGCGAACGCGATGCGCATGCGCGAGGCGGAGCTCGCGATGCGCAAGATCCGGGAGGGCGGCCTCGGGGGGCTGCTCGGCTGACGGTCAGCGCTCGCGCGGCTCGCGCGCGGCGGCCCACGCGTCGAGCGTGGCGCGCGTGGTCGGGTCGCCGTCGCGGAGCAGGCGGAAGATCGAGTCCGCCGAGGCTTGCATGCGCCGGCACCAGGAGCTGTCGGCCATCCGCCCCTGGATCGTCCCCTGCTCCACGTAGTTGTGGGCGGGTGACTGGCCGCAGTAGGGCAGGAACGCGCAGTCGCAGCAGACGGGCTGCCCCTCGAGGAGGGAAGAGAGCAGGAGCGCCCGCACGGTCGGGTGGCCCATCACCTTGCGGTAGTCGTCCTCGCCGGCCTTGCCCACGACGAACGTGGCGTCGCCCCGGTGGTAGAGGAGGCACCCCGCCTCCGACGTGCACACCGTGCCGTCCCAGGCGTAGCAGAGCTGGCCGGTCCCGTCGGTGGCCGGCGAGCGGAGCTCGACGTCGAAGGGGTCGCCGTCGGTCAGGATGCGGCGGGCCAGCAGGGCGGCGCCGTGCTCGGCGAGCGCCTTGCCCTCGGCGTTCGTGGCGAGAACCGCCTCGAGGACGCCGAAGCGGAGCTCGAGCCACTCCCCGAGGTCCGGCGCCTCGGGCGGAGGAGGGCCGAGCGGAGCGGGCGCCGGCGGCGTCAGCCGGAGCCGCTCGCACCCGAGATCGACGCACGTCCGGACGATCGGTCCGGCCAGCCCGAGCACGTCCCGCGTGCACGGGACGACCAGCTCGAGCGAGGGCGCGGGGTCGGAGCTCGCGGCGCGCACGGCGTCGGCGAGCTTCCGGAGCGCGTCGGGCGCGCCCGACTCCGAGAACGTCGCCGCGTCGGTCCGGACGTGGACGTGGAAGCCGCGCTCCGAGAGCCACTCGAGCCGCGCGTCCTCGAGGCCTCGGAGGTCGCTCCACAAGTGGAACGCGACGGGCTTTTCGACCTCGCGCGCGCGCCGGCCGGCCTCCTCCACCACGTGGTCGAGCACCGCGCCGTTGGCCAGCACGTCCGATCCGGTGAAGCCGATCTCGAGCCGGGGGCTCGTCGAGCCGAAGACGATGTCGAGGCAATGGCCGGCCGTCTCGACCGACATCGTCCGGCCGGGATCGCCGAGGTGCAAGAGATGGGAGTACGGCCCCCAGGCGACCGAGCTCCTGCGCTCGAAGAGCGTGCTCGCGGCGAGCTCCACGTCGACGGGCCGGACGAAGCCCTTGGCCTCGAGCTCGGCGCGCAGCGGGCCCTCTGCCCCGAGGCTGCCATCGCAGAGCTCACGGAGCTGGTCGGGCTCGAGGATCGCCCACCGCCCCCAGTCGTTGGTGATCAGATACGCGCCGCCCAGACGCCGGAACCGAAGCGGCCCCACGGCGCCTCGGGCGAGCTCGAGAGGTCGTTGGGTCGCCATCTCAGCCGCCGCTCTGCGGCCCTCCGTTCTTCTCGGGGTCGCCGGGGGCGCCGTCCTTCGCCGCCTGCTCCTCCCAGGGCACCGCGATCCCCAGCGGATCGTCCAGGAAGTCGAGATCGTCGAGGTCGCCGAGGTCGTCGAGATCCCCGAGGTCGTCCGCGGCTGCCCCCGCGGGACGGCCGACCGCGCCGCCGGCCGACCCGAAGGCGCGCGTGCGGATCTCCTCGAGCAGCTCGCGGCTGTCCTCCCGGATGCGCCGGCGGAGGTCGTCGTCGGCGAGCTCCTGCGACACCTCGTCGGCCAGGGCTCGCATCGCCTCCTCGCTCGGCTTCTGATCGCGCAGCTCCAGCGACACGACGAAGCCTCCCGGCTCGGGCGAGACGAGGACGAACGCGCGCTCGACGAAGCGAAGCGCCGTGCTCAGCACCACGCCGAGGTCGACGTCGGCCCCTGCGAGCCTGAGGACGAGCCGGCTTCCTGCGGTGCTGAGGATCTCGGGCGCTTCCATGGAACCTCGCGCGCGAATCTATCGACGCCCCACGGGCCTGTCAAAGGCTGTCGAAGGGCGGTATCTTGAGGTCTTCATGACCGAGGCGATGGAGACCGACGTTCTCGTGGTGGGTGGCGGGCTCGCCGGGCTCACGGCCGCCGTCGGGCTGCGCGAGTCCGGCCTGCGAACGATCGTCGTCGAGAGCGAGGACATCCTCGGCGGACGCGCGCGGAGCTGGACGGATGAGACGACGGGCGATCCGGTGCACATCGGCCCGCACATCTTCATGTCCGAGTACCCGAACATGCGCAAGCTCCTGCGCGAGCTCGGCACCGAGGACCGCGTCGTCTGGAACGGCAACCGCTTCATCTTGATCGTCGACGGCCGGACCGAGATCCCGATCGACTTCTCCGACTTGCCGGCGCCGTTGCATTTCGCCCCGAGCCTCAACAAGGATCCGCGCTACACGCGAGCCGACGTCCTGTCGAACGTCCCGCTGGCGCTGTTCTCGCTCCAGCTCACCGAGGAGGACGTGCTGCGGCTCGACGGCGTGAACGCCTCGGCCTTCATGCGGAGCATGGGGGTGACGGACCGCTTCGTCCAAGGCTTCTGGGCGTTCACCTCCATGGCCATCATGAACGTCCCGCTCGAGCTCTGCTCGGCCGGCGCGCTCCTCCGGTTCTACCGCCGGCTCATCGGCCACACGCGCTACCAGGTGGGGTTCGCGGACGGGGGGCTCGGCGATCTCTTCGCGCCCGGCGCCAAGTCGCTCATCGAGGAGAGCGGCGGACAGGTCCTGCTCGGCGCGCGAGTCCGCACGCTCGACGGCGACGCCCGCCGGGTGACGGGAGCGACGCTCGAGGACGGCCGCGCGATCCGCGCCCGGTACACCGTCGCGGCCCTGCCTCCGGACGCGCTGCGCTGTCTGTCGCGCCGCGAGTGGATGAGGCACGCTCCGTTCCGCGACCTTTCGCGGTTCGTTCCCTCGCCCTACGTGAGCACGTTCCTGTGGTTCGACCGCAAGCTCACCCATCAGCGGTTCTGGGCGCGCTCGTACGACCCGAACGATCTGAGCTGCGACTTCTACGATCTGTCGAACATCCACACGGGATGGCAGGACCGCCCGTCGCTCATCACGACGAACTGCATCTGGTGCCACCGCGCCGAGGGCATGGACG
The DNA here is from genome assembly GCA_039794305.1 of Candidatus Neutrinellum sp. GTDB lineage: Bacteria > Myxococcota_A > Polyangia > Polyangiales > JBDIVX01 > JBDIVX01. The sequence continues at coordinate 71,457 of JBDIVX010000007.1, forward strand.
ACGAGGCGATCGTGGCGGCCACCGTGCGCGAGCTGGCGGACTACATCCCCGAGGCGGCCGAGGCGCGCGTCGTCCACTCGGTCGTGAACCGCATCCCGATGGCGATCCACTGCCCGTTCCCCGGGACCGAGAGCCTGCGGCCGCAGGTCCGCACGGCGATCGACGGCCTGTTCCTCGCGGGCGACTGGATCGCCACGGGTCTCCCGTCGTCGATGGAGAGCGCCTGCATGGCCGGCTGGCGGGTGGCCGAAGAGGTGCTCGCCGAAGAGGGCCGGCGCGAGCGGCTCGCGGTGGAGCACCTCGAGCCCGACGGCATGTCGGGCCTGCTCTGGCGCTTCGGTAAGCGGTTGCCCCTGACCCGCCTGCCACGCTGGATCCCGCCGCACCGGTTCGCGTGAGCGGCCGCTGGGATGCCGTCGTAGTCGGCGCGGGCTACGGCGGTGCCACGGCGGCGGCGCTCCTCGCCGACGCGGGCCTGCGGGTGCTCCTCGTCGACAAGAACGCGCGGGCGGGAGGCAAGGCGCTCGTCGCCGAGCGCGCCGGGGCGCGCTTCGACCTGTGGCCCATCGCCGGCGGGCCGGCGCAGGGATCGCGTTTCGGCGAGCTCGCCGCGCGCATCGGGCTCGTGCCCGATCGCGTCGTGCTCACCCCCGAGGACACGTGCGAGTTCGTGCACGTGGACGGGGGCGTGAGGCGCTCGTTCACCGTGCCGGCGGCGCCGGTCCACGACCCGCTCGCCGTCGCGCGGATGTTCGAGCGGCTGTCGGTGCGGCCCGAGCAGCTCGGCGGACTGTTCCTCATGGGACTTCACGCCCGGTGCATGTCGGAGGCCGATCTCGACGCGCTCGACACGACCTCCGCGCTCGAGTGGCTCGGCAGGTTCCGGCTCCCGGGCGCGCTCTTCTCCTACACCGCGGCCCTGCTCAACCTGCTCTTCGTCGTGCCCCTCGACCGCCTGCCCGCCTCGGAGGCCGTGCGCACGCTCCGTTCGTTCCACGCCGGCGGCGCGGGCCGCTACCACGCCGGCGGCTTCGGCCGGATCGCCGAGGAGGCCGCGCGCTTCGTCGGCCGGCGCGGCGGGCGGTTCGTGTCCGGGACGCGCGTCGCCGGCATCCGGGTCGAGGGAGGACGGGTCGCGGGCGTCTCGACCGACCGCGGCGACTTCGACGCGGACGTCGTCGTCTCGAACGCCGGCATCCAGCCGACCGTCCTCGGCCTGGTCGGCGCCGAGCGGTTCGACCGAGCGTACGTCGAGCGGGTGCGGTCGCTCGAGCCGTCGTGGGCCTTCGTCGGCGTGCGCTACCACCTCGACCGTCCCGTCATCGAACGGCCGATGACGGTCGCGTTCTCCGACGCGAGCTGGTGGGACACCGAGCGGTTCGAGCGCGCGCGCGCGGGACGTTGGCCCGACGAGCCGCTGCTGTTCGTCACGGTGCCGGCCCTCTGGGATCCGGCGCTCGGCTCACGCGAGGTCCCGCAGGTCGCGCTGGTGGGGACGCTCGGGTCGCCCGACCCGACCTCTCCGATGAACGACGAGGCCGTCGCGCGGGCGGAGGCCTTCGCCCGGCGCCTGTGGCCGGAGCTCCCGCGGCACGTGCGGGCGCGCCACGTCTTCTCCGCCCGCGACGTCTCGGCCCTGAGCCGGGACGCCGTCGTGCCGGGCCAGGGAGGCGAGTGCATCGGCATCGGCCAGCTCATCGGCCAGTGCGGCCGGACCAAGCCGAGCGCCCGCGCGCCGCTCCCGGGCCTCTACTTCGTCGGCTGCGACGCCGGCGGGTGGGGATGCGGCACCCACCAGGCGGTCGAGAGCGGCTTCGCGGTCGCGCGGATGGTGATCGAGGACGCGGGGGGCTGATCGCCAGAGCCTAGAGCTCGACGGCCTCGATCCGCCGGTTCTGCTGGCGGCCCTCTTCGGTGTCGTTCGATGCGACGGGCTGCTCATCGCCGTGGCCGACGGCCTCGACGCGGCCGCCGTCGATGCCGTGCGAGACGAGGTACTCGCGGACGGCCTGCGCGCGCGCCTCCGAGAGCCTCTGGTTCGTCCGGCGGTTGCCCACGTTGTCCGTGTGGCCGGCCACGCGGATGCGCGCGCTCGGCTTGTGCGTCATGTACTCGACGACGCGATCGAGCCGGGGGTAGGACTCGCTCTGGATGGTCGCGCTGTTCGTCTCGAAGTACACGCCGTCGAGCACGAAGCGCTGAGGCTCGGCCTCGGCCTCGGCCCCGGCGCTCCGCGCGCTGCCGCGCTGACGGCGGTACCGCAAGGTCAGCCGGAGGTCGTAGTTGGGCCTCTCGGGCACCTCGACGCTCGCCGTGGTGTTGCGGCGACCGAGGCTCAGGTACTCCATCTCGTACCGCCGGCCGACGGGCACGAGCACCTCGGCGTAGCCGTGGGAGTCGGTCTCCCTCGTGTAGTACTGCGCCCCGTCCGGCGCCGTCATCTTGATCACGATGCCCTGGATTGGGCCGGTCTCGGGGTCGACGACGAACAGGCGCATCGCAGCCTCCGTCTCGGTCGCCTCGATCTCCGACGGGCGCTCTCCGTGTGCCTGCCCCGCGGTGTCCGAGTCGCTGAGCTGGAACTCGTTGTCGGGACGTCCCTCGGCCGCTTCGTCCGCACCACCCCGATCCGGATCGGGGCTGTCCGCGGCGGCCTCGGAGCCGTTCGCCGACTCGACCGGCTGGCTCGCCCCGCAGGCGGCCCCGACGGGCACCGTGGCGGCGATGAGAGCGATGAGCTGCAGGCGACGCACGTGCTCCTCCTCGTGGTGAAAGGACCACCGCAGGCTACCACGCGCGGACCCTCGCCGGGTCATAGCAACCCGTTCACCAGGTCCTGCACCACGCGATCGGCCGCCTGCTCGCCGCTCGACGCCGCGAGCTCGGTGCCGATGCCTCGGGCGCCCGCCCCGCACCCGGCCACGTACAGGCCGCGGATGGGGGTGTGCACCGGGGGGCGGCGGTTTCCGACCTGGTCCGGCGTCTGGCCGGTGCTGATCGCCGGGGCGTGCTGCTTGCCCGACCAGCGCCCGACCGCGTGGGTCGTGAACGTGTCCACCCACAGCAGCTCGTCGTCGAAGCCGGGGATCATGCCGCGGAGCGTCGCCATCATGTTGTCGATCCACGCCTTCGGGGCGTGCTCGGCGTCGATGTCGGTCGTCGGCGCGACGGCGCAGGCGGTGACGAGCTGCGCTCCGGCGGGGGCGAGCGTCGGATCGAAGTTGGTGGGCACCGGCGCGTAGATGGGCGTGAGCGGGGGTACGCGGCCGGCGCGGACCTCGCCGTACAGGCGCTCGAAGTCGCCGAGCTCGAAGCGCTCGAGCAGCTCCGGGTCGCCGTGCACGCCCACCAGCGCGCCCGCGTCGACGAGCGGCCGCCGCAGGGCGATCTTCGCCTGGACGGCGACCATCGAGCCCTGGAGCGACGCGACCCGGGACGCGTACGAGGCCGGGAAGCGCTCGGGTCCGACGAGGCGGTGCACGACGTCCCGAAGGCTCGTCGTCGCCACCACGGCTCTCGTCTCGTAGGACGATCCGTCGGAGCACTCGACCGCCCGGACGGCGTCTCCGTCCACGTGCACGCGCGTGACACCCTTGCGAGTCAGCACCTCGGCGCCGCGCGCCCGGGCGACGTCGAGGAACGTGCGCGGGACGACGACCGCGCCGCCGCGCGGGTAGCTCAAGCTCCGGTCGAGCACCATGCGGCGGAAGCACCAGACGCCCTCGCCGGCGCTCACCTGCTCGAGGGGCAGGACGAAGTACAGCCCGAGCAGGAACCCGAACAGACCGACGAGCCGCGGGTGGCGCGTGTAGCGCATCACGAACTCCCACATGGTCATCCGGTCGAGCTCGGGCAGGCGCGCCTCGTCGAACAGCAGCACCTCGCCGAAGAAGCGCGTCGCCTCGGCGATCTCGCGCGGGCCGAGCTCGAGGGCGCGCACCGCCGACGCGGCGAACAGCGGCCAGCGGCGCACGTCACGTGGCAGGCGCAGCTCCCGGCCGAAGCCGCGCACGAGCGCGAGGTCGCGCGTCTGCACGAACGGGATCTTCGGCGCGCCGACGCGCCGCCCGATGCGGCCGAGCGGGCCGCGGGCGCCGCGGGAGAACATGTGAGTGCCCATGTCGACCTTGAAGCCGCGCTTCTCGTACATGGCGCACACGCCGCCGGTGCGGTTGTTCTTCTCGAGGACGAGCACTCGCCAGCCTTCGCCGGCGAGCACCGCCGCGGCGACGCTCCCGCCGATCCCGGTCCCGATCACGATCGCGTCGTACTTGCTCATCGTACGCGCCCCCCCGATCCCGATCTCGCCGGCCCCGCGGAGCTGTCCGTCCCGCCCCCGCGTACCGCGGGCGTCAGGAGCGGCGGAGGTTTCGCTCGAGCACGATGCGGTCGCTCGGCGCGAACCCGTGCTGGTCGAAGAAGTGGAGCAGCGAGAAGTCGTTCCACGCCACCTCGGTCCGCACCGTCTTGACGCCGAGCGCCCTCGCGTTGTCGAGGAAGCTGCGCATGAGCGCCTCGCCGACGCGGCGCCGCCGGTACGCAGGCAGCACGCCGAGCGCGTCGACGACCGCGGCCGGCTCGGGGCGGCCGAACTCGCCGTAGTGGAGCGTGGCCATCAAGAAGCCCACGACCATCCCGTCGAGCTCGGCGACGAGGGAGGTGCGCAGGCGGCTGTCGCGGACCGCCGCGGCGACCCGCTCCTCGTAGAAGCCGCGCCGCGCGCGGCCCATGGACTCGGCGTCGATCCGTACGATGGCGTCGAGGTCGGCTTCGGTGAGGACGCGTACACGGACGCCGCTCCCGGGCGTCACGTCCTCCGGCAGGGGGCTCTCCTCCATCGGGCCAGCCTAAACAACGGCCAACCGTTCGGCAACGGGCAACTGGCGCCCCTACTCCGCGATGACGTACTCCGGGCAGACCTCGAAGCTCGCGAGGCACGGGAAGACCAGGCCCGCGAGCGCCGCCTCGACGCACTCCTCGACCTCCGTCGAGCCGCTCGCGCTCATGACCGACCGGACGCGGCCCTCGGCGTCGAGCCCCACGCGGAACGTCTCGCCGAAGGGGACGTCGCACGCCGTCTCCACGGCCTCGGCCATGCGCTGCAGGTCCTCCGCCGCGCCGCCTTGCACGCTGACGCCCGGACCGGCGCACTCGGGGACGCGCCCTTCGAGCGCCGCCTCGACGTCGCTTTCCATGGCCGCGATCCGCGAGTCGGTCCCGGCGCTGTCGAAGCACCGGTTGTAGCTCACGCTCCCGCTCCAGCCCGAGGCCTGGAAGTGGGCCTCCACCGGCGTCAGGGCCACGTAGCCGCTGAAGCAACCGTTCGCCTCCCGGGCGATTTCCCCCGCCCGCTCGTTGTTGCGCATGCGCGCGGCGTCGGTGCAGGGGCCGGCGTCGGCCGGGGCGGCGTCCACGCCGGCGTCCGCCGACCGGGGCGTGTGCGATCGGCCGCAGTCGCACGCTCCCGCGCTCAGGAGGACGAACGACAGCGCGCCGGCCGCCGCCGCCCGCATGGGCCGGAAGGCGCGGGCCCGTCGCCGGGGCTCGGTCAAGAGCAGCGCGTCGATCGCGTCGAGCGCCTCGTCGAGCGCGCGCGACCTCTGGAACATCTCCTCGACGAGCGGCGTCGCTTGGCGGTACCCGCCTCCTTCTTCGGCGAGGGCGATGCCACGCCGGTAGGCCTCGACGTACAGCGCGTTGACGGCCCGTCGCGCCCGCTCGAGCCGCCCTTCGACGCCCGGGCGCACCCGCTCCGGGGCGACGCGGCGCGCGAGGGCGAGCGCCAGGTGCGCGTCGTGCATCCGGTACGCGATGGAGTAGTCCTGGAACGCCTCGCCTCGCAGGCGGCTGAAGACCTCGGCGAACCGCTCCATGCACGGATCGTCGAACCGGTAGGCGTAGCGGAAGGGGTTGCCGGACAGGCGCCCCTCGGCGCGCACCCGCTCCTCGAGCCGCGTGCCGTGGTAGACCATCATGCGCGTGGCCTCGAAGACGCCTGCCGGCAGGCGCTCGAGCAGGTCGAGCGCGTTGCGGATCGTCCCGGGCGTCGAGTAGGGGTGCACGAGCATCAGGTTGCTGACCGTCGCGACGCCGAGGCGCGCGAAGTGGCCGATCAAGGCGAGGTCGCGATCGCTCGGGGGCGGCCGGCCGAACCGCCGGCCTTCCTCCTTGCTCGCGATCTCGAGACCCACGAAGCACCGGACGAGCCCGACGTCTCGGAAGGCATCGGCGACCCGAGGGGTGATCCGGTCGGCGCGCAGCATCGCGCCGATGCCGAGCGGTCCGACCTCGCGTCGCGCGAGCCCTGCCTTCCACTCGGCCAGCATGGAGAGCGCCTCCGGCTCGCGGTACGGGAGCAGGTGCTCGTCCACGAAGTAGAAGTAGCGCACGCCCCGCCCGTGCCAGAGCGCCGCCATCTCGTCGCACACCCGATCGATCGCGCGGCTCTTGAGCCCGCCGACGCCGCAGTCGTTCAGGACGGCGAGCGAGGCGCCCGTCGCCCGCCCTTCGGCCCGCTCGAGCGTGTGGAGCGCGGCCGGGCCGCAGTAGTGGCAGCGCCCCTCGCACCCGCGCGAGGCGGCGATGTGGCAGGCCGGCAGGCCGAGCACCTCGGGCAGGTCGTCGCGATCGGGGAACAGGCGCATCGGCGTGTCGTCGAGCACGGGCGCCGGCGGCCCGTCGCCTCGACGCGTCGTGACGCCGGGGACTCCGGCGACGTCCCTTCCGTCCGCCACGCGCCGGACGATCTCCACGAGCGGCACCTCGCCCGCGAAGCGCACCACGCTGTCGAGCCAGCGGTGCCGGTCGAGCAGCCACTCGCGCGCGAGCGTGCCGAACTGTCCGCCCGCCGTCACGTGCGCGGGCCGGACGCCGCGCCGCTCGAGCGCCTCGCCGAGCGCGAGCGGCCACAGGGCCGAACCGCCGTCCGACAAGGACAGCCCGAGCACGTCGGGCGGCTCGGTGCCGAGCGCCTCGATGGCGTGTCGGAGCCCCGGCTCGTCGTGCACGTAGAGGCGGCGGACGCCGATCCCCGCCTCCCGCAGCGCGGCCGCGAGGTACGCGAGCCCGAGGTTCTCGTTGTGCGGAAGGCGACGGCCGACGAGGGCCACGGTGGGCGTCTTCGGCATCCTTCGAGTAGGCGCCCGCCGGGCGTCCCGAGTCAACCGAGCCTCCCGGTCCGACGTCGTGGGCCGGTGGCCCGGTCGCTCGACTCCCTTCAGCTCGCCGCGGGCGCCTGCGCCTCGGCGCCGAAGACGTCCCGCTCGACCTCGAGCTGCTCGCGGCCGCGCGTCGTCTCGGCGTCGACGAAGCGGCGGCCGGTCCAGCCGGGGCGCGTCTTCTGGCAGTACAGGTTGAAGAGCCCGTCCAGCCGGCGGAGCAGCTCGTCGCGGGGGAGCATCTCGAAGCCGGCCCGCTCGGCGAGGACCGAGATCTTGCGGATGACCGACCCGCCGAACTCGAAGGCGTCGATGCCGAGCTCGGCCATGTCCTCTTCGAGCAGCGGGATGAGCGCCAGGGTCGGCAGCACGATCCGCAGCCGCCGCAGGCGCGCCAGCGGGTTCCTCCGCTCCCACGCCGTCAGCGGGAATTCGGAGAGGTAGTTGACGGGCAGGCCGGTGTGGCGCGACTCGTCGAGGTGGAACAGCCGGAGCAGCTCGAGCCCCGGCATCTCGCCCATCAGACCGAAGAGGCCGAGGGCGATCCCCTCGACGAGCACGTTCATCCCGAACAGCTTCTCGGCGCCCTTCGCCTTGTAGACCTGCTCGAGCAGCAGGTACTCCCACGCCGACTGCCGGGGGATGGGCGCGCCGAAGGCCTGCAGGAGCTCCCGCAGGACCACGAAGTGCTTGGCCTCCTCGAGCACCTGCATGGTGAGGGCGGCCCGCGCGCCGGTGCTCTTCACCTCACCGAGCAGCTCCGCGCTCACGAGCCAGGCGTAGGCCTCCCCGTGGCCGATCGCCGCCAGGATGTTCACGATGGCCTGCTTCTCGCGCGGGGTGTACTCGCGGTCGAGCATCGCGCGGTACTCCGGCATCGTCAGCCGCTTGCGCTCTCGCCGCTCGTCCTCGCCGAGGTTCTGCAGCGCCAGGTCCATGAGCTGCCGCTCCTCGCGGCTCGCGTCGCGAAAGTCGAGGAAGGGCGCGTTCGGCTCGGCCTTCCACAGCATCCGCAGGCTCTTGTCGTAGTGCTTCTTGCGGAGCCCTTCGGCGGGCCCGCCGAGGAACTCGTAGCGCGCGTCGTCGTAGTTGGCCTTGCGCCCGCCGAGGCGGATGGCGCCGAGGGTGCGGTCCCAGTCGCGGACCACCCGGTTCGCGACCTTCTCGACGCGCCGGTTGATCTCCATGGCCCGGTGATTCACCGGGAGCTTGTCGAACTGCATGGCCTCCTCCCTAGTCCCGCCCCATCGATCTGGGAGTCGGGGCTCCATTCGGGGATTGAGCCACATCAATCCCACGGTGTCGAGCCGACGACCGACACGTTCTCGGGCTCGCGCTCTTGGCGCATGGCGCGAAGGGCGCGCCGATCAGCCTTCGCGGAGGCAGCGGACGGCCAGTGTGGCGGTCTTGGCCGCGTCCTGGATGCCGCCGCCGGAGCCGATGGTGATGCTCCAGGCGGTGGTCGGGTCGGCGCGGTTGGTGGTGGAGGTCCAGGCGGGCAGGTTGTTGGTATTGGGGAAGGCGTCGGTGTCGACGCCGGGCGACATGACCCGGTTGTCCGAGATGCTGCGGAGCTGCTTGACGTCGGGAAGGCGCCAGTCGGTGTGGCCGCCCCAGTCGAGGGTGTCACAGTAGGCGAGGGCGTCGCTCCAGGTCATGACGTCGAGCGTTCCGGTGGCGCAGTCGTCGCCCGACAGGCCCGCCTCGCAGCCCTGCCACACGAGATCGGCCACCGTGTCGGTGACGACCGGCGCACCCGTGACGCCGGTGTCGCGGACGTAGCGCGCAGGCTCGAGCGAGGGGGGCGTGCCGTCGCGCACGCAGCGGACCTGGCCCGTCGTCGTCTTCGGGACGACCACGCCCCACAGGCCGCTCGCGTCCCACCGGACGCACCAGGCGCCGTCCGGGTTGCCGGCCCAGGTGCTCGAGCTGACCATCCACCGGTCGGCCGTGGCGGGGAAGGCGTCGAGGTCGAGCGCCGCGTCGAGCCCGTAGTCGAGGGTCGAGTGCAGCTCGTATTCGTCCGGCAGGCGCCAGTCGGTGTGGCCGCCCCAGTCGAGGACGTCGCAGTGGGCGAGGGCGTCGGGCCACGAGAGCTCGGTGAGCGTGCCGGTGCTGCAGTCGGCGCCCTCGAGGCCGACGGGGCAGCCCTGCCAGACCAGGCCGGTCACCCGATCGCGCACGAGGGGCTCGGCGCCGGCGGTTCGCTCGAAGCGCGCGTCGCGCGCGTTCGTGACGTCCCAGCCGTGCAGGGCGTCCTGGCCGCACAGGCTGCCGCAGGAGGTGCACGCGATCGTGGCCGTCGTGCCGTAGCAGGTGCGCTGGCCGGTGTCGGCGAGCGGGAAGTGCGGGCCGGGGGCGTTGCAGTCGGAGGTGCCGCAGCCGGGCGAGACGCAGGCGCCGTCGATGCAGATGTCGTAGCTGCGGTCGGGGTCGGTGACCAGCGTGCAGCGGGTGAAGTCGGGCTGGTCGGCGCAGTCGGAGACGGAGCCGGCGTCGGGCGTGCCGGCATCCGGGGGGCCGGCGTCGGGCGTGCCGGCGTCCGATGCGCCCGCGTCGAGGCCCGCGTCCGCGCCGCCATCGAAGCCCGCGTCGAAGCCCCCGTCGATCACCTCGGCGTCGCCCGCGCCGGCGTCGTCGGGGCCACTCGGCGTGTCGCCGTCGCCGCAGCTACAGCCGCCCACGAGCACCGCGAGGAGAAGGAAGCACCGCACTCCGTCATGGTGCACCGGGCGAGGGCGCGGTGTCATCGGGCGGGGCGGAGGAGGATCAGGCCCTGCGTGCGACGCGCGCGTGTGTGGCGCGGGAACCCTCCGGAAGACGGACCGGACGGGGTCGAAAGGCGCCCTTCGCGCGAGTCCTGTCCGGAAGACGGACCGCTCTCGGTCGAAACTCGCCCTTCCGACGCGGCCGACGACTGGGTGCGGGCCGGACAGGCGCTGTCGCGCGTCCTGCTCACCGCGTGCACGAGGGGGCTCCAGGCGGGGTACGCGAACCAGCCCATCCAGGTGGAGACGCTCCGCCCGCGCGTCGCGGCGCTCGCCGATCGTCCAGGCAGCCCGCAGCTCCTCCTGCGCCTGGGCTTCCCCACGACGCGGGTGACGGCCGCGTCCCGGAGACCCGTCGACGACGTGATCGTCTACGCGTGACGGGACGCCGCCCGGCGAGGGCGCCACACCGTTCGGTGCGTAGCACCCACCACACGACGCCCGTCGGTGTCGCGCCGTCGACCCTCACCCGACGGGCCTCAGGTGCGCGTGCAGCCCTGTCCGGAGCACGTGGTGGCGCACTCGCCCGCGCAGCGGAAGTTGCAGCCGCCGCCCGAGCACGTGAAGGTGCACTGCGCGTCGTCTCCGCAGCTCAGCTGGCAGCCGCCGCCCGAGCACGACGCGTTGCAGGTCGACGAGCCACCGCAGCCGACGTTGCACCGCCCGCCCGAGCAGGTGAACGTGCACGACTCCGATCCGCCGCACTGGTGGTCGCAGCCGCCGCGCGGACAGGGGCGGACCGCCCCACCTGCCTCGGCGGGAGCGGCCTCGGCACCCGCGCCGCCGGCCCCTACGCGGATGCCGTCCGGTCCGAGCTGCACGTTCGCTCCCGGCGTCCCGACGCGGATCCCCTGTCCCTCGATCTGCACGTTCGCGCCCTCGGCCTGGACCTGCACGCCCTCGGGCGTCACGCCGACGTTCGCGCCCTCGGCCTGGACCTGCACGCCCTCCGGGCCGACGCCGACCTGCGCGCCGGGCGCGCTGACCTGGACGCCCGGAGGCGAGCTCGCCTCCTCGTCCTCGCCGCAGCCCACGGCCGAAACACACAGAAGAAGAACCGAGAACCGGATCATGGCCCGATGTCGCATCGCGTTGCCCTCCGTCAGGGGATCTGAAGGCCGCCAGAGACGTTGATCTCCTGGCCCGTCACGTAGTCGCTCAGCGGCGAGGCGAAGAACAGTACCACGCCGGCGACGTCCTCCGGGGTGCCGAACCGAGCGAAGGGGATGCGGGTGAGCGCCGCATCGCGCATCTCCTGGGGCACGCCGAGCGCGTCGCCCTTCCCCTTGGGCGCGGTGAGGCGCGTCTCGGTGAAGCCGGGCGCGACGGCGTTGACGCAGATCCGGAAGCGGCCCCACTCCTGGGCGATGGTGCGGGTCAGCCCCACGTTGCCCATCTTGGCGGCGGTGTAGTTGGCCTGTCCGGGGTTGCCGCGGATCGCGGCGGTCGAGAAGAAGTTCACGACCTTCCGCACCCGCGACACGTCACCGGTCTCCTCGATCTCCCGGCGCGCCACCTCGCGCATGTGCGGCGCCGCAGACCGGATGCAGTTGAACGTCCCGGTCAGGTTCACGTCGAGCACGAGCCGCCACTCCTCGTCGCTCATGCGGTGGGCCATCCGGTCGCGGGTCACCCCGGCGTTGTTCACGAGGACGTCGAGCTGGCCGAAGCGCTCGACCGCCGTCCGCATGAGGGCGTCCGTGTACGCCGGGTCGGCGACGCTCCCGACCGAGGCGACCGCGCTGCCCTCGCGGATCGCCTCGCACGCCCGCACGGCCTCGCCGGCGGGCTCGGCGTCCACGTCGTTGACCACGACGCGCGCCCCCTCCTGCACGAACAGCTCCGCCACGGCGCGGCCGATCCCGCGCCCCGCGCCCGTCACCACCGCCACCCGATCGTCGAGGAGCCCCATCTTCGCGTCCCTCCGAGCGGGACCATCTCGCGGGGGGCGGTCGTACGTCAATGGACCTCGCGGCACGGGTGAGTCCTCTTGCCCGCGCGGCGGAGCACGGCCCGCGCTCCGTGCAGGAAGTCCGAGATGGCCAGCGCCGCGAACAGGCCCGAGACGAACCGCACCGGACGGGGCGCCCAGACGAAACCCGCCGCGAGCGCGAGGCCGACCCACGGGCCGGTGCAGTAGGGGCAGGTCACGAGCTCGCCGATCGCGTGGCGGAGGCCCTTGCCGGCCGGGGTCTCGCCGTGTCCCTGCCGCTCCACGAACGGGGCCCGGAGCGGCGCGGTGACGCGTTCCGTCACGACGAGGCGGCTCACCTCGTGGACCGCGAGCCCGAGCAGGACGATGTCCGCCGCGGCCGGGCGCTCGGACAGGCGCCCCTCGCGCTCGGCCGCGACGGCGAGGCCCACCAGGGCGGTGTCGTACACCACGTCGAGCACCGCGTAGGAGATGAGCTCCCGCCTCTCCGGGTGCTCGTGCATGGCCCAGGCACGTGCAATGGCCGGGCCGGGTCAGCGCTCCTGGACCCAGTCCTGCAGGCGCAGCGCTTCGCGGATCGTCTGGGCGAGCGGGTACCGGAACGGCTCGTCGGGCCACCACGGGACGCGGCGGTTCACGAAGAACAGCCGCGACAGCTCCGTGTCCTCGCCGAGGACCAGGTCGCGCAGGATCTTGCCGTGCATGACGCTGAGCGACACCCCGTGGCCGACGCAGCCGAGCGCGTAGAAGAGCCGGCCGTCGCGGCCGAGCGTGCCGACCGCCGGGGCCATGTCGAGCGGCACCGAGACCGGCCCGCCCCAGTGGTGGCTGAAGCGCACACCCTCGAGCGACGGGAAGGCCTTCGACACGAAGCGCTGCAGCTCGGCCCGCAGGCCGCTGTCCTCGAAGAAGGCCGGATCGTCCGCGCGCCCGCCGAGGCGGTAGCGCACGTCGCCGCCGCCCATGAGGAGCCTTCCGTCGGCCGTGAGCCGGTAGTAGTGAACGAGGTTGCGCGCGTCCTCGACGCCGTGCCGGCCGCGCCACCCGATCGCGGCCATGCGGTCCGGCTCGAGCGGCTCGGTGGTCACGATGTACGTGAAGACCGGCGCCGACCTGCGGTGAAGCCCCCGGTGCCAGCTCGAGTAGGCGTTCGTCGCGAGCACGACCTTGCCCGCGCGCACCGTGCCGGCGTCGGTCTCGAGCTCGATCCCGCCCCTCACCTCGCGCGCGGCGCGCACCGGCGACAGCTCGTACACGCGAGCTCCGTGGCGCTCGGCGGCGTCGCGCAGCCCGTGCGAGAGCTTCCACGGGTTCAACAGCGCGCACCACGGGTCGTAGCGCGCCCCGCGGTACAGCGGAGAGCGGATCTCCTCCGAGAGGCGGTCCCGATCCCACAGCTCGAAGCCGCCCGCGCCGATCGACTCGGCGAGGCGCGTCTCGTGCTCGAGCCGTCGCATCTGCGCGTCGCAGTTGGCGACGACGAGCATGCCGGTCTCCTCGAGGTCGCAGTCGATGCCCTCTTCACGGACCACGTCGACGACGTTGCGGACCGACCGGCGCGTGTGACGCAGGGCCTCGGCTGCGCGGGTGCGGCCGAACCGCCAGGCGGTCGTCTCGAGCGTCAGACCGAAGAGCGTCATCGCGAAGCCCCCGTTGCGCCCGCTCGCGCCGTAGCCGATCGTGTGCGCTTCGAGCACCGCCACCTCGAGGTCGGGACGGCTCTTGCGCAGCTCGAGGGCGGTGGCGAGCCCGGTGAAGCCGCCTCCGACGACGGCCACGTCGACCGTCACGTCTCCGCGGAGCCGCGTGGGGGATCGAGGCTCGAGCGTCGTCCGCCAGTAGCTCGGGGGGTGGGCGTCCACGGCCCCGCCGCTACTCGCTCAGCGGCTGGACGACGCGCGCCGTCTCGCCGCCCGTCACCTCGACCCGCACCCGCCGCCCGGGCGGCTGTCCGAACGGGCGCAGCTCGAGGTCGTGCGACCCGGACGGAAGCGTGATCCGGAGCGGTGTCTGGCCGAGCAGGCGGCCGCCGCGTCCGTGCACGTTGGCCCAGCCGCCGGGCGTGAAGATGGCGACGGTGCCCGTCGTGGCCTGGGGCCGCTCCTCGGACGGCGGCGGCGCCTCGCTCGGCGTCTCGGCCGCCGCCCGCCGCCGGCGCGCGCGTCTCGTGCGCGACTCCCGGCGCGCCCGCTGGGCCTCGCCGGCCTCTGCCTCACCGGCCGTCTCTGCCTCTGCCTCGCCGGCCGCCTCGGCGGTCTCGGCTCCTGCCTCGCCGGCCTCTTCCTCGCCGGCCGTCTCGGCCTCTGCCGCTTCCTCGCCGGCTGCCACCGCCTGCCCCTCGTCGCCCGGCGGGTCCTCGGACGTCACGGCGGCGGGCGGGCTCGACGCCTCGTCGCGCGCACCCGCCGGCTCGCCGGGCCTGCCGAGCAGCCAGCCGCCGCCGACGGCGAGCGCCAAGACCACGCCCGCGACCGCTCCCCACAGGCCCATCGACCGTCCCCGCGGCGCCTCGGCCCCGGGGAAGGTCGGAGCCGGCGTCTGCATCGTGGCCGCGGACTCGTCGTGCAGCGCCGCGACCGGCGCGGGCCTCACCGGCCCGCCGTCGCCGCGGCGCTCGCGCGCGCGCACCGCCGACTGATCCGGGCCCGATATCGGGGTCGGGCTCACCACCGTGTCGATCGGATCGCTCCGCTCGATCGCCTCCATGAGCTCGTACGCGCGGTGCCTGCCTTCGGGGAACAGCCGGTTCATCCAGTCCGAGAGGTCCGGCGCCGTGACCACCGTCCCGCTGCGGGCCATGGCCTGCACGAGGTCGCGGCCGAGATCGCGGGCGGTCGCGTAGCGCTCCTCCGGATCGCGCGCGAGAGCGCGCAGCACCACGGCGTCGATCTCCGCCGGGACGTCGATGTCCTCCCGTACCGACGACGGCGGCGGGATCTCACCACCGATGACGGTCTGCAGGGTGGCCATGGCCCCGTCGCCGTGGAACAGGCGCCGCGTGGCGATGATCTCCCACAGCACGACGCCGAGCGACCACACGTCCGCCCTGCGGTCGACGGGCTTGCCGGTCGCCTGCTCCGGCGACATGTACGAGAACTTGCCCTTGATCTGTCCGCCCTGCGTGTGGTGCAAGCGGTCCTCGGCGCGCGCGATGCCGAAGTCCACCACCTTCACGTTGCCGTCGAACGTCACGAACAGGTTCTGGGGGGAGATGTCCCGGTGGACGACCCCGAGGAGCTGGCCGTCGCGGCCGCGCAGCTCGTGCGCTGCGTGCAGCCCCTCGCAGGCGTCGGCGATGATCCGGCACGCGACGAGCGGGTGGCGCGGATCGGACAGGACCCGTTCGTTCCGGACCAGCGCGCGCAGGATCCGGGAAAGGGGCTCGCCGAGCAGGTACTCCATCGCGATGTAGTACGTGCCGTCCGACTCGCCGAAGTCGTTGACCGCGCAGACGTTGGCGTGATGGATCCGCGAGGCGATCCGGGCCTCGTCGAGGAACATGTCCACGAACGACTTCTCGTCGGCGAGGTGCCGGTGGATGCGCTTGAGCGCGACCGCCTTCTTGAAGCCGCCCGGGCCCGAGAAGGTCGCGAGGTACACGGTGGCCATCCCCCCGTGCGCGAGCTTGTGCAGGAGCTGGTAGCGCCCCAGCTTCTCGGGCTCGTCCGCCGTGTCGGCCGTCACTCTCGAGCCCTCCCTCACGTCACATCGGCTCCATGAGCTGCGGGGGTCCCACGAACGTCTGGTCGTTGGTGCCCGATAGCAGGAAGATCAAGGCCACCGCGCCCGCCGCCGCGACCACACCGCCGACCACGAAGGGCCACCACGGAACGCCGCCCCCGTCGGGCTCGGGCTCCCCGGGCTCGCCCCCGCCCGCCGTCTCCCGCGCGTCGGGCTCGAGCACCCGTGGCTCGTCGCGGCTTCCGGCCGAGGCGACGACCGCGCCGCCGGGGCCCACGGCCTCCGCCCAGTAGAGCAGCCGCCCGTCGCTCCCGGCTGTCAGCACGAGCTCGTCGTTGACCGCGGACTGCCAGTCCCCGTCGCCTCGCGCCGAAAGACGCACCTCGCGCACGAGCGCCGCGCGGTCGTCCTGCACGCGCGCCGAGAGCCGGACGGCGTCCGAGACCGGCGTGGCGTCGACCTGCACCGAGACCGGCGCCCTCACGTCCGCCGCCGCCCGCTCGAAGGCCTGCCGCAGGTTCGGCGGGACCTGCCGCCCGAGCTCCATCTCCGGGTCGAGCGTCGCGAGCCGGATGAGATCGAGCTGCAGGTCCTCGTCGTTCCCCATGGCGTGGTGCACCAGCGCGCGGCGGAGGTAGAGCTGCACGAGGTCGTCGCGGGAGAGGTCGTCCCCGGCCTCGGCCTGGGCGAACAGCTCGAGGGCCCCCTCGAAGTCCGCTTGCTGGAACCGCTCCTGGGCCTCGTCGAGCACCGGGTGTGCGAGCGCGCGCCCGGGCACGAGCAGGAGGCTGGCGAGCAGGAACGTGGATGCGAAGCGAGAGCAGCGTGCCATGAGGCCGACCGTTCCCGGATAGTATGCCGATCTTTTCGCGGTGTTCCCACTCCTGCGTCAGCGGGAGAAGGAGACGGTGTACTCCGCGTCACTACAGCTCGCCGGGGTCGATGTGTGGGAGACACCCACGTAGACCGTGTTGGACCAGGCGGTGGTGTGGAGGGACCACTGGTTCGGGCCCGCCAGGGACTGGTCGTCCCGGAAGGACCAGGACGTGCCCCCACACGAGGGGCCGCCACAGCCGTTTTCGGCGAACGACATCGTCACGCTGCCCGAGGCGCCGATGCTCGGCGTTCCCGCGCCGGGACGGCTCCCCGAGGGGAAGCTCACCACCAGCCAGTCGGTCTGGCCGGCGAGGGCGCACCCCGAGTACGACCCGTTGTCGGTGCCGATGCCGGTCGCGCTGCCGCAGGCCGAGCCTGCGCCGTCGTCCTGGCAGACGTCCGCCGGGCAGTTGATGCTCGACCCGGTGCACGTCTCGGTGGCATCGCACGGGCCGGTCGAGGCGCGGCAGACGGTCCCGGCCGGCCGGTAGCCGTCGGCAGGGCACGAAGGGCCCGCGCCGGTGCAATTTTCGACCGCGTCGCACACGTCCAACCCGGGGCGGCACAAGAAGCCGGAGGGGCGGTAGCCCTGCGGGCACGGCGCGCTCGACCCCGTGCAGTAGTCGTCCACGTCGCACACGTCGGCGGCGGGCCGGCACAGCGTCGACGACGGCCGGAAGGTGTTCGACGGGCACAGCGCGCTCGAGCCGGTGCACGCCTCGTCGACGTCGCACACGTCGGCGGCCGGGCGGCAGATCGTCCCTCCGGAGACGAGCGTGTCGGCCGGACACGACGGGCTCGAGCCGGTGCAGGTGTCGTCGATGTCGCAGCCCCCGGCCGCCGGGCGGCACACGGTGCCGGACGGCTCGAGGGCGTCGGCGGGGCACGCGGCGCCGGAGCCCGTGCACGTCTCGGCCGCGTCGCACAGGTCGGTCGACGCCCGGCACACCGTGCTCG
>JBDIVX010000008.1:0-88657 GCA_039794305.1 Candidatus Neutrinellum sp.
CGTCCGCGCCGTCCTCACCGCCCGCTCCGCCGCCGAGGTCACCGCCGCCTCCGCCGCCGTCGACGAGACGCACGGTCGGCCCGTCGCCGCCCCCCGGGCCCTTCTCGCCCGGAACGGGCTCGCCGCCGAGCCGCCCATCGCAGCCGGCCGCGAGCGCGAGCGCGAGCAGGGCCGCACCTCGAACACCGAACGGCTCGAATGCGGCGCAACCCGGGCGGCGGCAGAGCATGCCCACCCGGTCAGCAACCGACGTGCCACGGCGAATCCCCCGCAATTCCGCCGCTCGGCGCTGCCCGAGCCGGGAGCATCCCATGCGCCGGAGCACGACGTGCGGTAGAACCCCGGTGGGACGCCATGGACCTCACCCACTTCCGACCCGAAGCGCAGCGCGCGCGCCGCATCCGGCTCGCCGAGGGCCTCGGCGACCTCGCGGCGCTCGTACCGGCCGGTGGCCGCGTGTCGCGCAACTACCCCGCCGCGACCTATCCGTTCCGCGCCGCGAGCCACTTCCTCTACCTCGTCGGGCTCCCGATCGCCGACGCCATGGCGCTGCTCGACGGGGATCGGTGCACGCTGTTCCTCTCGGCGCCCGCGCCCGACGAAGCGCTCTGGCACGGCCCCATGCCGGGCTTGCGGCAGATCGCCGAGTGGACGGGCTGCGAGGTGATGCCGCTCGAGCGGCTCGGAGACGCGATCGGCGGGCGCGTGGTCGCGACGCTGCCGGCGCCCGACGCCGCGAGCCGGTCGCTCCAGACGGCGCTCCTCGGACGCGAGGTCCAGCCGGGGCGGCTCGACGACCTGGACGCCCGGCTCGCCGATGCGATCATCGCGCTCCGGCTGGTACACGACGAGAAGGCCCAGGACGGGCTGCGGCGCGCCGCCGAGGCCACGACCGCGGCGCACCACGCGGGCATGGCGGCGACGCGGCCGGGGATCCTCGAGGCGGAGTTGCGCGCGCACATGGAGGCCGAGCTCCTGAAGCGCAACATGACCACTGCCTACGGCTCGATCGTGACCGTCCACGGCGAGGTGCTGCACAACGAGGCGCACCATCACGTGCTGCAGGACGGCGACCTGGTGCTCGCCGACGTGGGCGCGGAGACGGCGGACGGCTGGGCCGGCGACGTGACCCGCACCTGGCCCGTGAACGGCAAGCTCAGCCCGACCCAGCGCGAGATGTACCAGGTCGTGCTCGCCGCCCAGCGCGAGGCGATCCAAGCGGTGCGGCCCGGCGTGCGGTACCTCGACGTGCACCTCACCGCCGCGCGCGAGCTGACGCGCGGCCTCGTCGACCTCGGCGTCCTGCGTGGCGACGTCGAGGAGCTCGTCGCCGACGGCGTGCACGCGCTCCTGTTCCCGCACGGCGTCGGTCACCTGCTCGGCCTCGACGTGCACGACATGGAGGACCTCGGCGACCGCGCCGGCTACGCGCCGGGCCGCGAGCGCTCGACCCAGTTCGGCCTCGCGAACCTGCGCCTCGACCGCGACCTCGTCCCCGGCATGGCGGTGACGATCGAGCCCGGCATCTACCGCGTGCCGGCCATCCTCGGCGAGCCGCGGCTCGTCCAGCTCGCCGGCGACCGGCTCGACCGCGCACGGCTCGCTCGGTTCCACGACGTCCGCGGCATCCGGATCGAGGACGACGTCCTGGTGACGGAGAGCGGCGCCGAGGTGCTCACGGCGGACATCCCGAAGGACCCGGACGACGTCGAGCGCTCGGTCGGCAGCTACGCGAACGTGCAGAGGGATCTTTGACGATCCGGAAGATCGCGCAGATCGGTCACCCCGTCCTGCGCGAGCGCGCTCGAGAGCTGACGCGCGAGGAGCTCCTGAGCCCCGAGGTCCAGCGGTTCATCGACGACCTGGTCGAGACCATGCGCGACGCCAACGGGGCCGGCCTCGCGGCCAACCAGGTCTTCGAGCCGATCCGGGTCTACGCCGTCGAGGTCGGCGACAACCCGCGCTATCCGTACAAGCCGACGATCCCGCTCACGGTCCTCGTGAACCCCGTCCTCGAGCCCCTCTCCGACGAGACATTCGAGAGCTTCGAGGGCTGCCTCAGCGTGCCCGACCTGCGCGGCGTCGTCCTCCGCCACGCCGAGATCCGCGTCCGCGCCTGGGACCGTCACGGGGGCCCGATCGACCGCGTCGTCCGCGGCTTGTCGGCTGGGACCTTCCAGCACGAGCACGACCACCTCGACGGCACCCTCTTCGTCGACCGCGTGAAGGACACGCGCACCCTGTGCACCTGGCAGGAATTCGACCGCCACCACCGCGACGGCTTCGTCGAGCGCGCCCGCGAAATCGTCGCCCGCTACGGCGGCTAGTACCCCGTCCCCCGCGCTGCGCGGCGGCTTGACGCCCGCGGCCGATCGACGACCGGCCGACCTACCCCTGCCACTACCCCGCGCAGGTCCTCGGGCCCGTGCAGCCGAACGGCGACGTCGTCGCCTGCACGAGCAGCACCACCATCGGCAACGTCCGAGAGCGGGGCGTGCGTTCGATCCTCGCGAGCGAGCCCTTCGCGCGCAACGCGGACGCCGGGCCCTCTTGCTCCGTCGGCTGCCGCGACTGGGGGATCTACGATCTGTCGGCCCTCTACGAGCGCCGGTTCACGCTCGACGACGGCCGCCGCTACGCCCGCGCGTTCGCCGACCGCCGCGGCCGGTCACGCACGGCCGGCGCGTCTTGAGCTTGCACCACGGCGGTCACCGCCTCCTCACTGCACCGACTGCACGCGCGCCGACAGCGAGTACGCGCCGTACCGGCCGGCGGCGTCGTCGGTCACGGTCAAGGTCCCTTGCAGGGTGTCGAGGTACATCGCGGCGTCGCTGTCCATCGACGTGGTGTTGTGCTCGCCGCCGACGACGTGGCGCTGGGGCTGCTCGTAGAGCGTGCAGTCGAAGAAGCCCGCCGTGGGGCCGCCGTACAGGAGCTGCCCGCCGCAGTAGACCTGCGCGTTGCACCAGAAGGTGCCGTCGCCGCGGTCGCGCCGCTCGACGGGGAACTCGCAGGCCGTGCCCACGGCCACGGGCGCCGCGCCGGTCACCGACGTGACGACGGCCAGGACCCTTCGCGGCGCGTCGGGCCCCGGGACGATGGGGCCGGGCCCCGGGACGGGGCCGGGAGCGGGACCGGGAACCGGCGCAACGGGCTGGCTGTCGCGCGCGAAGAACACGAACGCCCCCGCCCCGCCGCACACGAGCACGAAGAAGAGCCCGAGGCAGCCCACCAGCACCCAGATCACCGTCCCCTGCTTCTTGTCCTGCACGGTCCGCCATCGTACCCCGCCCTGCCCGCGGCGCCACGGCCGAACCCGGGCCCGCCGTCGGTGCCCGCGAGGTTCCGGCCGCCGAGCCGAGGCATCCGCTCGCGGGGCCCCCTGCAGGCTCCCGGCGGCCCTCCCGCGCCGACCGCCTGGGAGCAGGAGCACCTCGCCGCCCATGGCATCGAGCGACGGAAGCCGCCCCGAGATTTGCGCGGTCCCTCGAAAACAGGCCAAGGTTCGCCCCCACATGACCGAGCCGCCGCCCGACGCCCACGCCGACCACCGCCGGCGCATGGAGGCCTTCCAGCGGGAGGTCGAGCAGCTCGACTCGCGCGCCAACCGCGTGTCGCTGCTCCGCCTCGGGCTCTTCGGCGGGGCCGTGGTCGTCGGCGTCGCCGGCATCACGCAGTCCGACGCCGGGCTCGTCGCCGGGGGCTCGGCCCTCCTCGCGCTCTTCGTCGTGGCCGTGGTCGTTCACCTCCGGCTGATCGCCCGCCGCGACCTGGCCCAGATCCGGCGTGACGTCCACGAGCGCCACGTGAAGCGGCTCGCCGGAGAGTGGCTCTCGCTCCGCCACGACGGCGCGGGCCTGCTCCCGGCCGACCACGACTACGCCCTCGACATCGATCTCGTCGGCCCGGGCTCGCTCTTCCAGCGCATCGACGTGACTCACACCGTCCGCGGCGAGCGCACTCTCGCGTCCTGGCTCGGGAACGCCGCGACGCCGGACGAGGTGGCCGCGCGCCAGGCGGCCGTCGAGGAGCTCGCGAGGGACGTGGAGCTTCGACAGGAGCTCGAGGCCTCGGCCCAGGTCGCGGCCGGCGACGGCAAGCTCGACGCCGACCCGTTCCTCGAGTTCACGCGCCTCCCGTCCTTCTTCGAAGGCCGCCGCTGGCTCGTGCCCGTGATCCACGTGCTGCCGGTCCTGCTGATGGGTGCGCTCGTGCTCGGCGAGCTCGGCTGGGCACCACGCTGGGCCTGGACGGGCGTGCTCGTCGTCTCGGCCTTGGTGGCCTACGGGTTCGCGGGACCGGCGCATCGCGCCTTCGAGCTGGTCGCAGCACGGCGAGGGTTCGTCGAGGCGTTTCACCGCATGCTGCTCGTCGTCGAGCGCGCGAAGCTCGACGCTCCGAGGCTCGTCGCGATCCAGAAGCACCTCGCCTTGGACGACGTGCCGCCGTCGGCGCACATGCGCCGCCTGGACCGCTGGGCGGGCTTCGCCGATCTGCGGACGCAGTTCCCGATCCACCTCGTCGCGAACGTCTTCCTGATCTGGGATCTCCACGTCCTACACCGGCTCGAGGCGTGGAACCGGGACGTGGGCCGACGCGTCGCAGCGGTCTTCGACGCGCTCGGCGAGATGGAGGCCCTGGCCTCCCTCGCCGCGCTCCGGGCCGGCGACCCGACGACGAGCTACCCGGAGGTCGGGGCCGTCGGCGAGCCGTTCGAGGCCGAGGCGCTCGCGCACCCGCTGCTCCAGCCCGCCATCCGCGTCGCCAACGACGTGGCCCTTCATGGCCCGGGCACGGCGCTCATCGTCACCGGGTCGAACATGGCCGGCAAGAGCACCCTCTTGCGCGCGGTCGGCACGAACGTGGCCCTCGCGCTCGCGGGTGGCCCGGTTTGTGCGGCGCGAATGCGGGTTCCTCCGTGCCGCCTCCGGGCGAGCATGCGCGCGGACGACTCCCTCCAGCGGGGAGCGAGCTACTTCCACGCCGAGCTCACCAAGCTCCGCCGCGTGGTCGCCGACGCCGACGGCGACCCGCCCGTCTTCTTCCTCCTCGACGAGCTGCTCCGCGGCACCAACGCCTGCGCACGCCACCTGGGCGCGCGCTCGGTCCTGATGCACCTGCTCGAGCGCAACGCGACGGGCCTCGTCGCGACCCACGACATCGCGCTGTCGGAGCTCGAGGAGGAGCACCCCGATCGCGTCGGCAACGCGCACTTCACCGACGTGGTCATCGACGGCGAGATGACCTTCGACTACCGCCTCCGCCCCGGCGTCGTGCGCACATCGAACGCGCTCCGCCTGCTCCGCATGGCAGGCATCGAGGTCCCGGACTCGGACTGACCGCTGGCCGGCGACCGCTGACTCCCGATCCCGACCCTCGACCCCCGACCCCCGAGCCCGTATTCTTGCCGGGCTCATGCGGCCTCGCGACTACCTGGGCGGGCTGGTGCAACTCGGACGGCTGTCGGACTCCGACGAGCGGCGGGCGGTGTGGCGGCAGAGCATGGCGACCTTGGCCGGCGCGGTGACGAGCCAGCGTCCGGTGCCGCTCGAGGGCTTCAGCCCCGTCTCCCTCCGACAGAGCGTCCGGGTGGCGCTCGAGAGCAGGCTGCTCGACGACCTCGACTTCCTGTCGCCGCCCGCGGCCGCAGCCGCGCTCTACGAGCTCGCCGCGGCGCTCCCCGTCGGCGCCGAGCGGCGCGAGCTCGGCCGCCGCGTCCTGCGTCGTCTGCACGAGGGCGACGCGGCCACCTTCGTGGCGCTGGCGACGCAGCTCGCGCTCTCGTCCCGAAAGGCGCTCAGCGGTGACTCGATCCGCGCCCGCGTGGCGCTCGCCCTCGACCTGCCCATCGGCTTCGGCGCTCGCGCCGACGCGCTCGCGCTCGCGCTCATCTCGCGGCGGGACGTCGAGCGCGAGTGGCTCACCCTGCCGTCCACCGGGTCGCTGCCCCAACGACGCCTCGCCGCTCGCCTGCTCGAACGCGCCGCGCGCGAGGCCGCCCGGCGGGCCGGCCAGGGAGACGACAGCGGCGTGCGCGTGTTCGAGGTGGACTCGGTGCAGGCCGCCTGGAAGCGGCTCCTCGGCGACCGCGAGTCGCTCGTCTGGCGGCACGTCGCGTCCGCGCGCGGGCTCCTCTCGGATGCGGTCGCCGATCTGCGAGAGGAGATGACGCGCGACCTCGGGCCCGACCTCACGCCTACCGAGTGGCGCCGCGCCGCCGCCTCGCTCGCCGCGAGCATCGCGCTCGCTCCCGACTCCGCCATGGCGCGCGCTCGGAGGCTTCTCGCCTCGGAGATCGTCGACAAGGACAAGGGCGTCGCGGGCGCCATGATCCTGGGGATGCCGCGCGCCGCCGAGGCCGAGCCCGAGGCGGTCGAGGAGCTCCTCGAGACGCTCGTCCACAAGGGCGGCCTCGACGCGACCGAGGCGCTCGTGGACCTGCGCCGCGAGCGGCTCGGCAGCGGGTTCGGGATCTGGGCATCGCAGCTCGCCCGCGCCCGGCTGCGCGAGATGCTCGACGTGGGCGGGACGAGCGACGACGGCCGCCGGGCGCTGATGGAGTCGCTCCACTTCGAGCTCGCGCCGGACGACGAGCGTGACGCCACCACGCTGCCCGAGCGCATCGGCGAGGCGCTGCGCGCCTTTGCAGAGAGGAGCGCGCGCGACGCGCACGACGAGGCGAGGCGGGTCCTCGCAGAGGCCGAGGCGACGCTCGGTACGCTGATGCTCTGCCGCGAGGACGACGGCGACGGGAACGGCCGCCGGCATGCCTTCCGCGCCCTGAGGGAGCTCGACCTCGCGATCCTGGAGAAGTCGACCCTGCAGGACCTGCTGATGCTCGGCGCCGCCGACGGCGCCGCGTCCAGCGCCGAGGCGCTCGGCGATCTGTTCGAGCGGCTGACAGAGTGGATCACCGCGCGTGAGCGCGAGCCCGTCCGGACCGAGGGCGCCGTGCCGCACCTCACGCACCGGCTGCGGCGCATGCGCACGCTGCTCCACCTCGTGGACGCAGAGGGCACCTACGGTGAAGAACGCAAGGACGATCTCCGCGAGCGGCGGCTCGAGACGGCGAGGCTGTTGCTCCGCCGGGTGCGGGACGACGCGCCTTCGCCGCTCCGGCGGATCGTGTGCGCGGCCGCTTCGCGCGCCTGTGACGCGCTCGTGCGGGAGGAGCTGTGCGAGGTGAGCGACGTGCTGATCGCCGCGGGCAGCCACATCCACGCCGGACACGATCTCACGACGTTCGCCGAGGCCTCCATGGTGCCGGACATCGAGGCGTCGGTGCGCGCGTACGCCGCGCTCGAGCACGTCATCCTCACCGCGCCGCAGAGCGGTCAGGGCGAGCGCGCCTGCCTCGACGGCCTCGTACGCCTCGCGCACGAGCTGCCCGTCGCCAGCTCGCCGCGCGTCGAGGCCCTGCGCGCCTGCATCATCCGGCTCGTGCAGGAGCTCGAGCGCGTCGCGACGGTCTCGTCCCTCGCCGAGCTCGCCGAGGGCACCGAGGGCACGCTGCTCGCGCCCCTCGAGTCCGCGGTGCAGTCGCTCGCCCAGCTCGTGGCCGGGGCGCGGCGCAGGCTCGGCGGGAGCGACGACCTCGAGGCGGCGTCCGCGGGGGCGTCCATCCGCCTGGTCGACTTCTGCGTGGAGCGCGCGCTCCGCGGCTCGCGGGACGCCCTCGAGGACGCCCTCGAGTCGGCCGCGGACACGCTCCGCGAGGAGATGCCGCGGCTCGTCGCCGAGGCCCTGATCTTCGCGCTCCGCCGCATCCATCGCCTCCCCGCCGACGCCCCGCGCATGTCGCGGACGAGCTTCAAGCCCGCTGCCCCGAAGGAGGCACCTCTGCCGGCGTGGCTTCCCCCGAGCCGCGTGCTCGGCGGGTTCTACGTCGTGCGCACGCTCGGCTCGGGCGCGGTGGGGTCGGTGTTCGTGGCGCGGCGCTCGGACGAGCGGCACGACCCGCACGCGCAGCGCTTCGCCCTGAAGGTGCCCGAGTACGACGGCGCGGCGGCCCGCACGCTCTCCGAGAACGAGTTCCTCGACGTGTTCCGGCAGGAAGCCGGGGCCCTGCTCGCCGTCCCCGGCCACCCCAACCTCGCGCGCCTGGTCACGTTCGACGCCGGCGCGCGCCCCAAGCCCATCCTCGTCATGGAGTTGGTCGAGGGGCCGACGCTCGAGCGCGTGATCGAGATGGGCGACATGACGCTCGAGCGTGCCTTCGAGCTGCTCGACGGCATCGCGTCGGGTCTCGACGTCATGCACGGCGTCGGTGTCGGCCACCTCGACCTCAAGCCGTCCAACGTCATCCTCCGCGATCCCGACGGGCTCGCCGGCCCCAAGCTCCCGGGAGAGCCCGTGCTCGTGGACTTCGGGCTCGCCGGCCGGCACATCCGGCCGGGCTGCGCGACGGGCGAGTACGGCGCGCCGGAGATCTGGGGCGGGCTCGGCGACGCGACGCGCTTCGCCCCGATGTCGGCGGACGTCTACGCGCTCGGCTGTGTGGCGTTCGAGGTGCTGACGGGGCGCACGCTCTTCGAGGCCCCGACCGAGATGGCGCTCATCGCGGGGCACGTGGCCCACGACGGACGGCCGCCGGGCGTGACCGAGCTCGAGAAGAACCCCCGGACGGCGCCGCTGGCCGAGATCCTCCGTCACTGCCTGCGCCGGAGCCCCGCCGACCGCGCCTCGGTCGGCAGCGTGCGAAAGGGGCTCGCGGACCTGCGCGCGCGGTTCGGCGGGCTCGCGTGGCCGCTGCACCCCGCCACGAGCTGATCCTCGGGGGCAGGACCGGAGGAGCAGGTGGCGAGGGTGCAGCGGAGCGAGCGCGCCGACGCTCGTGAGCGAACTCACCGGATCGGGGCCGGTCGCGGGCTCGGGCGCTAGGATGCCCGCATGACCGCAGGCGTCTTCCACGTTCCCGTTCCCGAAAACGAGCCCGTCGAGTCCTATGCGCCCGGCAGCGCGGAGCGCGACGAGCTGTCGAAGATGCTCGACGTGGTCGCCGGGGAGAAGATCGAGATCCCGGTGGTCGCGGCCGGCCGGGAGGTCCGCACGGGCGAGACCTTCGACGTGACGATGCCCCACGCGCACGCGGAGAAGATCGGCACGGTCCACCAGGCGCGAGCCGAGGACGTGGGCCGGGCGATCGAGGGCGCCATGAAGGTGGCGCCGGCCTGGGCCGCCATGCCCTTCGCCGACCGCGCATCCATCTTCCTGCGGGCGGCGGACCTGATCGCCGGCCCGTACCGCGCACGGATCAACGCCGCGTGCATGCTCGGCCAGGGCAAGACGGCGCACCAGGCGGAGATCGACGCGGCCTGCGAGCTCATCGACTTCTTCCGGTTCAACGTCCATTTCGCCGAGCACATCCTGAGCGAGCAGCCGCGCTCACCCGAGGGCACCTGGAACCGGTCGGACTACCGGCCCCTCGAGGGCTTCGTCCTCGCCGTCACGCCCTTCAACTTCCTCGCCATCGCTGCCAACCTGCCGACGGCGCCGGCGATCATGGGCAACGTCGTGCTCTGGAAGCCGGCGAACGTGACCGCCGTCGGCGCCTGGCACGTGCTGCAGATCCTGAAGGAAGCGGGGTTGCCCGACGGGGTGATCTCGTTCCTCCCGGGCGAGGGGCCGACCCAGGGCAACGCGGCGCTCGACTCGGAGCACCTCGCCGGAATCCACTTCACCGGGAGCACCAAGACCTTCAAGACGCTGTGGAAGGGCGCCGCCGAGCGGCTCGACCGCTACCGCACCTTCCCCCGCATCGTTGGCGAGACGGGCGGCAAGGACTTCATGATCATGCACCCGAGCGCCGACGCGCGCGCGACGGCGGTCGCCATCCTCCGGGGCGGCTACGAGTACCAGGGGCAGAAGTGCTCGGCCCTGTCTCGCGCGTACGTCCCGAAGTCGCGCTGGGCCGAGGTTCGGGACATGGTCGTCGCCGAGCTCCGGGAGATGAAGGTCGGCGACGTCCGCGACCTCTCGAGCTTCATGGGCGCGGTCATCGACGAGCGCGCCTTCACCAAGATCGACGGCTACCTCGCCCTCGCCCGCGACACGGCGAACGTGCTGCACGGAGCGACGAGCGACCGGAGCACCGGCTGGTTCATCCAGCCGACCCTGGTCGAGGTCGACGACCCGAAGCACCGGCTCATGCAGGAGGAGATCTTCGGCCCGGTGGTCGCGGTCTACGCCTACGACGACGCCAAGTGGTCCGAGGCCCTGGACCTGGTGGCCACCACCTCGCCCTACGGCCTGACCGGCGCGGTCTTCTCGAACGACCGCGCGGCCACCATGGAGGCCCAGGAGCGCCTCCGGTTCGCCGCCGGCAACTTCTACATCAACGACAAGCCCACGGGCGCCGTCGTCTCGCAGCAGCCCTTCGGCGGAAGCCGCGCGAGCGGCACCAACGACAAGGCGGGCAGCATGTGGAACCTCACCCGCTGGTGCTCCCCCCGGTCGATCAAGGAGACCTTCGTCCCGCCGACCGACTACCGCTACCCGTTCATGGGTTAGCGGCGGCGAGCCTCACTCGGCTTTCGCGGTCTGCAGGTAGGTCTTGCCCTTGTACATCTTGGCGAGGATGGCGAAGACGAGCGCCGCCAGCGCCATCAGGCCCGTGAAGACCCAGAAGAACTGCGACAGGGTCAGGATGGTCTGCGTGGGGGCGAGGAACGCGACCAGGATGTTCCCGCCGGTCACGCACAGGAGCCAGAACCCCATGATGGTGGACTTCATCGAGCGCGGCGCCTGCGTGTAGGCGAACTCGAGGCCGGTCACCGAGACGAGCACCTCGCTCGTCGTCATCAGCAGGTACTGGATGACCTGCCACAGCACGTGGATGCGCTCCCCCGAGCCGTCCTGCCCCTCCATTCGGGACTGCAGGAGCGCCGCGCTCGCGAACGCGACGGCCGCGAGGAACATCCCGACTGTCATCTTCTGCAGCGGGCGCACGGTGATCCCGCGCCTCTCGAGCGGCCGGTACACCGCCACGTTGAGCAGCGGGATGATCATCATGACCATCAGCGGATTGAGCGCCGAGATCTGCGCCGCCTTCAGCTCGATGGACTCGGTGGCGCCGGTCACCGCGTCGCCGACGACGGCGGCGATCCCCGCGGCGACCGTGAGCCCGAGGACACCGGTCGTGACCATGCCCGGGATCTTCCGGTTCGACACCCACGCCATCAGCCACGTCCCACCATAGAGGGCGAGCACGACGGTGGCCGCGACGGCGAACGTCCCGAGGTACTTCGGGACCGTCAGGTGCCGGTCCATCTGCTGAGCCTGCTCGATCCAGGTCGACGCGTGCTGGTCGAAGAGCGCCCAGAAGACGCTGACCATCGAGAACACGAGCATGATGCGGAGCACCGCCGGCGGCCCCTCGGCCGCCTCCTCGCCGAACTGCCTCTTCGCCGTCGCGAAGAAGCCCTCGCCCTTCGCCCGCTCCTTGCGGTGCCGGAAAGCGTACAGGAGCACCGCGAGGAACCCCTTGTCCTGCTCCTTCGACTGGCGCAGCGAGAAGACCCCGAGGCCGACCGCGAAGAGCACCGCGGCCACGGCGAAGTAGAGCCAGGAGTGCGTCGCGAGGAAGCCGACGTAGCGTGTGACGTAGTCGAAGTAGAACTCCGCGCCGGTGAGGTTCTGGCCGCCGTCGGCCTCGAAGTGCCCTCCGACGACGAAGACCGCCACGATGACCGCGAAGATCGGGCTGAACAGGAGCACCGACGAGGTGAAGTCCAGCAGCCCGAGCTTGCCGCCGGGGTTCGGCGGCGCGTGGATGAAGCGGTTGCGCCCGAGCCAGAAGACCATGGTCGCGATCGCCATGAAGATGCCGGGCACGCCGAACGCCACCTCGGCGCCGTACCAGGAGAAGAGGAGCGGCGTCAGGAGGGTGGAGAAGAACGAGCCGAAGTTGATGATGAAGTAGAAGATCTGGAAGACCTTCGTGACGAGGTGGCTGTTCTTCTCGGTGAACTGGTCGCCGACGTTCGCGCTCACGCACGGCTTGATGCCGCCCGAGCCCATCGCGATGAGCAGAAGGCCCCCGTACATCCCCCACTCCGCCGCGCCGTAGTCGCCCCAGGCGCCGAACCGCCCGGCGACGGCGAGAACGCCGTGCCCGGCGCAGTAGACGAGCGAGACCCAGAAGATGACCGGGTACTTGCCGAGCAGGCGGTCGGCCATGATCGCGCCGATCATCGGGAAGGCGTAGACGCCGGCCATGAACAGATGCGCGACGGCCGTGGCGCGCGCGTTGGCCGCCGCCGTCACCGCCTCCGCGAGCTGCGACTCGGGGACGAACTGCACGTACAGCGCGGCCAGGTACACGTACAGGATGGCGCGCATCCCGTAGTAGCTGAAGCGCTCTGCGCCTTCGTTGCCGACGATGAAGGGGATGCCTGCCGGGAACCGGTCCTCGGTGGCGGCGGTGGGCGCGGCGTCCTTCGCCTGCACGGTCTGGCTGCTCATGGAGAGGCCGCTGTAGCCTCAGCCGAGGATTTTGTCGAGGAGCGGGCGATCGCCCTGCAGGGCCGTGCGCTGGGTATAGAAGGCGAGACCGCGCTCGCCGCCGAGCTCCTCGCCGCCGCCCGCCCGCCCGGGGCCACCGTGGACGCAGGACGGAAGGACCATCCCCGGCGCCGTGGCCTGGTCGGCGACCTTCTTGCTGCCGATGAGCACGCGGCCGCTGTGCGCGGCGAGCCCGAGGACCATGGTCCGGAGGCGGTCGGCGTCGCTGCCGTAGACCGACGAGACCAGGCCGCCCTCGCCGAGCGCCACGAGATCGACCGCCTCCTCCGCCGTGCCGTACGGCATGAGCGTCGCGACCGGCCCGAAGACCTCGTGTTCGTGCACGGCCACCGCGTCGCGCGGCGAGTCCGCGCGCAGGAGCGTCGGCATGACGAAGAAGCCCCCGTCTCGGCTCGCGCCGTGGAGCCGCGGCTCGTCCTCGGTCACCCGCCTCGAGCCGGCGTCGAGCAGCCGCCGGATGCCGGCCTGCACGTCCTCGAGCTGCTGCCTCGTCGCGAGCGGCCCCATCCGCACCTCGTCGAGGGAGGGATCGCCGACCTTCACCTGCGCGAGCTCCTCGACCAGCGCCTGCTGCACCGAGTCGATCAGCGCCGGCGGCACGAAGATGCGGCGCGTCGCGGTGCACTTCTGCCCGGCCTTCTGCGTGATCTCGCGGGCGGTGTCGCGGACGAACATCTGGAAGACCTCGTCGCCGGGCTCCACGTCCTCGCACAGCACCGCCGCGTTCAGGCTGTCCGCTTCGACGTTGACCCGGACCGAGCGGCCGACGACGTTCCGCAGCCCGCGCAGGAGCGTGCCCGTGCTGCCCGACCCCGTGAAGGCGAGCACGTCCTCGCGGCCCAGGTGTTCGAGCATGTCGCCCGTGCTGCCGCACACGAGCGACAGGGCGCCCGGCGGCAGGACGTCGGCCTCGACCAGGCGCTCCATGACGCGGTACGCGAGGAGCGCGGTGCTGGTGGCCGGCTTGCTCACGACGGGCATCCCGGCGAGCAGCGCGACGGCGGCCTTCTCGGCGAGCCCCCAGGCCGGGAAGTTGAAGGCGTTCACGTGGACCGCCACGCCGCGCAGCGGAACGCGGACGTGCCGCGCCCACCAGCGCGGCGAGCGGGTGAGCTGCTCGCCCTCGCCCTCGACGAGGTACCGCACGTCACCGAGCCTCTTGCCGAGACCGGCGTAGTACGCGAGCGTCCCGGTCGCCCCATCGATGTCGAACTTGGCGTCGGAGCGGGTGGTCCCGCCGTTCAGGATCGAGGCCTCGATGAGCTGGTCGCGGACCTCGTGGAGCGCCTTGCTCATCCGCTTCAGCACCTCGCCCCGCTCGGCGAAGGTCATGGCACCGAGCGCCGGGCCCCCGACGTCCCGGGCGTGCCGGAGCGCCGCCACGAGGTCGAGGCCCTCGGTGGACGTCTCGGCGACGGGCTCGCCGTTCGTCGGGTTCACCAGGGTCGCCTTGCGGCCTGCCCCGGTCTTCCACTGGCCCTGCAGGAAGCTCCTCAGCTCGATCATCCACCCCTCCGGGATCGTCGAAGAACGAGCACTCTCGTCCTCCTCGTGCCCGGATGCCAGTGTGCGAACTCACGAGCGCGTCGTGGGTGGACGATCACGGGGGTGGCGACCGGAGCCGCCGGCGCGCGGTCGATGGACGGCTGGTCTCGTGGCCGCCCGAGGGCCAGAAACCTCGATTCGCGGCGCGTGAGGCGGGTGGCGCCGATGTTGCTTTGCGGTCGGCACCATGCGTGCTCTCACTCGCTTCGCCTGCATCGCGCTGCTCCTCGCCGCCGGGTGCGTCGCCATGCCGGCGGCGCCCGCGGACGAGACGGATCCCCAGGCGGGCCTGACCGACGGCGAGCCCTTCGACGAGCGCGACGACGCACCGGCGGACTGGGGCGCCAAGTTCGACCGGCCGGCTCCGTACCGGGTCCCGGCGGACCTGCCGGAGCTCGTCGCGCCGGAGGTCATCGTCTCGCTCGATGGGCTGACGGTGCACCTCTTCGACCGCGAGACCGGCTTCAGCCGCGTCTACCCGGCGGGCGTGGGGGTGCTCGGCGGGAGCGGCCGGAGCATCACCCCCACCGGCCACTTCACGACGAGCGCCGACGCGAGCGACGGCTGGTGGTACACGGCGACGCGGTGGGAGCCGGCGTACTTCGAGGGCTACCCCTTCCTGCGGATCACCGCTCGCAACAGCCGGGGCTACAACACGTACGGCCTGCACGGCCCGATCACCGACCCGCTCCGGCGCGGATACGTGTCGCACGGCTGCGTGCGCATGGACCACGAGGACATCGTGGAGCTCTTCTTCCTCGTGAAGGACCATCCGGCGACCCCGGTGACGATCCAGCAGGAGGTCGAGGTCGACGCGGTCGGTCGGCCGGTCGACCTGGGGAGCGAGATCGCCCTCTTCGCGCCCGGCGAGCGCGTCGTCTACGGCGCGTCGGTCGGGCCGCGCGACGGCGTGGGCTTCGTCGGCGACGCGTGCGGCTCGGACGCCGAGTGCGGCGGGTACGCCGGGGCGAGCGACGTCTACTGTCACCCCGCCGGGTTCTGCACGCAGAAGTGCGAGGGCTACTGCCCCGATCTCGCGGGCCGCGCCGGCACGTTCTGCGCGGCCGACCCGACGGCGCCGTCTCCGACCGGCCTTTGCGTGAGCAAGGTCGGGCCCGAGAACGCCGAGTGCGCCACGGTGGCGGGCACGGTGCCCGAGGACGCGGCGCGGTTCGCGGGCGCGAGCGGCGCTCCGGCCGCCACGGCCCGCGTCTGCCTGCCTACGGCGTGACCTCGTCGGCGCCGATGTCGGGCGCCGAGCCGGCGTCGTGCGTCTCTGCGTCCATGTCGACGCCGGCGCCCTCCACGGTGACGCCCTGGTCGATCGCGTCGGTGGCGCCCGGCGCGAGGTGGAAGTCGAGCCCGGCGGCGTCGGCGAAGAGACCCGCACCCACGCCCTCGAGGTTGTGATCGACGGTGCCGGACGCGCCGTTCCGGACGGTGATCCGGCGCGTGACGTTGTTCCGGATCTCGGCCACGGTGTTGCCGAAACGGTAGTCGATCGAGCTGAAGAAGCCGGTCGCCGCCGCCGTGGACCACACGGTGTTGTGGTGCGCCCGGACGCCGCGGGCCTGCGCCAGCTCGATGCCCGTGTCGTAGTACGGGTGGTCGGCGAAGATCACGTTGTTGCGGATGATCCCGTCGTAGTGTCCGACGTAGCCCACGCCCGGGTAGGGATCGTCCGCATAGTCGCGCGTGGCGCCGCTCTCGACCAGGCCGAAGCCGATGCCACGCGCGCACCCGAGGATGGTGTTGTTCTCGACCACCGTGTCGCGGGACGCGCTCCAGAAGTGCACCGCGTGCTCGGCCAAGCCCTCGCCGGCGCAGTAGATGTCCTCGAACCGGTTGTTGCGCACGACCCAGCCGCGGGCGCCGTGCGCGTCGACGCCGCCCGTGTAGCATCCGCCGGGATCGCGCTCGACGTGCGGCCTGCCGTCTTCGGTCATCCGGAAGAGCGAGCACTCGACGCGGCCGTCGTCGACCCACGCCGTGCGCTCTCCGTTCGGGTTGATCTTCACGAACTGCTCGCCGCCGTCGATGATCCTCAGCCCATAGAGGAGCGTGCCGGTGACGTCGCCATCGATTGGAGAGACGTGCACCGGGTGATCCACGGCGCGCGTGATCGTGAGGTGGGCGACGGTCACGTTGGACGCGTGGATGGTGATCATCTCGTTGGTCGCGTACTCGCCGTCGATGATCACCGCCTCTGCGTCGTTGGACGCGGAGCGCAGCGTCACGCCCTCGGCCCGGAGCTGCAGGCGCCTCGACGCCTCGTCGCCGGCCGAGAACGTGTACGTGCCGTCCTCGAGCAGGATGGTCGTGCCCGGCGCCGCGTCCCGCGCGATGCCCGGGAGCTCGTCCGCCCTGTCCGGTCCGATGCGCACCTCGGTCCCGGAGGAGGCCGGCAGCGGAGGGCAAGCCACCGAGGGGCTCGTCCCCCCGTCGGTGTCGCCGCCTCCGCCGTCCACCCGCGGCCCGGCGTCGGCGCCGCCGCCCGCGTCGATTCCCCCACCGCCGTCGGCTCCGCCGCCACCGGCGTCGCTTCCGCCCGCCTCGTCGTCGCCGCCGCAGGCGCCGAGGGCGCACGACATCGCGAGAGCCATCCACCAGGGCCCTCGCCCCCTTCGACCACTCCCCATGCGACTGGTATACCCGCCTCCATGCCCGAAATCGATCCTCCCCTCCGCTCGGCCGTCGAGGCCTGGATCGCGGACGACCCGGACCCGGGCACGCGCGCGGAGCTCGAGGAGCTCTGCCGGGCGGGGGCAGCCGACGAGCTCGCCGACCGCTTCCGCGGGACGCTCGCCTTCGGCACGGCGGGGCTGCGCGGAGTCGTGGGCGCCGGACCGAACCGGATGAACCAGGCCGTCGTGCTGCGCGCGACCGCCGGCCTCGTCTCGTGGGTGAAGATGCAGGTACCCGACGCCGCCGAGCGCGGAATCTGCATCGGCTTCGACGGGCGCACGACGAGCCGAGAGCTCGCCGAGGACACGGCGGCGGTGGTGACCGCCGCGGGGCTGCCCGCGCACGTCTTCGAGGCCGTCGTGCCGACGCCGGTGCTCGCGTTCGCGGTGCTCGACCGCAGGGCCGCCGCCGGGGTCATGATCACGGCCAGCCACAACCCGCCCGAGTACAACGGCTACAAGGTCTACTGGGGCAACGGCGCGCAGATCATCCCGCCGCACGACGAGGGGATCGCCGGGTGCATCGCGGCCGTCGAGTCGATCGCGGCGATCCCGCGGCTCGGCGCGGCCGAGGCCACCGCGCAGGGGCTCCTCCGCCCGGTGGGCGACGACGTCACCCGGCGCTACCTCGACGGAGTGCGCGCGCTCTCGGTGCACCCGGGTCTTCCCAAGGACCTGACGCTCGCGTACACGGCCCTGCACGGCGTGGGCGAGCCGTTCGTCCGGACGGCCCTCGCCGAGGCGGGCTTCGAGCGCGTGCACAGCGTCCCGGAGCAGGCGGAGCCGGACGGGCGCTTCCCGACGGTCCGCTTCCCGAACCCGGAAGAGGAGGGCGCGATGGACCTCGTGCTCGACCTCGCGCGGCGGGTCTCGGCGGACGTGGTGCTCGCCAACGACCCGGACGCCGACCGGTTGGCCGTGGCCGTCCGGGACCCGGCGGGCGAGTACGTGCAGCTCACCGGCAACGAGGTCGGGTGCATGCTCGCGCACTACCTCCTGTGCGAGGGAGAGGGCGACGGGCGCATGGTGCTCTCGTCGGTGGTGAGCTCGCCCTGGCTCGGCGCCATCGCCGCCGCGCACGGCGCACACTTCGAGCAGACGCTGACCGGCTTCAAGTGGATCGCGAACCGCGCGATGGAGCTCGAGCGCGACCGGGGCCTGCGCTTCGTGTGCGGCTACGAGGAGGCGCTCGGGTACACGGTCGGGACGCTCGTCCGGGACAAGGACGGCGTGAGCGCGGCGGTCCTGATGGCCGAGATGGCCGCGTGGTGCAG
Source organism: Candidatus Neutrinellum sp. (assembly GCA_039794305.1). GTDB lineage: Bacteria > Myxococcota_A > Polyangia > Polyangiales > JBDIVX01 > JBDIVX01. The sequence goes on from JBDIVX010000008.1 coordinate 18,026, forward strand.
GAGCCGCGGGCGCACGCTGCTCGACGAGCGGGACCAGATGTGGCGCCGCTACGGCCTGTTCCTGAGCAGGCAGGTCTCGGTGGTGCTGCCGGGCGCCGAGGGCGCAGCGCGGATCGGCGAGGTCATGGACGCGGTGCGCGCCGCGCCTCCCGAAGCGGTCGGGGGCCTCGAGGTGGCAGCGGTGAGCGACCTGCTCGCGGGCCGGCGCGTGCCGGAGGACGGCCCCGCCGAGGACCTCGGCTTCCCGCCGAGCAACGTGCTCATCCTCGACCTTTGCGGCGGCCACCGGATCATGCTCCGTCCGAGCGGCACCGAACCGAAGATCAAGCTCTACTTCGACGTGCGCGTGGACGTGGGCCAGGGCGAGAGCACGGCCGACGCGCGCTCGCGCGGCGAAGCCCTCCTCTCGTCGCTGGTCGACGACTTCCGCAGTCACGCACGTGTCTGACTTGCATTCGGGCGTGTCCCCGATGCAACTCGGACTTGCATTCGGGCGTGTCCCCGATGCAACTGGGGTGGGGTCAGGCGGACTTGGGGTCGACTACGGCTTTGGCGAAGGCGGACCAGCGCTCGGAGAGCTGCGCCTCGCGGCGCGCGCGCTCGGCCATGATGCGGTGGTGCAGGCGCCACTCCTCGGGGCCGTCGGGGTCGGGGAGGCGGAGCCAGAGCTTCTGCGCGTTGCGCCGGTGCGCCGCCGCGTAGGCGCGGCCGACCAGGACGACGCCCGCCGTGTCCACCGGCGTTGCGAACTCCTCGGGCAGCTTCACGTAGCGCTGCAGCCGCTCCATGTCCGTGCCGGTCAGGTGCGCGAAGCGGCGTACGTCGCCCATGGTGCGCACGGGCAGCACCTCACCGCGGTCGAGGTCCACCCCGCCGCGACGCGCGTCGAGCACGACCTCGCGCTTCAGCTCGAGGTCGGGCAGCTCGACGACCATCTCGCGGATCGGCTCCTCGAGGCGCATGCGCTCGAGGCCGCGCAGGCGCCCCGCGCTCGACGTCAGGTTGGAGACCGCCGAACGCCAGCGGAAACGCTCCGGATTGCGCACGCGCACGACCTTCACGGCCCCACGCACCTCTCCACGCCGCTGGTAGAAGTCGACCGCGTCGGTCACCCGGGATCCTGCGTACATGGGTACACATGTGCCGCGGCAGGGGCGAGGTGGTCAAAAAAACGACCCGTCCGGCCGCCGTCACTCGCAGGCCGGGAATTGCGCCGCGCCCGGCACCTCGCCCGCCTCCACGTGCGCGATGCCGGTGTCCTCGATCACGTGGCCGTACACGTCGGTGACGCGGAAATCGTAGGGGCCCGGGCCCATGCCCGCGGGCTCGACGAAGAAGTTGTAGCTCTCGCGCGCGACCTCCCGCCACGCGCCGTCCGACGCCCGGTACTCGAGCTGCGAGACGCCGTGCCGGTGGTTGCGGACCTGGACCGCCGTCCACCACTGGTTGCTGCCCTCCTTGAAGTGGTAGACGACCGGGCCGGTGACGTCGCAGGGGACGTATGTCCAGGTGATGGGCACGCGGCCGGCGCTGAGCGCGGCGATCCGCTCGAAGGCCTGGGGGCTCAGGTCGATGTCGCCCGGCGCACACTCGGGGCAGCGGTCGACGATGCGAACGGTGACCTCGCCGTCCGGACCGACCACGTGCGCACAGGTCCCGCACGCGGCCGAGCCTGCGTAGTCGGTCTGGTTCATGGCGCCGACCATCAGGTCCTCCGGGCTCGCGGGGAAGCTGCAGTTCCCCGAGCCGTCGGCGTCGTAGTACGTCCCCTCACCCGACCGCTCCGTCGGCGCCGGCTCGCAGGTGCCGGACGGGCCACCGCCCGCATCGTGCGGCGCGGCGGCGTCGCCGCCCGACGTCGACCCGTCCGCGCCACCGCCCGCGTCGGACGGCACGGCCCCGTCGGACGGCACGGCCCCGTCGCCGCCCGACGTCGAGGCGTCCGTGCCGCCACCGCCCGGCGCGTCGTCGCCGCATCCGAGGGACCAGGACAGCAGGGCCAGCGTGATCCACGCCATCGTACGCATCGTGCCCGCCATCCTACCGCATCGAGTCGCTCTCCGGTGCGGGAGGCGCACCGCCGAGCCAGTCGTAGACGGCGGGCAGCACCAGCAGCGTGAGCAGGGTGGCCGTGACCAGCCCGCCGATCACGACCGTCGCGAGGGGCCGCTGCACCTCGGCGCCGGCGCTCGTGGCGACCGCCATCGGGACGAAGCCGAGCGACGCCACCAGCGCGGTCATGAGGACCGGTCGTAGACGCGTCAGCGCACCCTCGACCGTCGCCTCGCGGCGTGGCCTTCCGTCCTCCTGGAGCCGGCGGATGTGAGAGAGCATGACGACGCCGTTCAGGACGGCGATGCCGAACAGCGCGATGAACCCGACCCCGGCGCTGATCGAGAAGGGCATGCCCCGGAGCGCCAGCGCGAAGACGCCGCCGACGGCCGCGAAGGGCACGTTCAGGTAGACGATGAGCGCCGGCCGGACCGATCCCCAGGTCATGTAGAGCAGCACGAAGATGAGGAGGAGCGCCGCCGGGACCGCGATCATCAGCCGTCTCGAGGCCTCCTCCAGGTTCTCGAACTGCCCGCCCCAGTCCACGAAGTAGGCCGAGGGCACGTCGACCTCGTCCCGGATCCTCCGCTGCGCCTCCGCGACGAAGCCCGCCAGGTCACGTCCGCGCACGTTCGCCTGGACGGTGACCCGGCGCTGGATCGCCTCGCGGCTGATCTGGGAGGGGCCCTCCTCGAGGCTCAGCTCGGCGAGCTGACCGAGGGGCACGGTCCCGCCCGAGGCGGTCGCGACCGGCAGCCCCCTCAGCGTCTCGACGTCGTCCCGCGCCTCCGGGACCAGCCTCACCTGCAACGCGAAGCGCCGCTGCCCCTCGAGGACCTCGCCGACCGAGTGCCCCGCGAGGGTGCTGACCACGTCGAGGACGTCCGAGGCGTTCACGCCGTACCGCGACAGGGCCCGGCGATCGATCTTCACCCGGAGGACCGGCAGGCCGGGTTGCTCGCTCGTGCTCACGTCCGCCGCGCCCGGCACCTCCCGCACCACCCGGACGACGTCCCGCCCAAGCCCCTCGAGCGTGCCCAGGTCCTCGCCGTAGATCTGGATCGCGACGTCGGACCGCACGCCGCTGATGAGCTCGTTGGTCCGCAGCTCGATGGGCTGGGAGAAGAGGAAATTCTGACCGGGCAGCTCGGTGCGGAGCTTCTCGGCGATGGCTTCGACCAGCTCGGCCTTGGTCTCCGCGCTCGTCCACTCCTCCGGCGGCTTCAGTATGAGGTAGATGTCGCTCAGCTCGACGCCCATGGGGTCGGTCGCGATCTCGGCCCGGCCGGTTCGGGACACCACGGTCTCGATCTCGTCCGGGAAGCCCTCGAGCACCGACTCCTCGATCCGATCGGTGGCGCGCACCGACTCCTCGAGCGAAACGGACGGAAGCCGCACGGCCTGCATGGCGATCGCGCCCTCGTCGAGGCGCGGGATGAACTCTGCACCGAGCGTGGGCGCGACCGCCACGGCGCCGGCCAGCGCCACCGTCGCCACCCCGAACGTGACTGCACGCCGGCGCATCGCGCGCTCGAGGAGCGGCTCGTAGAGCGCCTTGGCCGTGCGGATGAGCCAGGTCTCCTTCTCCGAGACGCCCCTCCGGAAGATCATCGAGCTCACGGCGGGCATGAACGTCAGCGCGAGGACCAGGGAGGTCCCGAGCGCGAACAGCACGGTGAGCGCCATGGGCCGGAACATCTTGCCCTCGATCCCTTTCAGCGTGAGGACCGGCACGTAGACGAGCAGGATGATGCCCACGGCGAACGCCACGGGGCGCGCGACCTCTCGCCCCGCGAGCCGCACGGCCTCCGGCACCGCGCCGCCGCGGGCGCGCCGTTCCCCGAGGACGCGGACGATGTTCTCCACCATGACCACCGAGCCGTCCACGATCAGACCGAAGTCCAGCGCGCCGAGGCTCATCAGGTTCCCGGAGACGCCCAAATGCTCCATCGCGATGAACGCCCCGAGCATGCTGAGCGGGATGGCGCTCGCCACGAGGAGCCCTCCCCGGAGGTTGCCCAGCAAGAGCAGGAGCACCACGACGACGAGCGCACCGCCCTCGACCAGGTTCTTCGCGACCGTCCGGATGGTTCGACTGACCAGCTCCGTCCGGTCGTAGTACGTGTCGATGGTCACGCCCTCGGGGAGCGTCGGGCGGATCTCCTCGATCCGCTCCGCGACCGCGTCGGAAACCTCGCGGCTGTTGGCCCCCATGAGCATCATCACGATGCCCGTGACCACCTCCCCGCGGCCGTCCCGTGTCACGGCCCCCTGGCGGATCATCGGCGCGAACCTCACGTCCGCGACGTCGCTGACGCGGACGGGCGTTCCGTCGTCGCGTGTCGCGACGACGACGTCGCCGACGTCCGCGAGGTCTTCGACCAGGCCCTCGCCGCGGACCAGGCGCTGCTCGCCCGCGTGCACGATGTAGCCGCCGCCCGCGTTGCGGTTGTTCGCCTCGAGCGCGGTGAAGACCTCGTCGAGACCCAGGCCGAAGGAGAGGAGGCGGTCGGGGTAGACCGCGACTTCGTACGTCTTGAGGTCGCCGCCGAAACTGTTGACCTCGACCACGCCCTCGACCGAGCGGAGCTGGTAGGCGACGTACCAGTCGAGGATCTCGCGCAGCTCCATGGGCGTGTAGCACCCGTCGGTATTCGGCTCCCCCGCACCGCACGTGGGCTCGCCCCTCACCTCGAACTGGTAGATCTCGCCGAGGCCGCTCGAGATCGGGCCCATCTCCGGCGAGCCGTACCCCTCGGGAATGGCCTCGCGCGCCTCGGCGAGACGCTCCTGGACGAGCTGCCGGGCGAAGTAGATGTCGGTGCCCTCCTCGAAGACCAGCGTGACGGCGCTCAGGCCGAACCGGGAGACGCTCCGGACCTCCTCGAGGCGCGGCAGGCCGCTCATCACGGTCTCCACCGGGAACGTGATGAACTGCTCGACCTCCTCGGGCCCGAGCGACGGCGCGTCGGTCAGTACCTGGACCTGGACGTTGGTGACGTCCGGCACCGCGTCGATGGGGAGCTGCTCGAGCGAGCGTACCCCGAGCGCGGCCATCAGCAGCACGCCGAAGATGACGAGGAAGCGGTTTCGGACCGAGAAGTCGACGATTCGTTCGATCACCGTCGCCCCCGGTCAGTGCGCGTGTCCGTGGCCCAGCTCAGAGCGGCCGAGCTCGCTCTTCAGCACGAAGGCCCCGTCGGCGACGTACCGCTCGCCGGCCGACAGGCCCGCGCGGACCTCGACGAGCCCTCCTCCTCTCGCCCCGGTGGTGACGTCGATGGCGCGGAACTCGCCTTCGGCGTCCCCGGGGACGAAGACGACGTCTCGGCCGCCCATCCGGATGACCGCGTCGGCCTCGATCGCGGGTACGGGCGCGGCGCCGGCCGCGGCGGGTGTGATGGACAGCGTGCCGAAGAGCCCGGGCCGGAGCGTCCCGTCCTCGTTGGGGAGCACGACCCTCACCGGGAGCGTGCGCGAGTCGGGGTCGAGGGCGGGCGCGACGTAGTCGAGCGAGCCGCGCCACGTACGGTCCGACGCCGACTGCAGCGTCAAGCGGACGGGAGCGCCCGCCCGCACGTGCTCGACGTCCTGCGGATACACGCGGCCGACCACCCACACCTCGGCTGGATCGCCGATCACGAACATCACCTCGTCCGGGCCCACCACTTCTCCCACCGTGGCGTGCCGCTCGAGCACGGTGCCCTCGATGGGGCTCCGGATGGTGGTGGAGGAGCCGCTTCCCCCTCCCCCGTAGACGCTCAGCCGCTGTCTGGCCGCGGCGAGCTCGGCCTCGGCGCGCCGCAGGGCCGCCTCCGCCTCGAGGTGCTCGCGGCGGGCGCCGATGCCCTCCGCCTGCAGCTCGTTCTGTCGCTCGAAGTTCGCGCGCGCCACCTCGACGTTGGCGCGGGCCTCGGCGAGAGCGCCACGGCTCTCACCGAGCTCGACGCTCTGCAGGACCGCGAGCACCTCGCCCTCGCGGACGCGGTCACCCACGGTGGCCTCGACCCTGCTGAGCTGCCCGGTGACGATGGGCGTCACGTGCGCGATACGGTCCGGCGGAAGCTGCACCTCGGCGGGCGCCTCGATGCCGCCGGCGACCACCGTCGCGCGGACCGCTTCGACGCGGATGTCGTTGCGCGCGACGGCGGCGGGGTCGATGCGAACCACGCCCTCGCCGCGGGCGTCTCCGTGCCCCGCTTCGGCTTCGTGCTCGTCGTGCCCGTGCTCGTCCTCGTGCTCGCCGCCGCCGCAGCCGGCGAGCAGGAATCCGATCAGCATGGCCCGCGTCCAAGAGTCGGTCATGATCCCTCCCCCGGCGCGATCTCCACGGGCGCCGTGTGCTCCGCCGCGTCGTGCTCGCCGTGGTGCTCCTCCGGCCACGGATCGGTGCCCAGGATCTCCTCGAGGTCGGCGACCGCGTCGAAGTAGTCGGCCTGGGCGTCGAGCGCCTCGCTCTGCGTGCGCAGGAAGCGCTCCACCGCGACCGACACGTCGAGCGCGTCGATCTCGCCGAGCTCGTAGGCCCGCCGGAGCATGTCCAGGTTCCGCTCGAAGCTGGGCAGGATCTCGGTTCCGTACAGGGCGACCCGCTCCGCGGCGGCCTCGACCGCCGACACTGCGCGCGCCAGCTGCGCGGCGAGGCGGCTCTCGAGCGCGTCGAGCTCCGCCTCGGCGAGCTCGAGCTCGGCCCGAGCCTCGGCGCGCTGCCCCTGGTTGCGTCGCCAGAGCGGGATCGGGATCGAGAGCCTGCCGAGCACCACGTTCTCCGTTTCGTTCGGTCCGCCCTCCCGGTGCCAGGTCACCCCGAGCTCCGGCTCCGGCCAGGCCTCCCGATCGGCGAGCCGGAGGCGGGCTCTCGCCTCCTCCACGCGCGCGCGGGCCGCCGCCTGTACGGGCTGGTGGGCGGCCATGACCTCGAGGAGCCTCGACCGTGGCGGCAGCGGGCGCGGCCTCTCGGTCGACCCGGCGGGCTCGGGAGGGTGCGCAAGCGGCCAACCGGCGACCTCGGCGAGCACGAGCCTCGCGGCCTCGTACGTCTGCGCTGCGGCGATGCGGCGTTGGTGCGCCAGGGCCGCCTCTCCCTCGGCGAGACGCACGACGAGCGGCGAGACGTCACCAGCGGCCAGACGCCGCTCGGCGATGTCGAGGAGCTGCTGCTGGAAGTCCACGAGCCGCACCGCGGCCTCGAGCCGCTCCCTCTCGACGAGCGCCCGGTGGTAGCCCGCGTGTACCCGGGCGTGGACGCGCCACCGGGCCCGCGTCACCTCGGCCACGAGCCGTTCGGCCACGCGGTCGGCCACGTCGAACCGCAGCCCGCGCTCGCCCGCGATCTCGAACGGCTGCGAGAGAGACGTCTCCACGTCGACGCCGGTGCCACCCGGCGTGACGCGTGGTCCCGCTCCGACGCCGACCGATGGGTTTCCGGGCAGCAGCGGCTCGGCCGCCTCCCGGGCCGCGTCGGCACGGGCGAGGCCCGCCGCCGCCACGCGCACGTCCGGCGCGTGCCGGTCCGCCCAGGCGAGCAGCTCCTCGAGCCGCACCGGCTCGCCGCGCGCCGGGTCCGGCAGCGTCGCGCGCTCGGCCTGCGCGGCCGGCCCCCACCGGGGTCGAACGTACGGTCCGGTAACGCGCGGTCCCTGCGCCGACGGCCCGCCGCATCCACAGACCAGCGCGAGGACGAGCGCGCTGCCCCATCGGGGCGCGATGTGTCCTTCCATGCTCTCTCCCTCCGGAACGAACGGATCCGTTCACTCGACTCGGCCCAGGCGGACGCGCGCGGTCGCGCCCCGCCGTGGGCGGGACGGACTGCTCGAGGCACGCGCGGGGCTCAGCCGATGGGTGGGCGGAGCAGCTCGAAGCGCACGCCGTCGGCGGGGCGGCCCTCGCGCCAGGCGACGGGATGGACGGCCGCCGTGCTCCCGACCACGTCCGGCAGATCCGCCGCCGGCGCGAAGGTCGGGCTGTGGTGGCAGGGGCAGGTGTGGAACGTGCCGGTGCAGCCGTGCTCGCCGGAGGCGTCGCCGTGATCGTCGTGCGCGGCGGCGTGCTCGGTGTGCCCCGTCCGCAGGAGATGCACCGCGTCGTCCACGAGCTCTGCGAGGCCGGGTGTCATCAGGAACACCAGCACCGCAGCGATCGGCTGGAGCGCGCGCCTCACGAAGCCAACGGTACCACCCTCTTGCGGCGGATCAATAGCCGCAGCTACAGCGCGTAGGGGTACACGACCTCGAGAGTGTCGCGGCTGAAGCGGGGGAACCGCGCGGTGCGCACGACGTTCAGCATGCACTCGCCTTCGGGCGTCTCGGCGAGCTCCCCTTCGAGGCTCGCTTCGGCGATTTCGCCGGTGCTGCCCGTGATGGTGAGCTGGAACGCGACCCGGCCGTCGTACGTCGGGTGGCAGCTCGCGACCTGCGGCTGGAGCGGGCGCATGGTGTCGATGATCGCCCGCCGGTTCGGGACCTCGGGGAGCTGCGGAGGCGGCGGAGCCTGAGGCGGACCCGGAGGCGGGCCGGGCGGCGGGCCCGGAGGCGGGCCGGGCGGCGGACCCGACGGCCGGCCGGGCGGCGGACCCGGCGGCCGGCCGGGCGGCGCTGCGGGCGGCGCGGCACCGAGCGCGGCGAGACCGCGCCGTGCGTTCTGGTCGTTCGGGTCGATCGACAGCGCGCGCTGGAGCGACTGGACGGCGCCGGCGCGGTCGTTCGCGCCGGACTGCGCGCGCGCGAGGGACGTCCAGTAGCCGGCGCTCCCGGGCGCGATGCGGACCGCCTGCTGGTAGGCCGCGACGGCACCAGGCGCATCTCGGAGCGCCAGCTTCGCCGCGCCGAGCCCCGCCCACGCGCCCGCGTCCTGCGCGTTCGCCTGCGTCGCCTGCTCGTAGGCGGTCGCCGCCTGCGGGAACCGCCGGGCCGCGAAGTGCTGGCGCGCCTGCTCGATCCAGCGCGCGGCGACCGCGGGGCCCGTCGACGGCACGGGGGCGGGTGCAGGCGGCGGAGCGGGCGCAGGCGCCGGGCCCGGCGCCGGCGCAGCGGCCGCGCGCTCTCGGAGCTCGGGCGCGCCCCACTCGAGAAAAGCCTCGGCGGCCCGCGCCGACATGGCGAACACGAGCTCCGCTTGCGCACGCGCCTGCTCGGGGGAGCGACGTCCCGCGATCCTCTGCGCGACGCAGCGTGCCATCCCCTCCGTCGGTCCGACGTGCCACGCGCGCATCTGCGACTCGCGCGTCGTGAGCGCGCCGGGGCACGCCCCGAGGAGCTCGAGGATCGCGCGGCCGCGCTCGTCGCGCGTCAGGATCCGCGGCACACCGATCATCACCGCGCGGAGCTTGTCCGCGATCTCGCGTGCCTGCCGGCGGCCGACCCGCGCATCGACGAGCGTCCCCTGCAAGGCGCGGCCGTCGTCCGGCGCCGTGTACGGGAGCGCGGCGCGCTGCTCGGAGGCCGCCGCGATCAGCGCGTCGCACTCCTGCATCGTCACGCCGAAGCGGTCGGCGCACATGACGGCCGAGTTCCGCTCCGCAGGGAAGAGCGCCGCGAGCAGCTCCTGGTCCAGCCCGCCGCGCATGCGGTCGAGCGTCATCGCGAGACGCTGGGCGTACACCTCACGCGTCCGGCCCGGATCGCTGAACAAAGTCCGCCCGACCACCTGTCGGATCGGGTCGTAGCGATCGCCGCCGCTCGACGCGTTCTGCGCGAGCACCCGGTCGACGGCGCGGACCGTCTGCGTCGCCTCGGCCCGGGACATCCTGCCGACAGAGACGAGGCGCTCGACGACGGCCCGGTCCTGGGCCGAGGAGGGCTGTGGGAGAAGGCCGAGGAGGGCCGAGCAGGCGAGGAGATGGACGGTGGCCAGGCGATGCATGACGGCTGGTAATTACGGTGGCGGAGGCCCGGATATTCTCAGCTATCGCCCGGGAGGCAAAGCCCCGGCCGCTCAGCGGCCCATTCCGGCCAGCAGGCTGGTCAGCAGATCCACCCGGACCCCGTACTTGTAGCCGGACTCCGTGACCACGGTCTGGGACTGGGGGCCGAGCGGCCCCATCACCTGCTGCTGCTGGGCCGACCGGAAGGTGCCGGCGTTGATCGCGACCACCACTCCGTCCCGGTTGAAGACGGGGCTTCCGCTCGTGCCCGGGCTGGTGAACGCGCTGTGCTGGATGAGCTGCGCGTGCTCGAAGTCGGCCCCCGTCCCGTCGAAGGCGACCATGCGGCCGATCACGCCGTTCGTGATGGTGGCGACGGGCGCCGAGACGTCGGCCAGATCGCCCGGAAATCCGTACACGTACACGTCGTCGCCGACGCGGGTCTGGTGGATCTGCGGCATGCTCGCGAGCGTCACGGTGACCGGAGCGACGCCCTGGATCTGCACGATCCCGACGTCCGGCGACGGATGCTCTCCCTCCGGGAGATAGCCGGGGTGGCGCCACATCTGCGCGACGGGTACGTGCTGGCCGCGCGCGCCGTTCGGCAGCGCGAAGTACGTCGCGCCGATGGCCTGGCGCCGCTCCATCGCGACGACGCAGTGGGCGTTGGTCGCGAGCAGGTCGGGGCGGACCGCGAACGCCGTGCAGAGCCCCGCCTCCTGCCCGGAGGGCAGCCGCTCGACGAGGAGGTAGACGGCGGCGTTGTACGCCGCCGCGATGCGGGAGCCCGCCGGCCCCTGTGCGACCTGCTGCTGGAGCTGGACGTCCCGCTGCCGCGCCTGCTCCGCCTCCCGCCGGCTCCAGAGCAGCACCGCCACCAGGCCGGCGACCGCGAGGACGAAGAGCACGGCGAGCACGGCGACGGCGATCCGGAGCCCACGGGAGGAGCTGGTCGCGGCCTCGGAGGCGATCGCCTTGAGGAAGGCGGTCGAGCGGCTGCTGCCGGCCGCCTGCTGCGCCTTCGCCTCGGCGACCGCCGACTGGATCATCATGGCGACGGTCTTCTGGCCGAGCTTCCTTTCCGACTCGTCCCGCGGCGGCGCGGGCGTGGGCGCAGCCAGGACCCCCGGGTGCGATCCCGGCCCGAAGGGCCCCGTGACCTGCGACTGGCCGTGGATGGGCGTCGGCGGCGGGGTCTGCCAGCCGCCCATGGGCGGCGGTGGGGTCGACATGGGGATGGGGGTCTCGAAGCCGTCGCGCGGCGGAGGCTGAGACTGCGCCATGATCGTGGGCGCGCTCGCGTCGACGGCACGCGCGGCCGAGGGGACCGGCGTCGCGCCGGCCGTCGGCTGGTCGGCGCGCGCGGGGGTCAAGGGGCCGGTGACGCGCGCGGCGCCGCGGGCCGCCGCGTCGAGGATCTCGACCCGGAGCCGCGGGCCGCCCATGCCGAGCTCCAGCTCGTCGCCGGTGGACAGGACGGCGCGCTGCACGCGCTGGCCGTTGAGCCACGTGCCGTTCCGGCTCCCGGCGTCCACGACGACCCACCCGAGGCCTTCCCGCCGGACCTCCGCGTGCCGTCCCGAGGCGTCGAGATCCGCCTGCGGGTCGAAGGCGATGTCGCACTCCGGCAGGCGACCGAAGGTCACCACGTCCTGATCGAGCTCGTACACGCGTCCGGTGTGCGCCCCGAACGTCTGCTGGAATCGAATCATGGACCGTCGGCCCGAGCCGTCACTCGAACGGGTTGTCCGGGGGGCTCGGCGGTTCGGTCGCCATCTCCGTGGTCATCGCCCCGCCGGCCCGCGTGGTCGTCTCGGCCGCGCGCTGGGTCATGGTCGGCGCCGTCTCCGTGCTCGCGCCCGTCTCCGTGGCCGCGCCCGTCTCCGTGGCCGTGCCCGTCTCCGTGGCCGTACCCGTCTCCATGCTCGTACCGGACGCCATGCTCGTCGGCGAGCCACGCATCGTCGGCCTGTCGCCGCCCTCGCGCGGCCCCGTCTCGCGCCGTTCCGGCTCCGCCGCCGAGGCTCCCTCGCCACCCTGCTCGGACGCGCCCTCTGCCGGCCCCGGCTCACCCGGCTCGCCCACGACGCCGCTCGGCATCGTCAGGGCCACGTCGGCTGGGACGCCGGGCCGCAAGGTGACGATCGCGCTCGTCACCACGTTCCCGCCGCTGATCGCCTCGAAGCGATGCGGGCCGGGCAACAGCTCGACGAGGACCGGCTCCGACTCGTGCAGCGGGCCGTACCCCTGCCCGTCGATGAAGAGCTCGCCATCGACGTCGGTCACGACGCGGACCTCCACCGGGCGCTGATCCTCCGGGACCGGCTCCGGCTCGGGCTCGTCCCGCACCACGGGCTCGTTCGCGGCGGTGGCCTGCGGGATCGGCTCCTCACCGTCCGCCGCCCCGGACTCGCCGCTGCCGCTCATCGCGACCGCGACCGCGGCCGCGACGGCGGCGAGCAGGAGCACCACCGCGATGAGGCCCCAGCCGAAGGGCTTGACGGGCTCATCCTCCGGGCCGGCCGCGTGCGCCCGCGGGACGCCCCCGGCGGTCTCGTCCTCGCGGCGCTTCACGTCGGCGCCCGGCTTCCTGCCGCCTTCCTTCATGGAGATGTCGCGCGGCGGCAGGGACTCCCGATCCGGGTCGTCGGACAGCGGCAGCGGATACTGCCGATAGAGGACCTGATCGGTGTCCTTGGGCGGCTCGAGGTCGTCTCCGCCGAACTCGGCGCACACCACCGTGATGTTGTCGTGGCCGCCACCCGCGTTGGCCATCTCGATGAGCCTCTTCGCGCACGCGGACAGATCCTCGGTCGTGGCGAGCACGTCCTTGATCATGTCCTGGTGCACGAGCCCGCTCAGCCCGTCCGAGCACAGCATGAGGCGGTCCCCGCGGCGCAGCTCGAGGAAGGTGAGGTCGACCGTCACGTCCTCGGTGGTGCCGAGCGCCTGCAGGATGATGTTCGAGTGCTCGAAGGCCTCGGCCTCCTCATCGGTGAGCTGCCCCGCCTCGATGAGCTGGTTGACGAGCGACTGGTCCTTTGTGATGAGGCCGAGCGCACCGCCTCGCAGGACGTAGGCGCGGCTGTCGCCGACCTGGCCCACGAACAGCACCTTGTCGATGAGCCCGGCGACGGTCGCGGTGGTCCCCATGCCGCGACGCGTGCGGTCCATCTTGGCGGCGCTGAAGATCCGGTTGCCCGCCTCCTCGACCGACGCCACCACACGCCTGGCGAAGTGGTCACGGTCCCGCGGCGGCTTGTCCATGTGCGTGAAGAACTCGTAGATGGTGTCGACCGCCATCTGGCTCGCGACCTCGCCGGCCGCGGCCCCGCCCATCCCGTCGCAGACCGCGAACACGGCTCCCCGCTCGCCGAGCGCGATCTGCCGCCCCGACCCGTTCGCGCCGCGTTCGCCGCTCTCGAGGTCGGCGACCATGAAGTTGTCTTCGTTGTGCTCGCGGATGAGACCGACGTCCGTCTCGCCGTAGTAGCGGATGCGGATGCCGCCCGTGCCCTCCTGGGCGTCGGTCTTTTCGTCCCCGCCGACGACCGCCGTCGGAGCGTCGTCGTCCACGCCGTCGTCGGGCTCCTTGCCCCCGACGACGGCCGTGGGAGCGTCGTCGTCCGAATCGTCGCAGGGCTGGCTCACCTCGGTCTGCTCCTCGTCCTTCTGGACGACCGTGGTGTCCTCGTCGTCGTCGCCGCCCGAGCGCTCGACGATGGTCGTGTCCTCGTCGTCGGAAGAACCGGCCGCGGCGGAGTGGTCCGCGGAGTCCGGCGCGCTCTCGGTCCCCTCCGCCTCGGAGCGGCCTTCGGCCTCGTCGGAGCCCTCCCGGGGCCCCTCGCGCTCCGGGCTGCTCATCGCTCGCCCTCGCCTCCCTTGGCGTCGAAGCGGAAGAGGTGACGCCCGATCCGGAACTGATCGCCGTCGGCGAGCTTGCGCTCGCCCGCGAGCTGGACCGCCGTGCCGTTCGAGGAGCCGAGATCGCGGAGCACGAAGCGCCCGGCCGCCCGGTCGATGGTGATGGCCGCGTGGCGTCGTGAAAGGAAGGGGTCGTCCGTGAAGACGATGTCTCCGTTCTCCCGGCCGAGCACCGTCTCGTCACGATACAGGTAATGGACGTCCCGTCCTACCCCTTCGGTGGTGTACTGGACGAGGCGGGCGATCCGGGGGACCTCGGGGGTCCCGAACACCAGGACGCCGTTCAGCTTGGCGGGCCCCAGCGGGAGCTCGCCGTCCGACAATGTCTCGAAACGTAGCACCTGCTGTCCGATGAGGAGCATATCACCGTCCGCGATCTCCACGGGCTCCCGGATGCGGGCGAAGATGCCGTTGAGGCTGTCGAGATCGCGGAGGAACCAGCCACCGCCTCGCTGGGTGAGGCGAGCGTGCCGTGGAGAGAGGTAGGGGTCGTCGGGCAGGACGACGTCGCCCTCGGTCCGGCCGACGTCCACCTGCGCGGCGGCGAGCGGGAAGACGCGACCGTCGGAGCCGTCCTTCAGGATGGCGACGAGCCGAGCCGAGACCACGACCGACGCGGGCGGGCTCTCGGCGAGCGTGCGGGGCGCGCGCGCCGGCTCCGCGTTGGGCCCGCCGGGTGGGCGCTCCGACCTCGGCGACGAGATGGGGGTGGGCTGCGAGAGCGGGCTACCGCACTCGACGCAGAACCGCATGCCGCGCTGGTTGCGCGTGCCGCACCGCGGGCACGGGGCGTCGTCGGTCGAGACGGCGTCTGCCGCGGCCGGGGCCGCGCGAGGCTCTGCCGCCGGCGCGGGTGGCGCCGCTGCTAGTCCCGGGATGCGCGTGCCGCACTGCTGGCAATAGATGCTGCCCTGGGGGTTGTCGAAGCCGCAGTTGTGGCACCCCATTGTCGCCGCAATGGAACCCCGGCAGCGGAGGCCCCGTCAAGGAATCACGGCGTGTCGACGATCACGAGGCCGAGCTGGAATGAAACCGCCACGTTGACGCCCGGGTCCTCGGCCCGGTCGACCCGGTCCCGCGTGGTCTGGAAGGGGCTGGTCGTGAAGAACCGCCACGGCAGCGCCGCCGTCAGGCCGATGGACTCGGTCAGCTCGATCTCGGCCCCGACCGAGGGCTCGACGGCCACGCCCACGGTCGCGATCCGGAGGGTGTCGCCGAAGATGAGGGCGCCGACCGCCCCCGTGACGAAGGGGTGCAGGACGCCGTCGGGCAGAAAGTAATAACGAAGCCTCGCGCTGAGCATCTGCATCACGCCGAGCTCGTAGAGGCTGTTGCTGTCGAGGAACCAGGCGTCGTAGGCGAGCCCCAGCGCGACCCCCGTAGGCCACCGCCGCTCGATCCCCGCGCCGACGCCGCCCCCCCCGGCGAACACACACGCCGAGCCGGGAGGGCACAGGGGCCGGCGCGCCACCGGGAAGACCGCGGCCACGTGGACCTCCACGGCCAGGAGCGGGTCGAGCTCGTCCGGCGCGCGCGGCAGCTCGAAGGCCTCGGCCGGCTCCTCGGCGGGGCCGCCCGTCTCCGATGTCTGGGCCCGCGCCACCCCGCCGGCGGCCGGCGCGAGCAGGAGCGACAGGACCAGGAGACCGGGCGTCATCGGCGGGAGGAGCTGGTCCATCGAAAGCCCGAGGTTACGTGACGTTGCGCCGATTTCGCAGCCGTTGACAGGGGACCGCTCCCTCCTATAGTACCGCGCGCATTCCCGCCGGAGGTTCAAACCCGCGATGGAGATCTACCTCGACAAGCGTGCCGTGAAAACGATCCGTCTCTCGGCGGCCGACGCCGTGGAGGAGGGGGACACGGAGACCCTCCGCGAGGACATCATCGAGTCGTTCACGGAAGAGCAGATCGAAGAGATCGAGCGGCGCATCGACAGCGCCGACTTTTACGACTTCATCTCCGACGTCATCGACGAGTGGTCGGGCGAGGACGTGGACGAGCTGTTCGAGCTCCTCGAGGCGCAGCTGTCCGACGCCGGCATCGACGTGAAGTACACGGCGAGCGAGCTCGACGAGGACGAGGACGAAGACGAGGACGAGGACGAAGACGAGGACGAGGACGAGGACGAGGACGTCGAGGAGGCGGAGTATCCCCTCGACGAGGACGAGGAGCTCTAGAGCTCAGCGGCAGTCGCGCGCGACGCGCTCTGCGGCACGTCGCCGCGCCCGCCCGACCTCGAACTCCTCCAGCGCGTCCCTGAGGATCCCGCACGCCTCCTCCCGCTCTCCGGCATCGAGCAGCATCTCTCCGAGCTCGACCAGCGCGTCGTCGCGCACGGTGGCGGTCGGGAACTCGTCGTACACCGTGCGGAAGGCACGCTCGGCGGCGGCGCGGTCGTCGAGGTGATCGCGCCAGATCCGCGCGATCCGGAGCTGCGCCGGCGGGAAGGACGGCAGGGTGTAGCTGCCGGGCGCGTTGGTCCACTCGTGGACCGAGAGCATGCGCTCGAGGTAGCCGATCGCCTCGCGGTACGCCCCGTCCTCCTCGGCGAGATCGGCGAGCTGCACGAGGGCGTCGTCCCAGCGCTCGCCGTCCGGGTAGGCGTGGTCGGCCACGATGCGCTCGAGCGCCTCCCTCGCGCGCGCGCGCTCCCCGCGCGCGAGGAGGAGGTCCGCCCGGTGCGCGAGGGCGTCGTCGCCGAGAGCCGTGTCGCCGACCTCGGCGTAGACCTCGTCCAACAGCGCGAGGGCACCGTCCGGGTCGTCGCGGCGCTCGAAGTCCTGGAGCAGGTACCAGAGCGACCGGGAGGCGAGGCCGTGCTCCGGATGCTCGAGCGCCAAGCGCCGGAGCCCGTCGAGCCCCTCCTCGGTCCGCCCCAGCTCGAGGCGCAGCTTCGAGGCGTCGAACAGCGCGCGCACCGTCCGGCGCGAGACCGGGCGGCGGGCCGCCACCTCGTCGAGGACCGCGAGCGCGAGCGAGCGATCGCCGGCGCGCTCGAGCGCCTTGGCCCGGCGGTAGAGCGCCTCGTCCCGATCCACGCGCCGCTCGGCGTGCCGGGACGCCTCGCCGTACGCCTCGGCCGCCTCCTGCATGCGCCCGTGGTGGTAGTGCCGGCGCGCGCGCGCCATGGCGTCGAGGTGCGCCTCGCCCCGCGGCTCGGAGAGCGTCGGCGTGCAGGCCGCGAGGGCCAGGGTGAGGAGGCTAGCGCTTCGCCACATGGGTGAGGATCTCGACGGCGCGCTCGATGTCCGCGCGGCCGACGTCGAGGTGGGTGACGGCCCGGATCCGTCCCGGCCCGATGGCGTGCAGGAGGACGCCCGCCTGCGCCGCGCGGTCGGCGAAGGCCTGGGCGTCGCCGTCTCCGACGTCGAAGACGACGATGTTCGTCTCGACGGCGCCGACCTCGCACAAGAGCCCGTCGGCCTCGTCGACCCCGCGCGCGAGCAGTCGGGCGTGGTCGTGGTCCTCGGCGAGCCGCGCCCGGTGGTGGTCGAGCGCGTGGAGCGCGCCCGCGGCGATGACGCCCGCCTGGCGCATGCCGCCGCCGAGCATCCGGCGGTAGCGGCGCGCGAGCTCGACGTGCTCGGCGCTCCCGGCGAGGACCGACCCGACCGGCGCGCCGAGCCCCTTCGAGAAGCACGCGCTCACGGTGTCGGCCGGCGCGGCGAGCTCGGACTCGGGCCGGCCCGACGCGGCCGCCGCGTTCCAGATCCGCGCTCCGTCGATGTGCACGGCGAGACCGCGCGCCCGGGCGCGGCGGGCGATCTCCTCGACGTCGGCCTGCGGGAACACGCGGCCGCCCGAGCGGTTGTGCGTGTTCTCGATCGCGACCAGGCGCGTCCTCGCGAGGTAGTAGGCGTCGGGCTTGATGCACGCCTCCATCTCCTCCGCCGTGAACAGCCCGCCGCGCCCCGTCTCGAGGAACTGCACCCCGGCGAAGGCGCCGCCGGCCCCGCCTTCATAGAAGAAGACGTGCGCGCCCTCCCCCACGACCACCTCGTCGCCGCGCCGGCAGTGCACCATCAGCGCGATCTGGTTCGCCATCGTGCCGCTCGGCACGTACAGCGCGCGCTCCTTGCCGAGCACCTCGGCCGCCCGCTCCTCGAGCCGCCGCACCGTCGGGTCCTCGAGGTACACGTCGTCCCCGACCCGCGCGGCTCCCATCGCCCGCCGCATCCCCTCGGACGGCCGCGTCACCGTATCCGACCGCAGATCGATCACCGCCCCAACTTGCATTGGGGACAGGTCCCGATGCAACTCTACTTGCATTGGGGACACGCCCCGATGCAACTCCAGCGAGCCGCCCGAGCGCCGCCGGCCGATCTTGACACCCCCCTACCCCTGGGCTACCTCTCCGCCCTCCCCACAGCCGGGGGTTCGGCCACCTTAGCTCAGGGGTAGAGCAACGGTTTCGTAAACCGTAGGTCCGGGGTTCGAATCCCCGAGGTGGCTCCGGGGGCTACCGCTCGTCGACCAGCGCGCGAGCCCAGGCGGCCTGCTCGCGGTGGCGCGCGCGCGTCGCGTCGAGGAGCGCCTGCGGTACCCCTTGGGCGGCGAGCCGGTCGAGGCGGGCCTCGAGGAGCGGGCCGTAGCCGAAGACGTACTGCAGGTAGGGGTCGCGCGGCTCTTCGCGGAGCAGCTCGAGCAGCTTCGCGAGGACCTCCTCCTTGTCCGCCGCCGTGCCGCTTCCCGCCTTCACGCGCGCGAAGCTCGGCGCCGCGGCGAGGGCGGCTCGGGCGTACGTCGGCTCGCCGTCGGCGCGCGAGGCCCGCTCTGCGAGGACCGCGAGCCACGCGTCGAGCGGAGGTGACCCGGTCGGAACCGAGAACGGCGCGTACTCCGGGGCGGGCCAGGCGAATCGGACAGGCTCGGCGTGACGCGTCACGAACCCGAGGACGTCCGGGCCACCCACCTCGAGCTCCGACAGAGGCGATCGGCCACCGAGCCCCAGGCGGTCGAGCTCCGCCCGCACCTCGGGCTCCCGGAGCGCCGCTTCGTCCGGCACGTCCGGGAGCGGACCGGTCGATCCGAGCAGGATCGCCTCGTTCCGCTCCGCCAGGTACAGGCGGCCTTCGGGGAACGCCTCGAGGAACGTCGCGACGAGCCGGTCGACCTCCCACGCCGTCATGCCGTGCAGGGGAAGCCACTGGGCGACCACCCCCCCGTCGCGCAGACGACCCCGAGCCGCCACGTAGAAGTCGAGCCCGTAGAGCACCGAGCCACCGGGCGCGCGCGGCGGCGGCGGCTCGAGCGTGATCACGTCGTATCGCTCCCCCGGGCTCCGCAGGAAGCGGTGGCCGTCGGCGACGATCCGCCGGACGCGCGGATCGTGCAGCCCCCGGTTCACGTGCGAGAAGTGGGCCGTCGCCTCGAGCACGTTGGCGCTGATGTCCACCGCGTCGATCCGCTCGAACGGGTGGCGCGCGAGGCTGCCGACCGTGGTCCCCGTGCCGACGCAGATCACCAGGGCCCGCTCCCGACGACGCGCGGCGAGCGCCGGCAGATGCGCGAGCAGGCGCATGTACCGCTGCGCGGCGATCGAGTCGCCCGAGTACGACACCCCGTTGGTCACGATGCGCCGGACCCGGCCCTCGAGGGGGTGGTCGATCTCGACGACGGCGGTCGTGTCCTCGACGCCGTGGTCGAGCCAGAGGACCTTCGCCTCCTCGAGACCGGGTCCGAGGAACGCCCCGGGCGGCGGCTGCACGAACGCGAGAGCCGCCGCTGGGACGAGCGCCGCCACGACGAGCCGGCGGCGGTCCCGCAAGACGACGAGACCGGCCGCCGAGGCCGCGCCCGCTCCGAGCAGCACGAGCGCGCGCCACGGCCCGAGCGCCGGCACCAGCACGAACCCGGTGAGGAGCGCGACGAGCGCGCCGCACAGGGTCCCGAGCCCGACGACCCTGCCGGCGCGCGAGGCCACGTGCTGGGGCTCGCCTCCCGCGCGCGAGAGCGCCGAGGCGTGCGCGAGCCCGGTGAGGAAGGCCGGCAGCCCCGCGGCGCCGGCGACCACCGCGAGGCAGGCCCCCGCGAAGGCGAGATCGTCCCCGCTGCGCTCGGGAACGAGGCCCGACGCCAGGGCGGGGACGAGGACCGAGGGAGCGAGGACGAAGGGCAGCAGGACGAGCGCCCAGGCACCGGCCCTCGGACCGAGTGACCTCGCGTGGAACACCCGGAAGGCGATCGCCTGCGAGACGAGGTGGACCGCGACGATCGCCGCGAAGGTGAACGTGGAGACGCCCGCGAACGGAGCCACCGCGCGGTTCCACACGACCTGCGCCCCCATCCCCGCGGCCGCAGCCGCGGCGAAGCAGGTGACGCGGGCGCCGTCGGTGAGCCCGACTGGCCCGCCGCCGCGCTCGGGGACCCGATCCTCTTCGAGGCCCGCGCCTTCCGCCTCGGCGCGCCGGCCGAGCAGCACGAGAGCCGCCGCTGCGACGGCGACGTTGATCGCCACCGCGAGCTGGTAGCCGTTGCGCAGGCCCATCAGCGGCGCGATCCACGCGGCGGCGGCGAGGACCCCGACCACGCCGCCGACCAGACCGGCCGCGTAGATCAGGCTCGCCGCCCGGCCTCGCAGATCGGGCACCGCCCGCAGGAGGAGCGGATAGGTCGCGCCCATGGCGGTCGCCGGGACGAGGAGCAGGACGCTCCCGACCGTCACGTCGAGGCCGAGGCCCGCTCCGCCCGACAGCCCGAGCAGCGCCGACGGCATCTCGGCCTCGAGGAACACCGCGTGCGCGGCGAGGGCCGTGAGCGCGATGGCGAGCTCGGCGACGGCGTAGGCGACGCGGGGCGCGAGCGGAGCACGCGAGAGCAGCCGGTGTCCCCAGACGCTCCCGACCCCCATGCCGACCATGAAGAACGCGAGCGTGAGCGTCACGGCCCAGGTCGTGTTGCCGACGAGCCGCCCGACCGAGTGCGACCAGACGACCTCGTGCGTCGTCCCCGCGAAGGCCGAGACCACCGCGAGCAGCGCTGCCCGGTCCAGCGCCGTCACCGGCGTCGCACCTCGCCGCGCCAGATCGCGCCCGGGTGCCGGGTCCCGGAGGAGGTGGCGGGCGGGACCGGCTCGGCGGAGTCGAAGCCCGCACTCGCGAAGAGGCCGCGCACCGCGTCGTCGTCCTCGAGCTCGCCGCGCACGCCGCGCCCTCGGGTGACGACGCCCGTCGCGAGGCGCAGGACGCGCGCCGCGGCCGGCATGCCGTCGAAGCCGCGCCGCGTGCGCAGGTCACACAGGAACGCTCCGCCTCCCGCTGCCGCGAGCGCCTCGCGGGCCGCGGCCAGGATGCGCACCCGGTCGGGGACGTCGAAGTAGCCGAGCAGGCCCTCGGCCACGACCACCGGCCGCGCCGCGCCCTCGAGCTCGTCGGCGAGCCTTCCGGCGACGCCGTCCGAGAGCACGTCGTCGGGCGCGATGTGCCACGCCCCCCGGAGCTTCTGCATCGTGTCCGGCCGCGCGCGCGCCTCGAGCAGCGCGCGCTTCTTGCCGACCATGTGCGGCAGGTCCACCTCCGCGTAGCGCACGCCGTGGTCGGCCGCCCAGGTCACGCCGCGGCGGGAGAGGCCCGCCGCCACCTCGACGACCGCGTCGGGCGAGAGCCGGCCGAGCTCGGCGTCGATGGTCCGGTGACGCGTCTCGAGCCAGTCCACGAGCGCCGGCACGCGCGGGATCACCAGCGCCGGCCACTCGAGCGTGAGGCGGAACGCCCAGAAGAGCCGCGCGCCGGTGGCGGTCGCGAAGAGGTCCGCGTACGGCAGCCCGAGCCGGTGCCACACGTAGGCCGTGTAGTGCGCGGTGGGCCCGATGCGCTCGTCGATCTCGGGCATCGGCGCCGGAGTATACCCGCGCCGGCCGGCTCTCAGCGGTCCCGGCCGAGATCCTCGCGCGTCACGCGCTCGCCGTGCGCGCTGGTCTTGCCGATCTCGAGGAGCGACTTGAGCCGCAGCATGTCGTCGTTCAGCGCGTGCCTCGGGTCGGCGCCGAACAGCGAGGCGATGGCGTGCCCCACCGCTCCAGCGGGGGGGTTGTAGCTCATGCGGACGTCGACGCGGGTCCCGCCGTCGCGGCCCGGCTCGAGCCGGATGATCCCTGCGCTCTGCACCGCCGCGCCGGGCACGCTCTTCCAGGCGATGACCTCGTTGTCGCGCAGGACGGTGACCTCGGCGTCCCACGCGACGGGCACGCCCGCGGGGCCGGACACCACCCAGTGCGAGCGGCCGTCCCCGTGAACGGTCACGTTTCGGACGTGCTCCATGAACCTGGGGTAGTTGCCGAGGTCGCTCAGGAACCGGAACACCTCCTCCACCGGCGCGGCGATGTGGATGTGCTTCTGGACGTCGACGGCGCGCCGGCCGGCGCCGACCCCCACGAGCCGCCGGAGCGGCAGGTTCGTCGTGGCCCTGAGCGCGAGCGCGGCGCCGAGCCCGCTGGCGGCCCCTCCGATCGCGCCCCGCCGCCCGAGCCCCCAGAGCGCGAGCGCCGCGCCGGCGACGCCGCCGAGCACGCGCACCGCGGGCGTCCAGTTCTCCTGCAGCCACTCCGGGCGCTGGCGGCGCTCGAGCCCGCCCTGCAGCCCGGGCACCCGGCCCGGCTGATCGTGGCGCTCGAGCCGGTCCTCCACCGACACCACCTGGGGCATGCGCGCCACCAGGCGCAACAGGGCCGGCGCCTCGTGCTCGAGGATGGGTCCAAAGAGAGTCACCCGTCCCTCGCCGACCCGCACCTCGACCGAGTGCGGGTGGGAGACGAGCCGCCCCATCGCGGAGCGGATGCGCTCGACGAGCACCTCGTCCGAGACCTCCCGGTGCTCGAGCCGCGCGCGCACCTCGGCCGCGATCCCCTCGGCGCGGTGCTGCAGGTCGATGGTCGCCTTGCGCGCGAGATCTCTGCCCACGCGCTGCCCGTGCCGCGCCTTGTCACGGGCGATTGCGCGACGCCTCCGCCCGCTCTGCGGGTCGAAGAGGTACATGAGCGCCGCGCCGACGCCGACGCCTCCCAGCCATCCGATGGTCCTCGCCGCCACGTTTCGGTCCTCCGTTTCGAGCGGATCCTCCACGTCCCTAGTCCCGCCCGTGGCGCGGGGAAGGGGCCATCGAGCCGGCCCGGGGAGGGGCGCTCCTTGACCCGAGCGGCGACGCGCGCACGTAAGCCGCCATGCGGATCGGCATCGTCGGCCTCGGCTGGGTCGGATCGAGCGTGGCGATCTCCACGCTCCAGCAGGGAGCGGCGCGCGAGCTGCTCCTGAGCGACGTGCGCGAGGGGCTCGCAGACGGGGAAGCGATGGACCTCGCCCACGGCGCGCCCTTCTACCCGGCGGCGCGCGTGAGGAGCGCCGAGGTCGAGGAGATGGTCGACGCCGACGCGGTCGTGATCTGCGCCGGCCGTGGCGGCAAGCCGGACGAGCCGCGCCTCGAGCTGCTCCGGGACAACGCCGCGATCGCCCGCGACATCGGGCGCCGCCTCTCCGGGTGCCGGGGCATCGTCGTCGTCGTCACCAACCCGGTCGACGTCCTGACGCACCTCGTGGCCGAGGCGAGCGGCCTCTCGCCCGAGCGCGTCATCGGCACCGGGACGATGCTCGACACGGCGCGGATCCGGCAGATGCTCGGCCGCGAGCTCGACGTCTCGCCGCGGTCCATCCACGCCCACGTCGTGGGCGAGCACGGCGACAGCGAGGTCGCGCTCTGGTCGAGCGCCCGGGTGGGCGGGACGCCGCTCCGGGACCTGCCCGAGTGGGACCGCGCCGCCGAGCCCCGCGTCGCCGAGGACGTCCGCCGCGCCGCCTACGAGATCATCCGCCGCAAGGGCGCGACCAACCACGCGATCGGCCTCGTCACGGCCGCCCTCCTCCGGTGGACCCTGCGCGGCGAGCGGCGCGTCCTCACGGTGTCCCGGCGCCAGGAAGGGGCCTGCGGCCTCTCCGGCGTGACGCTCTCGCTGCCGTGCATCGTCGGCGCAGACGGTGCGACGCGCGTGCTCGAGCCGGACCTCGACGACCGCGAGCGCGAAGGCCTGCACCGGTCGGCGGAGGTGCTGCGCGAGGCGATGTCGAAGGTCGGCTGATCGTGCCCGACTACGACGCGATGACCCGGGCGTCGATCGCCACCAGCCCCTGCTCGGTGATGACCAGCGGGTTCACGTCGAGCTCGGCGATGTCCGGGAAGCGGACGACCAGCTCGGAGATGCGCATCAGCACCTCGGCGAGCTCCATGCGGTCGAGCTTCGGGCGGCTGCGGGCGCCGTCGAGCAGCGGCTGCGCCCGTATCTCGCCGATCATGTCGAGCGCGTCGCGCCGGTCGAGCGGCACGAGCCGGAACGCCACGTCCTTGTAGACCTCGACGAACACGCCGCCCATCCCCACCATCAGGAGCGGGCCGAAGTCGGGATCGCGGGACATGCCGACGATGATCTCGGTGCCCTTGACCTGCTGCTCGACCGTGAACCCGTCGATGCGGGCCTCGGGCTGGTGGGCGGCGACCTTCTCCCGGATGCGCGCGCACGCTTCACGCACCGAGCCGGCGTCGATCACGTCGAGGACGACGCCGCCCACGTCCGACTTGTGGAGCACGTCGGGGCTCACGACCTTGATCACGACGGGGTAGCCGATCGCGTCGGCGACCCGGACCGCCTCGTCATCGTCCTTCGCGGTGCCCGATCCGTTGTACCGGAGCCCCGCGGCCTCGAGCACCTCGCGCGCGCGGGCGAGGTCGAGGTTCGTCTGCCCTTCGGCCCGCGCGGCGTCGAGCGCGCGCCGGGCGCGGTCGAGGTCCGGCGGCGGCATGCCGAAGTCGCCGGTGGGCTTCGGCGGCTCGCGCCGGAGCCACTCCCCGCGGCGCATGAGCGCGGCCATGGCGCTCACCGCTCGCTCCGGCATGTTCATCTCGGGGACGCCGCGGGCGTCGAGGTAGCTCCCCGTCTCGGTGCCGATCAGCCCGATGAAGCTCGCGACGAGGGGCTTCGTCCACGCCGGGTCGTCGTGCGCCTCGACGATGGCCTGCGCGGTGCGGTGCGGATCGGTCATGGCCTGCACGGTCATGATCACGACGATGCCGTCGACCTCGGGGGCCCGGCCGAGCACGGCGAGCGCGTCGCGGTAGCGCTCCGGGGTGGCGTCGCCGATGATGTCCACGGGGTTGTTGCGCGACCACACCGGCGGCAGCACCTCGTCGAGGGCGGCGTGGGTCGCCTCCGAGAGCTCGGCGAGATCGATCCCGAGCCGGCTCGCGGCGTCCGCGGCGAGGACGCCGGGGCCGCCCGCGTTGGTGACGATGGCGAGGCGCTTGCCGGCCGCCGGCGGCTGGGTCGCGAGCGCCCGCGACCACGCGACGAAGTCGCCGACGGTGCGCGCGGACAGCACGCCCGCCTGCGCGAACGCCGCCGCGTACGCCGCCTGCGAGCCGGCCAGGCTCCCGGTGTGGCTCGACGCGGCCCTGGCGCCCGCCGCCGTGGTCCCGCCCTTGATCGCGACGACGGGCTTCACGAGGGCGAGGTCGCGCGCGGCCTCGAAGAAGGCGCGCGGCTCGCGGAACGCCTCGACGTAGATGGCGACCGCCTTCGTCCGCTCGTCGCCGGCGAGCCAGCGCAGGACGTCCTCGTCCTCCACGTCCGCCTTGCCGCCGAGCGACGTCGCGACCGACAGCCCGAACCGTTCGCGCTCTGCAGCGCTCAGGATGCCCGTCACCAGCGCGCCCGACTGGCTCAGCAGGCCGATCCCCCCGTCGGCGGGGCCGAACGCGGCGAAGCTCGCGTTGAGCTTCGCCGCCGGCCGCATGACCCCGAGGCAGTTCGGACCGATGACGCGGATGCCGTGGGCGTGGGCGCGCTCGATCATGCGCGCCTCGAGCGCCCGGCCCTCCTCGCCCATCTCGCCGAACCCTGCGGAGATGACGATCACCGCGCGCGCGCCGGCCTCGCCGCACTCGTCCATCAGGCCGGGGATGTGCTTCGGCGGGATCGCCACCAACACGAGGTCGATCGGCTGACCCACGTCGCTCAGGCACCGGTACGCGGGCTGGCCGAGGATCGTCCCGCCCTTCGGGTTGACGGCGTAGACCGGCCCGGGGAAGCCCTGCGACCGATCGGAGCCGTCCATCCGGCCGAACAGGAGGTTCTTCAGCAGCGCGTGCCCGACGGAGGACTCGCGCGACGACGCGCCGACGACCGCGACCGATCGGGGCTCGAAGAACGGGTCGAGCGCGCCCGCCATGTCAGCGGAGCTCGCGCGTGCTCGTGCTCGCCAGCTCCGAGAAGCCGAGCCGGTAGGACGCGTTCTGCCCTTGCCGGTAGCTCCCGATCCACACCTTGTAGGCCCCGGGAGGGAAGCTGCCCGCGATGACCGGGTTGCGGCCCTCGGTGTCGTCGTTGCACAGGTAGCTGCCGTCGGGCTTCTGGACGACCAGGGTCGTGTCGGAGCTGGACCGCACGAGCACGCGCATCAGGTTGAAGTTGCCCTGCGCGTCGAGGATGTGGTCGGGCGTCTGCGACACCCAGCCGGTGCAGCCCGTCTGCCACGTGCTCGCCTGGATCGCGCCGCCCGAGGTGCCGTTGACGACGTGCGGGTCCGGGACGAACCCGGGGCTGAGCGAGACCGTGCCGAAGTTCGAGGCCATGTCACCCGCGCCGCCGCCGCCGGGGGCGCCGATCGCCGCCGCGGTCGTGCTCGACAGCTCGCTGATGCCGAGGTTGTACTGGGCGTTGACGCCCTGGTTGTAGCTGCCGATCCAGATCTTGTGCGGACCGGCGCCGAAGTTGCCCTGCACGATCGGGTTGCGGCCCTCCGCGTCGTCGTTGCACGCGTAGGAGCCGTCCGGCTTCTGCACGACGAGGGTGAGGTCGTTCGCGCCGCCGTTCACGAGGAAGCGCAGGGTGCCGAACGCCCCCCCGGCCATGAAGATGTGGTCGGGGGTCTGCGAGACCCAGCCGGTGCACGACGGGTTGAGGGTCGTGGCCTGGATGCTCCCGCCGCTCGTGCCCGAGACGACGTGCGGGTCGGGCACGAAGCCGGGGTTGAGCGTGATCGTGCCGAAGTTCGACGGCATGTTGCCCGGCTGCGCGGGCTGCCCGGGGACCGCCGGCTGGCCCGGGACCGCCGGCTGGCCGGGCACGGCCGGCTGACCGGGCACCGGGACAGTGGGCGTCGCGGTGGTCGGGGGAGGCGGCGGAGGGGCCTCCTCACTGCCGCATCCGGCGGCGGCGCCGGCCAGTGCCATCGAGATGAGTACACGCGCGATACGCCCCGTGTTC
Organism: Candidatus Neutrinellum sp.; assembly: GCA_039794305.1. Classification (GTDB taxonomy): domain Bacteria; phylum Myxococcota_A; class Polyangia; order Polyangiales; family JBDIVX01; genus JBDIVX01. Next base: position 45,109 of record JBDIVX010000008.1, read on the forward strand.
GACACGATCCGTCTCTCTTTCTCCTGCGCGCCCGAGACTCGGTGCAGCGGGGGCACGAGTGTGCACCCCTTCGGAGGAGCGCAGCAAGCCCGACGAACGGTTCAGCCGCCGCCCCGAAGGATGGAAAAAAGGTGCTGCAGCATCTGGTACGTGAGCCCCCACACGATCCTGCCCTCCACGTCGAAGGCGGGCAGGTGGAACGTGGCGCCGTCGCGCGGGTAGGCGATGGTGGTGTCGGCCTCACCACGCATCAGGGGCCCGAGGGGCACCCACAGCACCTCCTGCACCTCGTGGTTCGCGCAGAGGCCGGCCTCGGGGTCGCCGAGCTCGAAGACGAACGGCGAGATCGCCATCCCGGTGCGGCGGCCGCGCGCGATGGCCGGGACGTCGTCGAGCCGGCCGAGCAGACGAGCCCCGGCCGACAGATCGAGACCGACCTCCTCGAGCGTCTCCCGGAGGGCGGTGTGGAAGAGGTCCCGGTCCTCCGGGTCGTGCCGGCCGCCGGGGAAGGCCATGTGCCCGGACCAGGGGTCCTCCGGGTGCTCGGCGCGCCGGATGAGGAGGACCTCCGGCTCCCCGGCGCCGCGCAACACCGTCGCGACGGCGGCCCGGCGGTCGATCTCGGAGCCGTGGGCCTCGCGCGGCGCCCGGCCGGCGAGGGCGGCGCGGATCGACGCGAGATCGGGGGGCGGAGGCATGTCGCTGTCTCTGCGCTAATCCTCCGGGGCCGTGCCGTCAACGCTCGGCGCCCCGGGCATGGCCCCCCGGAGGCTCCTCTGCTACTTTCGCCCGCCCCATGATCCCGCGGTACACGCCAACCGACTTCGCCGAGCTGTGGTCGCCGCTGCGGAGGTACCGGACCTGGCTCGACGTCGAGCTGGCGGCCTGCGAGGCGATGGAGCGTGCGGGGATCGTCCCCCGCGGCACGGCCGCCGAGGTGGCGCCGGTCCGCGACCGGCTCGACCCCGACCGCATCGACGAGATCGAGAAGACGACCAAGCACGACGTCATTGCCTTCCTGACACACGTCGAAGAGCTGGCGGGTCCGCCCGCCCGGTGGCTGCACCGCGGCATGACGTCGTCGGACGTGCTCGACACCTCGCTGGCCATCCTGCTCCGCGACGCGGCGGACATGATCTGCGAGCGGCTGGACGCGGTCATCTCGGCGATGCGCGAGCGCGTGGAGGAGCACCGGCGAACGCCCGCCATCGGACGGTCGCACGGGATCCACGCCGAGCCCGTCACCTTCGGGCTCGTGCTGGCCGGCCACCTGGCGGAGCTCGCGCGCGGCCGCCTCCGGTTGAGGACGGCGCGCGAGGAGATCGCGGTGGGGAAGATCGCCGGCGCGGTCGGCACCTACGCGCACCTCGCCCCCGAGATCGAAGCCGACGCGCTCGCGCGGCTCAAGCTCCTGCCGGAGACGGCCTCGACCCAGGTGGTCGCGCGCGACCGGCACGCGGCCTACTTCGCGACGCTCGGGCTGCTCGCCGCCGCCCTCGAGCGGCTCGCCGTCAACGTGCGCCACTGGCAGCGCACGGAGGTGGGGGAGGCGGAGGAGGCCTTCACGAAGGGGCAGAAGGGCTCGAGCGCCATGCCCCACAAGCGCAACCCGATCCTGAGCGAGAACCTCGCGGGGCTCGCGCGCGTGGTGCGGATGACGGTGACGCCCGCGTTCGAGAACGTGGCGCTCTGGCACGAGCGCGACATCAGCCACTCGTCGGTGGAGCGGATGATCGCGCCCGACGGCACGGCGACGCTCGCCTTCATGCTCGAGCGCGCGCGCGGGCTCGTCGCGAACCTGGTCGTCTATCCGGAGCGGCTCCGCGAGAACCTCGAGCGGAGCGGAGGCCTGTGGGCGAGCGAGGGGGTCCTGCTCGAGCTCGTCGGCAAGGGCCTGCCGCGGCAGGAGGCCTACGTGCTCGTCCAGCGCAACGCGATGAAGGCCTTCCACGGCGAAGGGGCGTTCCGCGATCTGCTGCTCGCCGACGAGGACATCCGCCGGCACCTCGGCGAACAGGACGTCACGAGGCAATTCGACCTCGACCACGCGCTGGCACACGTGGACCACATCATCGACAGGGTACTCAGCGAGGCTGCGAGATCATGACGCTCGACGTGGAGACGCTCCGGAAGGGGCTCGAGCTCACCCTCGACCACTCGGACCTCGACGCGCTCGGGACGAAGTACGAGGGCAAGGTCCGGGACAACTACGTCACGCCCGACGGGCGGCGGATCCTGGTCGTGACGGACCGGATCAGCGCCTTCGACCGGGTCCTCGGCACGCTGCCCTTCAAGGGGCAGGTGCTCAACGGGCTCGCGGCGTGGTGGTTCGAGGAGACGAAGGACATCTGCCCGAACCACGTCCTCGAGGTCCCCGATCCGAACGTGATGATCGGCCTGAACTGCGAGCCTCTCGAGGTCGAGATGGTGGTCCGCGCCTACATCACGGGCGTGACGTCGACCAGCATCTGGACCCACTACGAGAGGGGCGAGCGAGTCTTCTGCGGCCACCGGCTGCCCGACGGGCTGAAGAAGCACCAGCGGCTGCCGGAGCCCATCCTGACGCCCAGCACGAAGGCCGCGAAGGGCGACCACGACGTCAGCGCCTCGCGCGAGGAGATCCTCGCCATGGGCAAGGTGAGCGCAGCGGACTTCGACGCCGCCGCAGAGTACGCCATGGCGCTCTTCCGGCACGGCCAGAACGTGTGCGCCGACCGCGGGCTGATCCTGGTGGACACCAAGTACGAGCTCGGCAAGGCGCCCGACGGCCGCATCGTCGTCATCGACGAGATCCACACGCCGGACTCGTCGCGGTTCTGGTACGCGAGCTCCTACGAGGAGCGGTTCGCGGCGGGCGAAGACCCGCAGAGCTTCGACAAGGAGTACGTGCGCCGCTGGCTCGCGGCCCAGGGGTACAAGGGCGACGGACCGGTGCCGGAGATCCCGGACGACGTCCGGATCGAGGCGTCGCGACGGTACATCGAGGCGTGCGACGTCATCCGCGGCACGAGCTTCGAGCCGGACCTCGAGCCGCCGCTCCCCCGCATCCACAGGAACCTCGGAGTGGCATGATGAAGGCCCACGTGTACGTCACGTTGAAGAAGGAAGTGCTCGATCCGCAGGGCGACGCGGTGCGGCGCGCGCTGGGCTCGCTCGGCTTCGGGGACGTCCAGAGCGTCCGGGTCGGCAAGCTTATCGAGGTCGAGGTCGACACCGAGGACCGCGAGAAGGCCGAGGAGGAGCTGCGCGCCATGTGCCAGAAGCTCCTCGTCAACCCGGTCATCGAGGACTTCCGCTTCGAGCTTCTGGGGTGACCAGGGTCGGGTGGGCGCCACGCCCCATCTCTGCTAACAAAGCCGCCCCATGAGGTACTCGAAGGCCTTCATCCCGACCCTGAAGGAGGTGCCGAAGGAGGCGACCACGCCCTCGCACGTCCTGCTCCTGCGGGCCGGCTACATCCGCATGGTGGGCGCCGGCATCTACGAGCTGCTCCCGCTCGGGTCGAGGGTCCTCGGACGCATCGCCACGATCGTGCGCGAGGAGATGGACCGCGCCGGCGCGCAGGAGGTCCTCATGCCGGCGCTCCTGCCCGCCGACTACTTCAAGGAGACCGAACGCTGGGAGGCGTTCGGCGACACGCTGTTGCGCCTCCGGGACCGCAAGGGCGGCGAGTACCACCTCGGGCCGACGCACGAGGAGATCATCACGGACATGGTGCGGCGGGAGGTGAAGAGCTACCGCCAGCTTCCGGTGAACCTCTACCAGATCCAGATGAAGTACCGCGACGAGCCGCGCCCGCGCGCGGGGCTCCTCCGCTGCCGCGAGTTCCTCATGAAGGACGCGTACTCCTTCGATGTCGACGACGAGGCGGCGCTCCGGAGCTACGAGCAGATGCGCGAGGCGTACCACCGAATCTTCCGTCGCCTCGGCCTCGACTACCGTGTCGTCGCGGCCCACAGCGGCGCGATGGGCGGGTCGACCAGCGCGGAGTTCCAGGTGCTGGCGCAGAACGGCGAGGACGCGATCGTCGCGTGCAAGGACTGCGAGTACGCGGCCAACGTCGAGGTCGCCGAGGCGCACTTCGCGGAAGACACCGTGGCAGACGGCAAGCACATGCTACCCGTCGAGAAGGTCCACACACCGGACATTCACACGATCGACGAGGTCGTGGACTTCCTTCGCGACGGCACCCGACCCGAGACGACGCTCAAGTCGCTCCTCTACGTGGCCGGAGACGAGACGGTGATGGTCGTCGTACGCGGCGACCACGACGTCAACGAGCTCAAGGTGGCGTCCGCCCTCGGCGTGTCCGAGGTGTACCTCGCCTCGGAGGCGGAGGTGCAGCGTGCGACCGGCGCCGAAGTGGGCTTCGCCGGGCCCGTCGGCTTCCAGGGGACGATCGTCGCCGACCGCGCCGCGACCCGCGTGACGAACGCGGTGTGCGGCGCGAACGATACCGACTACCACCTCAAGCACGTGAACCACGGACGCGACTGGCGCGCGACGACCGTGGACGTCCGCCAGGTCACGGCCGGCGACCGATGTCCGAAGTGCGGCGGTGAGCTGCAGGTCTACCGCGGCATCGAGGGCGGGCACATCTTCGTCCTCGGGACCCACTACAGCGCGAAGATGGGCGCGACGTTCCTCGACGACAGCGGAGACTCGCGGCCCATCGTCATGGGCTGCTACGGCATCGGCGTCTCGCGGCTGGTGGCGGCCGCGGTCGAGCAGCACAACGACGACGACGGCATCGCGTGGCCCATGGCCATCGCGCCCTATCAGGTCATCGTGACGCCCATCGGCAAGGGCGAGGACGTGAAGAAGGCCGCCGAGGATCTGTACGACGGGCTCGTCGCGCGCGGCGTCGAGGTGCTGCTCGACGACCGCGACGAGCGACCCGGGGTGAAGTTCAAGGACGCCGACCTGCTCGGCATCCCGCTCCGCGTCACGGTGGGTGGGCGGGGGCTCGCCGCGGGCGAGCTCGAGCTCAAGCGTCGCACCGAGGACGAGCCGACCATGGTGCCGGTCGCCGCCGCGGCCGACCGCGTCCGGGAGCTGGTCGTCGAGCTCGGCGGGCGGCTTCGGCCGGAGGTCTGAGCGTGCAGGTCCGGGACGAGCGGACCGCGCCGATCGTGCGCCACGTGGTGCTCCTCGTGGCCTTCCTCCTGCTCGTGGGGATCGGGATCTTCACCGTCCTACTGCCCGAGCTCGAGGACGAGCCATCCGATCAGCAGGGCCAAACCGACGCCCCGGCGCCCGGCGAGTAGTCGGATCCGTCGATCCGTCCGCCCCAGGCGGGACAGAACAGGCACCGAGAACAAATGCCCCGGTCCTGCGTCGATCCCGCAAACGGTGACGATGGGCCCCAGGAGCGCAGTCTTTTTGCACGATCGCGCGCGATCGCGAACAATGAACCTCGTGCACAGCAGTCGACTTGGTGCATCGTTCGTACAACTCGCGGTTCTAACCTTCGCGATTGCGGGCAGCACGGGCGCCCGCGCCTGGGACGAGCCGCTGTGTGCCCTGGACCAGACGCTCAGCCGCCCGCTGCCACCGGAGCCAGCCGCGCTGCTCGAGCCCGCCATGTGCTCGCCGGAGGGGCACGCCCCGCCGGCAGAGCTGCCGGTCCGCGGGTCCATCGAGGACGCGGCGGCCCGCCGCGCCTTTGCGCGTGCGCGCGACCTCGCGGAGCGAGACGAGCCCGAGCAGGCGCTCCTCCAGCTCGATCTCGTGGCGCGAGCGTTCCCGATCATCGAGGACCGCGTCGCTCTCTTCCGCGGCGACGTGCTCCTCGCGGCCGGCCGTCCCGCCGACGCCTGCGACGCGTACGCGCGCGCCCTCGGGAGCCCCGACAGCGCGGTCCAGGCGCTCGCACGCGTCGGACGCGTCCGCTGCCTCATCCGCTCGGGCCACCGCAGCGCGGCGTCCGAGCTCACGTCCCTGCTCCGTCGCTACCCCGAGCTGCCCCAGGCACTGCACCTGCGCTTCGAGCTCGCCGAGCGTCACGAGACGTCGGGCAGCGTCTCGTCGGCCATCCGCATCTACCGTGACATCGATCTCATGCACCCCGGCTCCCCGGTCGCAGAGCACGCGCGCATGCGCCTCGGCGCGCTCGAGGACACGGGCGTGGCCGTGCGCGGGCTGACGACGCTGCAGGAGGTCGACCGGGCGGAGCGGCTCGCGCGGCAGGGACCCATGGACATGGCGCGCGTCGAGGTCGAGCGGCTGCTCGAGGAGCGCCTGCCGGCGGACCAGCGACGCCGCGTCGCGCTCTCGGCGGTACGGATCGCCCGGATCGAAGGCCGATGGGAGGACGCGCGCCGCTACGCGGGCATCGCGCGCAGCGGTGGGGCGCCTGCGGACGAGGACGAGCAGGAAGACCTCGAGCGCGCGCGGGACGCGGCGCACGCCGCCAGCGCGCGCGAGCGCGAGGTGGCGGAGGACCTCGTCGAGCGCCTGCGGCGCCGGCGGCCGTGGCCGCGCGTGCCTCACCTCGTCCTGCGCAACGTGATCGAGGTAGGCGCGCGCGCCGGGCTCGTCGAGCCGGTGAACGAGGCGCTGAGCGTCCTCGCCTCCGGACGCAACGTGCACCCCCAGGTCCGGTTCGACGCCGCGATCATGGCCTCCGGCGTGGGTGACGACGAGCTGGTGGCGCGCATGTTCGAGAGCCTGACGAGCCACCCGCGCTACGACGTCGAGGCGCGCTACCACTTCGCCCGCTCGCTCGAGCGGCTCGGGCGCTGGGTGGACGCCGAGCGCGAGTACCTCCGCGTCGTCGACGAGGACGACAGCGAGACCGGTTGGTACCGGATGTGGTCGCAGCAGCGCCTGTGGTCGGTGCGCGAGGCGATGGTCTGCCGGTGCGGGCCGGAGGAGATGCGCGCGCGGGCGCTCGCACGCGAGAGGCTCCGGCGTCAGGCCCAGAGCGAGCCGGTCGTGCTCGCGTCGCTGAACGCGCTGGTCGATCCGTCCGCGCCCCCGCCCGATCGGGGCGCGTTCGAGGGCAAGGTGGGGCCCGAGGAGATCCCGCCGATGCCGGCCCGCGGAGAAGCGGACCACGACGCGATCCGCGCGCGGCTCGAGCCCATCGCGGAGCGCTACGGCGAGGCGTACCCGTGGCTGCCGCGGGCCGTCGCGCTGCTCCGGCTCGGCGACCGGCGCGGGGCGAGCGACGAGCTGGCCGAGGCGTACCTCGCCTGGCGCGAGGCGCGCGGACGGACTCTCCGCCGGATCGGGCTCGAAGCCGTGTATCGAGGGGCCGAGCGTCCCCGGCGCTTCGTCGACTGGCGCACGCGACGCGAGCGCCGGGCGCTCGACAGCTCGTCGCGCGTGGCCCTGGGCGAGATCGCCTCGGCGCTCGGGGACGAGGGCACGGCGGCGGGGCTCATCGGCTGGGACCGCGTCCGCGAGCGCCCGCGGGCCTTCGAACCGATCGTGCGTCGGGTGGCCGCCCGCCACGGGCTCGACCCGAACCTCCTGCTCGCCGTGATGCGTGTCGAGAGCGTCTACCAGCCGAGGATCATCTCCTACGCCGGCGCGATCGGGCTCATGCAGATCATGCCGCGCACCGGGCGCCTCATCGCCGAGAAGCTCGGGCGCGACGAGTACACCACGGCGGACCTGCTCGATCCCGAGACCAACCTCGAGTTCGCCGCCTGGTACCTGTCCTCGCTGATCGAGCGCTGGGACGGGCACCTCCCGCTGGCCGTCGCGAGCTACAACGGCGGCCCTCACAACGTGCGGCGCTGGCTCCGCGATCACGCCGAGGCGATCCCGCTCGACGCGTTCCTCGAGCGCATCCCGTTCTCGCAGACGCACCGGTACGTCCGGCGGGTGCTGACGCACTACGCCGCGTACCGCGCCCAGCAGGGCCTCCCGATGGAGCGGCTGAGCACGTTCCTGCCCGAGCCCGGCCAGGACCCCGTGGGGTTCTAATTGCATCCACCCACCCACCCCCGCCCAAGTCTGTTTTGTGCAGACGTGGCCAGCACGCCTTCGGCGTCTGGCCATTCTGCACCCCACCCGCCTTCGGCGGCGGGGCCCGCTCGAGGGGACACCCCTCGAACACCCCGCGACACCTCGCTACGCTCGGCGTCGAGCTCGCTACGCTCGCACCTGCCCATCCCATCCTGACCTTTCGGTGTCAAAACGCGCCGGGCGGCCTATATTGCGGCGCATGGAGCGACCGTTCCCGAGCCTGATCATCCGCGCCGACGCGCTCGCGCCCCAGGGCGGCTTCGCCGAGGCCCAGGCCGAGTACCTGCGGCCCGATCCGCGCACGGTGGCGGAGCTCGAGTCGGTCCTCCGCGACGAGAGGGTGGGCGTCGTCGCCCACTTCTACATGGACCCCGAGCTCCAGGGCGTCCTCAGCGCCTGCGACTGGCCGCACGTCGCCATCAGCGACTCGCTGAAGATGGCCGACAGCGCCATCGAGATGGCGAAAGCCGGCGCCGCGGCGATCGTCGTCCTCGGCGTGGACTTCATGAGCGAGAACGTGCGCGCCATGCTGGACGCCTCGGGCTTCGCGCACGTCCCCGTCTACCGCGTCGCCACCGATCCCATCGGGTGCTCCCTCGCCGAGGCGGCGGACGCGGTCGCGTACGGCGCCTGGCTCACGAAGGCGTCGAGGCAGCCGAGGTCGCTCCACGTCGTCTACATCAACACGAGCCTCCTCACGAAGGCACGCGCCCACGCCATCGTGCCGACCATCACCTGCACGTCCTCGAACGTCGTGCAGACGATCCTGCAGGCCGCGGCCCAGGTCCCGGACGTGCACATATGGTACGGACCCGACACGTACATGGGCCGGAACCTCCGGGAGCTGTTCGAAGGCCTCTCCGAGATGGGCGACGAGCGCATCCGGGCGACTCACCCCGAGCACGACCAGGCGAGCATCCGATCGCTGCTCGGCCGCTTCCACTGGTTCGAGCAGGGGATCTGCGTCGTGCACCACATGTTCGGCGCCGACGTGGCGCGCCGGGTCCGCGAGGAGCTGCCGGACGTCTACGTCACGGCACACCTCGAGGTGCCGGGCGAGATGTTCGAGGTGGCGCTCGAGAAGCAGCGGCGCGGCGAAGGTGTCGTGGGGTCCACGTCGAACATCCTCGATTTCATCGGCGGCAAGGTCGCCGAGGCGGCGGCCCGGGGCGAGCACCGCCGCCTCTCCTTCGTGCTCGGGACCGAAGCCGGGATGATCACCTCCATCGTGCGGCGCGTGCAGGCGCTCCTGCGCGAGCACGCGCGTGACGGCGCGCCCGGGCTCGAGGTGGAGATCGTCTTCCCGGTGGCGAGCGAGGCCGTCGCGGCGACGTCGGATCCGGAGCTCTCGATCGTCCCGGGCGTGGCGGGTGGCGAGGGCTGCTCGGTGGCGGGCGGCTGCGCCACCTGCCCCTACATGAAGATGAGCTCGCTCGACGCCCTGTTCGCGCTGCTCGGCCGCATCGGCGTGGTCCCCGGCGCAGAGCTCGCCCCCTACCGGCCACACGAGTACACCGAGCGCGTGGACGGGCGCACCGCGGCCGACCTCGGCAGCGAGCCGATCGTGCACATGCGTCACTTCCAGCGCACCGGCCGCCTGCCGGACGCGCTCGTCGACGACATCGAGACGCGCAACCGCCCGGGCGCCGCGGCGGTCGCCGCGCCCGACTGACCTTCGATCAGTCCCTCTCGGCGCGGCGGCGGCGGACCTCTTCGAGCATCGCGCGCGGAGTCTCGCGGGTCATGGTGCTGACGCCGTCCTCGCCGAGGTGCGGGCGGCCGGCGGCGAGCAGATCGCTCGTGAACGTGAAGCTCCGGCGGTAGGCGCCCGTGTCGAGGCGCTCGAGGAAGTCGGGGAAGTCGTGCACCAGGTAGTGCCACCGCCCATCCGGCGCCCTCGCGATGCGCCGGTGACGGATCGTGCGCACGACGACCGAGCGCTCGTCGGTCGGCAGGGCGCGCATGTTCTCGATGAAGGAGTCCGAGTACGTGAAGAACTGCTCGGCGTTCGAGAAGTAGACCACACGCACCGGGACGCCCATCCGCCGCGCGGCGTCGCCGATCGCGCGGACCGTCCGGTCGGCGGTCACGTCGCCGTTCCGAGAGACGATCCGGCCGCTCCGGTGGAGCGTGCGCACGTGGTCGTAGAGCGCGGGGTCCGAGAGCCAGCTGAAGCCTCGCCCGTCGCGCACGAGCCGCTGGACTCGGCGCAGGTAGTGGAACCACGGATCGCGGCGCCGCTCGAAGTGGCGCACGATGTCGTCGACGTCCGGGTGCTCGGCGAGCCCCTCGCGCAGGAGGTCGGCCGTCTCCGCCGCGCTCTCCTCCGCGAACCGGGCGATCAGCGCGTCCGGCGTCTCCGAGGCGCTCACGAGCACGCGGTAGATCTCGTGGACCCACGGGATCAGCGGGTCGAAGTCGACGAGGAGCAGGAGCTCGGAGCCCGCCATGGCCGCCATGGTGTAGTTCTGGTCCGAGCCGACCCCGACGTACGCGCCGCCGAGCCCTTCGAGGTGCGGCCGGAGCAGGTCCTGCCGCCACTCGTTGCTGCGGAAGTAGTGCCGCTCGGTCCGGGGCGTGCCCTCGCTCGGGATGGCCTCGACGACGCGAAGCGCCTCGGCGGGGAGCGGCTGCCGGATGTCCGACGGGATCGGCACCTCGGCCTGCGGCTGCGCCGCCGCCGTCGAAGTCACCCACCACACGGCCAGGACGGCCCAAACAGACGAGCTACTGCGCATCAGTCCCCTCACGACGGCGCGAGCATAGCACCGCCGCTGTGGACGTCATTGCGCCGCCTCTTCTTCACTGGGTCCGGCGTTTGGTGCCGGAGCGGCCAGGTCCCTCGCGCAGCGGAAGCCGAACCGGTGCGGGCCGCGGTTCGGGGCGCCCGATCCCCTGCGCGCCGACGCCCGCGCGCGCTCGAGCGGCCAGTACCACGAGCCGCCGCGCACCGAGCGGAGCCCGTAGCCCGGACAGGGGGACTCGCCGTCGCACGGCCCGCGAGGGTTCCGCCCGAAGCAAGCGTCCCCACACTCGCCCTCGCAGCCTCGCAAGCAGGGGCTGTACCAGTCCGCCACCCACTCGTGCACGTTGCCCGCCATGTCGTACAGGCCGAAGTGGCCGGGCTCCATGCTGCCCACCGGCAGGGTGCGTTGCCGGCCGCAGCCCTCGCCCCGCCCATCCTTGACGTGGGCGCGCTCGCACCCGAGCGGCTCGTCGCCCCAGGGATAGCGCGTGTCGTCCGGCCCCGACGCGGCGCGCTCCCACTCGGCCTCGGTGGGCAGCCGCTTCCCGAGCATCTCGCAGTGGTCGACCGCGTCGTACCAGCTCACCGCCACCATCGGCTGGCTCGGCCGCATGAAGCCGCGGAACGGGATCGGACGGTCGCACAGGCCTCGGTCGATGCAGCGCTCGTACTGCTCGTTCGTGACCTCGGTGAGGTCCATGTAGAACGTGTCGACGTACACCTCGCCCGGCTCGCGCTCGTCCGGCCGACCGCGCTCCTCGCCGATCGTGAACGTGCCGCCGAGGACGCAGGCCATGCCCTCGGGCCACTGCTCGCGCGGGGGACAGGGCAGCGGAGCGTCGGGGTCGCGGGGGGGTGCGGCCACGGTCTCGGCCACGGCCTCGGTCTCGGCCTCGGTCTCGGCCTCGGCCTCGCTCGCGGCCTCGGCTTCGCTCTCGCTCTCGCTCTCGGCGACCGGCGCCCGGACCGCGGGCTCCGGACGCGCTCCGCGATCCGAGGAGGAGCTGCCGCAGCCGAGCGCCAGCACGGACGCCACGATCGCCACCGGGACCGGCCGCATCACCCCATCCCCATGCCGTGCCCCGCGAGCCACGCGCCCCCGTCGGCGACGATCGTCGCGCCCGTGATCAGCGAGCCGGCGTCGGAGGAGAGGAACAGCGCGATGGCGGCGATCTCGTCGATCCGACCGAACCGCCCGATCGGGATGCGGGCCTGCATGGCGCGCTTCATGTCGGGCGGGACGAGCCGGCTCACGCCCTCGGTCTCGTCGATCGGACCGGGCGCGATGCCGTTGACGCGGATCCCGAGGCCTCCCCACTCGAGCGCGAGGCTGCGCGTCAGCGAGTCGACCGCCGCCTTGGCGGCCGACGCGTGCGCCTGCAGGGGGGTCGCGCCGTAGTGCAGGGTCGCCGAGATGTTCAGGATGCTGCCGCCCCGGTCCTTCAACGCCTTGTCGAAGCAGGCCTTCGAGACGTTGTAAGTGCCCACCGTGTCGATCTCGATGACCGTCTTGAAGCCGTTGTACGAGAGCTGCGCCGCCGGGCAGAGAAAATTCCCCGCCGCGCCGTTGACCAGGACGTCGAGCCGGCCGAACCGCTCGAGCGTCGCGTCCACGGCCCGCTCGACCGCCACCGGATCCCGGACGTCCGCCGGAGCCGCCAGGCACTCGCGTCCGGTCTGCTCCGCGAGCTCCTGCGCGGCCGCTCCGAGGCGGTCCGCCTTGCGCCCGACGATGGCCGCGCGGGCGCCGTGCGCCATCAGAGCGCGGGCGATCCCCTTGCAGATCCCGGATCCGCCCCCAGTGATGAGCACGACGCGGCCGTCCAGGATGTCCTCGCGAAAAACGCTCGTCATGACCTGCTTCTCCTTCGTGCGTGGAGGGATCTGACTTGCCGCCCGGGCACAACGCAAGTCAATTGCCCACCATGGAGCGCGCGGACGCGGACGTCGTCGTCGTCGGCGCGGGCGTCGTCGGGCTCGCGTGCGCCGCCGCGATCGCGAGGCGCGGCCGATCGGTCGTGATCGTGGAGCGGCACGAGGGTCCGGGCCGCGAGACGTCGAGCCGCAACAGCGGGGTCATCCACGCGGGCCTCTACTACCCGGAAGACTCCCTCAAGGCGGCGACCTGCGTCGAGGGGCGCCGGATGCTCTACGCGCGCGCGGAGGCGCACGGCATCGCTCACGTGAAGACGGGCAAGCTCGTCGTGGCGGTCGAGCCGGACGAGGTGGCCGCGCTCGGCGAGCTGTCGGCCCGAGGAGCGGCCGCCGGCGCCGAGGGCCTGTCGCTCCTCGACCGCGAGGAGCTCGGGCGGCGCGAGCCGCTCCTCACCGGCGTCGCGGCCCTGTGGTCACCCGAGTCGGGGATGGTGGATGCCCACGCCCTCGTGGACAGCTACCTCGCCGAGGCGCGCGCCCACGGAGCCGAGGTCGCGTGGAGGACCGAGGTGACCGCCGTCGATCCCTCGCCCACCGGCTGTCGCGTGCACACGCGGAGCGCGGGCGGCGACGCGTTCTCGATCTCCGCGGCCTGGGTGGTCAACGCGGCCGGCCTCGGGGCCGACCGGGTCGCGACCATGGCCGGCCTCGACGTCGACGCCCTCGGCTGGCGCATCCACCTGTGCAAGGGGGACTACTTCACGCTCGCGCCCTCGGTGCCCCGGCCCCGGACGGCTCTCGTCTACCCCGTCCCGAGCGGGCCCGGGCTCGGGGTCCACCTCACCGTCGATCTGGGCGGCCGCTGCATCGCCGGGCCCGACGCGCGGTACGTCGACGCGATCGACTACGACGTGGATCCCTCGCGCGCCCTCCCCTTCGCGCGCGCGATCGCGCGCTACCTGCCGCACGTCCGCCCGGCCGATCTGTCCCCGGACACCAGCGGCATCCGGCCCAAGCTCTCGCCGCCGGGCGGCGGGTTCCGAGACTTCGTGCTCGCCGACGGGACTCCCCTCGGCGCTCCGCGGACCGTCCATCTGGTGGGCATCGAGTCGCCGGGCCTCACGGCTGCCGGTGCGCTCGCGGAGCGTGTGGCGGCGATGATCGCGTGAACGTCACCGGTCCGGGCGCGCGCCGCGCAGGGCTCGGGCGATCCGTGCGCCGAGCTCCTGCACCGCGCGGGTGCTCGCCGCCGCCGCCGCCGCGCCGCCCGGCCCGTCCATCGGCTCCGAGACGCGCGACTCCTCTGCGGCCAGGGTCTGCCCGTCCGCGCGGATCGTCCAGCGCGCCCAGAGCTGCACGCGCTCGTCGCGGTAGGGCTCGAAGCGCAGGACCTCGACGCGCACGAGGTAGTCCGGACGCAGGCCGATGCGCCGAGGCCGGACGTCGACGCCGAGAGGCCGGAGCAGGCGCTCGAGCTCGTGGCCGAGCACCCGCGCGAAGGCGGCATCGAGGGGCTCGGCCCAGCGGTCGCGCTCGGAGTAGACGAGCTGGTTTTCGCCGAGCCTGCGCGCCATGGGCTCGCGGTCGAGGTAGGCGGGCAGGTCCACCTCGCCGAGGACGAGGACGTCGCCCGGACCGCTCCCGTCGCCGTCGCCGGGCTTCTCGCCGTCCGACCGCGCCGCCGAGGCCCGGGCGGAGCCGAGCACGAAGTAGTCGTACTCCGGCGGCGGCCCCACCACGGAGCACGCGCCCGAGAGCGCGAGGCAGGCGGCGAGCGCCGTCCTCATGGCTTGCCTCGGATGAGCGACGCGGGGTCCCGCTCGAGCTGGTTCGACAGACGCCGGAGCGAGCGCGCCGCCTCCCTCACCTCGCGGAGCGTGGCCTGCAGCTCCGCGAGGAGCGCGCCCTCCGGGTCGAAGACGTCTCGGATGGCGGTGGCCGTCTCGGCGCTCTGCTCGGAGGCGTCCTCGAGGTTCCGCCCGATGCGGCCCCTCGGCCCGAGCGCCGCGGAGACCTCGCTGAGGTTGGCGGTGAGCTGTTCGAGGTTCGCGAGCGTCTGCTTGAGCTCCTTCGACTCGAGGACCTCGCTGGTGTCGGTGGCGACGTCGCGGAGCGCGCGGAACGTGCCCTCGTAGTCCACGTCGGCCAGCTCGGCCAGGACCTCGGTCGCCTCCGCCTGGAGCTGCTCCGTCTCGCCGGGGATCGAGGGGATCTCGGGGTGCTCGCCGCGCCCGTCGGTGAGCAGGCGCGCGGGCGACTCGGGATCGAACTCGAGCGAGACGTACCGGATCCCCGTGACGAAGCTCTCGGTCCCGAGCCTGGCCCGCAGCCCCTCGGCGACGAGGCGGCGGACCGCATCGGGCTCGGTGAGGTCGATCTCCTTGCCGCCGATCGCGAAGCGCTCGTCGTCGAGCTCCATGTAGACCGCCACGCGCGGCGGTCCGGGAGTTTCGCCGGCGCCCGGGACGTCCACGCGGATGTCGCTGACGCGGCCCACGTCGAGGCCCATGAGCTTCACCGGCGCGCCCACCAGGAGCCCGCTCACCGAGTCGTCGAAGTACGACACGGCGACCTCGGTCGTCCGGAAGAGGCGGCCGCTCCCGAGCAGCGTGACCGCGACGACGGCCAGCGCGACCCCAACGACGACGAAGGCCCCGACGACGGTCGGTGATGCTCTCAGGCTCATGGTCTCGCCTCCGTCGACTCGCCTCGCGTGAGGAACTCCCGGACGCGCGGGTCTCTGGTCTGCTCGAGCATCCGCCGCGGGTCGCCCCATGCGGTCACGGTCCGCTCGTCGGAGCTCAGGAACACGCCGTCGTCGGCGATTGCGAAGATGCTGTCGAGGTCGTGCGACACCACGACGAACGTCGTGTCGAGGCTGTTCCTGAGCTCCAGGATGAGCTCGTCCAGCCGGCGCGCGCCGATCGGGTCGAGCCCCGACGACGGCTCGTCCAGGAACAGGATGTCCGGATCGAGCGCCATCGCGCGCGCGATGCCGCAGCGCTTGCGCATGCCGCCGCTGATCGCGCTCGGGTAGAAGTCCTCGAAGCCGGACAGGCCGACCAGCGCGAGCTTCAGCTCGGCGATCCGTCGGATCTCCCGGCGATCGAGGCGCGTCAGCTCCTCGAGCGGCAGCGCGACGTTCTCGGCGAGCGTGAGCCCGCTGAACAGCGCCCCGAACTGGAACAGGACCCCGCAGCGGCGCAGGATGGCCCGGCGGCGGGCGACGGGGGCCTCGGTGAAGCTCTCGCCGCCGTACAGGATCTCGCCACGGGTGGGGTGCAAGAGGCCGATCAGGCAGTCGAGGAGCGTGCTCTTGCCCGAGCCGCTGCCTCCGATGATCACGAACACGTCGCGGCGCCGGACCTCGAAGCTGACGTCGTGCAGCACCTCGAGCGCCCCGTAGGACGCCGCCAGATCACGAACGCTGAGCGGTGTGTCGGGCATCGTCAGATCTCCAGGAGGTAGAACACGACGGAGAACACCCCCGCGGCGGCGATGACGAGCACGATCCCGTCCACGACCGCAGCCGTGGCGGCCTGCCCGACGGCGGCCGCGCTGCGCCCCGACCGAAGCCCCTCGAAGCAGCCGGCGCCCGCCACGAGGGCCCCGTACACGCCCGCCTTGAAGAGGCCGCCGAAGAAGTCCACCGCCGTCACGGCGCGGTAGGTCTCCTCGAGGTAGAGCGACGGGCTGAAGCCGAGGACGGCGGTCCCGATGACGGCGCCGCCGAGCACGCCCGCGAAGTCGGCGAACACGCAGAGGAACGGCAGCATGAGGGTCAGCGCCAAGAGGCGCGGCAAGACCAGGAGCTCCACCTTCGGGATCCCGATCGTGTCGAGGGCGTCGATCTCCTGGGTCACGCGCATCGTCCCGAGCTCCGCTGCAAAGGCGGCGCCCGTGCGCCCGGCGAGCACGATCGCGGCCATGATCGCGCTCATCTCGCGGACCATCGCCACGGCGACCAGATCCGCCACGTAGAGCATCGCCCCGTAGGGCCGGAGCTGGATAGACCCGATGAAGGCCAGGATCAGACCCACGAGGAACGACACGAGCCCGACGATGAAGACCGCGCGCGCGCCGGAGCCCTCGACGTGGAGGAACAGGTCGCGCACGCGGAAGCTCGCTCGGCCCCCGAGAAGGCGCGCGACGGCGGTGGCCGTCTCTCCGACGAACGCGACGACGTCGATCTCGCGCCGTCCCCGGGCCACGGCGGCCCGCCCGACGCGCTCGAAGAAGCCCGGCTCGGGCTCGGTGGGCTGCGGGCGGCGGGGCGCGGCCGAGGCCAGCGCGAGCAGGCGGCGCACGCCCTCGGGGAGCCCCTCGGGGTCCACCGGGATGTGCCGGGCGCTCCCGACGTCGAGGACGCGCGCCACGAAGGAGACGAGGCGCGAGTCCCAGGCCTCGAGGTCGTGCGAGTCGAAGGAGATCCGCGCCGGCGGATCCTCGGTGACGGCGCGCTCCACCTCGGCGACCGGGGGCAAGAGCTCTCCGATGCGCCACCGGCCCGCCAGCACCACGGCCATGGTGCCGTCGCTCTCGCGGCGCAGCACGGCGGGCTCGCCATCGGCCATGGCCTGTCGTGGGAGCAACTCCCGCGCCAGCGACCCGCTGTGGGGCGGCAGGGCGCGGTCAGGCCTTCGGGGCGCGCTTCTGGGCCCGGCGCTCGCGCTTGACGTGCTTCTTCACGACGGCCACGTGGCGCTTGTAGCGCTTCTTCGGCGAGGGTTTCCGCCCCGGGTGGGCGGCCTGCTCCTCGTGGTGCTCGTCGAAGCTCCCGGGCGCGTGGCCGAGCTCGAAGATCGCGACCTCCCGCTGGCCTCGCTCGCCGAGCCGAAGCGGCACGACGGCGGCGCCGATGCCGGCGCCCACGTACACGGCGCCGGCGTCGGTGCGCCGGCCGTACAGGCCGTGGACATACCGGTGGCCGGCGAACCGGCCGACCGCGAGCTCGTGAAGGCGCGCGAGCGTGACCTGGCCTCCGTGCGTGTGACCGGAGAGCACCAGCGGCACGCCACGGCGCCAGAGCCCGTCCGCCTCCTCGGCGATGTGCGACAGCCCGATGGACGGCAGGTCCGCGCGCAGCCCCGCGAGCGCGGCGTCGAGGTCGGCGTGCGACGTGTAGGCGTCGTCGAGGCCGACCACCTGCAGCCGCTGGTGCCGGAGCGTGATGACCGTGTGCCGGTTGTCGAGCACCTCGGCGCCCGCACGCCGGAGCACACGCCGCACCTCGTCCGCACCCGACCAGTGGTCGTGGTTGCCCATGACGCACACGACCGGAGCCGCGAACCCCCGCACGATCTCTTCGAGCTGGTCGAGGTAGAGCTGGCTGTGGCAGACGAAGTCACCGGTCAGGGCGACGAGGTCGGGCTCCTGCGCGTTGGTGAGCTCGACCGCCGCCTGCTGGATCCGGAACGGGGTCACCCGGCCGACGTGCAGGTCGGTCAGGTGAGCGATGCGCAGGTGCTCGAGCGTGTCGGCGTGCTGAGCAGGCCCCGCGAAGCGGCGCAGGCGGATGCGCCTGCTGCCGTCCCTGCGTCCTCGGTCCAGCTCGGCGGCGAATTCGGCAGCTCGGTCGACCGTGGGGGGAACTGCGGACACCGGCCCCCAGTGTACCCGTGATCGGGGGGGCGACCAGGACGAACTTCGGGCCCCAGGGTATTGGTGCGCGGCGCCGAGTGGTACCGTGGCGCGGTGCGTACGGCGGGATCATTCTTCGTGTCCATCGTCCTCGCGGCCTGCGCGGGCGGAGGTGCCAACGACGAACGAGGATCGGCGAGGGCGCGGCTCGAGCCGACCGAGGCGGTCGCCAACGAGCGCGGTCCCACGCGCGCGGCCGCCGAGCGGGAGCTGCGCGAGGAGCGCGGCGAGCCCGAGCCGCCTCCGCCCGCCCCCATGGTGCGCCGGGTGGCGGTGACCGGGCTCGACGTGGTGCCCCTGGACGCCCCGGAGGGCGAGGACGGACGCGGCGCGATGGTTCCGGCGACCGACGCGGTGGCGCTCGACGTCGTGGCGCCGGACGGCTTCCCCGGCCGCGCCCTCGATCCGGTGCTGTACGTCGGACAACTACGTTTCACGCGGTATTCCCACCCCACGCCCGACCGCATGCGCTTCGTCGTGGCAGATCGCGCCGTCCTGCCGGAGGGTGCCGAGGTGGCCCTGCAGTGGGGCGACGACCGCGAGTCGCGCGTCGTCGTGACGCCGTCGCTCGAGGTGGGTCCGTGATTCGCGCGCTGGCGCTCGGGCTCGGCCTCGCGCTCGGCGCCTGCGGAGGGGACGACGGCGGCCACCGCGCCGACGGGGGCACGGACTGCGCCGACCCGCCCTGCTCGACGTCGTGCACGGACGAGCTGCCGCGTCTCGCGTGTGCGGCCGAGGCGACCGCCGCGTGCAGCGGTCCCTCGACCGCGGTCGACGTGCCGGCACCGGAGGTCGACGAGACGTGCGGCGCGCTCTCGGGGGCCGTGATGTCCGACGAACCCGCCGGCGGCTTCCCCGTCGGCGAGACGACCGTCACGTTCGAGGGGAGCGGCGCGGGCGGCGCCACCGTCTCGTGCGCGACGCGCGTGCGGGTGACCGACACCACGCCCCCGTCGCTCGCGTGTCCGGCCGAAGCGACGGTCGTCCGCACGGCGCCCGGGCCGGTCGCGGCGCCGACGGTGGAGGCGACCGACACGTGTGACGCGGCCGTGGAGGTGTCGGCGGCCCCCGAGACGCTCGAGCGCGGAGCCACGACGGTGGCCTACCTCGCGACCGACGACGCCGGGCTCGAGGCGAGCTGCACGACCGACGTCACCGTGCTCGACGTCTTCGCCCCGACGGGCTTCCGCATCATCAGCGCGGTCCTCCGGAGCGGCGGAAGGACCGACGTGACGCTCGCGTGGGACGGCTCGGCCGGAGCCGACACGACGGGGTACGCCGTCGAGCGCGCGGCGGGCGCCGACGGGCCGTGGACGCGCTTGACCACCGTGGGGGCGGGCGCGCGCACGTGGACCGACGCGACCCTCGGGGACGACCACGCCTTCTACCGCGTCGTCGCCGTCGCGGGCGGCGTCGACGGAGGAGCGACCGCGCCGCTCGAGGCCCACTCGATCGCCGCCGCCGGCTACGACCTGCGCGGGCGCTCGGTCCCGACGGTCTCGTTCCTCACGACGCTGTACGGTGTGGTGCGCCACCCGCGCGACCTGTCCACCGGGCCCCACCCGCTGGTCGTGCTGCTGCACGGCAACCACGGCAACTGCCGCAGGACGCCGACGTCGGACGACGACTCGTGCGGCGACTCCCGCGACCACGAGTGCCCCTTCAGCGGCTGGTACACGACACCGAACGCCGAGGGCCTCGCCTACCTGGCCGAGACGCTCGCCGCGCAGGGCTACGTGGCGGTGAGCATCAGCGCCAACGCCCTCAACTGCCGCGACGACTACATCCTGCAGCGCGCGCACCTGGTCATCACGCACCTGCAGCGCTGGCTCGCCTGGAACACGATCGGGGGCGCGCCTTTCGGCGACACGTTCGTCGGGGCGGTGGACCTCCGAAGGGTCGGCCTCGTGGGCCACTCCCGCGGCGGAGAAGGCGTCGCTCACGTGCCCGCGCTGCTCGCGGACGATCCCGTCTCGGGCGTCCTGGTGAAGAGCGTCTTCTCGATCGCGCCGACCGACTACCACGACCCACGGGTCGTCGACGTGCCCTACGCCGTGCTGCTCCCGGGGTGCGACGGGGACGTGTGGACGCTCGAGGGAATGCACATCTACGACCGGTCGCTCGAGGCCGGCGACGGGCGGACGCAGTCGCAGGTCCTGTTCACGCGCGCGAACCACAACTTCTTCAACACCGAGTGGCGCCGGGACGACAACGCCGGCGACCGGGTCTGCCCGACGTCGATCGAGGTGGGCGCGCCCGCGCAGCGCGGGATGCTGGAGGGCGTCCTCGGGAGCTGGATGAACGCCACGCTGAAGGACACCCGGTTCGAGCCGTTCGTCCGCGCCGAGGGCGGCGTGCCCGAGGGCATCGACGCCTGGGCGGACACCGCGCTCGATCTGCGCTGGGCGCACTCTTCGGCGGAGCGGGTGCCGATCGACGACTTCTCCTCGACGGGCGCGCCTGCCACCAACCTGCTGGGCGAGCCCAACCTTTTCTCCGCCGACTTCTACGTGGCGCGCGCCTGCTACCGGACCGACTGCGACTCGCGGTTCCAGCACTACGTGAACGCGCTCTTCCTCTCCTGGGACGGGACGGGCATGCCGGTGGGCCGGCTCGGCCTCGGCGGCCTCGACGCGAGCGGGCACGGGTACCTGTCCTTCCGGGTCGCCTCGCGGCGCTCCTCGCTGAACTCGGCGCGCGAGACGATGGACTTCTGGATCCGCCTGATCGACGGCGCCGGGTCCGACACCGAGCTCCGGGTGAGCGACGTCCAGCGCGTCCCCCACCTCTACCCCGCGAACACGCCGCTCGAGATCCTGCAGACGGTCCGCGTGCCGCTCGACTCGATCGGCGCGGCCGGCGTCGACACGAGCGCGCTCGAGCGCCTCGAGATCGAGGTCCCCGCCCCCGACAGCGACACGGGCTCGTTCCTCGTCACGGACATCGAGCTCGCGGACTGACCGTCGCGGACGCGCGAGGTGCGGGGCCGGTCAGCGGCGCAGCGCGTCGGCTTCGAGCGCGCGGCGCTCGCACGCGGGGTCGAAGGCCGCGCGGACCAGGGCCTCGGCGAGCTCGGCGCCGGTCATCGAGCGGTAGCGATCACGGAGCCGCCTGGCCCCGATCGCGCCGGCGAGCGACAGCGCCGCGTCCGCGACGGACGCGCCGATCTTCTCGCCCGGCCTGCCCTCGCGGTCGGGGCCGGTGATGAAAGAGGGGCGCGCGATCGTGAAGGGAACGCCGCTCTCTCGGAGCTCCCGCTCCATCCGCGCGCGCGCGGCGAGGTACGGGTTCTTCACTGACGGCGTGACCCCCACGGCCGACAGATACACGAAGCGGGGCCTCGGCTCGACCGCGCGGGCCGCAGCGAGGAGGAGCGCGCTCAGCCCGTAGTCCACCGTCTCGTAGGACTCCTCGGGGCGGCCGGCAGCCGCCGCCTCCTTGCCGCGCGCGCGCGTCGTCCCGAGCAGCGAGAACACGACCGACGGGCCGAGGCGGCGCAGGGTCGCGGCCATGGCCTCGGGCTCCCACGGGGTCGTGTCCACCTCCGCGCCGAGGCCCTCGAACCGTGCCCGGTGCTCGGCGAGCCGCGACGAGTCCGGCCGGACGTGCGCCACGGTGCGCACTCCCCGCTCCGTCAGCGCGCGGACCACCTCGCGGCCGGTGTAACCGGTCGCGCCCGCCACGAACGCCGTCCCCTCGGACATGCGCGGGTCATAGGGCGGCCGCGAGCCCCCTGCAAGCCTGCCGTGCATTTCGGGGCCGCGATGGTCTATCGTCCGATCATGCTCACGTTCAGCACCGACCCGCGCGTCGCCGAGCGCCAGATGCAGGCCATCATCTTCTACCTGACGACCTTCGGCTACATCGACGGGGACTTCGACACCAGCGAGAAGGAGTTCGTCCGCGACTACATCCGCAAGCTCGTCGGCCACCGCGTCGAGACCGGCATGCGCGACGCCGACCCGAAGGTGAAGCAGGAGGTGACGGACAAGTTCACGACGCACTTCCACGAGGTCTTCGAGAACATCGACCGCCACGTCCGCGACCTGTTCACCGAGGCGGTCTCCTCGGACGAGGACCAGGACGCGTTCGTGCACGCGAAGCTCAAGCTGCGTTGCTTCGAGATCTTCCAGAGCTTCGACGAGGCGAGCCAGGGCGCGTTGATGGACACCATCGACGAGCTCATCCACGCCGACGGGCAGGTGCACCCCGCGGAGCTGAAGTTCCGGAACGAGCTCGCCGCCTTGCTCGAGGCGGACCTGGGCGTCGAGGTGGTGGACGACGACGCGGCCGGCCGCCCGTCGGTGCTCGTCGGCGGTCCGGTCGAGCTCCCGATCGGGCGCGAGAACCACCCCTTCTTCGATCAGTTCGAGTTCCACTACTCGCGCAACCCGGACACCATCCAGAAGCAGGTCGCCGCCGACCGCGACCTCATCGATCGGGCCATCGCGCTCTTCGACGGGCAGCGCGAAGCCGGCGCGGGCAAGCTCGCCGGCCACCAGAAGGTGCAGGAGCTCGCGGGCGAGGAGCCGTTCCTCGACGGACACGTCTACGTCCTGCCCCCGAAACCCGGGCGCCGCTACGAGCTCACGGTGCTCGGCGACCTGCACGGCTGCTACAGCAACCTGAAGGCGGCGATCCTGCAGTCACGTTTCTTCGAGAAGGTCGAGGCCTTCCGAAAGGACCCGGAGAACGAGCCCGACCCGAAGCTCGTCCTGCTCGGCGACTACATCGACCGCGGCATGTTCAGCCTGAACGGCGTCCTGCGCACGGTCCTGCAGGTGCTCACGACGGCTCCCGAGCACGTCTACGTCCTGCGCGGCAACCACGAGTACTACCTCGAGTACAAGGGGCAGATCTTCGGGGGGGTCAAGCCGGCCGAGGCCATCAACTCGCTCAAGCCGTACCTCTCGGTCGAGGTGTTCCGGCACTACATGAAGCTCTTCGACGCCATGCCCAACATGCTGCTCTTCGACGGCATGACCTTCGTGCACGGCGGGATCCCGCGCGACCGGCTCGTGAAGGAGCGCTGGAAGGACCTCTCGAGCCTCAACGACCCTGACATCCGCTTCCAGATGATGTGGAGCGACCCGAGCAGCGTGGACGTGGTGCCCGCCGAGCTGCAGGAGCAGTCGGCGCGGTTCCCGTTCGGGCGCCTGCAGGCGGCGGCCTTCCTGCACCGCATGGGGTGCCACACGCTCGTCCGAGGACACGAGAAGGTCGAGGCCGGGTTCCGGCGCGACTACGACGACGAGAACGTCGTGCTCATGACGCTCTTCAGCGCCGGCGGCAGCACGAACGACGACCTGCCCGCCGACTCGAGCTACCGCAGCGTGACGCCCATGGCGCTCACCGTCGCCTGGGAGGACGGCGAGGCACGCGCCACGCCGTGGGCGATCGACTTCGAGCGCTACAACGACCCGAGCCTCAACAAGTTCTTCACCGCGCCGCCCGAGATCGAGCACCGCGCGGAGTGACGTCGGTCAGCCCTTCGAGCGTTCGATGGCGTGGGCGGCCTCGGCGGCGACGGCGTCGGCGGTGAAGCCGAATTTCTCGAACAGCACCTCGGCGGGCGCGCTCGCCCCGAAGCGCTCGATGGTGACGAAGCCCGCGGCGGGTCCGACGAAGCGTTCCCACCCGAAGCGCGTGCCCGCCTCGATCACCACGCGGGCCTTCACGCTCGGCAAGAGGACGCTGTCCCGGTAGGCGCGCTCCTGCTCCTCGAAGAGCTCCCACGACGGCATGCTGACGACGCGCGCCTGGACGCCGCGCTCGGCCAGCTTCGCGCGCGCGGCGAGGGCGACATGCACCTCGCTCCCGGTCGCGACGAGGATCACGTCCGGCTCCGCGCCGGCGTCGGCGAGGACGTAGGCGCCGCGCTTGGAGCCCTCGGCGCCCGCGAGCTCGCTCCGGTCGAGCACGGGCAGGTTCTGCCGCGTCAGGACGAGGGCGACCGGCCCCTTGCGCGAGAGGGCGACCTTCCAGGCCTCGCGGACCTCGTTCGCGTCCGCGGGGCGGATCACCGTCATGTTCGGGATGAGGCGCAGCGCGGCGAGGTGCTCGACCGGCTGATGCGTCGGACCGTCCTCGCCGAGGCCGATGGAGTCGTGCGTGAAGACGTACCGCACCGGGACGTTCATGAGCGCGGCGAGGCGGATCGCCGGGCGCATGTAGTCGCTGAAGACCAGGAAGGTCGCGCCGTAGGGGATGACTCCGCCGTGCAGCGCGAGGCCGTTGCAGATCGACGCCATCGCGTGCTCGCGGACCCCCCAGTGCACGTTGCGGGGAGGCGCCTCGGCGGCGAGATCGTGGAAGTCCGGGTAGCCGTTCTGGTACGTGTTGTTGGACCCCGCGAGGTCCGAAGAGCCCCCGACGAGCCCGCCGAGCTTCGGCGCGAGCGCCTGGATGCACGCGCCGCTCGCCTTCCGGGTGGCCACGCCCTTGGGGTCGGGCGCCCACGTCGGCAGCTCGGCGTCCCAGCCCGCAGGGAGCTTGCCGTCGAGCGCCTCCTCGAGCTCGCGGCCGAGGTCGGGGTGCTGCTCGCGGAACGCGACGTAGCTCTGCTGCCACCGCTCGAAGGCCGCCGCGCCCTGCGCGCGGAAGGTCTCCTTCAGGGCCGCGACCTCGTCCGGGACGTGGAACTTCGCGTCCGGCCAGCCCATCAGCTTCTTCGTCGCCCGGATCTCGTCCTCGCCGAGCGGGGCCCCGTGGGCATCCGAGGTGTCTTGCTTGGTGGGGGCCGGGTACCCGATCACGGTCCGGACCCGGATGAAGCTCGGCCGGCCGTCCGCCTTGGCCGCGAGGGCCGCCCGCTCGAGCGCGCCGAGGTCCTCGCCGTCGTCGACGCTCTGGACGTGCCAGCCGTACGCCTCGAAGCGCTTCAGGGTGTCCTCGGAGAACGACAGGTCGGTGCCGCCGTCGATCGTGATGCGGTTGTCGTCCCAGAAGACGATGAGCTTGCCGAGCGCGAGGTGGCCGGCGAGCGAGGCCGCCTCCTGCGCGACGCCCTCCATGATGTCGCCGTCCGACGCGATCACCCAGGTGTGGTGATCGAAGAGCGTGTGACCGGGGCGGTTGAACCGCTTGGCGAGGTGGCGCTCCGCCATCGCCATCCCGACGGCGTTCGCGAAGCCCTGCCCGAGCGGGCCCGTCGTCGTCTCGACGCCCGGCGTGTGCCCGACCTCGGGGTGCCCCGGGGTCCGGCTGTCCCACTGGCGGAAGGCGCGGATTTCGCCGAGCGACAGGTCGTAGCCCACGAGGTGCAAGAGCGAGTACTGGAGCATCGACGCGTGGCCGCACGACAGCACGAACCGGTCGCGGTCGGCCCACTCGGGGCGCGCCGGATCGTGCTTGCGCAGCCGCGAGAAGAGGAGCCAGCCGAGCGGCGCGAGCGCCATCGGGGTCCCGGGGTGCCCGCTGTTCGCCTCCTGGACGGCGTCCATCGAGAGCGTCCGGATGGTGTCGATGGCGAGCCGGTCGAGCTGCTTCTCGGTGGTCATGTCGGCCGCCTTTCTAGATCAACGCAGTCGCGATCGCCACGGCCGATTCCGGTCGCAATCGCCACGGCGAAGCCGGCCGGGCGTGACGCGGGCGCCGCCCCCGGCCGGCACTTGCTGCGACGCGTCAAGGCTCCTATTCGCCTTGAGTGCACCTGCTCGTGAGGCGTGAGGTCGGTCCTGAGGAGCGCCGCGTGGCGGCCACCCCCGACACGGTCCAGCGCTTGAAATCACGGGGGTTTTCCGTCTCGGTCGAGCGCGGCGCGGGCGCCGGGGCGCGCATCCCGGACGCCGCGTTCGCCCGGGCGGGGGCCGAGCTGGTCGAGCCGGGCGAGGCCTGGCCCGTGGCCGACGGCGTCCTCTTCGTGTCCGCGCCGTCGGCCGACGAGGCCCGCCGCCTGCGCGAGGGCGCGCTCGTCGCCGGCTTCCTCGCGCCGGACCGGAACGCGGAGCTCATCGCGGTGCTCGCCGAGCGCCGCGTGACCGCGCTCGCGCTCGAGCGGGTGCCTCGGACGAGCCGCGCCCAGGCGATGGACGCCCTGTCGTCCCAGTCCTTCATCGCCGGCTACCGTGCGGCCCTCCTCGCCGCCGTACGCCTCGACAGGCACTTCCCCCTGCTCATGACCGCGGCGGGCACGATCCGCCCCGCCAGGGTCGTGGTCATGGGCGCCGGCGTGGCCGGCCTGTCGGCGATCGCCACCGCGCGGCGCCTCGGCGCGGTCGTGGAGGTGAGCGACATCCGGCCGGAGGCCAAGGAGCAGGCGGAGTCGCTCGGAGGCCGCTTCATCGATCTGCCCGAGCTCGAGAGCGGCGCGGGCGAGGGGGGCTACGCCAAGGAGGTCTCGGAGGACTACCTGCGCCGGCAGCGGGCCGTCGTGCGCGAGCGCGTCGTGGCGGCGGACGCGGTGATCACGACGGCGCTCGTCCCGGGACGACCCGCTCCGCGGCTGGTCGGCGAGGACATGGTGCGACAGATGCAAGAAGGTGCGGTGATCGTGGACCTGGCGGTCGAGCAGGGCGGCAACTGCGAGCTGTCGGTCCCCGGCGAGACGGTGACCCGCCACGGCGTGGTCATCGTCGGCGAGCGGAACCTCCCCTCGGCGCTCGCACCCGACGCGAGCCGGCTGTACGCACGCAACCTGCTCGAGGTGATCCTGCACGTGACGAAGGACGGCGCGCTCTCGCTGGACTCGTCGGACGAGATCACCCGCGCGATCCTGCTCACGTGCGAGGGAGAGGTCCGGCACGAGCCCGGCGCGCGGCCGTCGAAGGAGGGGCGAGATGACGATGGGTCCGCTGCTGATCGGGCTGTACGTCTTCGTACTGGCTAGCTTCGTCGGGTTCGAGGTCATCAGCAAGGTCCCCCCGACCCTGCACACCCCGCTCATGAGCGGCGCCAACGCGATCAGCGGCATCACGGTGCTGGGCGCGCTGATGGCGGCGCGCACGGCCGAGCCCTCGCTCGCGAACGTCCTCGCAGCGGCCGCTGTGGCGCTCGCGATGGTGAACGTGGTGGGGGGCTTCCTGGTGACCGACCGGATGCTCCGGATGTTCCGGAGGAAGCCGTGACGGCCGAGGCGGTGCGCGGGCTGGTCGTCCCGCTGATCTACCTGGTCTCGGCCACACAGTTCGTGTTCGGCCTCAAGCGCATGGCGCGCGTGAAGACCGCGCGGAGCGGGAACCACCTGGCGGCGTTCGCGATGCTGCTCGCGGTCGCCGGCACGCTGCTCGAGATGGGCGTCGTCGACTACCAGTGGATCATCGCCGGTGCCGTCGTGGGCGGCCTCGCCGGCGTGGTCGCGGCGACGCGAGTGCAGATGACGTCCATGCCCGAGATGGTCGCGCTCTTCAACGGGTTCGGCGGGGCGGCTTCGGCGCTGGTCGCGCTGAGCGTCTTCTGGCGCGGCGCCGTCGAGCTCGGCATCGGGCCCCGGCCGGGCGACGCGGTGACGGGCAGCCTGTCGATCGTGATCGGGGGTGTGACGCTCGCGGGCTCGCTGATCGCGTTCCTGAAGCTCCAGGGCAAGCTCCGGAGCGGCCGGCCCATCCTGCTCCCCGGGCGTCACGTGGTGAACGGCCTCTTGATCGCGGGGGCGCTCGCGTCGGCGACGTGGTTCGGGTTCGTCGCCGACTCGGCGCAGGCGTCCACCTTCGCGGCGCTCGCCCTCGTGACCGTCTCGCTGCTGCTCGGCGTGCTGCTCGTCCTGCCCATCGGCGGCGCCGACATGCCCGTCGTCGTCTCGCTGCTCAACAGCTACTCGGGCGTCGCCGCCGCAGCGGCCGGGTTCGTCGTCGGCAACCCGCTGCTGATCATCGCCGGCGCGATGGTCGGCGCGGCGGGCCTCATCCTGACGCGGATCATGTGCGTCGCGATGAACCGCTCCCTCGTCAACGTGCTGCTCGGCGGGTTCGGCCAGCAGGAGGGCGCGCCGAAGGGCGACGAAGAGTACGAGAACGTGCGCGCGGCGGGCCCCGAGGAGGCGGCGATGGTGCTCGAGACGGCCGAGTCGGTCGTGATCGTACCGGGCTACGGCCTCGCGGTCGCGCAGGCCCAGCACGCGGCTCGGGAGCTCGCGAACCTCCTCGAGCGGCGCGGCACCAAGGTCCGCTACGCGATCCACCCCGTGGCGGGCCGGATGCCCGGGCACATGAACGTCCTCCTGGCCGAGGCCGACGTGCCGTACGAGGAGCTGTTCGAGATGGACGCCATCAACCCCGACTTCAAGCACACCGACGTGGTGATCGTCGTGGGCGCGAACGACGTCGTGAACCCCGCGGCGACCGAGGACCCGTCGAGCCCGATCTACGGCATGCCCATCCTGAACGTGCACGAAGCGCGGACGGTGTTCGTCATCAAGCGCAGCCTGAGCCCGGGCTACGCCGGCATCAAGAACACCCTGTTCGAGCGCGACAACACGATGATGATCTACGGGGACGCCAAGCACGTCCTCCAAGAGCTCATCGAGGAAGTGGCCGCGCTCTGACCAGCCGCCGACCGCAGGTGTGGGCGGGTCGATAGAAAAAACTAGATGTGCCAGGTGACGCCGAGCGAGATGACGTCGATGTTCGACTCGTAGGTGCCGGCGTTGACGATCCGCCCGTCCTCGTCGGCGGAGATCTGCTCGAGCGCCGCCGCGCCCTCGGCGGCACACGCCTCGACGTCGTCCGTGGCGCACTCCGGGACCTCGATCGTCTCCTGGAAGAAGTGCGCGTAGGCGAGGGAGATGTCGAACCGCCCGAGACGCACCGTCAGGCCGCCGTGGACGCCGATGCGCTGCGACGGGATGAAGTCCAGGTTGGCGAACGACGGCGTGACGCCGTTCGTCTCGAACGAGCCGCCGAGCCGGAGCGAGGCCATGCCCGGGATCACGTTGTAGTCGCCGCCGAGGCGGATGGAGAGCTGGTCCTTCCAGTCGTGCCGGATGCGGAGCTCGTCCGGGAGCGGCAAGTTCCCGGGCTCCAGGACGAGGCCGCCGCCCCCTGTAACGACGTCCCGCTGGCTCAGCGCCGCGTCGTCGGGGAGGTCCACCACGAAGTCGTCGACGCGCGAGTTCATCTCCCAGACCACGTCGAGCTCCACGTCCCAGCGCTCGTTGCTCATCGGATCCTCGACCCGGCCGCTCAGGCGCTCGACCGCGGCCGTGTCCTCTGGCCGTGGGGTGATGCGGTCGGCGTACCGGACGCCCAGCGCGAGGGACCAGGGCTGCGGCGCCTCGAGGCGCGTGTCGGAGATCTCCGTGTCGGTCGGAACGGGGGCCTCGACACCGCGGTCGACGTCGCCGACCCCGTAGGCGCCGTAGCGCAGGGTGGTGTCGCCGCTCGCGCGGACGTCGTCGCTCCAGCGGAACGAGAGCACCACGTCGAGGTTGTCGTGCGGAATCGCGTGCACCGACACGATCGCCGCCGGCACGAAGAAGTCGCTCGCGGACAGATCGGAGCGGACGTCCTGTTCCGGGTTGGTCCCCACGACCGGTCGTGTCGTGTTGACGAACTTGAAGATGCCGAGACCCCACTGGAACGACGCTCCGACCTGGAGCCAGCGCAGCGGGCGGTAGCCGATGCCGACCGTCGGGTGGGCGATGATGAGCTGCTCCTCGAGCAGCACGTAGCGGCCCGGCGCCGGGAGCAGCGCGCCGTTCGAGCGGATGGTCCCGGGATCCACGTCGTCGGCGTAGACGTTGTGCCCGATCGCGGCCGGCGCGATGAGGCCGAAGCCGAGCCCGAGCTGGCTGCCGAGCCGCATCGTGTAGGCCAGGTCGGGGCTCGGCCCCGGGGGGCCCTCGTTGCAGACCTCGGGGAACTCGCCGCCCGCCCACAGCCCGGGCGACGTCGGATCCTCGTCGAAGATCGTGCCGCCCAGGTTCGGCTCGTAGAAGCCCGCGCGCCGGTAGCAGGAGCCGAACCACCCGAGGTGCACGTTCAGCATGAGCTGGCTCGGGCTCAGGCTCGCGAGGTTCGCCGGGTTGTAATGGAGCGCCATCGGGTCGTCGGCGCGCGCGTAGAACGCTCCTCCGCGCCCGAGCGCCCGTGTCCCGGCTCCCGGGTACTCGAAGCCGCCCGCCCTCGCGGGGCTGGGGCTCGACGCGAGGCAGAGCGAGGCGACGAGCAGGCTCACGACGGATAGCGCGCGCATGGACCCTCCTTCCAAGACCGGCGGAGGATAGCGGCGAAGGTCCGGTGAGGGAAGAAATGCCGGGGCTCGTCGGCCCCGGAGCGCGGAGCGCTCCACGCTCCCGCGCCGCGCGCTCCGCGCCGGGGAGTCGCGCATGATCCGTACCCTTTCGGGCAACTTCTCCCGTGGCACGCGCGCTGCACTCGACGCACCCGAGGAGGAACCATGCCCGCACCCGCGATCGCGCCCCCCACGCGACGCGCTCCGTCGGAGACCGGCGTCCGCCGAAAGCCAGAGAGCGGCAAGACGTCGGAGCCCTTCCGGATCGCCTCGGACCCACCGCGGGAGAGCTACATCCGCGAGATCGCCAAGGCGGCGAAGGAGCCGGACGGCGC
The DNA here is from genome assembly GCA_039794305.1 of Candidatus Neutrinellum sp. Taxonomy (GTDB): domain Bacteria; phylum Myxococcota_A; class Polyangia; order Polyangiales; family JBDIVX01; genus JBDIVX01. Next base: position 75,850 of record JBDIVX010000008.1, read on the forward strand.
TTCCTACCGACCGCCGCCGCCCGCGCCGCCCGCGCCGACCGCGCGCGCCCTGAGGAGCATCCCGCGCCCGGCGGCCGTCCCGAAGGAAGCGGCTCGCGCGCCGATCGCGCCTCCGAGACCGGCGATCGCCAGGGCGGTCCCGCCGCCCGAGCCCGCGGCCCGGACGTCGATGCCGCCCCCCGTGCCCGCCGCGGCCAGGAAGCGAAGCGCGCCGCCGCCCGCACCCGCCGAGGCCAGGCGCGCGGCGGCGGCGCCGCCCGCTCCCCGGGTGACGCTCGCGTCGGTGCCGGCCCCGCCACCTGCGCCGCCGGTCGCCGTGCCGGCCTCCGCGCCGCCGGCCGCCCCGCAGGAGATGCCCCGGCCGCAGGCCTACGTCGCTCTTCGGGACGACCCGGTCGACATGGCGTCGATCGGCATCCGTCAGAGCCTCGTGCCGCCGGCGATCGGCCGGGTGGCGCGGGACGTGCGCGAGAGCCTGGCGCCCGAGGGCCGGCGCGAGGCCCGGCGCGAGCTCCGCGCGATGCTCGTCGCGGCCCTGCGCGCCACCCGCGCCTTGTTGGACAGGGCCGCCGAGCTGACCGTCGAGCTCGAGCTGAAGCTCCGGGACTGAGAGCGTGAGCAGGAATCCCGGACCGAGTCGCGCAGAGCGCGGCAGGCCCGGCCGCAAGGAAGCGCGACGAGGAATACCTGAACGGTATTGTGAGGAGCGCTGACGCCGCGGACGGGTCTGCCCCGCCGACGCGGCGACGGGAGGGATTCCTGCTCACGCTCTGAGCGCGCGGTCGGTCACGGATCGGGGCCTCGCGGGCACCTGAGGGTGAGGACCGGTAGATCGGTCCCCGCCCTCGACCGTCCTCATCTCCGTGCCGCTTCGCATCACCGCCCTCGTCATCGTCACCCTCGCCCTGCTCGGCGGGATCGCGCTCGCACAGGAGCGCGACCTGCCGGAGCGCGGCCCGGTCGAGCGCCTCGTCGCCCACGAGTGGGGGGTCTTCGTCCTCGAGCAAGGCCGCGTGGCCCACCTCGAGGAGATCGGGGCCGAGCTGCCGGCCTTCGTGCACCGGGGGGCGGGCCCCCTGGCCGGTCCGCCGGGGCCGCCGCCTCGGCCTGGGCCCCGGCCTCGACCCGGGCCCCGGCCCGGGCCGGTCGCCCGCAAGCCCGTCCTCTTCCTCTACGCGGACGCGCCCATGGCCGTGCGGGTCGAGGTCGGCTTCGCGGGGGGCGAGCCCTGGTTCCACTACCCGGTGGCGCGCCGCGTGCAGTCGGCGCTCGCGCCGAACGCGGCGGGGCTCGTGTGGGACGTGCACGTCGCGCCCGGAGCGCGGCCCGGCTTCGCGGCCGTCTCGCCGGGACACTTCTGGGAGGACCTGCGCCGCGTCGGCGCCGACCCCGTGCTCGGCGCCGACGGCACCGCCGAGGCCTTCCTGTTCTACGACGGCCCCGTCGCCTTCGAGCGCCCGTTCCTCATCGGCCGCCACGGCACCGGAGCGGCCGTCACGCCGGTCTCGTCCGAGCGGACCCTCTTCCTCGTCGACCGCGGGATGTACGCCGAGAGCGAGGTGGACCGGGCCGGCTGGCGCGCCGTCCCTCGCTCGAGCGGCGACATGGTCGCGCTCCGCTCGCGGCTCGACGCCGAGCTCCGGGCGCGCGGCCTCACCGCCGCCGAGTCCGCCTCCCTCCTCGACACCTGGCGCGACGACCTCTTCACCGACCCGCGCCCCCGCGCCGTCTACTTCGTCCCGCGCGACGCCTACGACCGCATGCTCCCCCTGCGCATCACCCCCGCCCCCACCGAGCTCACCCGCGTCGCCCTCGTCATCGACCGGATGTGACTTGCATTGGGACCTGTCCCCAATGCAACTGCACTTGCATTGGGGCGTGTCCCCAATGCAAGTCGTCGCTAGTCCCTGAAGTCGGAGGCGTCGTCGGCGGCGCCGCCGCCGTACTCGCCGAAGTCGTCGCGCGCGAGGTTGTCGAAGCGGGTGTACTCGTTGAAGAACGCCACCTGCACCGTCCCGACCGGGCCCGAGCGCTGCTTGCCGACGATGATCTCGGCGCGGTTCTTCGCGTCCGGGTTGTCGCGGTTGTAGACCTCGTCCCGATACACGAACCAGATCGTGTCCGCGTCCTGCTCGATGGCTCCCGATTCACGAAGATCCGACAACTGGGGGCGCTTGTCCTTGACGCCGCGGGTCTCGACGCCGCGGTTGAGCTGTGAGAGGGCGATCACCGGGATGCTCAGCTCTTTGGCGAGCGCCTTGAGGGAGCGGCTGATCTCGCTGATCTCCTGCTCGCGGCTGTCGTGGCGAGAGCCGGAGCGCATGAGCTGGAGGTAGTCGATGACGATGAGGCCGAGGCCGTGCTCGGACGCGAGGCGCCGGGACTTGGCCCGCAGCTCCATCATGGTGAGGCCGGGCGTGTCGTCGATGAAGAACGGCAGCTCGCTCAGCGTGCCCGCCGCACGCGCGAGCTTGGGCCAGTCGTCGCGCCAGAGCTGCCCCGAGCGCATCCTCGACCCGTCCACCCGCGCCTCGCTGCACAGCATGCGGCGCACGAGCTGCTCCTTCGGCATCTCGAGCGAGAACACGGCGACGGGGACCTTGCGGCGCTGGCACGAGTTCACGCCCACGTTGATGGCGAACGCCGTCTTGCCCATGCCCGGGCGGCCGGCGACGATGACGAGGTCGCCGGGGTGCATCCCCGACGTCATCTCGTCGAGGTCGTCGAAGCCCGTCGGCAGCCCGGTGATCCGCTCGCCCCGCTTGGAGGCCTCGTGGATCTCCGTGAACGTGCGCATCACCACGTCTTTGATGTGCTCGTACGGGCTGCGGATGCGCTCCTTGGCGACCTCGAAGATGGCCCGCTCGGCGCTGTCGAGGAAGTCCTCGGGCTCGCCGTAGTCGCCGTAGCCGCGCGCGGCGATCTCGTGCGCGGCGGTGATGATCCGCCGGATGAGCGCCTTCTCGCGGACGATCCGCGCGTGCTCCTCGATGTTCGCGACGGTCGGGATCGTGTTGGTGAGGTCGAGCAGGTACTCGTCGCCGCCGACGCCCTGGAGCTTGCCGCGGGACACCAGCTCCTCGCGCACGGTCACCGTGTCGAGCGGCCGGCCGTGCCCGAACAGGCCCGTCATGGCCTCGAAGATCGTCGCGTTCGCCTCGCTGTAGAAATCCTCCTTGTCGAGGATCTCCGTCACGACGTTCATCGTGTTGTTCTCGAGCAGCAGCCCGCCCAGGACGGCGCGCTCGGCCTCGAGCGAGCTCGGCGGCACGCGCCCGGGCGGGCCCGCGCCCTCGGAGGACGGTCGCATGAAGGTGCCCGTGCTCACTTCACCTCGCGCGAAGGGCGGACCTCCGCGTCCGAGAGCCTACCACGCTGGTCCGGGGAAGAGAGAGCGCCCTGCTCGCGAGTCTGCGGACATCGCGAGACGCCGAAGGCGTGCTCGCGACGTCTGCAGACAATCGGGCCCCGCCGCCGAAGGCGGTGGGGTGCAGAATCGCGAGACGCCGAAGGCGTGCTCGCGACGTCTGCAGACAATTGAACCTCAGCCCTCTGCCGGCACCACCTCGAGCGTGAACTTCGCGGTCACGCTGCCGCGGAGCTTGGCCGACAGCTCGAAGGTGCCCACCTGCTTGATGGGCTCGGCGGGCATCTGGATCTTCTTGCGGTCGATCTCGTAGCCCTTCCCCTTCAGCGCGTCCGCCACGTCCTGCGCGGTGACCGAGCCGAAGAGCTTGCCCTCCTCGCCGACCTGCTTCGCGACCTGCACCGACACGCCGTCGAGCTTGCCGGCCTCGGCCTTGGCCTCCTCGGCGAGCTTGGCGGCGCGCGCCATGGCGAGCTTCTTCTCGTGCTCGATCTGCGTGATGTTCCCGCGCGTGGCGACTACCGCCATCCCGCGCGGGATGAGGTAGTTGCGGGCGTAGCCGGGGCGGACCTTCACGAGGTCGCCCGTCTCGCCGAGGTTGTCCACGTCCTCTCGGAGGATCACCTGAACGTGCGATGCCATGGCTACTTCGTCGCGGTGAAGGGCAGAAGCGCGATGTTGCGCGCCCGCTTGATGGCCACCGTCAGCCGGCGCTGCTGCCGGGACGACAGGCCGCTGATGCGGCGCGGGACGACCTTCCCGCGCTCGGTGATGAAGAACTTGAGCTGCTGCGGGTCCTTGTAGTCGAAGACGAAGTCCTCGTCCTGGACGAAGGAGGGCGGACGCTTGCGGCCGCCGCGCCGGCGCCGGATGCCGAGCGGGTCGGCGTCGGAGCGCGCCTCGCGCACCACCTGGCCCTTGGCCAGCCCGCTGTCGTCGAAGTCGGAGGTGTCCCGCACGTTGTCATCCCAGTCAGCCATGGTGCATCACTCCTCTTCGTCCGAGGCGCTCGCGCGCTCGCCGGGCTCCTCGTCCTCTTCGGACGCTGCCTCGCCCTCGCCTTCGTCGTACTCGGCGCTCGGGGCACGCGCCGCGAGACCGAGCTGCTCCTCGAGGCCGGGCTCCTCCTCGTCCTCGGTGACCTCGATGCGGAGGAACTTCACCTCCTCCGGGTCGACCGTGTAGTCGGCGAGGTCGACGGTCCGCGCGAGCAGGATCGTCTGGTAGCGGACGACGGCATCGAGCATGCGCAGGTTGCGCTCGAGCTCGGCGACCATGTCGCTGAAGCCGACGTAGCGGACGTAGACGAAGATGCCGCGGGTGTTCCGCTTGATGGGGTACGCCAGGCGGCGCTTGCCCCAGTTGTCGACCTTGATGAGCTTGCCGCTCAGCCGGTCCACCACCTCGGCCACGCGCTGGGCCACCTTGTCGGCGTCGTCAGGGTCGGTGTTGGGGCGAAGGATGTAGATCGTCTCGTATTCGCTCGCCCAACGGATCTGTTCTGCTGCCTCTGCCATCTCTTCCTCCTGGACTGTGACGGCCCCGGCGCGAAAGTGGCCGGAGCGAGGAGAGGGGCGGCTTGGTAGCACGTTCTCAGGCGGCGTGCCACCGGTTCATCGCCGCCTGGGGGCCGTCGGCCACCACCGACTCGGCCATGGAACCCGCCCGCTCGAGGATCTCGGGCAGCGTGGCCCGTTCGGCGACGGAGAAGCTCGACAAGACGTAGCTCTCCGGCCGCTGCTCGGCCGGACGCCCGATCCCCACCCGGAGCCGGGCGTACCCGTGGCCGCCCGCGTGCTCGGTGACCGACCGGAGCCCGTTGTGCCCCGCCGCCCCGCCGCCCACCTTGATGCGGCACGTCCCGAAGGGCAGGTCGAGCTCGTCGTGGACCACGAGCGTCCGCTCGAGCGGCACGCCGAAGAAGCGCATCGTCGCCCCGACCGACTCTCCGCTCCGGTTCATGAACGTGAGCGGCTCGAGCAGGACCACGTCTTCGCCGCCGAACCGGGCCTTGGTGAGCTGTCCCCCGAGCTTCTTCCGGAAGGCAGGCGCACCCCACCGCCGCGCCAGGAGGTCGATGACCATGAACCCGACGTTGTGGCGGTGGGATGCGTACTTCGGCCCGGGGTTGCCGAGGCCGACGACGAGGTGCACCGTCCGGTCCGCTATGCGCTCGGAGCGCCCGGCGCTCCGCCCGCGGCAGCCCCGGCCTCCGCCTCGGCCGCGACGGCCTTGCGGGCTTCGCTGACGGTGATCACGCGGCGATCGGGGGGAAGCAGGATGCTCACCCCCTCGGGCAGCGGGACCTCGGAGACCTTGAGGGCGTCGCCGATGTCGAGCCGCGTCACGTCCACCTCGATCACGGCCGGGATCTTGTCCGGCGTGCACCGCACCGGCAGCTCGCGGAAGACCGCCTGGAGCGAGCCACCCTTGTGGACGCCCGCGGCGCGCCCCTTCGTCCGGAGCGGCACGTTGGCCGTGACCGCGAGATCCGTGGTCACCCGGTAGAAGTCGACGTGGAGCGGATCCCGGCTCACCGGATGCACCTGCACGTCCTTCACCAGCGCCAGATGGCTCGTCCCGTCGATCGGGAGCTCGAAGACGACGTTCCGGCCCATCTCGGTCGTCAGGGCCTTCACGAATTCGTTCGGGGAGATCGTCAGCTTGGTGGTGTCGACCCCGGGCCCGTACAGCACGGCCGGGATCTTGCCCTGCATCCGCAGCTGACGCGCCGGCCCCTTTCCGCTCTTCGAGCGGACCTCAACCTGCAACGTCTGCGTGTTCATCGAATGGTCTCCAGTTTCTGTCTCGGTCACACGAACAGCGAGCTCACCGAGTCGCTGTTGTGAATGCGCTTGATGGCCTCTCCGAGGATGCGCGCGACGGAGAGCACCGTGAACCTGCCGCTCTTCTTCGCCTCCTCGCCGAGCGGGATCGTGTCGGTCACGATCACCTCCTGGATGGGCGAGTCGACGATGCGCTCGACGGCGGGGCCCGAGAGCACGGGGTGTGTCGCCGCGGCGATCACGCTGCGGGCTCCCGCCTTCATCAGAGCCCGCGCCGCGTTGGTCATCGTGCCGGCGGTGTCGATCATGTCGTCGAGGATGACGCAGTCGCGCCCCTCGACCTCACCGATGATGTGCATCACCTCGCTGATGTTGGCTCGCTCGCGGCGCTTGTCGATGATGGCGAGATCCGCCGACAGCCGCTTGGCGTACGCGCGGGTGCGCTCGACCCCGCCCGCGTCGGGCGAGACCAGCACCGGCAGCTCGGCGAACCGCGGGCTGAGGTAGTCGAGGAAGACCGGCATCGCGTACAGGTGGTCGAACGGTATGTTGAAGAAGCCCTGGATCTGGCCGGCGTGCAGGTCCATGGCGACCACCCGGTCGCAGCCCGCCGCGCCGATGAGGTCCGCGACGAGCTTCGCCGTGATGGGAGTACGCGGAGCGACCTTGCGGTCCTGGCGCGCGTAGCCGTAGTAGGGGATCACCAGGGTCACGGAGCCGGCGGACGCACGCTTGAGCGCGTCGGTCATCACGAGCAGCTCCATGAGGTTGTCGTTCACGGGCGCGCAGGTCGGCTGCACGACGTAGACGTCGACCCCCCGGACGTTCTCCTTGATCTCGGAGAACACCTCGCCGTCCGAGAAGCGCGTGCACCGCGCCCTGCCCAGCGGGATCTCCAGGTAGCTCGCGATGGCCTCGGCGAGCTGCGGGTTCGCGTTCCCGCCGAAGATGCAGATCGACTTGAACATACCCGTCTCGTCCTACACCCTGCTGCGGGTCGCTCGCTGCCGTCCCACGAGGGCCGCCCCAGGAGCGCGGAGGGGTAGCATTCGACCCCGACAGTGTCAACCGACGGCGGCTGCGCACCGCAGCGAACATCCCTTCGAATTCCGTTGCCTTCCCGCCACGACAGAGCCGCTCGCCGCCTGCCGTTCGTCGACGCGCTCCGCGGGCTCGCGGTGCTGCTCATGATCGCCTGGCACACCGCCGAAGGGTGGCTCGACCCGGCGCTCCGATCGGGCGCCGGCTGGCGGCTGCTTCGGACGGCCGGAGGGATGGCGGCCCCTCTGTTCGTGCTGCTCGCCGGGGCCGCCCTGTCTTTGCAGGTCCAGTCGGGCCGCCCACACGTCGTCCGGGGGCTCGTCGCCCGCGGCCTGGGGATCGTCGTGCTCGGCTACGCCCTGCGCCTCCAGGCGTGGACTCTGGATTCCGTGGGAATCCTGCAACCTTGGAGCTGGTGCGTGTGGCTGCCCGCCGGCATCGGGCTGGCCGTCGCCCTCGTCGGGTGCCGCCGGCTCGCCCGGCTCGGCGCCCGGGACGCCCTGCCCTGGGTCGCCGGCGGCGCGCTGCTCTTCTTCGGAGGCGTCTACCAGCTCGGTTGGGTGGCGCCCGGGCGCCTCGCCGGAGCGCTGCGCGTCGACATCCTGCAGTGCATCGGCGCTTCGATGGTGATCGTGGCGTCGGTCGGCGCCGCGACCGGCGCGCTCCGTCGCGGCATGCGTGCGCTCGCGCTCGCCGCGCTCGTCATGCTCACGACGCCGTTCGTGTGGAGCATCATCCCGGATGGGACCCCCGGGTGGATCGGCGGCTACCTCGGACCCACCACGGCGACGCCGGCGCCGTTCGCTCTGTTGCCGTGGTGCGCGTATGCGTTCGTCGGCTCGGCGTTCGGCACCGTCTGGCACCGGGCCGCTCTCGACGGCCGACTCACGCGAGTCGTAGTCGGGCTCGCCGTGCTCGGCGTCGTCGTCGCGATCGCGACCAGCGAGTCGCTCCCGCACGCATACCGGTGGACGCGTGACGCGCCATGGTTGGTGCAACCGTTCCGCGTCGCGTTCCGGACCGGGCTGTCTCTCGTCCTCGCGTCGTCGATGCTCGCGGTCGCCGAGCGGGCTCGCGCGCTGCGCGACCTCGGCAAGGCGTCGCTGCTCGTCTACTGGGTGCACCTCTCGTTCGCGTTCGGCATCGCGTCCCGTCCGGTCCATCACCGCCTGGGTTGGGAGGGGTGGCTCGTGGGATGCGTCGCGCTCTGTGCCGCCATGTACGTGCTCGCCCGACTGCGTCTCGGTCCCTTCGAGACCTGGCGTTTGCGCTCGATCGAACGTCGCCCCTTGAGCGTGAAACGGGCTCTGTTATAAGTGTCGCTCGCGATACGAAGCGGAGGACCGATGCCTGCGAGCGTGCTCCTGTTCACCGACCGACCCGGATGCGAGCCGATCTGGCGGCCGGCGTGCGAGCAGCTCGGGCTGCAGGTGAAGACGCTCGGACCGGAGGACCTCGCCCGCTCGGCGCGTTCCGGGCTCGGAGTGATCATCGACGGCGCGTCGTCCGCGTACGACGAGGACGAGCTGCTCGCGTCGGTCGGCTTCGCACGTGCGCGCGGCGCGATCACCGCGGCGCAGGTTCCGTCGGACGACTCCATGGCCGCGCTCGACGAGGTCCTCGGGGAGCTCTGTCCCGGCCTCGTCGCGCACTCCGAGGAGGACGTGGCGCGCGTGGCCTTGCTGCTCGTCAGGCGTCTCGACGCGGCGCGCGCGCGCAGGTTCGAGTTCGTCACCGTCTCTCCGCGCGACGGTGAGCTGCTCGCGATCCTCGGCGATGGTCGCTCGCTGCTGCTCGAGCGCCCGGTGACCGACGGTGACGACGGGAGCGAGGTCGTGTCGATCGAGCTCGCCGAAGACGCGCTGAGCGCGACGGTGGAGCTGGCGAACGGTGCGCGAGTGCGCATCGACGCTCGCTCGCTCCGAAACGGGGCCAAGCCCGCGGCCGGCATCGCAGAGAGCGGCGCTGCCGCCGAGGGCAACGGGACCCCCATCGAGGGCGCGCGCCTCGGAGCACGGCTCCGCGAGCTGCGGCTCGCCGCGGGGCTCACGCAGGCGGAGCTGGCACGCCGCACGGGGATCCACCGCCCGAACATCGCGCGCGTGGAGGCGGGGCGGCACACGCCGTCTCTCGAGACCCTGGCGCGCCTCGCCACCGCCATCGGCGTGCCGACGACGCGCGTCCTCTCCGAGGACTAGGTGCTGCAGATCGATCCCGGCCGTCCCCCCACCCCGCCGAAGGACGCGGCGACCGTGATGCTCCTGCGCGAGCGCGCCGGGGGCGGGTTCGAGATCTTCATGGTGAGGCGCCACACGAAGAGCGGGTTCATGGGTGGCGCGTACGTCTTCCCGGGCGGCAAGCTCGACGCCGACGACAGCTCGGACGCGGTGCTCGACCGGGTCGAGGGGCGCACGCCGCTCGAGGCGGCGCAGGCGCTCGGTGAGGGCGACGACCCGAGGCGCGCGGCCGGCCTCTTCGTGGCGGCCGTGCGAGAGACGTTCGAGGAGGCGGGGGTGCTGCTCGCCGACACCGAGGCCGGCGCAGACCTCGCCGCCGCGCGCCGGAGGCTCGAGGAGGGAGCGCCCTTCGGCGACGTCTTGGCCGCGCTGTCGGCGCGTCTTCGGCTCGACCGGGTGGTGCCCTGGGCGCGCTGGGTGACGCCGGCCGTCGAGCCGCGCCGCTACGACACCCGCTTCTTCCTCGCCGTCGCGCCGGCCGAACAGGAGGCGGCGCACGACCGGCGGGAGACCACCGAGGCCGCGTGGATGGCGCCCACCGAGGCCCTCGAGCGCGAGTGCCGAGGAGAGATCCAGCTCCCGCCGCCGACGCTCCGCAACCTCGAGCTGCTCCGCGAGCTCGAGAGCGTCGACTCGGTGCTTCGGCTGGCGGCCGGACGGACGCCTCCGTACGTGGATCCCGTGTTCCTCGACGCCGGTGGCGTCTGGGTGCTGGCCCTGCCTGGTGATCCAGGTCACCCCACGCGGGAGCGCGCGGTCGAGGGACCGACCCGTTTCACGCTGCGCGACGGGCGCTGGATATCCGGCGACCTCGTCTGAGATCCAGCAACGCTCGTCTACGGCGTCGAAAGTCAAACCAACGACTTTCCTTGTCGTTCTACAAACGAAATCGCAGCATTCTAGTGGCCTTGCTCTCTGGACATCCTGAGTGAACAGGCGTATTCGTGCGCCATGGCCAGGGCTCAGAAACTCAAGGAACTATTCACCGCCTCGGAGGTAGCGCGGTTCTGCCAGGTGGACCTGAAGACGATTCACAACTGGTCGGAACGCGGCGAGATCCGTCACTTCCGCACGCCTGGGAGGCACCTTCGCTTCCGGCGCGCGGACGTCCTCGACTTCCTTCGCAAGTACGGCTACCCGATCCCGGACCTCCTGGCGGAGGGGCGCCCGCGGGTGGTGGCGGTCACCGATGACGGGGGCGCGGCCTCGGCGGCCAAGCGCGCGCTGTCGAAGCAGTTCGACGTGACCACGTCCTCCGACGCGCTCGACACGCTCATCCGCGCGGGAGCCGAGGGCCCCGACGTCGTCGTGCTCGACGCGGAGATCGGGGAGCTCGACGCGCTGGCCGTCATCCGGGCGCTCGGGCAGAACGAGTCCACGCGGAACGTGCGCACCATCCTGTACGCGGACAACTCCGACTCGCTGAAGAAGAAGGCGCTCGACGCGGGCGCGTCCGCCTTCGTCGCCAAGGGCGACACCGGCAAGCTGCGCGACACGCTCGAGGCGCTGCTCGGCCTCGATCGCTGAGCCTCGCCCACGCCCCTTCGGGACGGGCTACCCGGCGATGTCCTCGCCGCCGTCGACGAAGATCGTGTTGCCGTTGATCCAGTGGGCAGCGGGGAGGGACAGGGCGACGAGCGCACCCGCGACGTCCTCGGGCGTGGTCAGCCGGTCGTGTGGGTTGCGCTTCGTGGCCTCCGCGATCATCTCCGCGTGACCCGGAATCTTGCGCAGGGCTGCGGTGTCCGTGACGCCCGCGCAGATCGCGTTGGCGCTGATCCCCTTGGGGGCCAGCTCCACGGCGAGCTGCCGGATGTGCGCCTCGAGCGCCGCTTTGGCCGCGCTGACCGCGCCGTAGCCCCGCCAGACCGCGTGGCTGCCCGCGGAGGTCATGGCGAAGATGCGGGCGTTCTTCGCGAACAGGTCGCGGCGGAGCACGTCTTGCGTCCAGTAGAGGAGGCTGTGGGCCATGACGTCGAGCGTCATGTCCATGTTGGTCTTGTTGATGACCTGCCCGTCGGGCTCGTCGGTCCAGTAGGGCTTGAGGGTGCCGAAGGCGAGCGAGTGCATGAGGACGCGGACCCTGCCCGTCTCGGCCACCTTCGCGCGCGCCTCGTCGAGGACGGCGGCTCGCTTCTTCTCGTCGGCGGCGTTGACGTTGAAGAACCACGCCTCGCGGCCAGACGCCTCGATGTCCTTCTTCAGCTTCTCGACCTCGGCCATGCCGGCGCGCCGGTCGAGGTGGACGCCGAGGATGTTCATGCCGGCTCGGGCGAGCGTGCGGCTCGCGGCGGCGCCGAAGCCGCTCGAAGCGCCGAGGATGAGGGCCCAGCCGTTCAGCTCGAAGAGGTTGTCGTCGGTCATGGCGGGGCGAAAGCTAGTCGCGGGGGACCGAAGGGGTCAAGGCGGCTACCATGGAGCAGGTGAGGGGCGGAATCGTCGCGCTTTTCGTGCTCTTCGGGGCGGCCGGGCGGGCGCACGCCCAGGACGAGGACGCCTGGCTCGGGCGGGACAAGCTCCTGCACTTCGGCGTGAGCGCGGGGCTGGCCGTGGCGGGCTACGGGCTCGGAGTGGCGCTCTTCGACTGCGAGCCGCCCCGGCTCGGGCTCGGCGGCGGCCTCGCGCTCGGGCTCGGCATCGGCAAGGAGCTGTGGGACCTCGCAGGCGAGGGCGACGCCTCGTGGCGGGACCTGGTGTGGGACGTCCTCGGGACGGCGGTCGGGCTGTTCGTCGCGTGGGGTCTCGACCGGCTGCTCCTCGCGCGCCGGTGCGAGGCCGAGGCGCGCGCGGGGCCGTGAGCGCAGGTTTCTTTGGGAGGAGCGCGCCGGTTCCATAGAATTGCGCGGCGATGCCCGAGGTCCGAGGACGACGCGTCTCGCGCGCGGCGACGCCGGTGCTCGCCCTGGTCGGGGTGATGCTGTCGGGGGTGGCGATCGGACGCGCGCCCCCGCCGAAGAGGGACGAGCACCCGGAGGCCGGGGCCGTGACCGAGGCCGTGACCGAGGCCGAGGCCGTGGCCGAGCCCGTGGCCGTGGGTGTGGCCGAGGCCGAGGCTGAGCCGTACTCGTGCCGGGTGCCGGAGGTGGACGTCGAGCGCACGGCGGGGTGTGACGACGGGCTGCCCTACCCCGCCTGCAAGTGGCGACTGCCGCCGTCGTACCGGGCCGACCGGGCGTACGTGGTGTGGCGGAACACGATCGAAGAGCACCTGTGGTCGCGGCCCGCCCTGGTCGCGACCGTGCTCGGTGCCGCCGAGGAGTACGCGCGGCACTACCCCGGGGAGGTGCTCGCGGTCGGCGACCTCGACGCGCCGGGCCCCCGCCACGAGACGCACGACCAGGGCGTCGACGTGGACCTGTACCTGCCCGGCATGATGG
>JBDIVX010000009.1:0-88154 GCA_039794305.1 Candidatus Neutrinellum sp.
ACCGGGAGCGGCTCGCCTCGGGCCGCCCGGCCGGCCGTCACGGCCGCCACGGCCGCGGCGCACGCGCCGGTGCCACAGGCTCGTGTCCAGCCGGCACCGCGCTCCCAGACCGCGAGGTCGATCCCCCCGTCGGGCGACGGCCGGGCGAAGCCGACGTTGACGCGCCTCGGAAAGCGGGGGTCGGTCTCGATGCGCGGGCCGAGGACGAACCGGCGATCGCCCACGTCGTCGAAGGTCACGAGGTGTGGGTTGCCCATGGAGACGGCGGTGACCCGCAGCGTGGTCTCGTCGACCTCGAACGGGGCGTCGACGAGCGGCCCGTCGGCGCGGACCGGGATCCGTCCGGGCTCGAGGCTCGGCACCGCCATCTCCACTTCGACGAGACCGGCGTCGACCAGGCGACAGGCGTGCGGGCCCGCGTCGGTGTCCACCTCGAAACACCGCCCTTCGACCGCATCCGTCCGGACCAGGTGCAGCGCCACGCAGCGCAGGCCGTTGCCGCACATCTCGGGGCGCGAGCCGTCGGCGTTGATGACGCGCATCGACGGCCTGCCGTCGCGCACCGCGACCATCAGGATCCCGTCGGCGCCGACTCCGAGGTGCCGGTCGCACAATGCGACGGCCTCGGACTCACTCACCTCGACCCCCGAGAGCACGACGAAGTCGTTTCCGAGGCCCTCGTACTTGGCGAAGCGGAGCGGCATGACCGGCCGGATTCTAGCAGGGTCGGCCCGGGCTCACTGCCCTTCGCGGATGCGAACCAGCGTCCCGGGATCGCCCTCGGCGGGGAGGACGGCGTACCAGCCGTCCGGCAGGACGGGACGGGTGAACCCGAACAGCCAACGGGCGTCACGCGGCGAGAGGTTCACGCAGCCGTGGCTCCGGCGGCGGCCGAAGTCGTCGTGCCAGAACGCCGCGTGGAAGCCGTTGGCGCCCTCGAAGTACTGAACCCACGGGACCGCCTCGATCGAGTAGTTGTGCTCGACGTCCACGCGCTCGAGGTCATCCATGTCGCTCGTCGCGAGCTTCACCCAGATCCGGAACTCGCCGACGGGCGTCGCGTGCGTCCGGGCGGGACGGCCGGTGGACACGAGCGTCGCGTAGATCGGCCGGTCGCCCTCGTAGGCGACCATCACCTGCGAGTCGACGTCCACGTCGATCCACCGCTCGTCGGGGCCGACCGCGTCGGGGCGCGCGCTCGGCCGGGCACGGGCGAGGTCGCGCGCGCGCATGTACGTCCCGTCGGTGAGCCGCACGGTGCCGCGGGGCCCGTCCTCGGCGACGTGCACCAGCTCGCGATACCCGGCGCGTCGCGCCACGCGTCCCCGCGGGCTCTCGCGCACCGGCGCCTCACGGCGCATCACCCAGGCGACGTCCAGCGGCGCCCCCTCCGGCAGCTCGACTCCGCGAAACTCGCTCCCGCGCGCGAACCGGAGCGAGTCCCCCATGACCCAGAGCCCGCGCCGCGTCTGCATGAACGGGATGCCGTCGTAGGCGGTGCGTCCGGTGACGATCAGGCCGAAGCCCTCGCCGAACGCCTCGACGTACTCGTCGGCGAGGTAGTCGCTCGGGTGCGCGTAGGCGCGCGTGCCGTCGACGGTGACGAAGGCGTGCACGTTCGGGAGAAGGCTGCCCGCGCCGATCTCGGGCTGCGGCGTGCCGCCCGCGGGCGCGCGCGACGGCTGGACGTACCGCTCGCAGACGTAGCCTCGCGGGCCCACGCGGTACCAGAACCCCGTCGCGCAACCGTCTCCCGGCAGGCGGTCGAGGAGCGAGAGGCGCGTGCCCTCCTTCACCGTGCCGCGCCGCGCGGCCCCCTGCCGCGGCTCGACGTGGACCACGGCGCCGTCGTCGGTCACCTCCACCGAGCGGGCCCACGCCGGAGGCGGCACCGCGTCGCGCCGCGCAGGCCACTGCGCCTCCGCGACCAACGACACGAAGAGCGCCGCCGCCGCCGTCGATGCCACCCGCCAGCGCATATCCCAGATTCCAACAGGAATACGGCGCCGCAAGTAGTTTTCTTCAGACTCGGGGCAGCGTCAGTCGCCGTCGCCGCGGATCCCGTACCGCTTGGCGAGCTCGCGCAGGTGGTAGCGGGTGAGCCCCGCGGACTGGGCGCTGCGGGTGACGTTCCCGCCGTGCCTGTCGAGGAGCGCCTTGAGGTAGCTCGCCTCGAAGGCGTCGATCACCTGCTGCTTCGCCTCCTTGAACGGGACCTCCTCCTCGACGAAGCGCTCGGCGCTCGACCCGCCGGGCATGACCTCGACCGGGGTCTTCTGAGAGGTGGGCAGGAGATCCCGCACGGTCAGCTCCGTGCTGTCCGCGAGCGACGCGGCGCGCTCGACCGTGTTCTTCAGCTCGCGGACGTTTCCCGGCCACGGGTAGGCCTGGAGCCGCGCCATGGCGTCGGACGTGACGGTGAACTGCACGTCTTCGCCGGGGAAGCGGCGCCTGGCGAAGTCGTCGAGGAAGTTGCGCACGAGGAGCACCACGTCCTCGGGTCGCTCGCGCAGCGACGGCAGCTCCACCTGCACGACGCTGAGCCGGTAGTACAGGTCCTCGCGGAAGGTGCCCTCGTTGACCATCTGGCGGAGGTCGCGGTTGGTCGCGGCCACCACCCTCACGTTGACGGGGATCTGCCGATCCCCGCCGACGCGCTTGATCTCCCGGTTCTCGAGGACCCGCAGGAGCTTCGGCTGCAGGGTGATGTCGAGCTCGCCGATCTCGTCGAGGAAGATGGTCCCGCCGTCGGCCTGCTCGAAGGAGCCGCGGTGGCGATCCGTCGCGCCCGTGAAGGCCCCTCGTTCGTGTCCGAAGAGCGTGCTCTCGATGAGGTCCTTCGGGATCGCGCCGCAATCCTGGACCACGAGCGGCCCGTCTGCGCGCCGCGAGGCGCGGTGGAGCGCCCGCGCCACCAGCTCCTTGCCGGTGCCCGTCTCGCCGCGGACGAGCACCGTCAGGTCGCTCGGCGCGACCTTCTCGAGCGAGGCGAAGATCTCGCGCATCCGGACGCTCTTGCCGATGAGGTCGTGGAAGCGCTCCTCGCTCGACAGGTCGATCTCGACCATGCCCGAGACGGGCTCGAACCGGAGCGTCGTCTGCCCCGCCCGCACCACGGTGCCCGGCTTGACCCAGACCTCGCGGAGACGCAGGTCGCCGCAGAACGTGCCGTTGGTCGAGTCGAGGTCGCGCAGGAGCACGCCCTTCTCGGTGTTGACGATCTCGAAGTGCGTCCCGCTGACGGCCTTGTCCGCCAGCGTCAGGTCGCAGATGACGCTGCGCCCCACGGTCACCCGCTCGCGCTCGATGACCAGCTCCTTGCCCTTGTCCGGCCCGTCGGTGACGACCAGCTTGCTCCGCTTGAGGCGCCGCTTGGTCGCCTTGTCGTCGACGAATACCGTCGTCAGTGCTCCGTCTTCGCTCACGCCGCGTCCTCTCGGAGAGCCTGAATCGCCCCCTCGTAATCGTCGGTGCCGAACACCGCGCTTCCGGCCACCAGTGTATCCGCTCCGGCTGCCACGACGGTGGCCGCCGTCCCGGGCTTGATCCCCCCGTCCACCTGGAGCGCGACGTCGCGCCCGGACTCGTCGATCATACGACGGATCTCCTCGATCTTGGGTACGACCGACGGGATGAAGTCCTGCCCGCCGAACCCGGGGTTCACGCTCATGACGAGCACGAGATCCAGCTCGTCGAGCACGTACCGGAGGGGATCGGGGGGAGTGTGGGGGTTCAGCGACACCCCCGCCTTCTTGCCGAGGGATCGGATGTGCTGGAGGGTCCGGTGCAGGTGGACCGAGGCCTCGAGGTGCACCGTGATCACGTCGGAGCCCGCCTCGGCGAAGGCCTCGACGTACCGCTCCGGCTCCACGATCATCAGGTGGACGTCGAGCGGCAGGGACGTCACGCCCCGGAGCGCCTTCACGACGAGCGGCCCGATCGTGAGGTTCGGGACGAATCGGCCGTCCATGACGTCGACGTGCACCCAGTCGGCGCCCGCCCGCTCGATCGCGCGGACCTCCTCGGCCAGCCGGCCGAAGTCCGCCGAGAGGATCGAGGGCGCGATGCGCAGCGGACGCGGTGATCGAGCCACCGGGGGAGGTAACCCCGCGGCCCCGAACCCTGTCAACTGCTTACAATTTCAGCGGACACGAGCTTGACCTGGGGGCGGTAGATCACCAGAATCCTAGGCCCGAGGTTTGGTGCGCCCGACCACCTCGACAAGAGGTCCTTCCGGAGCATGGCCGACCAGCGATACCGCGTCATCGAACGCCTGGAAGCGGGCGGCATGGCCGAGGTGTTCAAGGGCGAGGCGGCCAGCCTGCAAGGCTTCAAGAAGCAGGTCGCCATCAAGCGCGTCCTGCCCCACCTCGCGCAGAACAAGAACTTCATCGCCATGTTCCTGGACGAGGCGCGGCTCGGCGCGCGCCTGAACCACGCGAACATCGTCACCGTCTTCGACATCGGCGCGGCCGACAACACGTACTTCATCGTCATGGAGTTCGTGGACGGCGCGAACCTCAAGGCGCTCATGGAGGGCCTGAGGAAGCAGGGGCGCCGGTTCCCGATGAAGGAGGCCATCTACATCTGCATGGAGGCCTGCCGCGGGCTGAGCTACGCGCACGAGATGGTGGACGACGACGGCAACATGCTGAACATCGTCCACCGCGACGTCTCGCCGCCGAACATCATGATCACCAAGCGCGGCGAGGTGAAGCTCACCGACTTCGGGCTCGCCAAGGCGACCACGCAGCTCGAGAAGACCGACCCCGGCGTCGTGAAGGGCAAGTTCAGCTACCTGTCGCCGGAGGCCGCGTTCGGCCAGCCCGTGGACGCGCGGGCCGACGTGTTCGCCCTCGGGATCGTGCTCTGGGAGATGCTCGCGGGACGGCGGCTCTTCCTCGGCGAGACCGACTACCAGACGGTCAAGCTGGTCCAGCAGGCGAACCTGCCGAGCCTCCGCAAGCTCAACCCCGAGGTGGACGCGGAGTTCGAGCAGGTGCTCGCCCAGGCGCTTTCGCGCGATCCGGCCCAGCGGTTCCAGAGCGCGCGCGACTTCGGCGACGGCCTCGCGAGCTACCTCTTCAGCCACAAGCTGAAGGTGACGTCCTACGACATCGCCAACCTGGTGAAGTCGACCGTCGCCTCGAAGGAAAAGAAGTCGGCCCAGGACCAGTCGATCATCGACCGGCTGATCCAGGAGGAGCTGCTGGCCTTCACCTCCCTCGACGACATGGACGACCCGCTGAGCCCGGGCGCCAAGCCGCTGAGCCCGGAGGACGTGGACGGCGCCCACCCGCTCGACGCGGGCCTCTTCGAGAACCCCGCCGACTGGTTCAGCGACGACGCGGACGTGGCCGCCGCCCTCGACGAGCACTCGGACAACGGCGGCGGCTCTCCCGGCTGGCGCGAGTCGGGCCTGGCGGACGGTCCGGGCGACCTCGCGGCGCTGCTCGAGGGCGCCGCGGGCGAAACGGACTCCCGAGAACCGCCGCCGCCGCGACCGACCCCGGAGCGCCGGCCGACGCCGGTCCCCGAAGTGCCCGCGTCCGTTCCGCCACCCGCCGAGGCCAAGGGGGGAGGCGGAGCGTGGAAGTACGTCGTCCTCGTCCTCGTGCTGCTCGCGGGCGCGGGCGCGGCGGCCTACTTCGGCGGCGTCATTCCGCACTGAGAGGGATGCCGACCGTGAAGGTCGTGGCCTCGCCGGCGCGGCTCTCGATCCAGACGTCGCCGCCGTGGGCTCGGACGAGCGCTCGGGCGAGCGAGAGCGTGAGGCCCAGGCCTCCGATGCGCCGGCCGGTGGTGGACGTGATCTCCCGGAAGGCCTCGAAGATGCGCTCGCGGTCCTCCTCGCGGATGCTCCCGATCGGGTCCACGACGTCGACGCGGAGGCGGCCGCCGCTCTCGGTCGTGTCGACCCGCGCGTACATGCGGAGCGTCCCGCCGGTCATGGCCCGGGCGGCGTGGCGGAACAGGCCGACGACGGCCTGTACGATCCGGTCCCGGTCCACGAACACCGGCGGCAGGCCCGGCTGGAGCTCGGCGACCAGCTCCACGTCGCGATCGGCGACGAGCTCGCGCCCCCGACGCACCGCTTCGGTCAGGATCTCCACCGAGGGCGTCCAGTCCCGGCGGAGCTGCAGGCGGCCGGCCTCGTAGCGCGCCGAGTCGAGGACGTCCTCGAGGAGGTGGAGCAGCTCCTCGCCGCTCTTCGCGATCATGCGGACGTTCTCTCGCTGCGCCTCCGACAGCGCGCCCTGTCCGGTCCGCGACAGAAGCTCCGAGAAGCCGAGGATCGAGTTGAGGGGGCTGCGGAGATCGTGGCTCATGGAGGCCATGAACAGCATCTTCGAGCGCTGCAGCTCCTCGACGGACTCGCGCGCAGCATCCTCACCGCGCGCGGTGCCCGCGTACCGCGCGGCCATCGCCTCCACCTCCGTGGCGAGGTCGGCCATCTCGCGCGTCCGGTAGCCGTCTCCCCCGAGACGAGCTTCGGCCGGCGGCGCCGCGGCGGTGGGCGCTGCCGCGTCGCGCGAGCGCGCGACGAGCAGCTTCGCGTCGTCCGAGATCGCGCTCTGAACGTACGCACCGATCGCCATGGCAGCGGCCCCGAGGACGGCAGCGAGCACCCACGCCGCTAGCGCAGGGACGCCGCCGGAGACGTTCCCGGCGACCAGGGCCGCGCACGCGAGCGTCGCCGCCACGACCGGGAGCGAGATCTCGAGCGAAGCGGCGGGAGCTCTCGGCCGCCGGTGCTCGATCGTCTGATCCTCGGGGCGGAACGCGCCGATCCAGGGACGCATCGCGTGGCGGACGAGCACGGCGGCGGGTCCGAGCGCGAACAGCCCGGCCGACGCGACGAACGCCGCGAGCTCGACGCCGCGGCCGCCC
The DNA here is from genome assembly GCA_039794305.1 of Candidatus Neutrinellum sp. GTDB lineage: Bacteria > Myxococcota_A > Polyangia > Polyangiales > JBDIVX01 > JBDIVX01. The sequence goes on from JBDIVX010000009.1 coordinate 6,892, forward strand.
GAGGGGGCCAACGTGTGACCTCCCGACAGGAGATCGGCGGCGGCCAGCACGAGAGGCGGCGCACCGACGGCGAACGCGAGCCAGGACGGGGCCGACATCGCGTCTCGGAGCGCAGCCTGGGACGGCGGCACGAATCCGTCGCGGTCGCGCCGGACGATCGCTCGGTACAGGGGCGCGGTCCGCCGGACGGTCTCGGCGACCGCCGCCGCGAGGACCGCGAAGACCAGGAGACCGAAGGCGGCGGCGCGCAGCAGGGCGTCGGTCGCCGCGACGCCGCGGAGCAGCGCGGCTCCTGCGGCGATCCAAGCAGCCTGCACGGCGGCGAGGGCAGCGAGAGAGCCCAGGAGGCGCCTGCCGAGGCGGGCGGGGGAAGGCGGGGCGCCGGTCACGAGCCGCTCCGGACCGGCAGGAAGACGTGGAAGGCGGCGCCCTGACCGACGACGCTCTCCACCTCGATGCGGCCGCCGTGCAGGTCCACGAGGCGCTTGCAGATCGCGAGGCCGAGCCCGGCGCCCTGCCCCTTGCGCTGCACCGAGCGCACGTGGGTGAACTCCTCGAAGATGCTCGCGAGCTCGTCACGCGGGATGCCGGCGCCCGTGTCGCGGACGGTGACGCGCACGGTGTCGCCGTCGGGCGCGACCTCGATCGAGACGCTGCCCCGGTCGGTGAACTTCAGGGCGTTGGTCGCGAGGTTCATCACGATCTGGCGCAGCCTCTTCGGGTCGGCGTCCAGAGCCGGCAGCGGCTCGGTGACCTCCGTCTCGATGGCGACCGGCTTGTCTCGTCGTTGGGCTTCGAGCAGGCGCGCGACCTCCCGGACGATGGGGCGGAGGTCGACCCGTTCGCGCGCGAGCGTGAAAAGACCGCTCTCGATCCGCGCGAGGTCGAGCACGTCGTCCACCAGCTCGCGCAGGTGTTGCCCGGAGGCGCGGATGGTCTCCACGTCCTCGCGCTGGTCCGCGGTGAGCGGGCCGTCGATCCCGTCCAGCAGGACCTGCGAGAACCCCAGGATCGCGTTGAGCGGCGTGCGAAGCTCGTGGCTGACGGTGGACAGGAACTCGCTCTCGTAGCGCTCGACCTGCTCGGCCCGCCGCCGCGCGGTGCGGTGTCGCGCGACGCGCTCCTCGAGGCGATCGCGCAGGGCGCAGACCGCCTCCACGACCTCGTCCGAGACCCCGGGCGTCCGCACGATCCCGCCCCCGTCCCCCGAGGCGGAGTCGTCGCGAATCCACGCGAGGAGCGCGTCACGTCCGGGCAGGGCGTCGCGCGCGGCCCACAGGGAAGCCCCGAGGCCCGCGACGACGACGGCACCGGCAACGGCGGCGAGGGTGGGAAGCTCGGCGGCGCCGGCGAAGACGGCGGTAGCCGTCAGCACGGACACCGCTACGGCTCCGAGACCGAGCGTCACCAGCCGAGTGATCGATCGGGCCACGTTCAACGGCAGCGGTCGATGACGTCCTGGACGTCGGGGGCGTCGTATCCGTTCGGGGCGGCGCGCATGTAGCGACGCGCGAGGTCGCACGCCTCCTCGCCGCGCGGCAGCCGCACCGCCAGCCGCCCGAGCGCCTCCGGCAGGGGAGCGTGCCCCGCGACGGCGGACCGGAGGTGCGGGATCGGATCGTCGCCGCGCTCGATGGCGATGTTGGCGAGGAGCAGGTGCGCCTCCGCGCACTCGGCGTCCTTCGACAGGGCCTCGCGCGCGTTGGCGGTGGCGTCACCGAAGTCGCCGAGCTCGAACCGCAGCCGGCCGCGCGCCGCGAGGATGCGTGCCTCGAAGCGCGGCCCGAGCCCGCGCTGGCGCATGGCGCGCTCCGCCGCCCCGATGCTCCGCGCCACACGCGAGAGCGCGCCCGCCCGCGTCTGCAGCAGCGCCATCCCGAGGTGCGCCTCCGGCTCGTCCTCGTCGATGCGCAGCGCGCGCGTGAAGGACCGGGTCGCGTCGCGGTCCCGCTCGGCCTGCGTCTGCGCCCAGCCGAGCGCGACCCAGAGCGCCGCGTCCTCGGTGTCCTCGGCCAGCTCCGACAGCGTCTCGACGGCCTCTTCGCCCGCGCCCTGCCGCACGAGCAGGTGGGCGCGGACCCGGTCGAGCGCCCTGCCCCGCGCGCCGGCGGACTCGGCGCGCTCGATCGCGGCCCGTGCGGCCTCGTCGTCGCCCTCGTCGACCGCGAGCTGCGCCAGCCCGATGAGCGCTCCCTGGTGGTCGTCGCGAAGCTCGAGGGCCTTGTCGAAGGCTTCGCGCGCCCGATCCGGCTCGCCCGCGAGGCGCGCTGCCTCCCCGAGCGTAGCGTGCACCTCGGGGTCGTCGGGGCGCTGCTCGACGACGCGGCGCAGCGTCGCCAGCGCCGCCTCCGTGTGGCCCTGCGCCAGGTCCACCTGCGCCTTGGCGGACAGCAGCTCGACTGCGTCCTCGCGTCGCTGGAGCGCGAACCCCACGACCTCGCTCGCACGCTCGACGCGCTCGGTGGCGAGCAGGGCACGGACGAGGACGGGGACGACCTCCAGGTTGGCCGGCTCCCGCTCGGCGGCAGGGGTCAGCAGCTCGACGGCGCGAGCGGAGTCGCCCGCCCCGAGCGCGATGGCACCGAGCCTCCCCCGCGCGCGGACGGACTCGCGCGGATCCTCCATGGCGCGCTCGTACAGGGTCCGAGCCGCGTCCAGGTCGCCGCGCTCCTCCTGGATCCTGCCGCGAAGGAACGCCGTCTGCGCGTCGTCGGGCGCCTGCTCGAGCGCCCGAGCGGCGGCGTCGATCTCCCCGACCGCCAGCGCGACCTCGGCCTCGAGCGTCGCCCGGCGCTGCGGCTCCTGCGATTGCTCGGGCAGCGTGGACAGCACCTCCTGCGCGTCGCTCGGGGCGGCCAGCCGGAGGAACGTCTCGGCGAGCGAGAGCGCGAACGCCTCGTCCCACGTCGGCCGGAGCTCGGCGGCCCCCGTCGCCTCGCGGCGCGCGGCGGGCTCGTCGCCGGAGGCCGCCGCGTGGCGGGCGCGCACGAGGTGTGCCCAGGCCTTCTGGTGCTTCGAGGCGACCGAGCCCAGCTCCTCGAGCACGACCCCCGCCTCGCTCGCGGCGCCGCGGGGATCGCTCCCGCTCTCGAGCAGGATCCGCGCCCTGGCGAGGCGGACCGCCGGTGAGCCGTCGCCGCCCGGCACGCCCGCGAGGGCCTCGGTGGCCGCAGACGTGTCGCGGTCGAGCGCCATGAGCAGAGCCAGCAGCGCGACGTGCCGCGGTGAGGTGGGCCGCTCGGTCACGGCGGCTCGCGCGGCGGTCACGGCGCGCGTCACGTCGCGCCCGGCGAGCAGGACGAGCGCGCGGGCGCGCCACAGCTCGGCGCTCTCGCCCTCGGCCGAGTCGAGCGCCTCCTGCGCGCCCGGCACGTCGCCCCGCGCGATCCGCAGGTAGGCCTCGGCCACGCGGACGTCGGGCAGGTTCGCGTCCGGGCCGGACAGTTGCGCGAGGAGCTCCTGCACCTCTGCGGCGCGGTCTTCGCCGTGGTCCATCACCAGGGTGGCGAGGAGCCGCGCGCGGAGCGCGACGTCCTCGGGATCGTCGAGCCCGTGCTTCTCGGCGACCTGGATCGCGCTCTCGAGGGACTCCCGCAGGCCGTCGTCGCTCGCCCGGACGGCCGCGGCGGACACCTCCTCGGAGGCGTTCTCGTCCATCCAGTACCGGACGCCGAGGAACGCAGCGACTCCGAGCAGCACCGGGACGACGAGCACGGCCGACCAGAGGGCGATGCGGCCCGCGCGGCTCGCCGCGCGCTGCGTGCGTCCCGTGTGCGGAGTGGCGTGCTCCGCCCGTTCGACCGCGTGCGGCGTCGGCGTGCCCCGCGAGGGGTCGGAGGCCGGGCTCGAGGCCGGGACGGCCCCGCGCCGAGCGGGAGGTGGGCGTCGCTGCCGCGGCTGGTCCGGGAAGTCCGTCGCGCCCGGCGGCGCGAGCACCGGGTCGTCCGGGAAACGAGCGGGCTCGGGCGAGCGCGGCGCGCCGAACGCGCTCGGGCCTCGGGGAGGCTCGGGGTAGTACGCGACGGGCATCCGGTCGGGGCGCGCCACCGTGCGCTCCTCGTCGAGCTCGGGAAGGTCGTCGGTGTCCCGCTGGAGAGTGTCGGCGCCGTCGAGGGCTCCGTGCCCGTACCCGAACGGCTCGGCGCGCGCCTGCGTCGGCTCACCCTCGAGCTCCTCCACGTCGTCGAGGCCCGGCAGGCTCTCGACCTCGTCCAGGCTGAGCTCGTCGGTGACCTCGGGCACCGGCGCCGGCCGGGGAAGCGACGTCCGCCTCGCGGCCGGACGATGGGCCGCGGTCTCCTCGGCGATCGAGTCTCCGCGCGACGAGGCCAGCGGAGGGCCGGCGGACGGCGCACGCAGCGTCGCGCGACGCGGAGGCCCGGCGGAGCCGGGGCGCGGAGGGCGGGAGGCAGGGGGCGGCGGGATCGTCGACGCACCGCCGCGACGGGGCGGCGCGGCCACCGGGCGCGGCGGCCCCGCCACCGGGCGTGCACCCTGCGCCTCGGCGACCAGGGACGGGTCGACCTCGATGGACGACTCCTCGTCCGAGAAGAACGGGATCTGCACGGGCCCGGTGTGCTCTTCCTCGAACGGGGGCGGTGAGGTCTGGACGGTGGCGACGGCCTCGGGGTCGAACCAACGGTCGATGGTGGCCGAGATGGGGGCCGTCTCCTCCTCGATCTCGCCGAGCAGCTCGCGGGCCTCGTCGTCGCTCGAGTCGAGCTCGAGGGCGCGCAGGATGGAGTCTCGCGCCTTGTGCGGGTCGCCGCTCCGGAGGTAGCCCTCGCCGAGCAGCCGGTGGGCCGCCGCCTCGCGGGGCTCGGTGCGGAGCACTGCCATCATCTCGGCGCGGACCTCGTCGTAGCGCCGGAGCGCCAACAAGGCCTTGCCGAGGAGGATGCGGACCGGCGTCTCGTCGGGCCGCGAGAGCAGCACCCGACGGCAAGCCCGAACGGCGTCCTGGTACGAACGCTCGGCGATGAGCTGCTTCGCCCGGGCAGTCAGATCCTCGATGCCGGTGGCCATGAGGAGGGGGAGTTGCAGAGTAAGCGGCGTGGCCGGTGGCGCAAAGACACCGTTGGGAAACCACCGCCACCCACGTCCTATCTATCGGATCGTACTGTCTTTTCGGACCGTACGCGAGCAACCAGCGAGCGCAGGCGTGCGAGCTCCCCCGCGTCCAGGCTCGCCCCGCCGTATCGGGCGGCGACGTAGCGGTCGGTGACCTCGCGGACCGCGTCCGCCGCGGCGAAACCCTCGGCGCAGAGCCGGGCGGCGTGCTCGGCCGGGGTCGACGCCGGGGGTCGGGGGCGACCGCGGCGGGCGAGCGCGCGCTCGAGCTCGCGGTAGATCCGCACGGCGTCGAGCGAGGGGCCGGGGCCGGGCGCGCGGGGGGAGCGCGCTCTGCGACGCAGACGCCGGGCGAGCAGCAGGGCGAGGAGCGCGCCCGCCGCGAGGACGAACACGGACCAGGTCGGCACGGCGCCGGAGGCCTCCCTCTCGCTCTCGTCGTCGGCCTGCGTCTCCCCGCCGCCGCGCCGGAAGGTCGAGAGCCAGTCGAACGCGCGCCGCAAGGCGCTCACCTGCGCGTGAAGGTCGTAGCCCACGACGTCCCGCGACCAGCGCGTGCGCAGGGCGTCGAAGAAGGCTCGCACGTCGGCGAGCCAGCTCTCGGAGGGCTGGAGCTCGTCGCGTCCCGGCGGGGTGGGGTCGAACGGTGCCCACCGATCGCCCGTGTAGGCCTCGACCCAGCTATGGGCGTCCCCCTGCCGGAGCGCGTAGTACCCGCCGTACTGGTTGTAGCGGCCGCCGACGAAGCCGGTCACGTTCCGCGTCGGCACGTCGACCGCCCGGAGCATGACCGCCATGGCGGTCGAGAAGTACTCGCAGTGGCCCGCCTCGGCGTCGAACAGGAAGACCTCGAGCGGATCGCGGCCGCGGGTGTCCGGTTGCTCGAGCGTGTACGAGAACGTGCCGGAGTCGCGCAGGTAGGACTGGACGCGGAGGGCGCGCTCGGCGTCGGTCTGCGCGCCTGCCGTGACGCGGCGGGCGAGGCGCGCGACCCGCTCCATGCCCGGAGGCATCTGCAGGTGGAGCGCGCGCTCCTCGTCGGTCAGCGTCTCGAGCCCGACTTCGTCCGGATCCGTCGAGACCCAGGCCGTGTACGTGAGGCCGAGGTCGTCGTCGTCGAGGTAGCGGAAGTCGTGGCCGGGCGCGGCGTAGATCTGACGGCCCACGTCCAGGCCGCCTCGCACGCGAGGGGGAATCGTGACCCCGACGGTTCCCTCGGGCAGGAAGATGACCGACTCGTCGAGGTGGTCGAGGAGGATCCGGTAGGGGAGATCGCGGTCGGGGTCGGACCACCTCTCGATCGGGTAGTACTCGCCGAGCCGGCGCACCTGCACCGCGCCGCTCGCCGACCGGGTCCACCGCCGGCCGTCGTAGTGGTCGAAGCTCGTCCCGCGCATCCGGAGCGAGGCCCAGGCAGGCGGGTCGGCGCCGAGGCCCGGGGGCGTCACGCGCAAGACGACGGTGGGGTCGTCGCGGATCACGCCGAAGCCGCCGAGCTCCACGTTGCGCCCGAACCCTGCCGTCTGCTGTCCCGGCCCGTGCCCGAAGGACAGGAACCCCATCCCCACGCGCGGGAAGAGCAGGAAGAGGGCGACGGTGACCGCGAAGATCGGCAGCGTGAGCAGGGCCGTCGCCGCGAGGAAGCCGGGGCCGATGACGCGGCGCGAGGAGAGCACCCGGCGCACGTCGGCGACGGTCCGGCCTCGGTCGCCCCCGGCGCCGGGGTAGTAGCCCTCGATCTCCCGGCGGAGGTGCGACAGGGCGAGCATCCAGGGCGTCACGATCACGAAGCCGAGGAACGTGAACGCGTATCCGATGCTCGAGGAGAGGACGGAGGCGGCGATCAGGTGCAGGAACGCGAGCACGGCGATCTGCTGGTGATCGCGGGCCGTCCGGCGGTTCATGAGGCGCGAGATCTGCAAGAAGGCCGCGTACTCGATGCCGAGCGTGAGGATGGCGTCCCCGGCGATCCCGCGCAGGACCTGCACGACGAAGAGCGCCACGACCGCCACGGTCCACCCACGCACCCACGCGGGCCGCGCGATGAGCGGCTCCTCCGCCAGGTAGCTCGCGCCGTAGCCGACGGCGAACAGGAGGCTCGGCGCCGTGCCGAGCTCGCCGCCGATCGTGAGCGCGTAGAGGCCGAGCCCCGCGATGAGGAACGTGACCAGCTTGTGAAGGCGCGCGAAGCTCACGCCGCCCCCTCGACGCCCGGCACCGGGGTCACCTCGATCACGTGAGCGGCCGGCCTCGCCTCGAGCGACGGGGCGTCCGCGGCCGGGACCGCCTCGAGGAGCGCGAGGAACCGCCAGACCGGGTCGGGCGGCGAGCCGGGCAGGACGAGCGGCGACGCGGCCCCGCGTGCGACGACCTCGACCGCCATCTGGCTCTTCAGCGCGGCTGCCGCGAGCGACGCCGCCCGAGACACGGCTTGCTCGAACCCGCGGTCCCACGCTTCGTCCGCCGAGGAAGGGCGGGCGTTGTCGACGACCAGGGTCAGGCGGGAGGCGGCGTCGCGCTCTCGCTCGCGGACCACCGTCTTGCCGAGCGACGCGGTGCGACGCCAGTGGATGGCGCGCGCCTCGTCGCCGGAGCGGTACGCGCGGATGCCGCCCACCTCGGTGCCGGGGCCGACGCGCCCCGTGGCGTGCTCGCGGCCTTCCATCAGGCTCCGGAGCCCGAGCGCGTCGACCGGCACGAGCTTCGGGTAGACGACGAGCGCGTCCGGGGCCGCCAGGATGCGCGTCTTCTCGACGAGCCCGAACGGGTAGCGCGTCCCGAGCCGGAAGCCCTCGAGCGAGAGCCGCCCTCGGCGGCGAGGCGTCCGGCGGTAGGCCGCGACCTGCTCGCTCCCGGGCGCGACCTTGAGGAAGTAGCAGCGACGCTCGGTCGGCTCGCCCTCGGCGCGATCCTCCACCTCGAGCGAGTAGCTCGGGATGCGCTTCTTCCGGTTCCCGAGCGAGATCTCGACCAGGCACGTGGTCTCGGCGAAGGCGCGCTCGGGCAGGCGGCGCTTCACGCGGACCCGCGCGAGCGCCACCTCGCTCATCACCATGCTCAGGAGCAGGATGCTCAGCATCAGGCCGAGCATCAGGTACAGGAGGTTGTTGCCCGTGTTGACGGCGGCCATGCCCACGCCGACCGTCACGAACACGAAGACCTTGCCTTCGCGCGTCAGCCGGCCGCGGCGTCGAGGTCTGCGGCGGCGCGCGGACTTCTTCGGCTCGGCCTCGCCGTCCCCGCCCATGCGCCGCTCACACCGGGACGCCGACCGACTCCACCACGTCCCGAACGGCGCGCTCCGCGTCGGTGCGGTGGATCGCCGCGTCGTGCACGCCCGCGAGCCGCACGCGGTGCGCGAGCACGGGCACGGCCAGCGCCTTCACGTCGTCCGGCGTGGCGTACGGCCGCCCCGCCACGAGCGCCCGCGCACGCGCCGCTCGCTCGAGCGCCAACGCCGCGCGCGTCGAAGCGCCGAGGGCGAGCATCGGCGACTCGCGCGTCGCGAGGATCACCGAGTGCAAGTATTCGACGAGCACGTCGTCCACGCGCACCGCGTCCACCGCCGCCTGCGCGTCGAGCAGCGCCTGGTGATCGACCACCGCCGAGAGCGTGTCGGTCGGCTCTGCCCCGCGCCGGTGCCGGATCACCCGCCGCTCCACCTCCGGCGGCGGATAGCCGATCCGCAGCCGCACGAGGAACCGGTCGAGCTGCGACTCGGGCAGCGGATAGGTCCCGTAGAACTCGTCCGGGTTCTGCGTCGCGACCACGAAGAACGGCTCGTCGAGCGAGTGCGTCTTGCCGTCGATCGACACCTGCCGCTCGTCCATCGCCTCGAGCAGCGCGCTCTGCGTCTTCGGCGTCGTCCGGTTGATCTCGTCCGCCAGCAGCACGTGCGTGAACACCGGCCCCGGCCGGAACACGAACTTCCCCGTCGACTGGTCGAACACCGCCCCCCCGAGCACGTCCGCCGGCATCATGTCCGACGTGAACTGCACCCTGCGGAACGACACCCCGATCGACCGCGCCAGCGCCCGCGCCAGCGTCGTCTTCCCCACCCCCGGCACATCCTCGATCAGCAGGTGCCCCCGAGCCAGCAGCCCCACCACCGCCAGCTCGATCACCTCCCGCTTCCCCTCGAGCGCCCGCCCCACGTTGTCGACGATACGCCGCGCGACCTCCCCCCCATCCTCCGCCCCTACCCGCACGGCCTCCACGGGGTGGAATGTATCACGGGGTATTCGCCGGGCTACTCGCCGCCGGGCTGAGCTGCTCTTCGAGGTTTCGGTGATTCGAAGGGCCCGAACGGACCATCTTCCACCGCTCAGACACCCCTGCTGCGACCGCACGCGCCGCGGCGGTGGCGGACGGGTTGAGCGCCACGGAGAGGAGTCGTCGCACGAGCCCGGCCCGAGGTCTGTGGTGAACGAAGTGCCGCGCACATAGGGCATAGATATCCCCGACCTGGTCGGGCGGCAGACAATGAAGCACTTGCTCGGAGAAGAAAGCGCTGTGGAGCGACATGACTTCGGGCAAGACGAAGCGAGCCCAGCGACTGGCACCCACGCGGTCGAGATGCTGCGCAACCGGCTCCGGACGAAGATCGAGCGCCGGCGGAGCCGACACGAAGTCAGTTGGGTGGTGCAGGTGCCCGTCGTTGATCAGGTGCATTCCGGCATGGATCACGAGATGGGCGTAGATGTCGCGGGCGTCTGGCAAGATCACGGAGGCATCGAACATCCGATCATCGCGACGACCGCGCGCGAACATGCCATACGCATCCAACGCGGAGCGAGGAGTGCGGGAGATCCGGGCGTGTAGGTCGATGAGGAGCGGCACCTCTGGATCTGTCAGCAGTGCTTGCCAGCCGCCTGGTTCCACGCTGCGCAGCCGGTATCCGTGAGCGCGGAGGTGGTCGAGTGCCGCCGGCCAACGTGCGGGTTCGACGAGCAAGTCGACATCGCCAATCGGGCGAGGTGGACCGGTCCGGTAGACGAGCCGTTGGAGGAGGACGCCCTTGAGCGGCATCACGGCGATGCCTCGTTGTCCCAGGATACGCGCCGCACGCGCAACGACTCCCGGCGACAGGACCGACGCCACCGTTGCGGTTAGCGTCTCGGGCGCCAGGCGGGCCGCTGGATGCCCGACGGTCACGCGCACCATGGGCCGGTCGCATGTGCGGCCAGACGCAAGACTCGCATCGTGCCCCGATGTCCTTTGGCAATCGTCGGCAGAAGCCGAGGAATGACCCTATTGCGAAGCCGACGTGCAAATGGTGGAGCGCTGGCCCAGGACCAGCGTCCGACGATCAGCCCTTCGGCGCGACCGAGGAGCGCTTCGGGGTGGAGCAATGCATCGGGGCGAGGCACGTTGTCGCCCTTCGCAATCCAGCGGCCATCCCGGAAGCCCACGAGCCGGTGGAGAACTAGCGAGTCGCCCGAGCGATACAACGCAACATCGCCAATGTCGTACTCAGTAAGAGGGACCCTACGGATAGTCACAGATACGCCGGGCCAGATCAGCGGCTGCATGCTCGCACCCGAGCAGCGCAGTCGGAGTTCGCCCCTCTGGTCCAGGGCCGCTTCCGCCAGCTCTGTAACCAGGCGGGGCGGTGGAGTGTTCCTCACGCTGGTGTGGAGATCCCGCAGGCAATGTCCACCGCGCACTGCAGCGCGAGTGTCTGGAACTCTGCAGAATCCGCAATAGCCGGGGGCTCGTATTGTCGCTTTGGCTCCGACCGATGGGTCCGAACGTCAGGCTGGTCCGACTTCTTGGTACGCTGCACTTGCGCCTCCGCTAGTAGTAGATGAGTACTCGGCCGTCGTTCGCGGCTTGCGCGGCGTCACCCACCAGTAGATCCGGGTACCCGTCTCCATTCAAATCCCCAGCGTACTGCGCAACCCTCGTGGCCGCGGCCTCGCTCGAAGCCGGCTGCGCAGTGAAGTGACTACCGCTACGAACCAAGTCGGTATCATAGCCAGGCGAGTAGAGCAGGTCGGCCGCCCCGAGTCCGGATCCCCGTTCTCGGGACCCGAGCCAAAGGTCGCAAAGGCCGTCCTGGTCGACGTCACCGAGCCAACCGAGGCCCGGTACAGCGCCTAGTGAGATCCAGCCACCAAACTGGTCACCCGTGGCCCCTGGCAGGTCGTTCGTCAGGACGAACGACCGGGCAGGAGAGAATCCCCCTGCGCCTTGCAAGAAGACCGTCACCTTGCCACCGCCAGCCGTCCCATAGACGGCGACATCGTTACGGCCGTTTCCGTCGTAGTCGCCGACGTTGGCGATGGTCGTGCCGAAACCGGCTGCACTGTCGATCTCGAGGGGATCAGCGATCACCAGTAACCCGCTGCCCGAGTAGGCCCGCCCTGCCACGGTGAACGCCCGACCTGGGATGGACCCGCCATCTCCCGCCGCGCCGATCGCGATGTCCCCTCGCGCGCCGCCCACGACGTCACCCATTCCAGCAGCGGCGATCCCCATCTGCCCCGTCATCGCCGGCGCGTCGACAACGAATCCGGACGGTTCGGAACCCGCGGGCCCTGGCACGTCGACGATCGCCCCGCTGCCAAATCCGTCGCTACCGAGCAGCACGTATACGCGGCCTGCCAGGCTGTTGGCTCCGGGCGCGCCCACGGCGAGATCCATGAGCCCGTCTCCGTTGAAATCCCCTGCACCCGAAAGCGCACGCCCGAAATAGGCGCTCTCGTCGGGTCCGCCCGCGCCGCCGTCGTCCGACCGGAAGCAAAGGCTCGCGCCACAACCACCCGCGTCCGCGCTGATCGTAGCGGGCCACGGATCGGCACCCGTCCTGCCGTAGAAGACATAGACCCGACCCTTGAGGCCACCGTCCGCGAAGGCCGCGACGGCGAAGTCAGGAGGTCCATCGCCGTTGAAGTCCCCGAGTCCAGCTACCTGGGTACCGAAGAAAGCGGCGGCGGAGCCCGTGACATGAACGCTCGGTGTCGCCGAAAGGCCAGCATCGGATCCGAAGTACAGGAATGCCGCACCGCGGCCGCCCGCCAGGAAGTCGTCGATGCCGTCACCGTTCACGTCGCCAACCGGTGTGAGCGCATAGCCCATACGCATGCCCGTGACGCCGGGCGTCACCTCGACCTCGATGAACTCGAGGAGCACCGACGGACTGTTTCCGATGGGCGTCATCTGGCCGACGGCGTCCGCGGCGCGGAGCGTGCAGAACCGCTCCTCACCGAGACGGAAGCCGCCCACTTCGTCGGACTGCGAGCTCCCGCCGGAGCCCGGCGCGACCGTGACAGCGTGCGTCGAGGCGGCCGTCCACTCCGCTTCGTCCGTGATGGGGGCCGCCGCGCAGCGCAGGAAGTACTCGGTGAGCATGCCGCCGCCGACGTCCGCGACCGCGTCCCAGGTGAGCCGCACGACTCCGCCGCGCCGATCGACGATGACGGGGTCCACCGCCAGGTCCGAGATGGCCGTATCGGGCGGGCTGCCGTCGATCGTGACGGTCCGGGTGCCCACTCCGGTCCCACGGGTATCGGTGATCTCGACCCGAATCGTGAGGCCGCTGCCGTCCATGGCGTCGACGCACTCGTCGACGACGCCGCCGGAGCCGACGCTGGTGGCCACCGGCGTCCCGGACCCGATCCGAACGGTCGCAGTGGAGCCCGTCGCGGCGTCCGTGGTGGCGCGGACCCGAACCTGCATGCCGGCCGTGCCCGTGTCGCAGTCCTGGGCGGCCCCGAGGAGGGCTCCCTCCGCAGGATCCGTCATGACGACCGTCGGGAGGTCGACGACCTGGACCGTGCACGGAGCCGCGCACCCGGTGTTGCCGAACGAGTCGGTCGCGCAGGCGCCGACGGTGAGCTCACCCCCCGAGCCGAAGTTGGCGTCGGAGAAGCGGTTCGTGAGCCCGACCCGCGTTCCGGGGGCGTCCGTGTAGATGGCGGTACCGCTCGAGTTGGTGATCGTCAACGTGACGTCGGGCGGTCCGTCGTTCGCGTTCAGCACGTCGACGCGGTACTCGAAGTCCGAGGTCGCCGTGTTCTCGTCGTCGGTGGACGGCCGGAGCGTCGTGGGACAGGTGCTCGGCCGAGTGATGGCGAGGACCGGGTCCTCGCAGTCCGCCCCCAGGGTCACCGCCGCCGACACGCCGGTCAGGCGATCCACGGTCTGCACCGCGACGATGTTGGTCGCCGTCCCGTTCGGCACCGTGACGTCGGCGAACGTCGCCTGGCCGACGTACGGCGAGGGCAGCCCCGACGTCGCGACGCAGGTCGCCGTGCCGCCCGGCAGCGGCGTGGTCTCGCCCTCGCGGCGCAAGACGACCTCTTCGCCCTCACCCGTGCAGTTGACCACGAACATCGCCTCGCACGAGGTCGACCCGAGGTCGAGGTCGGCCGTATAGCCCGTCCCGCCGTCGCGGTTGAAGCTCGTGGCGGTGGACGGCGACACGATCTCGACCTGCGGAGCGTCCGTGCTGAAGACGACCGTGACCCGGGCCTCGCCGACGTTGCCCGCTTCGTCCTCGACCTCGGCGCACAGCTCCGGTGTGGCGCCGGAGAGCGTGAGCTGGTGGTCGAACGAACCGTCCGTCAACCCGCCGAACGCGGTGCCGCCGATGCCGTCGCACATGGAGGCCCGCGACCGAGCGCAGCCGTCGCCGCTCGCCGTGCCGCTCAGGGTGATCTGGACGCCGTCGGTGGTCGAGTCCTCGTCGTCGTCGTCGATGAACACCTGTCCCTCGGTCGGACTCGCGATGGTCACGTCGCACGGGGTGATGTCGACGGTCCACTCCGCGATGCCGGAGGAGGTCGTGTTCCCGGCCGCGTCGCGGCACTGCGCCCGCACCCGGTGGACACCCTCGCTCAGAGACACGTTGCCGAAGAGCGCCTCGGCGCCGCTACCCGCCGCGGCGGCGGAGGCCTCGCGGGCCCCCGACTCGTCCCCGTCCACGACGAGGCGGACGGGCTCGCCGATCGCCCCGTCGTCGGTGCTGACGACGAAGTCGGCCTGGAAGCCCTCTTCGTCCGAGACGTCGTCGGATGCGTTCAGATAGGCCGAGGCGGTGTCCGGCGTCGTGATGGCACAGCTCACGCCCTCGCAATCGACCAGGACGTCGCCTGGGAAGCTCTCGCGGCAGGTGATGCCGTCGGCGTTCTCGACCTCGACCGCCAGGCTGTTCGGGGTGCTGCCTCGATTGTCGAGGACGACCCCCTCGAACGTCGCGATCGTCCCCTCGACCGTGGTGGTCGCACGCGGCGTTCCGTTCACGAACAGAGTGGCCGGGCGACCGTCCCCAGCGTCGGTCGAGACGACGACGCTCGTCTCGAAGGTCTCGCCGCACGCCTCTCCATCCGTGTCGTCGGACGGCCCGAGAGTGAGCTCGCCCGACGAGGGGGGTTCGGGGCTGGCGAAGGTGATCGTCGCGCAGGACTCGACGATCGTGACCTCCACCTCCTGCGACTGGACCCCACCGTCGCGGGCAAAGGCCTGCAGCCGGTGCACGCCGTTGGTCAGCGTGACCGTTCCGAAGTCGACCATGCCCGCGTCGTCGGGCGAGGCCGAGGCGATCGGCGTGTCGCCGTCCTCTGGCACGTCGCCGGCGAGATCGACGTAGAGCGCGACCGCATCGTCTGCGCCGAGTCGGCGGGACTCGGCCACCACCTCGATCTGGACGCCCGGAGCTGCGGTGTCCACGTCGTCCGCCAGGGTGATGCGCTGGCCGTCCTCGGGGTACAGGATCTCCAGGCGTGCCGGGCTCGTGCCGTCTGAGCAGTCACAGCCGACCACCGCGAGCAGCGCGGCCATGAGCACGACAACGCCGCCCCGAATGCGAGCCGAAAAGAGCATCATTACCCCTCCTCCAACTTCCAAGTAATCCACGAACCGAGCATGGCGGCGGTCAGTCCTCGCCCGGATCCAGCCGCCCGACGACCCGGGGCCCGAGCCGCAACGGTACCAGATTCGACGGTTTCGCGCCTCCGGATGCAATCCACGAGTGTCGCCTTCGCATCTCGACATCTCGGGCCGTCTGCCGGGCCTCCGTGACCGTGTATCCGCCGTCGGGCCCGAGGCGGTAGGGCCCCAATTCATCGGACCGGTCGGGCAGCTCCGGGTCGAGCGCAATTCGCGGAGCGTGCCCGCGCGTCGCTTCGTACGTCAATCGTGCCTCCCGGCAGCCCGACGCGTAGGGCCCGAAGGCGTCGCCGCCCTCGGATAGGGCCTTCGCGTGACAGCGCGAGCAATAGTGGCGAAGATCACATTCCCGGCAGCCGTACAACCCGTCCCAGGTGAGATCCCGGAGGAGCGCCACGTTCGGGTCTTCCAAGAGGGACGTCCGCACGCCCTCCGAGACGTTCCCACAGGGAACGTGGAGCTGCGTGCACGGCCTGATCTCGCCGTTCGGCTCGACGTGGACCGATCCGCGGCAGGCTCCGCACACCGGGTCGTCGGGCCTCTTGTCGACATCCGCAGGACGGGGAGGTGTCAGAGAGCGGTCGGTCAGTACGCCGAGCAGGTCCTCGGATGTGAGGCCGGATGGGCAGGAGTGGGCCTCCCCGTCCTCCCTCGCGAACAGACCGGACGGATCGAACGCGAAATCGGCGTCGAGATCGCGGACGAAGCGGACGTACTGCGAGCGCTCCCGCACGTTGGAGGGCATGAGGGGCGTCTTCACGACGACTGCGACACCGGCAGTCCGAAGCGCCTCGATGCCGGCGACCGTCCGTTCATGGGAGCGGGGCACCCGGGTGATGGCATCGTGTACCTCAGGGCGGTGCGAGTAGAGGCTGACGTGCACCTCCTGGACCGCGAGGCGTCCGAGCTCGCCCGCAAGCTCCGAAGTCATGGTCAACGCGTTGGTGTAGATCTTGACGGCAAAGCGCTTCGCGCGCGCGTATTCGACGATCTCCAGGAAATCTCGCCGCAGCGTGACCTCACCGCCCGAGAGCGTCAAAAAGAGCACTCCGATCTCCGCCAGCTCGTCGAGCAACCTCACGACCTCGGCCGTGGTCATCTCGCCCTTCTGGCCCTGCACCTGATAGCAGTGGACGCACGCCTCGTTACAGCGATCGGAGAGCTCGAGCATCGCGCTGGTCGGCCGAGTACCGTCGGACTGAAGCGCTTGGACGAGACGCACCGCGCTCCGTTTCAGCGCCGCAGACCCGCGCGGCGTCACTCGCTCACCAGTTCGACGGCACCCTCGCGAAGAAGGGCGTCGATGAAGGCCACCACGTCCTGCAAGGCACGGTCGCGTTTCACGTCGTACGCCGCCACCACCGCGTCTGTCAGTTGCTCGACCGTGCAATTGCCCAGCCGCTCCCACAGAAACGTGCCCAGCTCGTTGAGGGTGTGCAGTCGCTGGCGGTCCACCACGACGACGACGGACCGCCCGTCGATCGTCCGCGACGCGGTTCGCGGACCTTGCCGCACGACGCTTCCGGAGCGAATCGCCTCAGCCATGGTCCTCACGATCTCCCATGAAGCGGTGCACCAGATCGTCCAGAGGCTCGCCAAGGACGGTCGTGATCGCTGCGACGCGGCCGGTGCGCCAGAGCAACTCGATGGTGCCGAGGGTCCGCTCTTCGTCGGCCGCGTCGACCGAGCCCCGTCGCACGGATTCGCGCAGCCAAAGAAGAGCCTCGGCGCCACCCATCGGACGGATCCTGGGACGACCTGTTCCTTGGAAGACACGGAAGAGCGCCCCGAGCGGCAGCGACGTCGCATTCGATTCTGGCAGCTCCACGTCCAATGCATGCCCAAACGGCACGGACACGCAGTGCCATCCCGTCGAGTGGGGGATGATGGCGACCCGATCGTACGCAAACATGCGAGCGTCGCGGACGAGGTTCGAGGCAGTGGTCTTGCCGGCACCGGACGGTCCAGAGAAGAGCACCGCGGCACCGGCAAGCTCGACGGCGGCTGCATGAAGCAGCAGGCCGCCTTCCTGGTTGACAGCCAGCGTAGCGAGGCTGCTCAGCACGTGACCGAGCGCTTCCGAGCCCGGGCCAACGGTGGCGGCAACGGCATAGGTCGACGGCTGGGTTCGACGAACTGCGGCGCGGCCCCAATGCGTCACGAGCTGCGCACTGTCGTCCGCCCAGCGCCAGGAGACGGCGTACGGGCTGAGCGCTGCCGGCGGCCGGTAGGTGTCATCGCGGATCAGGCTGGCGGAAACGTGGGCGATGCTGACGGCGCTCTCGGCGCCTTGCAGGGCTCGAGCCACCATCCAAGGCACCGACCGGTCGCCGAATCCCGGCGCGAAGAAACACTCCATCGTGACGCCACCGTACCCGAAGCAGTTGCGCTCCTCGTCGCCGAACGAGGCAAGAGCGTCGGGGACCGGCCGGAGCAGCTCGAGCATCTCCGCGGTCTGTTGAAGCTGGTTCACGTTCCGTTCACCCCTCCCTCACACCAGCACCACGTCCTCCACGTCGAGCGCCTCCTGGGCGACCACCGTGCGGGTCTCCTCCTCCCGCTTCGTGGCGAGCTCGTAGAGCTCGTTCAGGAGGGTGGGGTGGTCCTTGATGGCTCGGTGGAACTCGTCGCGGGTGAGCTCGAGGGCGACCGTGGGGTGGGTGGCGGTGACGTCGGCGGTGGCGGGGCGACGCAAAACCAGTGAGATTTCGCCTACTACGTCGCCGGGGCCGAGCTCGGCGATGCGGAGGCGGTCGCCGTCGGCGTCGGCGCCGCTGACCTCGA
This sequence comes from Candidatus Neutrinellum sp., assembly GCA_039794305.1. Taxonomy (GTDB): domain Bacteria; phylum Myxococcota_A; class Polyangia; order Polyangiales; family JBDIVX01; genus JBDIVX01. The sequence continues at coordinate 24,637 of JBDIVX010000009.1, forward strand.
CCGAGCCGCTGGCGATGAGGAAGAGGCCCTCGGTCTCCTCGCCGTGCCGGATGAGCGCGTCGCCGGGCTCGAACGTGCGGGTCTCGAAGCGGTCCATCAGCGCGCTGCGGTCGGTGGCCTCGACGGCGCTCAGGATGGCGCTGTGGCGGATGAGGTTCGAGACCATCCGCGCCCGGCAGAAGGCCCCGAGCTCCTTGGCGATCGCCGGCTCCGACTTCGCCAGCTTCTCGAGCTCGGCCCGCCCCATGACCAGAAGGCGGGTCGGCTCTACGGCCACCACCGAGGCGGCGCGCGGAGCGTCGCTGACCAAAGCCATCTCGCCCACGATGGCACCTGGGCCGAGGGCCGCAAGCGTGATCTCTTCGCCGGTCTCCAGGCGGCGGACGGCCTTGACCATGCCCCGGACGACGACCCAGGCGTCGCGCCCCTCGTCGCCCTGGCTGGTGACCGCCTCGTCCTCGGGCACGTCATCCGTCACGATCGCGGCGAGCAGCTTCTCGAGGGCCTTCGGCGCGAGGGCGCCGAAGAGAGGCAGGTCCGGCACCTCCCGGTCGTCCGCGACGGGGTCCTCGGAGCCGAGGAAGGCGCTCAGCGCCTCCTCGGCGCGCTCGCACAGCGCGTCGCCCGACAGCCGCTCGAGCGCGGGCGGCACCGTGGCCTCCTTCGGCAGGGGGGGCGGAGCCGGCGAGACGTCGGCCAGGCGCCTCGACCCCTTGCCGAACGCCTCGGCGATCTTCTTCCGGCAGGCACCCGCGTCCTCGCCCGCCCCGGCGACCACGGCGGCCGCCGCGACCGCCTCGGGCAGGTCGCCCCGGCGGACCCAGCCGTCGACGAGCCGGACGGCGGCCTCTCCGGCCACGATGGGGCGCTCGGCGGCGACGAGGAGCTCGGCGAGGAGCGACGCGGCCCCGAGCTGCTGGGGCTCGGCCGACAGGACGGCGATCGCCAGGCGCATCGCCCCCTCCCGGTCGCCCGAGAGCTTCTTGGCGTGCGCCTGGTCGAGGGGCGAGAGGCCCGCGCTGAGCGACGGCTCCGACATGGGAGCCGCGGAGGATACACCAGGGTCAGCCGCCGCCACCACCGCCGGTGGTGCCCCCGAGCCCGACGATGTGCGCCCGGACGGCCGTGTAGGGCAGGCCCGCCGAGTAGCCGTCGGCGAAGCGCGGGTCGCTCGCGCAGCCGCGGCCCTCGACGCGGGTGCCGTCGCCGTCGATGCAGGCGGTGATGACGCCCTGGCAGTCGGGACCGGAGTCGGTCTCGTAGTACTCGAGCCCGTCGCCGTCGAGGTCGACGTCCGGCTGGGCCGGGCCGACCCGGATGCCGAAGATGCTGACGCCGCCGACGAGGATGTCGGCGAAGGAGCCGCGGTCGGTGCTCCCGTCGCAGGGCGGCGGCACCTCGACCGGCGCCATCTCGATGAAGGCACCCGGCAGGAGCGCGAGCGTGCTGAGCGGCACCGCGCCGCAAAGGAGCCCCTCCGTGACGCCGCTCATCTCGCCTCCCGCGGCGGTGGTCGTGCCGTGCAGCCGGCCCTGCTTCAGCTCGAGCGGCAGCGGCAGCCCCAGCGGCAGCTCGATGTCCTCCGGCCCGCCGGAGAGGTTGCGCGACATGATCCGGCTCGCGAAGGACGTGACGGGGTTGCCGTCCTCGTCGAACGCGTCCGCCGAGGCGAGCAGCTCGGCGCTCCCCCTCAGGTTGTTGCTGGCGTCGCCGTCGGTGTCCTCGCCCTGGAGCCACGCGACCGTCACCGAGTCGTCGTCCACGCCCTCGAGGTCCTCGAGGTCGAAGAAGTGCATGAGCAAGAGGATCTCGGCGGGATCGATCATCCCGCTGAAGAGATCGAGCGCGCCGCCAAAGGCCCGCGCGAGGGTGTTGTCGGGCCGGCCGTCGCCCGTGTAGTCGCACCCCACGCCCATCCCGCCGATCTCGATGCTGTCGAGCACCATGCTGATCTCGACGCGGCAGTCGGAGCCGCAGCCGTCCCAGGCGGCCGTGTTGCCGTCGTCGCACTGCTCGCCGTCGTCGAGCGTCCCGTCGCCGCAGCTCTCGAGCAGCGTGCAGTCGGCGCTGCATCCGTCGCCGTCGGCGGTGTTGCCGTCGTCGCACTGCTCGCCGGCCACGACGTCGCGGACCCCGTTGCCGCAGGACTCGTCCGACTGGCAGTCCGAACGGCAGCCGTCGCCCGAGGCGTTGTTGCCGTCGTCGCACACCTCGCCCGAGTCCACGGTGCCGTCGCCGCAGTACATCTCGCGCCGGCACATCCCGTCGCACCCGTCGCCCGGGGTGGTGTTGTCGTCGTCGCACTGCTCCATCGGGTCGAGCAGGCCGTCGCCGCAGACGGGCACGCGCGCGTCACGCGGGCCGCCGTCGACGCCCGAGTCGGGCGGGGTCGCGTCGAACATGATCCCCCCGTCCTCTTCGGTGGTGTGAGACGCGCCACAGCCGACCAACGCCGCGGCGAACAGACCGATCAAGCAAGCACGCATGAGGACCTCCCGGAGCCGACTCCGGCGCACTGTACCGGATCGACACAACGCAATGAAGCGCCGGTCGGCGACGGAAAGCCCGGAGGAAGCTCACAGCGCCGCCGGGCTCAGTCCGACTCGATCCTCGCGAGGGCGAGGCGCGCGCGACGGAGCTCCTCGCGGAGGGTGAGGGCCTTGGCCTCGTCGGCGGAGGCGTTGCGGCGCAGGAACGAGCGCAGGTGCGGCGCGGCCCGGCGGGTGTCGCCCATGAGCCAGGCGATCATGCCGAGCAGGAACTGGCCATAGCCTTCGCGAGACCGACTCCGCTGGAGGCCTCGCAGGATCCCCTCGAGGCCGCGGACCGCGCGTCCTTGCTCGAGCTTCACGTAGGCGGCGTGCGCGCGAAGGAGGGCACGGTCGCGGGCCGCCCACCGGCCGGCGCGGTCGAGCGTCCGGAGGGCTCCGTCGGGGTCGCCGCCGAAGTGCTGCCAGGTCGCGAGGCTCCAGAGGTGGAAGCTCCTTCGGGCCGGGGGCGCCGCGCGGGCCGCCAGGCGCTGCTCGGCGACGGCCCCGTCCACGTCCCCGAGCGCGTAGAGGGCCCGGGCGGCGTCGTGGTGGGCGATGTCCGAGAGCGGCCCGACGGCCGCCATCTGTCGGGCGACCTCGACCGCCTTCCGAAGCTGCCGCAGCTCGAGATGCGCCAGGTAGAGCTGTCGCAAGAGCAACACCTGGGTATCAGGCGCGAGGTCCTCCTCGGCTCGCGCCAGACCGGCGCGGGCCCACTTCGCGCGGCCCAGGGCGCTGTCCGCGCGGAGCGCGCGCCAGAGGAAGTCCTCGGGTTGGCGAGGGGCCTCGATACCCTCCTGCCCATCCTCGACACCCTTCATGCCGCTCCTCGCGTGATACGGTATCCACAACCATAGCACAGGCCCGAATTCTGTCGAAGCGCGTGTGATATTGGCGGGTTAGGCGTTTTTATCCACAGTTTGTCCCGTGCAAGCTGCGTACGGTGGACGTCACGGCGCTTCATCGGGTGCCTCGAGGAACGCAGCGATCTCGTCGCGTCGCGCTTCGGCATCGGAGCGACCGAGCTCGATGAGCCGGCGGCAGAAGCTCCCGTCGAACAGGAGGTAGCTGGCGAGATCCGAGTCGGCGCCCTCTCCGAGGTCGAGGAGGCGAAGGAACTGCCGGCCGAGGGTGCGCCCGAACCGCGCGCGCTGGGCGCGGAGGTGGTCGCCGGCGATCCGACCGATGTCGACGCTCGGCCGGATGGCGAGCGCGCGCACGATACGCCGCGGAGGATCCCCGCGCTCGAGCGCCCGCTCGTTCAGCCGCTCGATGAAGCCCTCCCCGCAGGCCGCGAGCCCGTCCTCCAAGATGCGGTTGATACGGTCGAGGTCCTCGAGGTCCGAGTTGACGTGATCGAGCAGGAAGGCGTTCAGGACCTTGCCGAGCAGGAAGGGCGCCCCCGGGTATCGCCCGGGAGCCACCGCCGGCGTGCGCCCGCCGTCCGCCTCGGGCGTGGAGACCGTCACGACGAGGAGCCGGTCGGCCCCGAGGTGCAGCGCCGGCGCCATGGGCGTGTTCAGGCGCAGTCCCCCGTCGCAGTAGAGGTCGGCGTGGATCCGGACGGGTGGGAACACGAGAGGTATCGCCGCCGATGCCAGGACGTGCTCGGGCTGCACGCGCTCGCCTCGGACCCGAACCCCCGGCGGCAGCCCCCGCGGCAGCGCGGTCTCGGGGGACCTGTCGACGAACACCACCGGGTGCCCGGTCGGGACGTGGGTCGCGGTGACCGTGAGGGCCCGGAGCTTGCCGGTGCGGAGGTTCCGGGGAACCCGACTCCACGGGATCGCGCGGCTCACCAGCTTCGCGAGCGCGGCCGCGTCGAAGATCCCCTTCGCGCGCGGGCCGCCGAGCAGCACCCGGTGCAACCCGGCCGCTTGCCGGAACCCGAACCGGAGCACGTGCTCGAGCTCGAGCTCGAGCCAGGTCTCTCGCAGGCGGGCGAGACCCGGACCGGCGTCGTGGATGGCGCCCGCGAGGAAGGTCCCGTTGAACGCCCCGACGCTGGTCGCACAGATGACGTCACAGCACGGGCCGCCCGGGCGCCCGAGCTCGCCGAAGACGTAGCTCAGCACGCCGACCTCGTAGGCGCCCCGCGCCCCACCCCCCGAGAGGACCACGGCCAGGCTCACGCCGCCGGGCTCCGTATCGCCTGCACGGTGGGCGTGGAAATGTATCGTTCGCGCAACTTCGGATCCCGGATCTGCGAGAGCCGCGACTCCACCACGTCGTACGCATCGGCGTAGGCGGCCCGCGCCGAGCCCGCCTCCCCGAGCAAGGCGTAGGTCTTCGCGACCGCCAGGTGCACGCGTTCGGCGCGCTCGACGACCCCACGCCGGCGAACGGCGGATCGGACCCGCTCGGCCACCTCGCGCGCCTCCTCGCCCCGACCGAGCCGCGCGAGAGTCTCGGCCAGGTACGCCTGCCCGAGCAGCGCGAACCCGAGCACCCCCGCGGCCTCGGCGACCTCCACCGCCTCCCGGGCGTACGTCTCGGCGCGCTCGAGCCGCCCCGCCGCCACCTCGAGGGCGACCCGGACGATGCGCTCGCGGGCGAGGTCGTACCGGTCGCCGGTGCGCTCGGCCAGGCGCCGGGCGTTGTCGAGCCGCTCGGCGACGGCGTCCTGATCCCCGCCGTCCTCGAGCATCAGCTCGGCCGCGGCGCTCAGGGTGTCGGCCCGGCCGCCCTCGTCGTCGACCGACTCGAAGACCACCAGGGCACGCTCTAGGAACTCGATCGCCCGCTCGTGGTCACCGAGCTCGGCGTACATCTGACCCACGTTCGAGAGCTTGCGCCCGAGGTGCATCCGGTCGCCGGTCTCCCGGTCGACCGCGATCGACGCCCGCACGACGGTGGCCGCGTCCTCGAACTCGCCCATCGACGAGAGCGCGACGCCGAGGGAGTTGAGCGCCAGCGCCTCGTTTCGTTTGATACCCAGGCGGCGGAAGACGACGATGGCCTCCGCGTTGGCCTCGAGCGCCTCGTCGAGCCGGCCCATGCGGCGCAGCAAGATGCCCCGCTGGACGAGGACCGACCCACGGGCGGCCAGCAGGTTGCGGTCGAGCCCCGCGCGCGCGAGCGCCCGGTCGCAGCAGGCGAGCGCGCGCTGCATGTCCCCTTGCTCCCGCGCGAGCTGCGCCGAGAGCCGCAGCGCCTCGACCTCTGCCCCGGCCTCCCCCGAGGTCACGGCCGCGTCGAGCGCCTTGTCGAGGAGCGACCCGACGCCCGTCGTGCGGACGGCGTCGAGCTCGAGACGAGCCAGGCGGTTGTAGGCCAGGGCCAGCATGGCGGGGTCCTCGGAGACCTCGGCGAATGCGCGCATCGCCTCGAGCTCGAGCCGCTGGTCGCGCGGCCGGCCCATGCCGCGGAGGATCTGCTCGCGGGCCTCGTGGGCCCAGAAGCGGTGCGGCGAGGTCGGCGGGAGCAGCGCGAGCGCCCGCGCGTAGAACCGGAGCGCCTCGCGGTTCGAGTACACGGCCCTCGCAGACGAGGCGGCCCGGAGGTAGGCGTCCGCGGCCGCCGTGCGGTCCCCGGCGCGCTCGAGGTGGCGCGCGATGCGGGCCGGCGGGACCGGCGCGTCGAGCCGCGCGAGGTACGCCCCGATGCGCTTGTGCATCTTGACGCGGTCGTCGTCGTCGGTGGTCTCGTAGGCGACGGCCCGGATGACGGCGCTCGGAAACCCGTAGGCCTCGGCCTGCACCTTGTGAACGAGCCCTCGCTTCTCGAGGGACTCGAGGTGCGCCGCGAGGTCGGTCCCGGCGATCGTCGACAGCTCCTTGGCGTCGTGGCCCGGGCCCACCGCCGCGAGCCAGCGTACGGCGCGCCGCTCCTCCTCGGGGAGCTCGTCGAGCCGCGCCGCGATGACGCCCTCGAGGGTCGTCGGCAGCGCGATGGGCACCCCCGGCCGGCGCACCACGCGCCGCTCCTCGCCGTCGCCCTCGAGGCTCACGACCCTGCGGTCGACGAGCGCCTCGACCAGCTCGATGATGAAGAACGGGTTGCCGCCCGCGCGGTCCACGATCGCCTTCTCGATGTCGGCCGGCACCGCGGCGCCTTCGAACCGGGAGCGGATGAGGGCCCGCCGCCCCTCGTGGTCCAGCTCCTCGAGCTCGATGTGCGGCAGCGCCCCGAGCACCCGCTCGGCGCGGGCGTCGGGCCGGGTCGAGAGCACGACCATGAGCGGCACGTCGTACGCCTTCCGGAGCATCCCGGCGAGGAGCTCGAGGCTGGGCCCGTCGGCCCACTGGAGGGCATCGATCCACACCACCAGCGGCCCCTGCGCCGCCAGCGCCCCGACGAGGAGCTGGGCCGCGTGGACGATGGCGCGCCCGTGATCCTCCTCCTCCGCGGGCCGCTCGTCCTCGTCGCGCGACGGCGGAGCCACCAGGGGCGCGAGCCCCGCGATGGTCGCGTCTCTCTCGGCGCCCGCGGGGAGCAGCCCCTCGACGGTCGCGCCGAGCTTCTGCCGGGCCTCCTCCGCGGAGCTATCGTCGGCGATACCACAGGCGGCCCGCACCAGCTCGGTGACGGTGGCGAAGGGGACCTCCTGCGTCCCGAACGCGCACTCGGCGTGCAGCACTCTCGGCGCCGGCGCGAGGGAGTCGAGCGCCGCGGCCGTGAGGAACGTCTTGCCGACGCCCAGCTCCCCGGAGAGCGCGAGGAAGACGCTGCGGCCCGTGGCCAGCGTCTCCTGGTAGGACTCGGTGAACGCGCGCAGCTCCTCGTCGCGTCCGACGATCCCCTCGGCGCCCGGCGTCGCGAGCGCCTCGGCCTGCCGCTCCTCGCGCGTCCGCGCGCCTCGAAGTCGATACGCCCGAAGCCCGCGGGCGCCGCTCCCCTCGCTCGTCGTGACCTCGACCGCTCGCTGCTCCTCGTCGAAGGCGAAGACCCGCCGCACGAGCCGGTACACCTCGCCGGCCGTCAGGATCTCGCCCGGCTCGCCCTCGTCGGCGAGCCGCGCGGCGACGTCGAGCACGCTCCCGACCGGCTCGTAGCGAAGCAACCGCCCGCTCGGGTCCCGGACCGTGCTGACCACGCCCCGCGAGACCCCGACGGCAGCCGTCAGCGGCACGAGCATGTCGGCGCTCAGGCCGGAGAGCGCCTCGAGCACGTCGAGCGACAGGCGCATGGCGCTGAGCGGATCGTGCACCGACGCCCGCCGGAGCCCCAGCATGAAGCGGAAGCGGCTCCTGCCCGCCCCGTCGGGCCACGAGAGCACCGCGTCGTTCTTGTACGCGATGTCGGCGAGGACCCGCGCGGCCTCGTCTCCCACGCTCGCGGCGGGGCCGTCGCCGCCTGCGCGGGTGTCGTCTCCGTGGACGCGGCCCGACACGACGACGACGTGGCGCCGCTCGCGCAGCTCCCGGTCGCCGCTCGCGATCGCCGAGGCCACGGTGGCCGCGGTCTGCTCCGAGTGGGCGCGGCCCCGCACCGCGTCCGGGCTCGTCACCTCGCGCGGCGCCATCTCCTCGATGAACCGCTCGAGCGACTCCTGGTCCCAGACGTGATCCAGGAGGTGCAGGTACTGCGACAGCGCCCCCGAGAGCGACCGAGCGGTCTGGTACCTCTCCTCCCGGTCGAACGCCGTGGCCCGCCGCACGATCGTGCACAGGTCCTCGGGAGCCTCCGGCTCGACCTGCTCGGGGAGCGTGAGGTGGCCCTGCCGGACCTGCTCGAGGACGTCGAGGCCGTGCTGCCCGGGATACATCGCCCGGTTCATCAGCAGCTCGGCGAGCAGCACACCGAGCGCGTAGACGTCGCTCCGGCGGTCGACCTTCTCGCCCCGCGCCTGCTCCGGCGACATGTAGCTGAACTTGCCTTTGATGATCCCGGTCTCCTCGGAGACCATGCGCGCCTTGGCGATGCCGAAGTCGGCCACCTTGACGGCGCCCTCGTAGCTGAGGAGCACGTTCTGCGGGCTGACGTCTCGATGGACGATCTCCATGGGCTCGCCGCGCTCGTCCTTGCGCTTGTGGGCGTAGTCGAGGCCCTTGGCGACCTCCATGACCAGGAACGCCGCGAGCCCGTAGGGGATCCGGGTGCCCCTGCGGCGCGCCGCGCTGATGAGCCGCCCGAGATCGAGCCCGTCGACGTACTCCATGGCGAGCAGGAACTCGTCGCGGACCTGCTCGAAGGCGTAGACCTGGACGATGTTCGGGTGGTTGAGGCGGGTCGCGATCTTCGCCTCTTCCAGGAACATCGTGATGAACTTGGCGCTGCGCGCGAAGGTCGGCAGCACGCGCTTGACCACCAGGACCTTCTCGATCCCCTCGGCGCCGGTGGACTTGGCGAGGAACACCTCGGCCATCCCGCCCGCGCCGAGGCGCCGGAGGACCCGGTATCGGCCCAGGGTGGCCGGGATCGAGGACGAGGAGTCGCTCGGCACGGCTGAAACGCCAGGATATACGGGCTCGTCCATCGAGATCCACGTTCGTCGTGGTAGAAGCGTCCGCGTGACGCACCAGCCGGGAATCCTCGAGCCCGCGCCACCCGCAGCCCGGTACCTCACGTTCCGGCTCGCCGGCTCGGACGCCGACCCCGCACCCGCCCTCGAGCGGCTCGGCGGGCGCGATCTCGGAGGCGACGTGATCGGCGTCGGCCCCGCCGTCGTCGCCCGGCTCGGCCGGCTCGTCCCGGGGCTCCGGGAGCTGCCGGCCCTCACGGGCCCGGGGGTGACCGTGCCGTCGACGCCCGCGGCGCTCTGGTGCTGGCTCCGAGGCGACGATCCCGGTGACCTCCTGCACCGCGGCCGATCGATCGCGGCCGACCTCGCGGGCAGCTTCGTCCTCGAGGAGGCGCTCGGAGCGTTCCGCCACGGCAGCGGGCGAGACCTCACGGGCTACGAGGACGGGACCGAGAACCCGACCGGCGAGGCCGCCGTGGACGCGGCCTTCGTCGCGGGCGCGGGGCCTGGAATGGACGGGTCGAGCTTCGTCGCCGTCCAGCGCTGGCGGCACGACTTCGGTCGGTTCGAGACGATCGCGCCGCCCGAGCGGGACCTCGTCATCGGGCGCCGGCTCGACGACAACGAGGAGATCGACGACGCGCCGCCGTCGGCGCACGTCAAGCGCACGGCGCAGGAGAGCTTCACGCCCGAAGCGTTCGTGCTGCGGCGCTCGATGCCGTGGGCGGACGCGGGCGCGGGCGGCCTGGTCTTCGTCGCGTTCGGCCGCTCCCTCGACGCCTTCGAGGCGCAGCTCCGCCGGATGGCGGGGCACGAGGACGGGGTCCCCGACGCCCTGTTCCGCTTCACCCGCCCCGAGACCGGCGGCGCCTTCTGGTGCCCGCCGCGCCGGGGCTCGGGCCTCGATCTGTCCGCATTGGGTCTATCCTCCGACGCATGATCCGTCTGACCCGGCCCTCGATCGGCGACGAGGAGGTCTGCGCCGTCGAGGAGGTGCTGCGGTCGGGGATGCTCGTGCAGGGCGAGCGCGTCGCCCGGTTCGAGGCGCTGGTGGCCGAGCGGTGCGGGCGGGCGCACGCGGTCGCGGTCTCGAGCGGGACGGCCGCGCTCGAGCTGGCGCTCGCGGCGCTCGGGATCGGGCCGGGCGACGAGGTGCTCGTGCCGGACCTCACGTGGCCGAGCCCCGCCCACGCGATCGCTCTCAGGGGCGCCCGTCCGGTGCTCGTCGACGTGCACCCGTCCGAGTGGAACGCGACGGCCGAAGCCTTCGCCGCCGCGCGCTCGACCCGAACGAAGGCGGCGGTGGTGATCGACCAGTTCGGCTTCCCCGCGCGGCACCGGGCCATCGCCGGCGCGCTCGAAGGGGTCCCGATCGTCGAGGACGCGGCCTGCGCGATCGGGAGCACGCTCGGCGGGGTGCCCTCTGGCTCCTTCGGCGCGGTCGCCTGCCTGAGCTTCCACCCGCGCAAGGTGATCACGACGGGCGAGGGCGGGATGTGCCTGACCGACGACGACGCGGTCGCCGAGCGGCTCCGCAGGCTCCGCAACCACGGCCAGTCCGCGCCCGGGCGCTTCGTCGAGCCCGCGCCCAACCAGCGCATGACCGAGGTCGCCGCGGCGCTCGGGATCGCGCAGATGGCGCGGCTCGACGGGATCGTGGCGGAGCGGCGGCGGCTCGCCGCGCGCTACCGGGACGCGCTCCCCGAGGCAGGGTGGCAGCGGGCGGCGGACGGGGCCGAGCCGAACCACCAGACGATGGGGCTCGTCCTGCCGGAGGGCGTCGGGCGCGAGCGCGCGCTCGAGCGGCTTCGCGACCGCGGCATCGAGGCCGGCATCCTGTCGTACGCCCTCCACCGCCTGCCGAGCCTCGCCGGCGCGGCGGGCGGCCCCTGCCCGAACGCCGCGGCGATCGTCGACCGCGGCATCGCGCTCCCGCTCTACCCCGAGCTGGCCCTCGCCGATCAGGATCGTGTCATCGAGGAGGTGCGCGCTATCCTCCCGCCTCGGTCATGAGCGACAGCCCGGTGCTCGCCGTCGAGAAGCTCGAGAAGACCTTCCGCCTCGGGTTCTTCCGCAAGCGCGTGGACGCGGTCCGCGGGATCGACTTCGAGGTGCGCGAAGGCGAGATCTTCGGGCTCCTCGGCCCGAACGGTGCGGGCAAGACGACGACCATCAAGATGGTCCTCGGGCTCATCTTCCCCACGGCGGGGAGCATCCGGATCTTCGGCGCGAAGAGCGGCGACCGCGACTCCATGCGGCGGGTCGGCTACATGCCGGAGAACCCGTACGTCTACCAGTACCTCCGGCCGCTCGAGTTCCTCGACCTGTGCGGCCGGCTCGTCGGCCTCGGCGGCCCGGAGCGGCGCCGCCGCGCCGAGGAGCTGATCGACCGGGTGGGCCTGCGGCACGCGGTCGACCGCCCCATCGGCAAGTTCTCGAAGGGCATGATGCAGCGCATCGGTCTCGCGCAGGCGCTCCTGCACGACCCCGAGCTCCTGATCCTCGACGAGCCCATGAGCGGCCTCGACCCCATCGGGCGCAAGGAGGTTCGCGACGTCCTGCTCGAGCAGCGCAAGCGGGGCAAGACTCTCGTCTTCACGAGCCACATCCTGAGCGACGTCGAGATGCTCTGCGACCGCGTGGCCATCATGCACCGCGGCGAGATCACCGCCCATGGTGCGCTCTCGGAGCTCCTGCGGCCCGAGGTGCGGCGCATCGACGTGGAGCTCGAGGGAGTCGACGAGGCCCTGCACACGAAGCTCACCGAGGTCGCCGCGTCGTTCCACGAGGTCGAGCACCGCCGCGTCTACGTGCTCGAGGGCGACGAGGCCGTCCCCGAGCTGCTGCGCCTCGCGCTCGACGGGGGCGCCCGCGTGATGTCCGTCACCCCGCAGCGCGAGACCCTCGAAGCGCTCTTCGTCCGCGACGCGCTTCGCTGACGGCACCGTTCGGCGCCGCGCGCAGTTGCATTGGGGAGTGTCCCCAATGCAAGTGGCGCAGTTGCATTGGGGAGTGTCCCCAATGCAAGTCGGGTCACGGGTCGGAGGGGGGCGCGAGGGCGGCGGCGATGTGGTCGGCGGTCACGCGGTCGCGGTCTCGGTAGAGCATGAGGGCGCGCTCCATGACGAGGTCGAGCTCGCGGAAGTTGCCGGGCCACTGGTGGGCGGTGAGCGCCTCGACGGCGTCCCGCCCGAGGACGACGTCGCCCGACTCGGACTCGCCCTCGAGGGCCAGCCTCCGCTGCAGGCCGTGGCTCGCGAGCAGCCGGTTCCCGATCCAGACCGCCGCGCCGGGGATGTCGCCCGCACGCTCCCGGAGCGGTGGGATGGCGAGCTCGATCCGCGCGAGCCGATGATAGAGGTCGTGCCGGAAGGCGCCCTCGCGCACGAGCGTCACGAGGTCGTGGTCGGTCGCCGCGATGACGACGACGTTGCAGGAGCGCTGCGCCTCCTCGTCGTCCCGCCGGAAGCGGCCGCGCAGGGCGGGCGCCAGCCGCGCCTGCACCTCGCGGCAGAGCGTCCCCACCTCGTCCAGGAACAGGGTGCCGCCCTCGGCCCGGTCGAGCGCCCCCGCCGCCGTCGGCGTGCCGAACAGGTGCCGGCTCAAGATCGCCGGGTCGCGCCCGCCGCTGGGGATCTTCACGAAGGGCGCCTTGCCCTCCGAGCACATGGCCGCGTGGAGCGCGCGCGCGAGCCCTTCCTTGCCCGTTCCGGACTCTCCGTGGATGAGGACGTGCGTCCGGTAGGGTCGATCGAGCAGCCGCTCGAGCACATCGAGAATGCGCACCGAGGCGGGGTGCTCGGACCGGTACCGGAGGATCGTTCCCATCCAGTCGGTCATCGCCGCGAGTCGCGCGGACGAGGGGCGGTCCTCGGGAGTCATGCTATGCCACCGGTCCCTTTGTCCTACGGGAGGAGTCCGATGTCGGTCCAACGCGTTTCGCCCGAAGAGGCGCACCGACTGATGGTCGACGAGGGATACGTATACCTCGACGTGCGCTCGGTCCAGGAGTTCGAGAGCGGCCACCCCGAGGGAGCGTTCAACGTACCGCTCATGCACGTCACGCCTCGGGGGATGGAGCCGAACCCCACGTTCCTCCCGGAGGTGGAGGCGCGTTTCCCGCGGGAGCAAGGCATCGTGGTGGGCTGCCGCTCCGGCCAGCGGTCGCTCCGGGCGGCCGAGGCGCTGCAGGCCGCGGGCTATGGGCGCATCGTCGAGCAGCGCGCCGGCTTCGCGGGCGCGACCACCGCGTTCGGTCAGGTCAGCGAGCGGGGCTGGCAGAGCGTGGGCCTCCCGGTGTCCCGGCAGGCCCGAGCCGGCCGGAGCTACGAGGAGCTGCGAGGCGGCGGCGATCGGTGATCAGTCGTCGTCGCATCGCAGCCACGCCACGTGCACGCCCGCACCGGACGTGAGCGCGACGGCGACCAAACCGTCCGCGCGCCGCGCGATCGAGGCGTGGGCCGCGGTCCCGTCCGGGCCCTCGAGCGTCAACGCGGGCCCCGCGCCCTGCGCGTCCACGAGCCGCACGTGCACCTCGCGCGGCGACTCGGGCGGAGCGTCCTTCGGGGCGTCGGCGGCGAAGAGAGCCGCGCGCGGCGCGGCCGCGGCGTCGACGTGGAGCCGACCGTAGCCGGTCCCCGGGACGAGGGCCGCGGGCGGCGCGTCGCCCTCGTCGAGCCGTAGGAAGCCGACGGCGGTGGTGGCGGCGTTCCCGATCACCGTGAACCCGGCCCACAGCCCCGAGCCGCTCCTCGCCACCGCGACCCGCGGCGGCGTCCCCACGGTCCCGACGGAACGTGCGACCGCGGGTGCAGCAGGCTCGCCGTCGGCGCCGACCGCCACGCGCACGATGGGCGAGACGCCCGCCCGCGCGTCGAAGAAGTAGAGCTCGGGCGGGGAGACGCCGGCGGCGAAGCTCGGTGCGCTCGCGCCCATGGCCGGGGGCGTCACGTCGTGCGTCGCCGAGACGGTGCCGTCGAGGGCCACCACGGCGAGCTTCACGCGCATTGGCGTCCCGCTGCCGTCGGTCCACGCGACGAGCCGGTGGCGCTCGCGCGCGGCGACCGCGGGCGCGAAGCGTGGGTCGGCGCCCGCGCCGACGGGGTGGAGCGGAAGCTCGGCGCGCAGGTCGTCGGTCGCGACGTCGGTGACGCGCACGCGCCCGCGCCCGTCGACCACCGCGAGCGTCACGTGATGCGCGCCGGCCGGCGCGAGCCCGGGTGCCGCGAGCCGCCCGCCCGACGAAGGCGGATCGAGGGCGAGCGTTCGAAGCGGGCGCGGGGCCGCCTCGGGTGACACGCGGACGAGGAAGACCTCCTCGCCTCCCCCCTCGCCGGGCGCGTACCCGGCCAGGACGAAGGACTGCCCCTGCGCCACGACGGTCGCGGGCCCGGGCCGCGGCCAGACCGGCAGGGGCGCCCGGGTGAGGGCCACGCAGCCGCGCTCGGGCGTCGCCGCCTCGAGCGTTGCGGGGCCCGGCAGCTCGCCCGTCGGGTCCGGCGCGATCTCGGAGGGCTCGGCCGGCTCGTCGAGCCCCTCGAGCGGGTCGCGGGCCGGCGCCTCGGGCGTCTCCGGCGTTCGCGGCGGCTCGGTGGGCGCGCGCGGCGGCTCGGCGTCGTCGCCGCAGGCGAGCGCGAGGAGGACGAGGAGCACGGCGAGCCGACGCACCGGCAGGTGATACCGCGGTCACGCCTGCCGGGTCGAGGCCCAGAAGGCGCGGACGTCGTCCAGGGAGTCGCACCGGCGTGCCGGAGGCAGGCTCCGGAGGAAGACCTTGCCGTAGCCCTTCTTCACGATGCGCCGATCGAGGATCGCGACGACGCCGCGGTCCTTGCGCGTGCGGATCAGTCGGCCGAACCCCTGCTTGAGCGCGAGGGCCGCCGAAGGGACGAGGTACTTCATGAACGGCTGCTCGCCCGCCTCCTCCATGCGCCGGCAGCGGGCGTCGACCAGCGGATCGCTCGGCACCTCGAAGGGGAGCTTGTCGATGACCACGAGCCGGAGCGCGTCGCCGGGCACGTCGACGCCCTCCCAGAAGCTCGCGGTCGCGAACAGCACCGCGTCGCCGGCCTCGCGGAAGCGGTCGAGGAGGACGTTCTTCGGCGCCTCTCCCTGCACGAGCACCGGCCGGTCGAGGCAGAACCCGGCCCGCTCCCAGAGCTCGTTCATGACGCGAAACGACGTACACAGGACGAAGGCGCCGCCGCCGGTGATCCCGACGAGCTCGACCACTTCGTCGGTGGCCGCGTCGAGGTAGCCCGGATCGCGCGGGTCCGGCAGGTGCCCGGCGAGGTAGAGCGCCGCCTGCTCGCCATAGGCGAAGGGCGAGTCGAGCAGCTCCTCGTCCACCTCGAAGTCGACGCCGAGCCGACGCTTGATGAACTCGAAGGACCCACCGGTCGACAGCGTCGCGCTCGTCAGCACGACGGCGCGGCTCCGGTGGAAGAGCTCCTCGCGCAGGACGGCGCTCACGTCCACGGGGCTCGCGCCCAGCGACGCCCGCCGGCCGCGGACCTCGGTCCACGTCACGTGCGTCCCGCGCCCGCCCTCGGCCACGGTCGCCACGTCGTTGCGCACCTGCTCGGCGCGACGCGCGATCTGCGCGACCGGCTCGGCGTCGGCCACGTGGCGCTTGGCGAAGGCGGCGAGCGCCTCGAGGGCCGCGTCCAGCGCGTGCATGCGCGCGAGCAGATCGCCGTGGAACGCCTCGGGCGGGAGCGCGAGCCGGCCTCCCTCGCCGCCGGCCGACCGCGGCAGCGACTGGAAGAACGCCGCGGCCGCGTCCAGCACGTTGCGGGTCAGCTTCGCCGCCTCGTCCCCCTGCCCGATCGCACCGAGCGCGCGCAGCGCGTCACGCGTGAGCACCTCGACCTTCGTGCTCGACACCTGCACGCCGAAGAACTGCGTGACCACGTCCTCGATCTGGTGGGCCTCGTCGAAGACCACCGCTTCGTGCTCCGGGACGATCCCGCCTCCGCGGCTCCCACGCAGCGCGAGGTCGGCGAAGTACAGGTGGTGGTTCACCACGACGATCTGCGCTTCGTCCGCGCGCCGGCGCATCCGCGTGACGAAGCAGGCCTCGAAGTGCTCGCACCTCGGACCGACGCGCGTCTCGGGGCTGCTCGCCACCTGCGCCCAGATGGGCGCGTCGTCGGGCAGTTCGCCGAGCTCGGCCCGATCGCCGGTCGAGGTGGAGCCGGCCCAGCGCTCCACCAGCGGGAGGTGCCGGGCGATGTTCGGCCTCATCGCGTCCGGGCCGTGCCGGAGCTCGTCGAACCGCCGGACGCACAGGTAATTGGCGAGGCCCTTCATGGACGCCGCGTCGACGCGCGCGCCGAGCCGGCGGGCGAGGAGCGGGAGGTCGTGCTCCATGATCTGGTCCTGGAGCGTCTTGGTGCCGGTCGAGACGACGACCTTCCGCCCGCTCAGGATCGACGGGACCAGGTACGCCAGCGTCTTGCCCGTGCCGGTCCCCGCCTCGACGAGCAGGATGCCCTCGTGCTCGATCGCGCGCTGCACGGCCTCGGCCATCCGGAGCTGGCCGGGCCGGTGCTCGTAGCCCTCGATGGCCACGCCGAGCGGCCCGCTCGGCCCCAGGTAGTCGGCAGCGCGCATCGACCGCTCGATACCACGCGGTATGCTGCGCCGCCCATGCCTGCGCACCCGCATCTCGTGCTCGGCGCCCTCGCGCTCCTGCTCGCCGGAGGCTGCGGCGACGGGTGCGCGGCCTGCAGCTCGGAGGACGAGCCCGCCGGCGAGGCGGCGCGGACGACGGCCGAGCCGCCCGAGGGGCTCCTCTGGGAGGTCTCGGTGGGCGGCGGGAGCGACGTCCTGCGCGCGACCGCCGAGCTCGTCCCCGCGCGCGTCCGGCCGCTCGTCGCGACCGAGCCCGGGACCGTGCTCGAGCGCCTCGCGCCGCACGCTCCGGCGTCGTCGGTGGTCCCGGCCGGGGCGGACCTGCACGGGCTCGCGCTCGACGTGGGCGGCGAAGACCACGTGGTCCTCGCGGCGCGCGCACGGGTGGCCGACGGGCCCGAGCCGCTCGGTGCGGGCGTCGAGCTGGTCGCCGGAGCGCCCTCCGGGGGACGCTGGATCGAACGCGCGCCCGCGGCTTCTGCGCCCGCCGCCTTGCTCCTCGGCGACGTCCTCGTGGTGGGCGACGATCCGATCGCGGTCGGGCGCGCGGCGTCGTATCTCGCGCACGTCGTCGCCGCGCGCGAGGCGAAGGAGGGCGTCGTCCTCCGTTCGCCGGGGGGGCTGCTCGCAGAGCGCTGGCGCCGTGCCGCCGATCGCGCGATCGCCGCGCAGGCCGGGGCGGCGCTCGAGACCATCGCCGCCGAGCGCGCGCGCCACGATCAGCCTCCTGCCCATGGCGATCCCGAGGAGGTCGTCGCGGCGCTCCGCGAGGTGGCCGAGGACGTGGTGGCGTTCCTGCCCGACGTGGGCGAGACGCAGCTCTGGGTGCGGCCTGCGCCCGCCGGGCTCGCGATCGATCTCGACGCGGACGTCGAGCCGGGCTCCCCGCTCTCGGAGGCACTGTCGGACGCGACCGTCGCGCCGGCGTTCGGGCTGGCGGCGCTGCCCGAGGACGTCGCGCTGGCGTGGTCGGTCCGGCTCGCTCCGGACGAGGCGCCGTCGTTCCTCGCCGGCACGCTCGGGCGCGTGGGCGGCTCTCGGCTCGACGACGACGCGCGCGCGAGCCTGCGCGCGGCGGACGAGGCCGTCGGCGCGAGCCGGGGAGAGGCGATCGTGGCCGCCTTCGGGGGCGGCACCGAGGGTCCATGGGCGCTGCTCGGGACGGCGCCCGTCCGCGCCCCCCTCGACGGCGACGCGCTCCTTGGCGCGCTCGGCGCCCGGTGGGTCTCCGACCTCGCGGGCACGCTGCTCGGATGCGCCGGAGCCGTCGAGCCGTCCTCCTTCGACGCCGGGGACGGGGACGGGGTCCGCCGCTCGTCGCTCTGCCGCGGCGAGGCTTCTCCGACGATGACCCTCGCGGCGACCGGCGGCGCGGCGGTCGTCGCGCTCGAGCGCGGGGACGCGGACGTCGCGGCAGCGGTCGCCCGGAGGCTCGACGCCGAGCGGCCGCGCGACGGATTCGGCGCTCGCCCCGACGCGGCGCGAGCCCTGTCCGCGCTCGACGATCGCGCGCTCGCAGCCGGCGTGCTCGTCCCCTCGCGGCTCTGGGGCGCGGCGGCGCTTTTCGACCTCGGCCCGCTCCGCGGCGTCGCCCGGGAGGCCACGGTCGCGGGCCGGCCGGCGCCGCTCCTCTGGGCCCTGTCGCGCACCGACGAGGGCCTCCGCCTACGCGTCGTCGCGACGGGGACGGCCATCGAGGATCTCTCGGGGATCGTGGAGACCTTCGTCGCCTCCGATTGACGGCGGAGATCGACGTACTAGGTTGCCGCGGTGATCCCGATCCGCGATCTGAACCCGTCGCGTACGCGACCCGTCGTCACGTACGCGCTGATCGCGATCAACGCGGCCGTCTGGCTCTACCAGGTCTTCCTCTACCTGGGCGGCGGCGCGGCCGCCATGAACGCCTTCGTGTACCAGTTCGGTGCCGTGCCACACTGGCTCACCTCGGGGGAGCACGCGGGCAGCTACGTCACGCCGCTCACGAGCATGTTCATGCACGGCGGCTGGATGCACGTCATCGGGAACATGTGGTTCCTGTGGATCTTCGGCGACAACGTCGAGGACGCGCTGGGCAAGGTCAAGTACGTCGTCTTCTACGTGCTGTGCGGGCTCATCGCCGTCGTCGCGCAGGTGATCATCGATCCGGACAGCACGGTGCCGATGGTGGGCGCGTCGGGCGCCATCGCCGGGGTGCTCGGCGGGTACGTGCTCCTGTATCCGCGCGCGCGCGTGCTCACGCTCGTCCCGATCGTCTTCTTCATCACCTTCATGGAGCTGCCGGCCTTCCTGTTCATCTTCGTCTGGTTCGGCTTCCAGCTCCTGAGCGGCTTCGTGTCGCTCGGCCAGATGTCGGAGGCGACGCAAGGTGGCGTCGCCTTCTTCGCACACGTCGGCGGCTTCCTCGCGGGGCTCGCGCTGGTCAAGCTGATGGCGCGGCGCGGCCGGGGCCACGGCCCCGGCGGACGCAAGGTCTACTACCGCCCTCGCGAGGAGTCGCGCCGGGCGGGCGAGTGGGGCACCGACCGGCACCGCCCCTGGCGCTGACCGGTCACCCGAAGGGGTTGTCCGGGATCGGCTCCGCCTCCGGAGCCTCCTGCATCATGGTGGGGGCCGGGTCGGGCTCGGGGTCCGGCTCGGGACGCCGCGGGGTCTCTTCGGTGCCGCCGCCGGCCGCCCCGCCGCCGCCGGCCGCCTCGCCGCCGCCGGCCGCGGCCTGACCGCCACCACCGGCTCCGGCGGCCTGACCGCCGCCGCCGCCGCCGGCCGGGCGGGTCGGCTGCGTGGGCTGGGCGCGCTCCTCGAGCGCGATCGCGAGCCGGTGCCGCATGGCGCCGTCCGACTCCGAGAAGGCGTCGGGCGAGACCGTCTGTCGGGCGCGGACGTGGCCCGGCTTGGTCGCGGTCACGACGATGTCACCGCGCGGATTGGGCAGCTCGATGTCGCCGGGCGCTTCGACCGCACGGCCGCCCGCCACGACCCGGGCACCCTCGGGCGTCGTCGTCACCGACAGGACGTAGGGCAGCCGCTCGAGCCGGAAGCGGAGCGGAGCCTGGCCCTCGCTCGCGGTGACCTGCTGCTCCGAGGCGGCGTAGCCGTCGGCGTCGACCGCGACGGTGACCTCCTGCCCGATGGGGAGCTGGACCTCGGAGGGCGTCGTGCCGCGCTCCTCGCCGCCGACGGTGATCGTGGCGCCTTCGGGCGTGGACTCGATGCGCACGGCGGCGGTCGGGACCGCGGGCTCCTCGACGACGGGCTCCTCCTCGGCTCCGGCGAGCTCCTCGCCCAGCGCCTCTTCGGTCGCCTCGTCCGGCTCTTCGACCGGCGGCGGCTCGGCGGCCACCGGCTCCTCGGGCGGGGGCTCGGGCGACTGCGTCTGGTTCCAGACGACGTAGCCCACCACCGCGACCGCCAGGACGCCGATGACGATCGGCAGCCCCATGGACTTGGGCTCCTCGGGCGGAGGGGGATCGGTCCTCACGTTGCGTTGCGAGGGCGCGGGATCCGAGGCGGCCTTGGCCCGGGCCGGCTCGGCCGCCCGCTTCTCTTCCTCGGCCTTCCGCTGCGCCTCGCGTTCGGCGCGGCGACGTTCGAGCTCGGCCAGCGCCTCCTTCTCGGCCTTCGCCTCGGCGGCTCGGCGCTCTTCCTCGGCCTCGTCGTCCGCCTTCGACTCCTCGTCCGCCTTCGGCTCGTCCGCCTTCGACTCCTCGTCCGCCTTCGACTCCTCGGCGGCCTTCGACTCCGCGGCGGCCTTCGACTCCGCGGCGGCCTTCGACTCCGCGGCGGCCTTCGACTCCGCGACGGCCTTCGACTCGACCTCCGCGCGCTCGCGGTCGGCGCGCTCCTTCGCCTCCTGCTCCGCCTTCTGCCTCGCCGCCTCCTCGGCGCGTTGCCGCTCGATCTCCTCGGTGCGCTTTCGCGCCTCCTCGGCGCGCCTCGCCGCCTCGGAGGCCGCCTCCTCGTTCGCACCGGACAGCGCCGAGGCGAGGAACTCGCTGGCGTGTCGGACGGCCGTCCGGTCCTCCGGCGGCGGAAGGTCCTCGGGCGCGCTCGTGCTCGGGAAGAAGGGGACGGTCTTCTTGTAGCGGGGGCCGGACGGCTTCGCGGCCCCGCCACCGCCCTCGCCGGCCTCGAACTCGCCGCTCTCGTCTCCGCGCTGGCTGACGATCTTCTCGACCAGCGAGCGGCTCTCCGGGTCCATCTTGATGAACTTGATGCCCATGCCGGGCGGGTTGTCGTCGCCGCTGGAGTCGGACGCCTCCCGCTTCCAGACGACGCGGCCGACCCCGTGGATCAGACGCGATTCGTCCTTCAGCTGGAACTCGAACTTGAGCAGCGTCCCGATCGCCATCGGGGTCTTGCTCTTGATGAAGATGCCCCCACGCGAGATGTCCTTCGCGTACTGCTCGATGAACTCGTCGACGGTCGCGCTCTTGAAGCGGACCTTCAGGGACACGGGCGCGCGTCTGTCCTTGCGCGTATCGGCCATCCGGTTCCTCCAGGGTCGGGCCGGCGAGGACCGGCAGCGACCCGTCGCATCGTACTAGCCGGCCAGCGAATCCACAATCATTTGGCGAATTCGCGACGCACGGTCAAGCGCGCCGCTTCGTGACCGTTCGACGTTCGCACCCACGCCTCGATTGGGTGCGCGACATCGCCCGGACCGCCCTCGCGTCCCAGCACGCGCAGCTCCACCGGATCGAGCACCAAACAGGCGGATCGCACGCGAAACCCCCCGGCCACGACGCCCGTCATCCGGGCGAGCGCCTCGGCTGCCGGGTCGGATCGCCCCGCGGGCTCGGTGACGCGGCAGGTGAGCCCCTCCCCGCGTGGGGTCCCGGCCAGGACGCAGCCGAGCCCGGTGAGCGCGGCCGCGAGCGCGTCGGCGTCGTCGAGGCCCTCGGCCTCGACCGAGAGCACCTCTCGGCCTGCCACCCGGACCGCGGGCTCGCGCGCACCCGGGGCGGCGACCGCCGGCGGGCCCCCGAGCCGCGCGAGCGCGCCGGCGAGGTCCGGCGGAGCCTCGGGCAGCACGTCGAGGAGCGGCGCGAGGACGAAGGCGCGCTCGCGCAGGCGCGGGTGCGGCACGGTGAGCCGGTCGGTGCAGACGCGCTCGGGGCCGGCCCAGAGCAGGTCCAGGTCCACCACACGCGGGCCCCACCGCTCGCGCCGCACCCGGCCGAGCGCGCGCTCGACCTCGAGCACCCGGTCGAGGAGCACGCCGAGCGGCAGCTCGGTCGCGAGACGTGCCGCCGCGTTGACGAACCGCGGCTGCGGCGGTCCCACGGGCTCGGTCTCGTAGAACGGCGACAGCGCCTCGACCCGCACGTCCCCACCCGCCTCGATCAGATCGAGCGCGGCCCGCAGCGTCGCGACGCGCGAGCCGAGGTTGGCGCCGAGCCCGAGGACGATCTCACGCACCCGGGGAGTCTAGATCCAGCTTCGTCCAGGTGGGCGTGCGCGCGATCGGGCGCTCCTCGGCGGTCCAGCGGAGCATGCCGCCCACGAGGTGGTAGACCTCCTTGAAGCCGTGGTCCTGGACGAGCCGCGTCGCGCACGTCTGGCTCGTGCGGCCGTTCTGGCACACCACCACGATCGGCGTGTCCTCGGGCACCGGCAGCCCGTCGCGCATGACGCGGTCGGCGGGCACGTGCGTCACCCCGTGGATGTGACCGAAGTCGTCGGTGAGCTCGTCCTCGTGCCGCACGTCGACGATGAACAGGTCGTCGCGTCCCACCACGTCGCCCGGACGCGCTTGCAAGTAGCCGAGTCGATGCTGCGGCGCCTCGGCGATCTTCATGGCCGCTCCCTGGTTGTCCCCGATCGTTCATACACCCGGTACACCCGTGCAGCAATGCGCTAGCCTTCCGCGCGTGACGTTGCCGTTGTTCGACCGGCCCGGGCCGCTGGACGAAGGCGAGGACGACCGGCGAGAGCGCCGGATCCTGCGGGTCTCCGAGGTCAACCGCCTCGTCCGCGGGACGCTCGAGGCGCAGTGGCCGGACGTGTGGATCGAGGGCGAGCTGTCGGACGTGACGCGCTCGCCGGCAGGCCACGTCTACTTCTGCCTGAACGACGACAAGGAGGCGGCGCAGCTTCGCGCGGTCATGTTCCGGAGCGACGCCCGGAGGGCGCGGGCCAAGCTCGCGCGCGGCGAGGTCGTGCGCGTGCGAGGGGCGCTCACGCTGTACGAGCCTCGCGGGACGTTCCAGCTCATCGCGCGCGTGGCGCTCCCGGCGGGCGAAGGCGATCTCCACGCGCAGTTCGAGCGCATCCGGCGCAAGCTCGAGGCCGAGGGCCTGCTCGACCCGGCACGCAAGCGGAAGCTCCCGGCCATGCCGGCGGTGGTTGGTGTCGTGACGAGCGCGGCCGGCGCCGCGATGCACGACGTCATCCGGGTGGCGCGGGGGCGCTGCCCGGTGCGCATCGTCGTGGCCGACTGCCGCGTGCAGGGGCAGGACGCTCCTGCGAGCATCGTCCGTGCGCTCCACGACATCCAGCGGCTCGAGGAGCTCGACGTGGTGATCGTCGGCCGGGGCGGCGGCTCGCAGGAGGACCTGTGGGCTTTCAACCACGAGTCGGTCGCACGCGCGATCGCGGAATGCAGGGTGCCGACCGTGAGCGCCGTCGGGCACGAGGTCGACGTCACGATCGCCGACCTCGTCGCCGACGTGCGCGCCTCGACGCCGTCCAACGCCGCCGAGCTGGTGGTGCCGGACCGCGAGGCGCTCCGGGGCGAGCTCGACGGCTGGCGGCGGCGGGTGGAGCGGGCGCTCGAGACGCGGCTCGGGCGCGAGCGGCTGCGCTTCGAGCGGCTCGAGAAGCGGCTCTCCGATCCGCGGCACGCCCTCGGCGGCGTCCGGCGGCGCCTCGACGCGCTCCGGCGCGATCTCGTCCGGCGCGTCCAGGGCCGCTTGTCGGCCGAGCGGACGAGGCTCACGGCCACGCAGAGCAAGCTCGCGCGGCTCGATCCAAGGCGGCAGCTCGCGCGCGACCGGCAGAAGCTCCTGCAGCTCACGAGCCGGCTCGAGGCGACGGCCCAGCCGCTGATCGTGCGGCGCGCGCGCACGCTCCACGAGCTCACGACGCACGTCCGAACCGCGGGCCGGCCGCTGGTGTCGCGTCGCCGATCGCAGCTCGACGGGCTCACGCATCGGCTCGATGCGCTCTCGCCGAAGGCCGTGCTCGCGCGTGGCTACGCGATCGTGCTGCACGAGGGCAAGGCGCTGATGCGCGCCGAGGTCGCGCGAGCGGGCGATGCCCTGCGGGTCGTGCTCACGGCGGGTGAGCTCGACGCGCGCGTGGAGCGCGTGAGAAGAGGCGAGGAAGGGTAGCGGCGCGTGCGCCAGGTCTACGGAATCCTGGGCTGGCCGGTCGCCCACTCCCGTTCGCCGGCGATGCAGGAGGCCGCCTTCCGCGCGCTCGGGATCGACGCCGTCTACGTGCCCTTCCCGGTGCGGCCGGAGCGGCTGGCCGACGCGGTGGCGGGGCTCCGCGCGCTCGGGATCGCGGGCGCCAACGTGACCCTTCCTCACAAGGAGGCGGTGATCGCGCTCCTCGACGAGGTCGAGCCGGACGCCCGCGCGATCGGCGCGGTCAACACGATCGTGCGGAGCGGCGATCGGCTGCTCGGCGCCAACACGGACGCCCCGGGGCTCGTCCGCGCGCTCGCCGAGGCGGGGTTCGAGCCGAAGGGCACGCGCGCGGTCGTGCTCGGCGCGGGCGGCGCGGCGCGGGCGGCCGTGGTCGGGCTCGCGCGGGCAGGGGCGGCGCTCGTCACGGTGGCCGCGCGCCGGCTCGATCGGGCCGAGGCGCTCGCGGAAGAGCTCGCGCCGGTGTCGGGCGGGACGGCGCTCGCGGCGGCGGATCTCGCCCGGCTCGGAGAGGCGTTCGCGCAGGCGGACCTGGTCGTGCAGGCGACGAGCGCCACGCTCGAGGGCCGCGCGGAGGCCGAGGCCTTCGCGGCGTCCCTCCCCCTCGACGCGCTCCCCGCCCAGGCCACGGTGAACGACCTCGTCTACGAGCCCCGCGAGACGGCCGTCCTCCGCCGCGCCCGCGCCCGCGGGCTGTGCACCGTCGACGGCCTCGGCATGCTCCTCCACCAGGGCGCCATCGCCTTCGAGCGCTGGACGGGCCGCGACGCCCCGCTGGCCGCGATGCGAACGACCCTAGTTCGTTGACCTGCGCTCGCGGGGGGGATCGTGATTCTACATCTGGGCGCGGCGGAGGCGTTCGGCCAGGCGGCGCTCCCGGTGGGCGTCTTCTTCGGCGCCGACGGCGTCGAGGCAGTCGGCGATCTTCTCGGTGAGCTCGACGACCGTGGGGGAGAGGCGGCGCGCGCGCTGGTAGCGCGAGAGCGCGAGGGGGGCCTCGCCGGCACGCAGGTGCAGGTCGCCGAGGGTCGTCAGCGCGTCGGCCTCGATACGCGGCGACGGCTCGAGCTCGAGCACGGTCAGCAGCGCATCCCGGGCCGACTCGTCCTCGAGCACGAGGGCGTGCGTCTTGCCGCGCGCGAGGTACAGCGTCGCTAGGTCGTCCCGTAGCGAGGGATCGTCCGGCAAGAGGCCGATGGCCCGCTCGCCGGCGGCGATGGCGGCGTCCTCGTCGCCGCCGGTCGCGAGGAGGATCATCGAGCGGCCGAGCCCGCCGGCCTCCATCGCCCGGGGCAGCGCCTGCGCGAGCGTGCGACCGGCGGCGGTGTCGGCGCGCACGCGAAGCGAGCCCGGCCGGCGGGGCAGCTCGGCGAAGAGCCCGAGCGCGTCGCGCGATGCGTCGCCGTAGAGCGAGCGCGCTGCCCGCGCCTCGAGGCTCCCGTCGCGCGCCGACAGCACGGGCGCGCCCGCGGCGAGCGCGCTCAGGCCGTCGCCCGCCGCGACCAGCCGCGCGAGCAGTCCCTCGACGCTCCCGATCCGCGCACGCGAGAGCCGTTCGAGCACCTCGGGGCTCGTCGCCCGCCGGGCCAGCCGATCGAGATCCACGTGCACCGTCTCCGCGTCGCCGCCTGGCCGGCGTCCCACCAGCAGGTAGTCCTGCCCGCGCGCGAGCTCCCACAACGTCGCGTCCGGAAAGACCGACGCGAACGTCGCCGCGATCGAGCGGACGATCGACAGGTCGGTCGAGTACACGTGGAACCACGTCGCGACGACGCCGCCCTCGTCGGCGCGCGCGTGGGCGGCCCGGAAGGTCTCCTCGCTGAAGAGGTCACCCATGCCGGCGACCCACGGGTTGCTCGGCTCGTTGATGATCAGGTCGTAGGAGCGGGCGCCGTGGCGCAGGAGGAGCGAGCCGTCCACGGGCCGCACCGTGACGCGCCGATCCCGGAGCACGTGCCCGTTGTCGGCGCCGAAGCGCGGCGCCGCCCAGCGCACGCCGTCCACCAGCTCGGCCACCTCGATCCGCTCGACGCCGGGGACGACGCGCACGCCGTCCACCGTGGTCCCGGTGCCGAGGCCGATCACCAACGCCTCGCGGGGCTCGTCGGAGAGCAGCGCGGGCACCAGGCCCGCGAGCAGCTGCGTGGGCGCATCGCCGAGAGCGCTCGCGTCGACCTTGCCGTCGATCTGGAGGAGGCGCTCCGCGCCGGCCTCGCGCACCGTCACGGTCGCCTCGACACCGTGGTGCACGAAGGTCACCCGCCCGAGCTCCGGCCGCTCGGGCCCCGCGTAGAGGAACGGCCCGCGGGTGAGCGCGTCGGGATCGAAGCGGCGGGGCGCGTTCGCCAGCGCCACCGCCCCGAGACCGGCGAGCGCGACGAGCACCATCGCGTGCCGCGCCCGGAGCGGCGACCGGCCGGGCCCCCCACGGAAGCCGGCCACCGCGGCGACGACCCCCGAGCCCGCGAGCGCAGCCGCGGCAGCGACCAGGCCGCGGGCGAGCCCCACCGCGGGGACGAGGGCGAAGGTCGTGACGAGGACGCCGAGCACGTTGCCGGCCGCTCCGGCCGCGACGAGCCAGCCCACGTCGCGCGCCGCCGAGCGCCGCCCGGCCCTCGCGAGCGCGGCCACGCCGAACGGAAACGCCGCCGCAGAGAGCGCCACCGGCCCGAACACCGGCATCGCCACCATCCACGCGAGCCGAGCCCAGGGCGGCCCACCGCCGGGAGCGACACCCTCGAACGCCGCGGCGGCCGCCTCGGGCCAGCCGCCGATCGCGCCGACGCCGGCGAGCAGCGCCGCGCACGCGCCGAGCACGAGGCAAGCGTAGACCGCCACCGGCGTCGTCGCGTGGCGCACGAACGGCGCGGCGAGCCCGGCCCCGGCCGCGAGCGCCAGCACGTACACCGCGGCCACGAGCGCGAAGCCCTGCACGCTCGGGCCGACGGCGAGCGTCGCGACCCGCGCCGAGAGCGTCTGCAGTGCGGCCGTCCCGACGCCTGCGAGGAGCGCGGCGCCGAGCAACCAGACGGCGACCCACCGCCCGTCGCCGCGCGATCGAGGCTGTCGCGGCGCGACCTCGGGCTCGCGGCCGGGTGCGTCGCCGCGGCGGACGAACGCCGCGGCGACGGCCACCCCGAGCTGCGCGGCCGACGCGAGCGCGACCGCCACCGGGACCCCGAGGTCCGGCATCAGCGCGAAGGCGGCGACCAGCCCGCCCGCCGCGCCGCCGAGCGCGTGGGCGGCGTAGAGCACGCCCGCGTCGCGAGGGGTCCGACCCGCGGGCGCGCGCGCCTGGGCCAGGAGCGGGAGCCCGGCGCCCATGGCGAGCGCCGGGGGCGCGAAGAGCAGCGTCGCGACGAGGACCGACGCGGCGGTGAAGCCGGCACCCGCGCCGAGCGCCCGGAAGGACGCGCCGACGACGGTGTCGAGGGCGGGCGCGAACCACGGCAGGGCCGCGGCGTAGACCGCGGCGGCCGCCTCGACGCGCACGAAGCCGCCGAGCGCGCCCCAGCGGCGGGCCACCGCCGGCGCGAGCAGCCCGCCGAAGCCCATCCCGCCGAGGATCGCCACCAGAGCCACGGCGAGCGCCCGCGCGTCGCCCCCGAGCAGGCTCCGGGCGGTGCGCGTCCAGCCGACCTCGTGCACGAGCGCGGCCGCGCCCGTCACGCCGTAGAGCAGGGCGAGGAGCCACTCGGGGGGCGCGGACACCGTGGCAGCGGCCGGTCGCCGTTGCTTCCTCCTCTCCATCGGCGGCGGAGAGTAGGGGGTCCGGGGTCGGCGGTCGAGGGAAGTGCCAGTTTGTCAGCGGCGTCGGCGGGGCGGCTGACACCGTGTCATGCGGAGCTCGGTGGTCGCCGGTAATCACGTGTGATCCCGTGGCGGCGAGCGGTGGCACGGCCGCTGCAGCACGTCCGCGGCGATGTCTCGCTCACGCTTCCTGACGCAGGCCCTGGTGCTCGCGCTGCTCGTCGGCAGCATCGCGATGGTGGCCGACGCCCTCGTGGTCACGGACGAGGAGCGGCTCGAGGCGTTCGTGGACGCCGTCACCGGAGAGGTCGACACCCGCCGCATCGACGCGGCGCTCTCGTACGTGGACCCCGCGCGCGTCCCGGTCGACATCACGGTCGGGGACGACCTCCGGGCGTATGGCGAGGGCCAGGAGGTGGACCTCGCCGAGCGGGCACGCGCGACCCTCGCCCCGTTCCAGGGCGACGACGTCCGCGTCGTGCAGGAGGCGATCGAGATCGAGGGCGAGCGAGCGCTCGTGGCCCTGCGGATCGGTACGCGCGAGGGGATGGCCGACGTGCAGTTCCGCCTCGTGCGCCGGGGCGACGGCTGGCTCGTCAGCCGCGTGCGAGTGCTCTGATCGCGTCGGCGCCGACGCCGCGGACCCGCAGGAGCTTGTCCCGCGCGGCGTCCCCTCGGAGGATCTCCACGTCACGCTTCGCGACCCCGAGCCTCTTCGCGAGCAGCTTCACCAGCGCCGCGTTCGCCGCGCCCTCGACCGGCGGCGCGGTGAGCGCCACCTTGAGGGCGCCGTCGTGGACCCCCTGCAACGCGTCGCGGCTCGCCCGCGGCGCCACCCGCACGCGGAAGGTGACCGCGCCGACCTCCTGGTTCACCTCGACGTCGTCCACCGTGCGGGTATGGTAGCGCCGTGCCGCGCAGGAAGCCGCTCTCGGTCGTGTCCGGCGAGCCCGAGGGCCTCGGGCTCGAGACGATCATGGACCGCGCTCTCGCGGCGCAGCTCGGCGTCCCGTACGTCCACCTCGCCGCGTTCGCGATCGACCTCGACCGCATCAACGCCGAGGTCGGCGACGCGGAGGGCTGGCCGACGGGATGGGAGGTGTTCCTCACCGAGCTGTACCTGCGCGAACGGTTCGATCCGTCACGGCCCGACGACCGCGAGCTCGTGACCGAGACCTGCGCGGCGGTGATGGAGGCGGGCCAGGCGCTCGGCGCGCAGCTCCCCTTCGCGGTCTGGGACGCCGTCGAGCGCGGCGCGTGGCCCGAGGAGCTGCGCGCGATCTTCCGGCCGTGGAGGCGCAAGCCCGTGCAGCTCGCGAGGGCGCTCGACGCGCTCTTCGAGGACGCGGACGCCGAGCGCCAGAGGCTCGCGGCCGCCTGCCTCGGGGTCCCGCTCGAGCCCCCGCTCGCGCCGCCGACGCGCGAGGCGCTCGCGCGCATCAGCGCTTGACGCCTCCGGCCGGTCCCCGGAGATTGCTCCGCGATGCACCCCATCCTGGTCCACCTGCCGACGCCGTGGGGCGTGGTCCCCATCTACTCGTACGGCGTCATGCTCGGGCTGTCCCTGATCGCGGCCTGGTACTTCGTCATGCGGATGGGGGCGGCGAAGGAGGGCCTCGACCGGGAGCTGATGGCCAACACCTTCATCGTGACGGCCGTGAGCGCCATCGTCGGCTCGCGCGTCCTGTACATCCTCACGAACCTCGACGAGCTCGACACCGCGGCGAAGTGGTTCTCGGTCGGCGGTGGGCTCGTCGCCTACGGCGGGTTCCTGGGCGGGTTCCTCGCGAGCTGGCTCTACCTCCGCACCAAGCGCGTGCCGCTGATGGCGTGGGCCGACGTCGTGGCGCCGACGCTCGGGCTCGGCCTCTTCCTCACGCGGATCGGGTGCTACCTGTACGGCTGCGACTTCGGCGCGCGGCTCTCGGGCGACGCCCCGAGGTGGCTCGCGAGCCTCGGCTCGTTCCCGCGCTGGCCGGAGGGCACCGGCGGCGGCGACGTGGCGTGCGCGCGCGAGCTCACCGGCTCCCCGGCCTTCAGCCACCACGTCGCGACCTACGGGCTCGACCCTTCCGCGAGCGCCTCCTTCCCGGTGCACCCGACGCAGCTCTACGAGTCGGCGGTCGGGCTCGCGCTCTTCGCCGTCGGGCTCCTCGTCTGGCGCAGCCGCCGGTTCCGCGGCCAGGTGCTCACGGTGCTCGCCGGCTGCTACGGCCTGTGGCGCTTCTTCGTCGAGATGGTCCGGGACGATCCCGAGCGCGGCAGCGCGATGGGCCTGTCGACGTCGCAGCTCATCAGCCTGCTCGTCGTGCCGCTGTCGATGGCGGCCTACGTGTCGCTACGGAACCGCGCGCGCCGCGAGGGCGGGCAGCCCGCGGGCGCCGCGCCGAAACCCAAGCCCGCCTCCTCCCCGTCCACCGTCAAGCGCCGCAAGCCGAAGGCCAAGAAGAAGCGCTAGCGCCCCACTTGCACTGGGGCGTGTCCCGAATGCAACTCGCACTTGCATTGGGGACACTCCCGAATGCAAGTCAGTCGGCGGGGCCGGCGTCTTCGGCGGCGGGGGGGCGCTCGGAGGGCTCGCGCTTGGCGCGCTCGAAGGCGCGCAGCACGGTGGGAGAGGTCCGGGCGACGTCGAGCTCGAGGTCGGGCTGGCGGTCGATCGCCTCGCGGAAGGCGGCGACGGCCAGGTCCTCGCGCCGCAGGGCGACGTAGGCGGTCCCGAGCTCGCGCTGGATCGTGACCACCTGGTTGCCGGTCAGCCGGCCGGCGCCGAGGAGGCGGTTTCCGAGCGCGACCGCCTCGGCGAAGCGGCCGCGCCGCACGTGCTCCCGGAGGTGCGGAAGCTGCTCCTCGATCTGCTGCTGCAGCTCACGCATCTCGCCGCCCGTGACCGCGCGGCCGGTCTGCTCCTGGATCAGGCGCCGGCCGTCCTCGCTCAGCACGAGGTCGACGAGCGGCGCGAGCACCACTTGCCCGCGGGCCAGGCGTAGGCTGCGCAGGTTGTTGAAGCGCCGGAGCGTGCGGAGGTGCGCCATGCCGTCGTCGCCGTAGTAGAGCTGCGAGACGCGGCGGAGGGTGTCGTTCTGTCCCGAGACGTGCCGCAACGGATAGGGGACGACGAGCTCCGAGCCGACGTCCGGCTGATCGCCCGCCGTGCCGTCGTTCGCCTCGATGAGCAGGAACGCGCGGCGCGAATCGCCGAAGAAGCGATCGGCCAGCTCGCTCCAAGTCTCGCCCTCCTGGACGACGTGGTGGGTCACCCAGGGCACGATCAGGCGCATGCCCACCACGATCGCGGCGCCGCCCTGCGTCGTGAGGCCGTTCTCGGCGACGAGCACGCTCTCGCGGCGCGGATCCCCGTAGTACACCTGCGCGATCGACGCGAGCGTCTCGCCCGGACGCACCACGTGGACGTGCTGCGACGCGGACGCGCGCGCCGCCGGCCACGCGCAGACCAGCGCGGCCGCCGCCACCAGCGCCCGCGCGACGAGACGCATCACTCGCCACCCTCCGGCGCCTGCGGCTCGCCCTCCGCACCCGGTTCGTGGAGAGGCTCGAGCTCGAGCTCGAGGGTCTCGGTCTGGCCCGGCTCGATCCGCAGCTCCCTGTCGACCTCGCGGTAGTACGGGTTCTTGAGCTTCACGTAGTGGCGGCCCGGTGGCAGCGCGATGGCGTCGGCGGTGGGCGTCGTGACCACCTCCTGCCCGTCGATCCACACCGTCGCCCAGGGCTCGACCACGACGCGCAGGTACCCGGCGCGCGGCGGCACGATGTAGCTCCCCGCGGGCGCCGCGTACCCGTCGTCCTCGCCCGAGAAACGTCCGTTCGCGACCTGGATCGCGCCACCGCTCACGAGCACCGCGGCGAGGAGGACCGCCTGGCCGGTCCCCACGTGTGCGAGCAGCCGTTTGTCCCTCGGCCCGCGCTGCGCGTTGCCGCGGGGGCCGGCCGCCGTGAGGATCTCCTCGGCCTCGTCGTCGGTGATCACGCCGATCTCGCGGAGGTACATCACGAGCCGCGCGTTGTAGTTGATGGGCACTCGCGCCGCGAGGAACTCCATCAGATCGTCGATGAGCGCCTGCGTCGTCGGGTACCGGTTCGCCGGCATCTTCTCCATGCACCGGGCGAGGATGCGCTCGAGCGTGCGCGGGACCTGCTGGTTCAGCTTGCGCGGCTGCGTGTACCGGTCGAGCCGGATCTTCTGCATCACCGTGCGCGCGTCGTCTTCCACGAACGGCTTGCGGCCCGTGGCCATCTGGTAGAGCACGATGCCGAGCGAGAAGATGTCGCTCCGGAAGTCGAGCTTGTCGCCGAGGATCTGCTCGGGGCTCATGTAGCTCGGCGTGCCGAGCCCGGTGCCGGTCTCGGTCAGGTCCGTGAGCGTGTCGTCGCGGGCGATGCCGAAGTCCATCAGCTTCACCTCGCCCTGGTGCGAGATCATCACGTTGGCCGGCTTGATGTCCCGGTGGATGATCCCGCGGAAGTGCGCGTAGTCGAGCGCGCGCGCGACCTGCAGAGCGATGATCGACGAGACCTCGACCGGCAGGACGGGAGTGCGCTCGAGGAGGTCGTACAGGTCGATCCCCCGCACGTACTCCATGATGATGTACATGCTCCTGCCGTCTTTGATGAAGTCGTAGACGTGCAGGATGTTCTCGTGCTGGAGCGAGGCCATGAAGTGCGCCTCGCGCTCGAATCGCTTGGCGAACTGGCTGTCCACGGCGATGGACGGCTTGAGCGCCTTGATGGCCACCATCCGCCCGAGCGGCTCCTGCACCGCGCGGTACACGACGGCCATGCCGCCACTGCCGATCTCGCCGAGGATCCGGCAGTTGCCGATCCGATCCACCATGGAGCGCCGAAATGGTAGGCGGCCCCCTCGGGCGTGTCAATCGGAACTCCATGGAATTTCGGAGCGTTACGCCCACTCCTCGTTTCCGTTGACCCGGCGATGTGCGGGGGGGCACGATCGCTCGCCCATGCCCCTGCCTGCCCCGTATTCGGAAGCGGACGAGCGGGGCCTGATCGACGGCTGCATCTCGGGGGACGAGGACGCCTGGGCGATGCTGGAGCGTCGACTCGGGCCGCTCGTCGAGACGGTGGTGGTCCGCGTCGTGGACGAGCGGCGGCGGTCGACCCTGGACGAGGTGCCCGGGTGCGTCGAGGCGGCGAGGGCCCACCTGCGGCGGAACCAGGCCGGGCCGCTCCGGACGTGGAACGGCCAGTCGCTGCGGCATTACCTGGCCGTCCTCACGCGGCAGGCGGTGGTGGAATACCTCCAGGACGTGACGCCGCCGGCGACCCTGATCGCCTCGCTCCCGACCCCCGCCGCGATCTTCCTCGACGAGATGCTGGCCGTCGAGCCCGCCCGGCAGATCACCGAGGCGCTCGACCGCATGTCCCCCAACATCGGCGCGCTGGTCAGGCTGCGGCTCCGGGGGCTCGACCGCTCCGACATCGCCGCGACGCTCGGCAAGACCCAGCAGAGCGTGATCGCGAGCCTCGAGCGCGTGGCCGAACGCCTCGGCGACATGGGCGACAGCACCGAGGACACCCGGGCCGCGTGGCGGGTCCTCCTCGACGCGGCGACGATCGCCGAGCGCGTCTCGGTGGCCATGCGCACCGAGACGGACCGCGAGTTCCGGAAGGGACGCGCGCTCGCCGAGGCGACCTGGCGCTCGGTGCGCGAGCGGGCTCTCGACCGGCTGTATCCGAAGCAGGCGCTCTGCCTCGACGAGAACACGTTCGCGACCTTCGTCGACGGAACGCTGCGGGGGGCCGACCGGACGCGCGCCGAGGGACACATGGCCACGTGCCCGCGGTGCATCGACAGCGTGGCCACGCTGACGCTCGACATGCGCGCGGCCGACATCCGGCGGGACGCGTCCGCGTTCGATCCGCAGGTCGGCCTCGCGGCCGCGTGCGTCGCGACCACCCGGTTCCGCGCCGGCGCCCTGCTCGCCGAGCAGGCGGCGGCCGCGGGCTCGGCACGCGCCCGGGACATCGTCCGGCTCGCGCGCGTGGGCCAGATGCTCGAGGGCGGAGCCGAGCGCCACTCGGGCGAGCCGTCCCGGGTGCGGGCGGTCTCGATCCACCCGCCGACCGACGAGGAGGCCCCGCTGGTTGCGCTCGAGGCGCTCGTCGCGGACGACATGCACGGGGCCGCCCGCGCCATCGACGACGAGCTCGCGAAGGGCACGCTCGGCGCGCGGCTCCGGTTGCTCGCCGACGTGGCGGGCCACGACCCGACGGAGGGGCGGCACCAGGCCGAGGAGCTGATGATCCGCCCGCACTCCGATCCGGGCCTCATGGAAGATGCGGCCGCGGCCCTGTCCCTGCCCGACGGGCACCCGCTGCCGAGGGAGAGCCTGGTCGAACGGCTCCGGAGCACGTTGCCGCAGGCGGTGAAGTACGCGCTCAGCCGGTGAAGCCGCCGACGGCCGCCACGTAGGTCCCGATGGCGACCGTCAGGACGCACAGGAGCGCCGCGACGGCGTAGACGACCGCGGCCCCCTGCCGCACCCGACGCGCGCCGCGGGGCGCGAACAGGGCGGCGGTGCCGCCACCGAGCGCGAGCGCGACGACCGCCCAGGCGACGTGCTCCTTCGTCTCGAAGAGCAGCCCGGCCGCGGGGTCCTCGAGGAAGAGCGGCCGCTTCACGTGGGCGCGGTAGTCGCCGTAGATGAAGACACCGGTCGCGAAGGCGACCACCGTCACGAGCGTCGTGAGCAGCACCGCCCAGGAGAGCCCCCGCGAGAGCGCGCGGCCACGCCGGAGCAGGATCGCCGGGTGCAGGAGCGCAGCCGCGGCGAGGATGCCGAAGTGCCCGTGGATCGACTCGAGGATGCGGAGCGCCGTCACGGAAAGAGCCAGGAGAGCGCGGCGTGGACGACGCCCACCGGCGCTGCCGCGAGGGCGAGCCACCAGGCCCACCGATCGGGCGAGCCGCCGCGGCCGGCGATCGCGTGGGCCGTGAGCGCGGCGAGGCCGCCCCACCAGGCGGCGATGGCGCAGCGCCAGTAGAAGGCCACGTGCGGCTCCGAGACCACCGACGTCGGGTCGAAGGCGACTCCGCGGGCCCGGTCGAGCAGTCGCTGCACGAGATAGGCGACCGGCGCGACCGACGCGAAGGCCATGGCGGCGACACAGACACGCAGGCGGCGAGGCTCGTCCACGGCGCCGAGCATAGCGCCTCACGCGCCGGCGGCGACCGCCGGTTCGTCCGGTGCTCGCGCGAGCCGGACCCGGAAGACGGTCCCGCGGGTGGGTGTGCTCTCGACAGTCACCTCGGCGCCCATCCGCTGCACCAGGTGCTTGACGATCGCGAGCCCCAGGCCGGTCCCGCCCTGATCGCGCGAGCGCCCCTTGTCGACGCGGTAGAAGCGCTCGAAGACGCGCTCCCGGCTGGACGCCGGGATGCCGGGGCCATTGTCCTCGACCTCGATGCTGACGGCGCCGTCGCTCGACGAGCCGCGCACGGTCACGGTGCCCCCGTCCTGCGTGTACTTGACGGCGTTGTCGACCAGGTTGACCAGGACGTGGTCGAGCGCCCACTGGTTGGCCAGGACCGGGGGCAGGCCGTCCACTCGCTCGGTCGTCACGACGATGTGCTTCGCCTGCGCCTGCGCCTCGACCGCGGACAGCGCGCCGCGCAACACGTCACCAACCCGCACGGCGCCGAGCTCGAACTGCTGGTCGGGCGACTCGGAGCGGGAGAGGGCCAGGAGGTCGTCGACGAGCCGCTGGAGGCGGATCGTGTGACGCAGGATCGTGTCGACGAACCGCTGCGCCGTCTCGGGGTCCTCGAGCGCGCCGGTCTTGAGCGTCTCGGCGTAGCCGCGGATGGCCGTGAGGGGCGTCCGGAGCTCGTGGCTCGCGTTCGCCACGAAGTCCCGCCGCACGCGGTCGGCGCGCTTGAGCTCCGTCACGTCGTGCAGCACGGTCACGACCCCGGCGTGCTCGGGGAGCGGGGCGACCTGGGCCGCGAGGGCCCTCGCTTCCTCGCCGACGTCGACCTCGAGCGCGACGGCGCTCGACTCGCCGCGGAGCGCTCGGACGACGGCCTCGTGGAGCTCGGCGCTGCGGATCGCTTCGACCACGGTCCGACCCCGCACGGCTCCCGTTACGAGCCCGTCGAGCGCTCGGTTCGTGAGCACGATCCGCCCGTCGGCGTCGGTCACGAACACCGCCTCGACCATCCCGTCGAGCATCGCGGTGAGGCGCGCCTCCTCGGCCCGGATCGTCTCGATGCGGTCCTGGAGCTGATCGGCCATCCGGTCGAGCGCACGCCCGAGCCGCCCGAGCTCGTCCGTCCGGACCGAGCGAGTCCGCAGGTCGAGGTCGCCGCGCGCGAGAGCGTCGGCGGCCCGCGTCAGGTCCTCGACGGGCCGCACCATCGTGCGCGAGAGCACGAGCGTGAGGAGCAGCCCCGCCGCCCCCGCGATGACGCCGGCGAGGACGAGCAGCTCCCGCGCGCTCCGGCTCGCCGCTCGGATGGCGCTCTTCGGCCTCGACGCGCGCAGGAGCATCCCGCCGTCGCCCCGTAGGGCCACCGAGAGGCGCTCGTCCGCCCCCGAGCCGAGGCTCGTCACGCCCGTCCCGGTGCGGCGCGCCTCGTCGAGGTCTCGGCCCGTGGCAGCGGGACCGCGGGAGACCAGCTCGTCCCCGTCGAGCCCGGTGTCGCCGACCACCCGGCCGTCCGCGCCGAAGACCGTCACGTGGCTGGCGCTGGAGGCTCCGACGGCGTCGGCCGCCTCGTCGGGCGTCGCGCCCTCCCGCATGGCCTCGTCCACGCGCCCGAGGGCCTCGAGCATGTCGTCCCTCGCCTGCTGCGTCTGGCGGTACTCGAGCAGCGGGTCCTCGAGGAGGATCACGGTCAGGATGAGCGCCGCCGTCGCCGTGACGATGGCGGCCACCACGTTGGCCCTGAGACTCACGGCGGTTCCGGTTCGAAACCTAACGCATCGCCCTCGATACGGCGACGAGGCGAGCTACTCCCGGGGGATGTCGTCCCGCATCCGGTAGCCGACGCCGCGGACCGTCTCGATGTAGTGGGCCGCGTCGCCGAGCTTCTCCCGGAGGCGCTTGACGTGGGTGTCCACCGTGCGCGTCTCGATCCCGGGCGCGTAGCCCCAGACGCGCTCGAGCAGGGCATCCCGGCTCTGGACCCGCCCGCGGCGGGACGCCAGGTCGTAGAGGAGCTTGAACTCGAGGGCGGTGAGCGGGACGGCCTCGTCCCGCACCCTCACCTCGTGGCGAGGCACGTCGATGACCAGGCTGCCGATCTCGATCGCTTCACCCGGGGTGGCGGGTTCGGCGCCCGCAGGGCTCGTCCGCCGGAGGACCGCGCCGATCCGGAGCACGAGCTCCCGCGGGCTGAAGGGCTTGGGGACGTAGTCGTCGGCCCCGACCTCGAACCCGAGCACCCGGTCGACCTCCTCGGTCCGGGCGGTGAGCATGACCACCGGGACGCGCTGGGTGGCGGCGCTCGCGCGCAGGCGGCGGCAGACCTCGGTCCCCGAGATGTCGGGCAGCATGAGGTCGAGGACGACGAGATCCGGCTTCTTCCGCCCGACCTCCGAGAGGGCGGCCTCGCCGGTGCCGGCGGTCACGACCGTGTAGCCGGCCTGGCGCAGGTTGAAGGCCACGAGCTCCGCCAGGTCGGCCTCGTCCTCGACGACCAGGATGTGTCCTCGCATGGCCTGTCCCAACGCTGGCACCTCGACGTGACGAACAGGTGAACACCGGGTGCCGTGCCCGCAACACGCCGCGGGTCGGGTCGGAAGGAGTCTAGCCTTCGGCCTCTCGGTCGGCATCGCCGGGCTCCGCAACGTGGGAAAATCCACTCCTCTCAACGTGCGCGGCCTCAGGACGACGGACCGGACACGGTCGAAAGGCAGGTTTCGGCCGCGTTCCGTCCCGAATACGGACCGGACTCGGTCGAAAGGCTGGTTTCGGCCGCGTCTTGTCCCGAATACGGACCGGACGCGGTCGAAGGACAGGTTTCGGCTGCGTTCCGTCCGAAGACGGCGCATAGGCGTCATGAACGCCCTGTCTGCCCCTGCGTCGCGCGGGCCTGTGTCCGTGCCGGCGTCCATCCCAGCGCGGTGCCCGCGTCGATAGGGCCTTCACAGCCGGCACGATCACGAGGACGACGAAGCCGTCACCCGGCGAGCTCGCGCCGGACCCGGTCGAGCCGGCCGCGCACCTCCCACGCGTCGCACCACCGTTCGACGTAAGACCAGTCGATGTCCTGGCCGCGCGCCCCCGCGGCGGCGACCACGTCCCGGACGTCCACCCGATCCTGCGGGCGATCGGCCAGGACCTTGTAGACGATCAGATCCTCGACGGTGATCACGGGCGCCGCGACCCCTCGGAAGGGCTCCCTCGTCACGGCACGCCGCAGCGCCTCGCGCTCGAAGTCGGTGTGCGCGAACAGCAGGTCGATGCGCCGGCCCCGCCCGTCGCGGAAGAGCGTCAGATCGGGGACGCCGCCCTCCCCGCCGACGCTCGTTGCGCCCCGAAACCCACGTCGTTCCAGGTTGCGAATCAGCGCCGGGTGCCCGGCCTCCGCCACCTCCACCACCAGGTCCACGTCCTTGGTCGCACGGGGCTCGGCATAGGCGTTACGGGCACAGCCACCGATCACGGCGTGGCCCAGCCCCGACTCCCGGATGGCCGCCAGCGCCTCCCGCAGGAGCCCCGCCACGTCATCGGTCACGATCGGTTCCCGTGACCCGGCGCCCCAGCCGCCGGCCGCGCATCGCCAGCTCGGCCTGTCCCAGCGCGCGGCGGTCCAGAGCGAGCTCACCCTCGAGGTCCGTGGGCGCAGCGTAACCGAGCGCGAGCCCCTCCAGCATCCGCTCGACGGGGTGTCGTTCCATCGCCTCGCGAAGGCGTTCCGCGCGCTCGGCGTGCTTCGCTTCGGCGATACGCGCGAAGTGGGCGCGATCCTCCGGCGTCACGTTCGGCATCGGATCGCAGTATAGCCCGCGGGCTCGTTGGGGACGACCACGGGCACCCGCGAGGAACGCTGCCGAGCGGCTGAGAGCACGGCGTCGTGCCGCTCGCGGGCGTCACTCGTTGGCAGCGGCGGCGAGGGCCAGGCCGTCGCCTCGGCTTCGGCCTCGTAGAGCTTGACGGTTGTCCGCGGTCGCGAGAGCACGGGTGAACACCGGGTGCCGTGCCCGCAACACGGCGCGGCCGTTGCGACGGCGCGCGTCACGCGCTATCGGTGCGCGCCCGTTCTTCGGGTCGGAAGGAGTCTAGCCTTGGGCCTCTCGGTCGGCATCGTCGGGCTCCCCAACGTGGGAAAGTCCACTCTTTTCAACGCGTTGTCGTCGAAACGCGCGGAGGCGGCGAACTACGCCTTCTGCACCATCGACCCGAACGTGGGCGTGGTCCCGGTCCCGGACGAGCGCTTCGACGCGCTGGTGAGGCTCTTCGAGCCGGCCAAGGTCGTCCCGGCGACCGTCGACTTCGTGGACATCGCCGGCCTGGTCCGTGGCGCCTCGAAGGGTGAGGGCAAGGGCAACGCGTTCCTGAGCCACATACGGGAAGCCGACGCGGTCGCCCACGTGGTGCGCTGCTTCGAGGATCCCAACATCCTGCACGTCGACAACCGCGTGGATCCCGCGGCCGACATCGAGACCATCGAGACCGAGCTCGTCCTCAAGGACCTCGAGACCGTCCAGCGGCGGCTCGATCGCGCGCGGCGCGCAGCCAAGGGCAACGACCCCTTCGAGCGGAAGGCTGTCGACGTCTGCGAGCGGCTCGAGAAGATCCTCGACTCGGGCGAGCCGGCCTCGACGCTCACGGTGGAGAGCGAGGACGAGCGCAAGGTCGTGCGCGACATGTTCCTCCTGACGCGCAAGCCGATGTTCTACGTGTGCAACGTCAAAGAGGACCAGCTCGCGGGCGCCGAGGACGATCCGCTCGTCGCCCGGGTGCGCGCGATCGCCGACCGGCGGGGGGTCCCGCTCGTCGTCATCAGCGCGGCCATCGAAGCCGAGATCATGCAGCTCCCGAAGGAGGACCGCGCGGAGTTCCTCGAATCGGTGGGCCTCGCCGAGCCCGGCCTGAACCACGTGATCCAGACCGGCTACCGCATGCTCGACCTGATCACGTTCTTCACCGCGGGCGAGCCGGAGGTGCACGCCTGGACCATCGAGCGTGGCACCAAGGCGCCGCAAGCGGCCGGCAAGATCCACTCGGACTTCGAGCGCGGCTTCATCCGCGCGGAGGTCATCCACTGGGAAGATCTGGTCGGGCTCGGAGGAGAGGCGCAGGTCCGCGCGGCCGGCAAGATGCGGATCGAGGGCAAGGAGTACGTCGTCCAGGACGGCGACGTCATGCACTTCCGCTTCAACGTGTGAGGTCGGCGGCGGGGACCGAGATCCGGACGCGCACGTCCGGCTGGACCTTCAGGGTGCCGAGCGCGGCGCGGTAGGGCTTCACGCCGAAGTCGGGCTGATGCAGGACGACCTCGGCGACGAGCGCGTCACCTTCGGGGCGCACCCGCGTCGAGATGCGGCGCGTCACGCCGTGGAGCGTGAGGTCGCCCTCGACCGTCCACGCCTCGCCCGTCCGTTCGAGCCTGGTCGCTTCGAACCGAGCGGTCGGGTGGCGGTCGGGGTGCAGGACGCTCTTCCGGATGTTGCTCTCGATCTCCCGCTTGTCCCGGTCCGAGAGGGCCGACGGGGCTTCGCGCCCGTCCTTCATCGCGGCGACGACCCGGAGCGAGCCCATGTCGAGCTCGCCCCTCACCGTGCCCGCGTCCCGGTCGACGTCGAGACCGAACCGCGTGACCCGGATCTTCAGGTCGTGCGCGATGGGCGAGAGCAGGCCTTCCTTGTACGTGAAGACCAGGCACTCGGCGTCATCCTGATCGAAGTGAGCCATCGGCGCTCCTGTACCAAAGAAAAAGGGCGGCGGCACCCCGTGGCGCCGCCGCCCTGAAAGCGCTGGCCTTTCCTCCGGTCTTGGGAGGGGATTGGCGCTTCCTCCAACCAGCAGGAAACGCTACCGCGCTCCGACCTCCGGTGAGAGGCCAACGATACTAGGTCTGTCCATGCGCTTCTCCCTCCCCCGGCGTCTGCCGGCGCTCCCAGGCTTCGCCAAGCGACCATCGCCGCCGGGCCACGCTGGAGCGTTCAGGGGTGGGGGGTCGTCGTCGGCGCGCGGCCGAGGGACCGACCCCTCGTCTCGCAACGAGATTCCCAAGAAGGGAATTCGGACTATTCCGGGGCGTTGTGCCCATCCGTTGCACCTGAGGTGAGCCCCAGGACCCCGGAGAGTCCCGAGGTTGAGAAGAAGCGTAACGCGCCGATCCACCGCCGCAAAGCTTTTCGTCCGGAGGATCAGACCGGACCTCGGCCTCGATCGTCTCCCCGAGCACCCGAACCGAACGGCTCACGGAGGACGAACATGAGGGGAATGCGCTCTTTTCTTGCGGTACTTGCGGCGCTCGCGACGCTCGCGGGCGGGTGTGGAGGCGCCACGGTCCTCGAGGTCCGGGACCCGGGCGTGGTCACTCTCGAGGGCGCGCTGGGCAATTCGTTCGTGCCCGCAGGGGAGCCGGCGCAGGTCGTCGCGCGGGTCCGGGTCGGGACCCTGCCGCTCGAGCGGGGGACCCGGCCGCCGATCAACCTCGCGCTCGTGGTGGACACGTCGGGCTCGATGGAGGGCGAGCCGATCGACGACGCGCGCGAGGCGAGCCTGGCCCTGCTCGACGTGCTCGCCGAAGGCGACCGGCTGGCCGTCGTCGCCTTCCACAGCACGACCGAGGTCCTCTTGCCGTCGACCGAGCTCGACGGCGACAACCTGGACGAGCTGCGCGAGCGGATCGCTCGGATGGAGGCCGTCGGGACGACCGACATGGCCGGCGGGCTCAGCGCCGGGCTCTCGGAGGTGATGGCCCACTTCGACCCCGAGGGCATCAACCGGGTGGTCCTGCTCGGTGACGGCGTGCCGAACGACGAGGCCCCGATCCCGGCGCTCGCGCAAGCGGCCGGTGAGCGGGCCATCGCGATCACCGCGCTCGGGCTCGGGCTCGAGTACAACGAGACGCTGATGGGCCAGGTCGCCCAGCTCTCGGGCGGCAAGTTCCACTACGTCGAGGAGTCGTCCGAGGTCGCGCAGGTCTTCCGGAACGAGGTCCTGCGGCTCGAGCGCGTGTTCGGCCGCAACGCGATCGTGCAGATCCAGCCCGGTCCGGGCGTGCGCATCGACAGCGTCGTCGGGCAGAACGTGTCCGAGTCGGGGAGCGCCGTCCGCGTGTTGCTCGGCGACCTCGCGGAAGGCGAGCAGCGCGACCTCATCGTGCGGATGACCGTGGACGGGCACAGGGACGGCGCGTCGGTGGAGCTCATGGACGTGCACATGACCTTCGAGGACGCGGTGGACGGCGTGGGCGGGCTCGAGCGCCGCGTGTTCCTCGGGGCGCGCGCGACGGGCGACCAGGAGACGCTGAGCAGCGGCCGCAACGAGGAGGTCGAGCGGGCGGCGGCCCGCATGCAGGCCGCGGCGGTCACGGTCGAGGCGATCCGGGTGGCCCGCGGGGGCGAGCTCGACCGCGCCCGCGCCATGCTGTCCGAGGCCGAGCGCACGGCCCGCAACTACGCGGACGAGACCGGCGACGAGGAGGTGGCCGAGACCGCGAGCTCGCTCCACGTCCTGCAGAACGCGCTCCCCTCGGTCGCCCCGGCGGGCGTCCCGGCGCCCATGTCGGAGGACGAGGCCGACGCCGAGCCCATGCCCGCCGAAGAGCGCGCCCGCGAGACGCGCCGAGCCCACGAGGAGGCGATGGACGTCCTCGGGTACTGACGACGTTCCAAGCTCCCGCAGAGGGCCGGTGGCACTCGCGCCGCCGGCCCTTCGTGCGATCGGCGAGCAAGCGGCTACCGTGGCAGGATGCCGTCCACGGGTATCGAAAGCCCTGGAAAGGCAGTGGGCTCGAGGAGGGTACCGGAGGGCATCGTGGACAGATGCTGGTAGCGACCCTCCCGCGTGTCCGGATCCCGGTACACCTCGACGGTGCGCGCGCCGGCGTCCACGATCCAGTACTCCGGAATCCTCGCGCGAGCGTAGATCCGACCCTTCCAGAGGCGGTCCCTGCCCAGTGAATCGCCCGAGACTTCGACGACCAGGGCAGCCGTCGACGGGTGCCGATCCGAACGAAGCGCCTCCCCTTCGACCACGACCGCGACATCGGGCTCGGGCTCACTGTCCGCCAGCGTGAGCGGAAGCTGCGGCCGCACCACGTACCCCTCCGGGATGCCCCGGGTGAGCACGCGGTTCAGGGCCTGGATGACCTGCGCGTGCGGCGTCCCATGCGGGCTCATCTCGACGATCACCCCCTCGAGCAGCTCCACCCGGTCGTCCTCGTCGAACACGCCTGCGTCGACGATTCGGTGGTATTCGTCCAC
The DNA here is from genome assembly GCA_039794305.1 of Candidatus Neutrinellum sp. GTDB lineage: Bacteria > Myxococcota_A > Polyangia > Polyangiales > JBDIVX01 > JBDIVX01. The sequence goes on from JBDIVX010000009.1 coordinate 67,751, forward strand.
CCGAAGCCTGCGGAGCCCCGCCACCAGCTCGCTGACCGTCGGGTCGGACATGACCGGATCATAGCACCCGGCGCCGATGCGAAAACGGGGCCGGTGGCATGCCACCGACCCCGTTCTCTCGTGTGCGCTCCGCGGGGGAGCGCTCGATCACGTCATGGGCAGAGCGTGCGGTCGCCGGGGACGCGCACGACGACGGTGCGCGAGTCGGCCTCGACGGTGTCGTCGCCGACGACGATGACGCGCATGTTGAAGAGCTGGTCGGCGCAGGCCCGATCGACCACGCCGTCGTTCCGCGCGACGATCTGGAACGTCACGAGGCAGCCGGGGTTGACGCCCGTGAACGAGTCGAGCGTGCCGTCGGTCCCGATGGCGCCCGAGGCGTCGAGGCGGTCCTCGACGTCCGGAGCCGGCGAGCAGGTCGCCGGGTCGTAGCTCACCGGGATGCCGCGGACGAAGAACTGCGACTCGTCCACCGCCGCCGTCGCCGGATCGTCCCGCGACTCGGTGTGCAGCGTGGAGAACGACACGTAGGAGGTGAAGCTCTCCACGGCGTCGATAATGCCGCTGGCAACGCCACCACCACTCGAGTTCGTCGAGAAGACGAGCGGACAAACGTTCCGCGCGGTCATGGGGCCGGCGCCGTCTGGGTCCCAGCTCTCCGCCACCCGCGTCGCACCGCTCACGCCGGTCGCGCACATCCCCCCCGTGGGGTCGATGTACGCGCCCGTGCGCACGGCGAACGTGCTGAGCTCGGACCGTTGATCGCTCGTCGCTGAGCCGTTGTCGACCGCGAGACCGAACACCTTCGCACCGATGCCATTGAGCGCATCGAGCGTCTCCTGGACGGTCTTAGGCTGCTGATCGGCTGCGGCCCCGAAGACACCTGACGAGTATTCGTCGCAGCCATCGTAGTAGGTGGTGTACCCGGGATCACCAGGCGTCCGGTCACCGCACCATGTCGCCCGATCACCCGCCACCACCGTGTTGTCGCCCCACTTCCGATGGAAACTGATGTCCGTCGCAACGATCACAATCGGCAGAGCGTCGGAGCGGAAGCCACTGCCGCCGATCATCCCGTGCCCGCGCGATGCGTCGAAGCCGGCCGCCGGATCGAAGGGCGCAGTCCAGGCGGTTCCCGCCGGACTTCGGAAACCGTCTCCGGTCGCTGCCTGGTACATGGCCTCAATCTGACTCTCCGGGCCGTCGTTGCCACCATGAAGCGTCAGGGCCGAGACTCCCGACGTGATATCGCTCATGTTGGTCGTTACCCGCTGCAGCAGTCCGAACGGCACGTCCCCGCTGCCCGCGCTCCCGTAGGGGCTCACCGGGAAGTCGTCGAACCGCGCGACGCCGAACGCCGTGTCCGGGATGCGTCCTCGGATGCCCGTCACGAGACTCGAGAGAGACGTCCGCAGGCCCGTGATCGTCCCGCCCATCGACCCCGTCGTGTCGACCAGGAACAGCACGTCGGCCTTCTGGATGCGCGGCTCGAACTGGAGGGTGTCCGTGCGGTCCATGCCGCCCGGGAAGAGGTCGAACGTGAAGTCGCCGCGGCCGCCGAGGGTGTCGGTGTCGTCGAGGGGATCGCTCCCGCCCGAGACCTCGACGCCGTCGCTCTCGCCGTCGTCGTCGCTGTCCGCGTCGGTGGGATCGGTGCCGAGCCCCGTCTCCTCCTCGTCGGTCAGGCCGTCGTTGTCGGAGTCGAGGTCACGGAAGTCCGGCGTCCCGTCGCCGTCCGAGTCGACCGGCGGCGTGCGGACGTCGGTGTCACCGGCCTCGTCCTCGTCCGAGATGCCGTCGCCGTCCGAGTCGCTGTCCATGTAGTCCGGCGTCCCGTCGCCGTCGGTGTCGCGGTCGATCGTGCGGTTCTCGTCGAAGTCGCTGATCGTGTCGCCGTCCTCGTCGACGGTCGGCCGCATGCCGCACATGCCGTCGAAGCACGCCTGGCCCGTGGGGCAGATGTTGCCGCACTCGCCGCAGTGGCTCGTGCTCGAGGAGATGTCGACGCAGCTCCCGCTGCAGTCGGTCGTGCCACCAGGGCAGCTCAGCTCGCAGGAACCGGCCGCGCACACCTGGCCGGTCGGACAGGCGCTGTCGCACTCACCGCAGTGCGCCGGATCCACGCTGACGTCCACGCAGCGGTCGCCGCACGCCACCGTGCCGAGACCGCAGCCGCCCCCGCAGGTACCCTCGTTGCAGAACTCACCGGCTGCGCAGGTGATCCCGCAACCGCCGCAGTTGGCCGGATCGTATCGGGTATCGACGCAGTCGCCGCTGCACTCGGTGAGCGACCCGCAGGTCCCGCCACCGCCGCCGTCGCCTCCGGTCCCTCCATCGGTCCCGGTACCGGGCCGCCGGCCGTCGTCACCACCACAACCAAAGACCAGCCCACCCGCGATCGCGAGCGAGGCCAGCCAAGCTAGGCTCTTGAACTTCATCATCCCTCCACGGTTGTTACGCGCCATGTGCCCGGCCCTGGGGCAAGGGACCGGAAACTCGAACGATCCGGGCGCGAGCCGGCACCTGTCAACGCACCCGCCCGCCCCACCCCCGGGGTGAGTGAGACTACGCACATGTAGGACACTCTCGCCCCAGGTGCGTTGTACGCGCCCGAGGGGGAATATCTTCACGGGCACAGCTTGCGTGAAGGGTTAGCTGCGGTAGCTCACTGCTGCACCTGCAGCCGTCCTCCGTCCTGAGTCACGGCAAGCCGGAAACCGCTGTCGCCGTCCGCCGCTCAGTCGTAGTTCCGTCGCCTATTTGGCCGTTATCATTCGCACCCCAGCACATCACGGAGCTGTCGCTTCGCAGCGCGCAAGAGTGCCTGAACCCCGCTGTTACTCCGTATGCGCCGCCGGTAAGCCCGAGCACGGCGACGGGCTCGAGCACAGGGTCGGTCATGGTGCCGTCTCCGACCTCCCCGTCGGCGTTGCTGCCCCAGCAGTACACAACGCCCGTCGAACGGACCGCACAAGCATGCATGTACCCAGCAGCGATTTCGATGATGTCCGTTAGCCCACTGACCGCGACCGGTGAATTCGCATCGCCCGGATAGCCCCGACCCAGCTGCCCACCGTTGCCTCGACCCCAGCAGGCCACGGTACCGCTCGCCCGGAGGGCGCACGTGTAGTGGTCGCCAGCGTCGATCTGAACAGCGTCCGTTAGACCCACAACCGTAACCGGAGTGATCGCGGGATCCGTCGTCCCGTCACCGAGTTGGCCGAAGTAGTTATCTCCCCAACACTTCACGGCGCCCGAACCAAGGACAGCACACCCATGTTGACCTCCATGGGCGGCGTCGATCGCACCTGAGATGCCTGCGATAGTCGATGGCGCACCACCCGGGTGCCAGCACAATACGGAGCCGGACGAGGTGACTGCACACATCTCGCCTCTCTCGCCGTCAAGCGTGACGACATCCGACAACCCCGGCACCTCGACGGGGGTCGTGCCGTAGTCGCCACCCCAGCAGCGCACTGTGCCGGGCTCTCTCAGACCGCAGGTATGCTGTTCTGCGGCGTAGACGGCGACATAGTCCGTCGGTCCACTCACTGGTAAAGGCGTCCGATGGGGCGCCATCGTACCGTCGCCCAACACACCATACGAATTGCCGCCCCAGCATAGAACCAGACCCGCAGCTCGGACGACGCAGCTGTGGTACAGCGACGCCGATACGCCAATAACGTCATCGCAGATCCCACTGACGCAACCGACCCCCGCGGCACAGCTGTTGTCACACATCCCACAGTCGGCAGCTGACGTGTCCGTATCGACCTCGCACCCGTCGTGCTCGATGCCGTTGCAGTTGCGCCAGCCACCGGCACAGCTGTCGACCACGCAGACACCACCGGTGCCACAGATTGCACTCGCGTGAGGCAACGTGCAGGTCGGATCCGCTGTCGCGGCCTCATCCACCGCGTCGTCGCAGTCGTTGTCAACTCCGTCGCATACGTCTGTTGCGCCAGGACGAATCTCGGCGTCGGTGTCGTCGCAGTCGTCGTATGAATCGACGTAGCCGACGGGTGGCGCACAGGCCATCACGGAGGAGGTTGGGTCACCATGGCCATCCTCGTCGATATCCGCGTAGTAGGTAGACGAAGTACATCCAGCATCGGAGCCTGCGTCATCCACGCCCGCGTCCTGCGTGGCCGCGTCGAGCTCCGCGTCCGGCGCACCGCCGTCGAGGCCCCCGTCATCGGGCGTCCCCGCGTCGGTCGCGGCCGCATCCCGTGCCGCGTCTGCCTCGCCGGCGTCACCGCCATCGTCGAGGTCGTGGTGGACGCGCTCGATCGTGCAGCCTGCGAGGAGCAGCGCGGGGAGGAAGACAGCGTGGCAGAGGAGCTTCATCCTAGAACCTCACCTCGAGCTCGACGGTCCCGGGTCCGATGCCGGCGCGGGCCGTCTCGGTCTCGGCCGAGTCGTCTGCTCCGCCGCCCAGCAGGAACCACAAGACCGCTCCCGTGAGCGCGAGGCCGCCGGCGGCGCCGTAGAGGGCCGTGGGCACAGCCTGGAGCTCGTCCTCGACCGCGCACCGCCCACTCGCGGCCCGCTCGACGCACCCAGCCGCGACCACGCTTCCGACGACGACCCCGACCGCTGCGAGGCCTCCGACGCCCAACAACAACGGACCGACGATCGGGCGCCCGCCGCCGCTCGGCGGTTCCGAGTCGACGACGCCAGCGCCACCGTCGCCGTCACCGCCGTGGAAGGTGCGACCGGCGAGGACAGCCGCGAGCGCGTCCCCCACCGTCTGCTCGTCGGCATCCACGGCCACCTGCGCTCGCGCCGAGGTCGGAATCCGCTCGACCTCGACCCGACCCCCGGCCGTCGTCACGAGCAGCACGCCCTGCGCACCGATCGCGTCGCCGACCGCGCGCGCGTGCTGATGCACGACCGCCGGCTCCGGCCCGGCCGCCGGGTAGGTCAGGATCCCATCGCCCCCGGTGATCGCCCGGTCGAGCCCCGGGTCGATCACGACGCGCACCGCCGCACCGCCCGTGAGCCGCACGCGATGGAGCCGCCGGGGCGCGGGCTCGTCCCCGCACCGCAGCCCGACCGCCCACTCGCCTTCCGTCACGAACACCCGGACGGCGCGGCGCGCGTCACCGTCCGTCGGCTGGCCGTTCACGAGCACGGCGCACGGCTCCTCGAGCCCCGCCGGGATCTGCACGGTGAGGCGAGAGGCGTCCCCACTCTCGATCCTCTCCGTCACCTCGTCGAAGAGACGGCGGACCTCGGGCGGGTGGAGCCGCTCCCCGGGGCGGACCGCCGTGCGGCGACGGCACGCCAACACCTGACCCCGAGCCGCCTCGTGGTCGCGGTCCATGAGGTAGCTCCGGACGACGACGTAGCAGAGGTCGGCCAGGTCCGAGCCCGCTTGCGGGCTCAGGTTGATCGCCGTCAGGTGCGCGTCGGCGCGGTCGAGCAAGGGCACGGCGCGCTCGCGCGCAGCCGCCGTGTTGCCGGACGCGACGTCGTACAGCGCCGGCTCGACCGCGTCGCCGATGGCGCGAACCAGGTCGGGTGGGGCCGGCTCGAACGGCGCCGAGATCTCCTCGCGGACGCGCCCGGCGAGGTCGCGCCCTGCGAGCACTCGTTCCCCGTCTGCCCGTAGCCGAGCCTCGATGCGATCCCGCCACTCCACGAGCCGCTCGTGGTCGTCCTCGCTGCCCGCCCCGACGACGATCCACCCCGGCTCCTGGGCCAGGCTGGAGCTCGACCCACCGACGACCGCCACCAGGAGGACCCACGCAGCCCACGAGCGGATGGGCGGGTTCCAGAGGTTCTGCATGCGACCCCCTTATCGCAGGAGGCGGCGATGAGTTGCGCCGCCCGGAGCGGGGAGCGGTACCCCGCTCGCGACCCGCCGGTCAAGCGGCGAGGGTGCCGAGCAGGCGGGCGACGACGGCGGCTCGGCGGGGGGCGCCGGCGCGGCGGTGCAGCCACTCGGCTTGCTTGAAGGCCTGGGCGGCCTCGGACGGGCGGCGGGCGCGGCGGAGCATGTCGCCGAGCAGGGCCCAGCTCGCGGCGTCCCCCTCGAGGGCGACCGCCTCGCGGAGCGCCAGGGCGGCCTTGCGGTACTCGCCCTTGCCGGCGCAACGCCGGGCTCGGTGCTTGAGGGCCTCGCCGCGGGTCCGCGGCGCGCTCACCGTCACCGTCTCGAGCTTCCGGAACCTGCGCCGCCTCCTCGCCATGCCCGCTCCCCTCCCGGGCTCGACGGAGCCCCAAGCGCGATCTGCGGGCAAGTTATCGGCCCGCTCGACGGCTCGGTTGCTGATGGGGTTGACCATCAAGAATCTTGATGCCAATTACCCACAATGGCAGCGCGTAGCGTGCAGATCTCGCTCGACGCGGAGCTGCTGGCCGAGGTGGACCGGCAGGCGAAGGCCCGCGACGAGGGCCGGTCCGCCTTCATCCGGCGCGCGTTGCGGCAGTTCATGCGGGACGAACGCCGCAGGGCGATCGACGAGTCGTACGCGCGCGCCTACGCCGAGAAGGCGGACGAGCTGTTCGAGGAAGTGAAGGACCTGATCGAGGGACAGGTGTGGCCCGACGACTAGAACGCGGCGACATCTGGCTTCATCGATTCGGTCGGCCAGACAAGCAACGGCCCGTGCTCGTGCTGTCCAACGAGTTCGCCATCCGGCACCTCCGTACGACGATCGTCGCTCCGATCACCAGCACGATCCGCGGCAACGTGACGGAGGTGGAGGTTGGCGTCGAACACGGCCTGAAGGGCGCATCCGTCGTTCAGCTCGATCACATCGTGACCGTCCCGCAGAGCGAGCTCCGCCGCTACGTCGGCCACGTCGGGCCGGACGTGATGGAGCGCGTCTGCGAGGCCGCGGCGATCGCGCTCGGCTGCTTCTGAGCCGCGGTCAGAAGAGGAACTGGTCCTCGAGCTGCATGATCGTCAGGTTCCGCCCCTTGATCCGGGCGAGCTGCCGCTCGACCTTCGCCTGGAACACCGGCTTGATGTGGTAGAGCAGGATCGGGAGCTCCTGGTGGTTCGTGAGCTTCTCGAGCTCCCGGCCGAGCGTGGCGGGCGTGTGGTGCCCCGAGACGCGCGCGAGCTCGGCTTGCTCGTTCGGAAACGAGACCTCCATCAGCAGCGCCACGAGGTCGTCCCGCGCGTTCAGGACCTCCCAGAAGCGGTCGGTGGGCCCCGTGTCGCCGCTGTAGGCGATCGCGCCGTGCGCGCCTTCCACGACGAACCCCGCGGTCTCGATCGTGTGGGCAACCAGGACGGGCGTGACGCGGAGCCCGGCGACCTCGGAGGTCTTGCCCGGCTTGATCTCGCGATAGGAGATCGTGGGGCCCTTCTTCGTCTGGATCTTCGAGAAGTCGGGCCACAGGAGGTCGTTGAAGAAGTGCTTCTTGAGCGAGCGCAGCGTGGCGGGCGTGCCCGCGATCTCGAGCGGCGGGCCGCCCTGCTGGCAGCGGTTGTCGGCGATGGTCGCGAGGTCGCGCACGTGGTCCATGTGCGCGTGGCTCACCAGGATCGCGCGGATCTTCCGCTGCTCCTCGAGGGTCAGCGTGCCGGTGATCGCGCCGGCGTCGATCCCGAGCCGATCGTCGACCAGGAAGCTCGACGTCCGATGCTTGGGCGTCTCACCACCGTGGCAGCCGAGGACCTTCAGATCCATCAGACCTCACCGAACTTTTCTTGCATCTCGAGGAAGTCGAGGAACTCGTGCAGGCGCATCACGTCGAGCACGACGAAGCCCTCCTGCGTCTGCTCGACCATGCGGAGCCGCGCCAGACGCTTGAGCACCTCGGTCACCTGGTTCACGTGCAGCCCCACGTTCTCGGCGAGGGCATCGAGGGCGAGCGGGATGAACACCGACCCGTCCTCCCGCTCCTGGCCGTTGACCTCGGCCTCGCGCGACAGGCCGAGGATCACGCGCGCCTTCGGATCGCGGTGCATCAGGATCTCGACCAGCGCGAGCGCCGAGTCGAGCCGGCGCGCCATCTTCTTGATGAGCCGCACCGCGATCTCGGTGTTGCTCACGACCATCTGCTCGAAGGTCTTGCCGTCGAGCACGAGCAGCCTCGCGTCCTCCACGACCTCGGCGCTCGCCGTGCGGGGCTTGTTGTTGAGGATGGCCATCTCGCCGAAGAACTCGCCCGCGCCGAGGACCGCGAGCGTCTTCTGCCCGTCCTTGCCCTCCTTCGTGATCCGGACGCGCCCCGACTGGACGACGTACATCGTGTCGCCCCGCTCGTCCTCGCGGAACAGGACCGTCCCGGCCGGGCACGTCTTCCCGAAGCGCGCGAAGAGCTGATCGCCGTCGGCCATGAAGGCCCGGATCGTAGCGGCATCCTGCCCTTCTGGCCAAGGGATCGGACGGCCCGGCGCCGGATCTCACCGTCGAAGACGTATCGAGCGCGCCGATGTTACGCCATACTCGCCGCCGGAATGCGCAGGCTTCTGGCCCTCCTCTCGGTCTCGGTCTCGGTCTCGGTCGCGCCGGCGGCGGCGCGCGCGGACCGTCCCACGTCGGGCGACATGTCCATCCTGAGCGGGCGCACGCTGGGAAACGGCGAGACGGTGCTCGCGGCGGCGCTCGGATGGCCGGGGATCTGGGGTGAGGTCGTCCTGGCGCCGTCGAGCACCTTCAACGTCGGCATCCGCGGCTCGGTCCTCTACGGCTCGCCCGTCATGGGGCTCGGGCACGGCGTCGGCGGCGGGCTCACCGTGCCGCTCCGGCTGCACGTCTTCGGCCGCGAGGCGCTCGACCTGGCCATCGCGGTCGAGCCCGGCTTCGCGGCGGGCGAGGGCGCCCTCGCGGGCCAGACCGGGACCTTCGCGAACGACTTCGGCTGGGCGGCCTGGTCCGACGCCGGGGCGCTCGTCGGCATGCGGGTCTCGGACGCGGTCACGCTCACGCTGGGCCTCCTCGGCGAGGTCGCCTGGGTGAACGTGGCCGAGGACACGGTGGACGGCCAGCAGCTCGTCGGCGGCGCCGTGGCGGTCTTGGCCGCCGAGGCCCTGATGTCGCGCGACACGATGCTCTTCGGCGAGCTGCGCGGGGGCTGGGGCTTCGCCCCCGAGCGGCTCTTCGACGGGCACGAGATCCTCCGGCTGTCCCTGGGCATCGCGTATCTGTTGTGATGCGCCGACTGGCGAAGGCCGGCCGCGTGCCTCACATTGCCGGCCTCCCATGAGCCGGACCATCCACTTCGTCTCGCTCGGCTGCCCGAAGAACCGGGTCGACACCGAGGTGATGCTCGGCGTGAGCGGCGACGCCGGGTTCGAGCTCGTGGAGGAGGCCGAGGACGCGGAGATCATCGTCGTCAACACCTGCGGGTTCATCGGCCCGGCCAAGGAGGAGTCGATCGACACGATCCTCCGCATGGGGCAGCTCAAGGAATCGGGCCGCTGCGAGAAGCTCGTGGTCGCCGGCTGCCTCTCGCAGCGCTACCCGGGGGAGCTCGCCGAGGAGATGCCGGAGGTCGACCACTTCCTCGGCTCGAGCGACATGCTGCGCCTGCGCGAGGTCCTCGACGGGGACGCGGCGCGGATGCTGGTCGGCAACCCCGCCGAGTGGACGGTGCGCGCCAGCGATCCTCGTCGGCTGTCGGTGCGGGCGCACAGCGCGTACGTGAAGATCGCCGAGGGCTGCGACCGGACCTGCAGCTTCTGCGCGATCCCGGCCATCCGTGGGAAGCAGCGCTCGCGGCCGATCGACGACGTCGTGCGCGAGGTCGAGCAGCTCGTCTCCCTCGGCATGGTCGAGGCGAACCTGGTCAGCCAGGACACGATCGGCTGGGGGCGCGACCTCGACGGGCGCCCCGGCCTCGCCGATCTCGTGGCCGCCGTGGCGGAGGTCCCCGGCCTGCGCTGGGTGCGCCTCCACTACCTCTACCCCGAGACGATGCGCGACGACCTGGTGGAGCTCCTCGGCCAGCACCCGCGCGTGCTCCCCTACGTCGACATGCCGCTCCAGCACGCGAGCGACGCGATGCTCCGGCGGATGCGGCGGGGCCACGGCGGCAAGCGGCTCTACCGCGTCGTCGAGACGCTGCGCGCGCGCGTCCCGGACCTGGTGTTTCGGACGACGTTCATCGTCGGCCACCCCGGCGAGACCGACGCCGACTTCCAGGAGCTGTCGGACTTCGTCCGCTGGGCCGAGCTAGACCACGTCGGGGTCTTCCTCTACTCGCACGAGGAGGACACCCGGTCGGGCGGCATGGCCGACCTCGTACCGGCCAAGACCGCGCGGGCGCGGCACCGCAAGCTCATGTCGCTCCAGCGCCCCATCAGCCGCCGGTCGCTGCGCCGCCGCGTCGGCGAGGAGCTCGAGGTGCTGGTCGACGGCCCGAGCGACGAGCACGAGCTCCTGCTCGAGGGCCGCTGGTGGGGCCAGGCTCCGGAGGTGGACGGCAAGGTCTACCTCGCCAACGGCCGGGCGGCGCCCGGCGAGATCCGTCGGGCCCTGGTCACGGCGGCGGCCGACTACGACCTCGTGGCGGACCTCCTCGGCCGGGATGGCTCGCACGATGCGCCGCCCGACGGCCCCCGCCCGCGGCGCCGCCGACCTGTGCGCCTGCGCACGTTGTGATGACGCAGATCGTCTGGCCGGTCGCCATTCGTTGACGCCTCGCGGACACTGCTCTATAGACTCGCGGCCAAGAACCCACACTCGTTCTTGCAGGAGAATTCATGGCCACGCACATCACCTCCGACTGCATCAACTGCGGCGCGTGCGAGCCGGAGTGCCCGAACCAGGCCATCAGCGAGGGCGACGAGATCTACGTCATCGACCCGGCGCTGTGCACCGAGTGCGTCGGCTTCTACGATCACGAGGCCTGCCAAGCGGTGTGCCCGGTCGAGTGCTGCCTGCCCGACCCCGACCGTCCGGAGACCGAGGAAGCGCTGGCCAAGCGCGCCCTCGAGCTCCACCCGGAGGACGGGGAGCTCAAGGGGCGCATCGAGTCCGGCGACTTCCCGTCCCGCTTCCGCAGCTAGACGGCGTGTTCCGGCGCGCCCTCGGCGTGTGGGCCTGCGTCTGCGTGGCCGCCGGCTGCGCACCGGCGCTGCCCGTGCTGGACGGGGCGCTGCCGACCCCCCGGGATCGCGGTGACGTCCTGTTGGGTGGCGCGGTCCGCCTGCCGCTCGGCGATGAGCTGCCGGAGGAGCCGGCGGCGCCCGGGGGCGTGGCGCCCGTGGCCTCGGTCCGGTACGGCCTCGGCCCGCACACCGACCTCGGGGTCATGGCCGTGGGCTCGCTCGGGCGCCTCGACGTACGCCACGCCATCGTCCTCGGGGACGACGGGACGACCCGCGTCGCCCTCACGGGCGCCATCGCGCCCTACGTCGGCAAGGTCCACGAGGGCGGGCTGAGGCTCGGAGGGACCGTTCCGCTGCTCTTCTCGATCGAGGTCGGCGGGCTCGCCGAGCTGTGGCTCGGGCCGCGCGTCGGCCTCGAGCGCGCCTCGTCCAACGCGGAGGGCTCGACGACCGGGCTGTCCGCGGGCGGCGTCGCCGGCATCGGCGTCGGCTTCCGGCACTTCCACGCGCTGACCGAGATCTCGGTCACCCACGAGCGCCGGTGGGGCGAGACCGACCGCGCCGGCCTGGTCCTCACGCCCGCCTTCGGGCTGCGCCTTCGGCTGTAGCCCTCGGGCTCAGCGCGTCGCGTGCCCGCGGGTGTTCATCTGCACCTTCTCGCCGATGAACGCGCCAAAGAGCGTGATCATGACGCCGAGCAGGCCGGCGATGATCCCGGCGAGGACCGAGACCTTGTGGACCTCGGAGATGTACATCAGGTACGCGACCGTCGGCACGGCCGCGAGGAGCGCGCCCACGGCGGGCTCGAGGAACGTCTTGCCCGGCGAGACGAAGCCGACCACGATCCCTCCGACGAACCACACGCCGGCCGAGATCAGCAGGCCCGGGGGGCCCTGCGGGTCGTACTGGCTGATGACCAGCGGCATGAGCACGAGCACGATCGCCTGGAGCACCATGTAGATGCCGAAGGCGACGAACACCCACTTCCACTCGAAGCCCTCCTGCTGGTGGCGCTTCGCGTGGAGCTCCTCGTCGGACAGGTCGCCCGATCCGAGCGCCTCCACCCGGGCGCCGCACGAAGCGCACCGGGCGGTGTTCGCCGGGTTCTTGAACCCGCACATCGGGCAGACAATTTCAGCGGCGGCAGCCATCCGTCACCCCTCTAACCAAGGCCCTATCGTCCAAGCTGCGGTCGGGGGGTATTGTCTCCTTCGGGACGGGACGGAGCAAGGGTTTCTCCCAAGGGATCGCGCCGAGGCGCGGTCAGGCTCGATAGCGTGGCACATCCGGGTTGGTTCGAGATCTCCCACGAGGGGTGGCGGCGCTTGTCGGCCGGCCGGCCGCTCGGGCGCCTGCTCCTCGAGGCGGTGCAGAACGCCTTCGACGCCCGGGCCTCCTCGGTCGAGGTCGAGCTCGACCCGGACGCCATCACCGTCCAGGACGACGGCCCGGACGGGGTGGACGACGAACGGCTCGTCTACACGGTCTTCCTCTCCGAGAAGCGCGACGACCCCACCCGGCGGGGCCGAATGGGACGGGGGCTCAAGGAGCTGATCGCCTCCATGGAGTCGGCCACGGTGGAGACCGTAGGGATCACCGTCGAGTTCACGCCGGACGGGCGGGAGACGCGCCCGAACGACCATGGCCGCGGCACCCGGCTCACCATGAGGAGGAGCTTCTCGGAGGCGGAGATCGCGGAGGCCAAGCGCACGCTTCGGCTGTGCATCCCCCCGAAAGGCGTGTCGCTGCGCGTGAGCGGGCGGCTCGTCCGGCGGCCACGGCTCGTCCTGGCGCTCTCGTCGGTCGAGCTCGAGACCGTCGTCATCCAAGAGGGCGTCGAGCGCGCGGCCACCCGCGCGACCACCGTCTCGCTGTACGCGCCGCGCCGGGGCGAGCAGCCCCACCTGCTCGAGATGGGGCTGCCCGTCGCACCCTGGGACGTCCCCTGGCACGTGGACGTCGACCAACGGATCCCGCTGGTCGCCGGGCGCGACGGGGCGCCCGAGCGCTTCGAGCTGGCCCTGAAGGCGGCGCTGGTCGAGGCGATGGTCCACCGCTACCTCGACAAGCACGACCTGCGCGCCGACTGGGTGCAGCAGGTGCTGAGCCGCTGGCCGGTGAAGCCCTCGGTGCTCGACGCCTACGTGTCCAAGGTGTTCCCGCGCGGCGCCGTACTGGGAGGGACGAGCCGAGCCAACGACCGCGCCCGGCAGCTCGGCGCCCACGTCATCGATGCGAGCGCGATCTCGCACGGCGCCTACCTGGCGCTCGAGCGGGTGCTCGAGACCGCCGACGACTACGTGCGGCGCCGCTCGGCCGAGTTCGAGGGCGAGGCGGTCGAGCCGGACGGCACGCAGCGGCGGTTCGCGGAGGCGGTGCGTTGGCTCGCGCGGAGGATCGCCGGGCGAGTCATCCGAGTGCGGTTCTTCGCGCGCGACCCGAACGACGCCGGGCTGCTCGAGGACGCGACGACCGACGTGGAGGCGCGGATCATCTCGTTCAACGTCCGGGGGCCGCTCCGGTTCGACGACATCCTCGACCCGACGACCCTGGGCGTGGTGCTGCACGAGATCGCCCACATGGAGACGGCGGAGCACGACCAGCGTTTCGTCGATCGGCTCCAGCAGCTCGCGGGGCACACCGCGAGGCTCTTCGCCGAGGAGCCCGGGCTCGCCGACGCCCTGCGCCGAGGGGATCCGGACCGCAAGTCGTCATGACGCGATGGCTCTCGTCTCGATGCTGGCGCTCGCGGCTCGCGGTCCGGCCCGAGCTCCGCTCCCGCCGGCGCATCAGCACCCTGGGATGGCGCGCGATTGCGCTCTGTTTTCCGTTGGCCTTCGGTGGGCTCGCCACCTACGGCATGTTCCGGACGTACCAGACCCACCTCGCTTGGCACGAGGCGCAGTCCACCGCACCCGCCACCTGCCGCATCCTCTCGAGCGAGGTCGTGGCCGAGGAGCGCACCGACTCCGAGGGAGACACGAGCATTTGCTACCGCCCGCGCGTGCGCTACGCGTACCCCCACTCCGGGGGCGAAGGCGAGGGCGAGGCGATCACGCCGTACGACGTGCACCTCTCCCACATCTGCGAGGAGCGCTGGGCCGTGCTGCGCATCGCGCCCTACGCGGCAGGGACGGACGTCGCGTGCTGGGTCGATCCGCAGCGAGCGTCCAGGGCGTACCTCGACCGATCGCTCCGCCTGACGAGCGTGGCGTGGGCGGCGCTGCTCCTGCCGCTTCTCTTGGCCAGTCTGTTCTACGTGGGGCTCGCCCTGCGGCCGGGTTTCGGAGGTGCGATCCGGCGGGCTCGACCTACGCCGCGAGTCGGCGATCAGCGCGTGATCATCGACACGCGGCCCCGCGCCTGGCCGCTCGCGCTCGGGACATCGTGCATCGTCTATCTCGCGGCGACGCTCTCGCTCTTCGTGATCGCGCCCGAGGACACGGGCGGGTCGCCCGGCCTGGTCCTCTCCGGCGCCGCGCTGCTCGCCCTCGCGTGTGGAGCGATCTACCTCCTCATGCGGCGCCGAGGACCGCGCGTGACGCTCCTGGCGAAGGACCCCCGCTTCCTGCGCGGGCACACCCACGTGTTGGAGCTCGTGGTCGAGAGCCCTTGCGCACCGGCGTCGGTCCGGGTCGGGCTCGCCGGGTACGAGGGCGGCAACATGAAGGATGGCACGAGCCACTCGAAGCGCTTCCACGAGCAGACTCTGTTGTCGCTCGGGCGCGGGCCCAGGCACATCCGCCGCGAGCTCGAGCTCGCCCTGCCTGCCGACACCATGCACTCGTTCGTCTCGGAGGTCGGTCACGTGCGGTGGAGCCTCAGCGTGGCGATCGAGGTGCCACGCTGGCCGGACCTCCAGCTCGCCGAGGTCGTCGAGGTCGAATGAGCTCGCCCTACACGCTCGAGCTCGATCGGGAGGGCTACCAGCCGGGAGAGCGCGCGACGGTGCGCGTCTCGTGGAAGCTCGACGAGGCTCCGCGCGCGGCCGCGCTCGAGCTCCTCTACGAGGTGCGGAGCGAGCACGAGCACGAGACCTTCGCCGTCGTGAGCGTCGATCTGTCGCGCCAGCCGCGGTCCTCGGAGCAGCGCGCCGGATTGCCCTACCGAGACGGGCCCCTCGATCGAAGCGCCCCGCCGCTCGCAGCGGAGGACGCGCGTCTCGTCGAGATCGACATGCCGCGCTCCCCGAACAGCTTCGAGGGCAAGCTCCTCCGGCTCGGCTGGACGGCGCGGCTGCGCTTGGAACCGGGCGGGGAGATCCTGAGCGTGCCCCTGTCCATCTCACCGGTCCGCGCGCCGATCGGGCTGCACCGGCCCGCCGCCGACGGCTGATCTCGTACGGCCCTCGGGCCCCGCACGAGAACCCCCGCCTCCCTCGACGCTGCCACTCCCAGCCCGCGGGCACCAGCAGCGCCACGCCGGTGGTGCGGGTGAGCTCGCTCAGTGTTACTCGGCCGTACCGAGGACTTCACGGCAAGAAAGGGCCGTCTATCCTCATGACGCGCGTACGACGAGGCGGCGTGGCCCGCCGCGCTGCGGGATCCGCACCCGCGCGTCGCCGGCCTCGAGGGCGCCCCGGTCGTCGAGCGCGACGGCGGCCCCTCGCGGCAAGGCGAGCGACGGCAGGCTGACCACGGTGTCGCCGCTCGCGCTTCCGTCCTCGTGCCACTCGAGCTCGAAGACGCGCCGGCCACGGTCCCAGCCGAACCGGATGGGCTCGCCTGCGATGCGGGCGGGGTGCGGGCGGGCGATTGCGCGCGCGAGGGCGGACGGGCGCCCGTCGGGGCGGAGCAGGCCGTAGCCCGCGTCGTCGCTCGGGCCGAGGTCCCAGTGGAAGCCGCCGATCATCGCCTCGTCGAGGAGGTCCCAGGCGTCCTCGAGGAGCGCGACGGCGCCCGGGACGTTCCGGCGCGCCCCGATCTCGCCGACGAGGAGCGGCAGGTCGCCCCGGTCGGCCGCCCGGAGCAGGCGCGCGACGTGCTCGCGCAGGGCGGCGCGGCCGCGCCGCGTGTAGCCCACCCCGAGCTCGACCGGCGCCGGGTAGAAGTGCGGGGCGAAGACGAGCCGCTCGCGCGGCGGCGGGACGAAGCGCACCGGGTAGCCGCTGTTCGCGGCGGCGCTCGGCTCGATCGCGACGAAGGGGCGCGGGTCGACCTCGCGGATGGCGTCGATGACGCGCGCGTAGAAGGGAGCGGCGAGCCGGCGGTCGAAGCGGTCCGGATCGCCGGTGCCCCAGAACGGCTCGTTCATGACGTCGTAGGCGACGACGGCGTCGCTCGACGCGAGGGCCGACGCGACGCGCCGCCAGGCCGCGGCGAAGGCGCGAGCGAGCGCCGCGTCGGTCCACAGCCGCTCGAAGCAGGCCGCGACCGACGGCGCGAAGTACCCGAGGAACCACGCGCCCGAGGGCGCGCGGAACCGATCGTAGAGGGCTCGGTCGGCGGTCCACGCCGGCGCGCCCGCGCTGCCGAAGCCCCGGCCCCAGAGATCCTGGTGCATGTCGACGACGACCCGCAGCCCGGCGCGCCCGGCCGCGTCCACGCGCTCGCGCACCCCCCCGAGGTAGCCCTCGTCGTAGGCGCCCGGCTCGGGCTCGACCGCCTCCCAGAAGACGAGGAACCGGACGGCGCTCGCCCCGATCTCGTCGCGCAGGCGCACGAAATCGGCCTCGGACACCTCGGCCAGCAGGTCCGGCCGGCCCTTGGCGGCGCCGTCCACGTTGACCCCCCGCAGGATCAGGCGGCCGCCGCCGCCGTCCCGGAGGAACGGCCTGTTCTTGACGCGTCGCATCACCCTAGGCTCTGTCTCGGAATCCCGGACCGAGGCGAGCGCGTCACGGGGCGCCGCTGGCAAGGCGCCGCGACGAGGAATACCTGAGGTATTTCGAGGAGCGGCAACGCAGCCAGCGGCGTTCCGGGGCGTGCTCGACGACGGGAGTGGATTTCGAGACAGAGCCTAGTACCTTGCCCGTCCCTCGAACCTGGGAGAACCGTACCGTGGCGCGTTTCATCGACGAGCTGAAGAGGACCCATAGCTGCGGCCAGCTGCGCGAAGACGACATCGGCGCCGAGGTCGTCCTGTTCGGCTGGGTCCGGAGCCGTCGGGACCACGGCGGCTGCATCTTCATCGACCTCCGCGACCGGGACGGGCTGACCCAGGTGGTCTTCGATCCGCAGGTCGCGAAGGAGCCCTTCGAGCTGGCCGACCGCGCGCGCTCGGAGTGGGTGATCGGCGTGCGGGGCAAGGTCCGCGACCGGGGCCAGATGCGCAACCCGCGGCTCGCGACGGGCGCCATCGAGGTGGTCGCCCTCGAAGCGACGATCTTCAACCGCGCCGAGACCCCGCCCTTCGAGATCGAGGACGACATCGACACCAACGAGGACAAGCGGCTCGAGTACCGCTACCTCGATCTCCGCCGGCCGGCGCTCCAGAAGAACCTCTTCGTCCGGAGCAAGCTGAACCACGTGACGCGGAGCTACTTCGTCGACAACGGCTTCGTCGAGGTCGAGACGCCCTTCATGGTGAAGTACACCCCCGGCGGCGCGCGGAACTTCCTCGTCCCCTCGCGCATGCACCCGGGGAGCTTCTACGCGCTCGCCGAGAGCCCGCAGCTCTACAAGCAGCTCCTGATGTGCGCGGCCTTCGACAAGTACTTCCAGATCGTGCGCTGCTTCCGCGACGAGGACCTCCGGCTCGATCGGCAGCTCGAGTTCACGCAGATCGACGTGGAGATGAGCTTCATCAACCAGGACGATCTGTTCACGGCGGTGGAGGGGCTCGTCTTCCGGCTGTGGAAGGAGGTCCTCGGCATCGATCTCCTCGAGCGCTACCCGGACGGGCGCTTCCCGCGCATGGAGTTCGACGAGTCCATGCGCCGGTTCGGCAACGACAAGCCCGACCTCCGCTTCGGGCTCGAGCACGTGGACCTGACCGATCTCGTCATCGAGCACGGCGGCGGCGCCATCCCGATGCTCGCGCCGATGGCCGAGAAGTTCCGCTCGGGCGGCTACCGGCGCGACCTGCCGCCGGAGATCGTCAAGGCGCTGGTCGTGCCCGCGAGCGCGGGGATGTCGCGCACCGAGACCGACAAGCTCGAGGCCCTCGTGAAGTCGATGGGCGCCAAGGGGCTCGCGCGCGCGAAGGTCGCCGAGGACGGCTCCTGGACCCAGAGCCCCTTCGCGAAGAACGTGACCGACGCGTTCCGGCAGGCGGTGAACGAGGCGACGGGCGCGAAGGCGGGGGACCTCATCCTCTTCCAGTTCGGCCGCGCGCAGCTCGTCCACACGGTGATGGCGAACCTGCGGCTGCACCTCGGCAAGAAGCTCGGGCTCATCCCGGAGTCGGGGAGCGACGGCAAGTGGGACTTCCTCTGGATCGTCGACCCGCCGCTCTTCGAGCAGCAGGACGACGGCGGCTGGGCGGCCGCGCACCACGTCTTCACCCGACCGCACGACGAGCACATCCCGCTGCTCGAGACCGATCCGGGCAAGGTGCTCTGCTACCGCTACGACCTCGTGCTCAACGGGTTCGAGATCGCGGGCGGCTCGATCCGCCTGCACGACCCCGAGGTCCAGCGGAAGGTCTTCGAGGTGATCGGCCTCTCGGACGAGGAGGCGCGAGACAAGTTCGGCTTCCTGCTCGACGCGCTGCGGTACGGCGCGCCGCCCCACGGCGGCATCGCCTTCGGCATGGACCGGGTGGCGCTTCTCGCGGCCGACGCCGAGTCGCTCCGCGACGTCATCGCGTTCCCGAAGACCCAGCGCGCCAACGACGTGATGACGGGCGCGCCCGGCCGCGTCGACGCCGCCCAGCTCGCGGAGCTCGAGATCCGCACGCTGAAGTAGCCGCGGCCGTCAGCCTTCGACCGAGAGAGAGGGTTCGCCGTGCCAGCCCACACAGCAGGTCGGTGACCCGCTATGCTGTGTAGCATGGGTGTCGCCCTGACGACCTGGGAGATCATGGACGACCGCGCGAGGATGATCGAAGTGCTGACCGACGTCTTCGAGGAGGTCGGCACCGACCACTGCCTCGTCGGCGGCATCGCGGTGGGCTACCACGCCCAGCCCCGCGCGACGGTGGACGTCGACATGCTCGTGCCGCGCCGGAAGGCGGGTCGGATCGCGCGGGCGCTCGAGGCGCGCGGCTACGTGATCACGCGGCATCCGGGGATGATCCGGGTATACCCCGCCGGGGCGACGCCGGGCAGTGACGAGTCGATCGCGGATCTCGTCGAGAACGAGGCCAACCCAACGCTCCGCGCCATCTCGAAATCGACGGAACCGGCGACCGTGCTCGGTCTCCCGGTGCGTATCGCGACCCGTGGCGCGCTCGTGGCCGCGAAGTTCCACGCGGCCGTTTCGCCGCACCGGAGCGTTCTGGACCGGCAGCAGGATCTCGTGGACATGGGGCGGGTCATCACCAAGGCCTTCACGCCCGAGGACGAGGAGACGGCGCTGGCGATCGCGGAGACGATGCATCCGGGCGCCCGTGAGGAGCTGGCGCGGGTCATCGCCGACCATCGCGCGGGTCGCCCCGTGACGCTCTGATCGGGCGGCTCGTCACCCGTACGTGCGTTCTCCATGACGGGTTGGTGGTGCCGATCACGGGGACTGATCAGCGCCCCCGGTAGAAGGAGTCGGCGAAGACTACGCTAGGAATAGTCCTGGCTATCGCGGGCCCCCGGATGGATGTAGTAGTCGACCCGCTCGCTCAGGTCATCGGGCACAGCGTTCCACTCCTCCGCGGGCACCCCGCTCGCGATGTCCGCGACGATCTGCCACGAAGGTCTGGCGCTCGCGTCGTACCCCGCCGCCGCTGCCTCGAGCGGTTCGATCAACTCGACCTCGTGCACGGCCTTCACCCGCCCCGTGCCCGGATCAAACGTACCGCGGCCCTTGACGCGCACCATCACTCGCTCGTGCTCGTGAAGCGCGTGCGTGATGACGCGCTCCTGGACGGGCTCGAACCGCACTTCCACGGAGCCGAGATCCTCGACATCTACGGCGGCCTGGCCTCGCAAGCTGACAAGGGTCGCGTGCCCGACGACTTGCACCTGGTCCATCAGGAAGTCATGCGCTTCCCGCGTCACCAGGACCTTCCGAGCGTGGGCCCCCGGGCGCTGAATGAAGGCGACCTCGCCGTCGCGAACGCCTCCGATCAGATCCTTGAAGAGAGGAACGGCGTCCTGCGGAAGATCCGCGGGCAGACAGCGTCGTTCCGCCGCCGCCTACTCCATGGTGCGCACCACGAGGTCACCCGCTCGTAACCGTTCAGCCCCCGCGAGATGCGGATCATCTCGATCACTTAGAGATCGGGGATCGACAGGCAGATCGAGGTGTGATCTCGTGAGGTCGTGGTTGGCGGCAGCGAGGTCGAGGAGCTGAAGGC
>JBDIVX010000010.1:0-83195 GCA_039794305.1 Candidatus Neutrinellum sp.
CCGGCTTCCACGACGGGGCCCACGGCTACTTCAGCTATTGGCGCGGCAACACCTCCGACCAGAGCACCTTCGTCATCGCGCGAGACGACGGCGCCATCGTCGCCGTCGTGCGCGTGCCGAAGATCCGATACGACGACATCGTCTGCGGGGTAAACCCCATCATGCTCGGCGGGGGGCGGTTCGCGCTCGCCGTGTTGCGCTGGGAGACTCCCGACCTCGTCCAGGACCAGACCTTCCTCGCCGGCACGCTCGCGGCGCCGGCCGACTCCCTCGCGGTGACGGCCGTGCTCGACCGCGACGACGTCGGCGGCAACAGGCCTGTGCAACGGATGCGGGTCACTGAGTCGCACCTGGCGGCCGAGCTCGTGCCCGGATACGAGGTCATCCTGCTCGACGAGCATGGCGACATCGTCAGCTCCACGTTCGATCTGCCGCGGTCCACCCACCTCGACGACGCCGTTGAGGACGCCATGTTCGTGCGGCATCGCGCCTTGCCGATCGAGGTTCGGGTCGGCACAGCGGGCGGCACGACGCGGCCGTTTCTCCCGATCGACGGCATCTCTGTCGCCCATCTCTCGACCGACGGCCGGCATATGGCCTGGCTGAAGCTGATCGGCTGGGATGGGGCGCGGGCAGAGCGGATCGAGCTCTGGGCTTCTCCCTACACGGAAGACGCCGCCGCCCTGGTTCCCACCTTCCTCGGAGAGGTTGCGTTCAGCCGGCCGCACCTGGGTGCAGCGCACGTAGTGGCGATCGAAGCGCGCGCCGAGGGCGGCCTCGAAGTGGTCGTCTTCGACGCCGGCGGGAGCCGGATCGGCGTCGTCGAGCTGCCGCCGGACACGCAGCTCATCAAGCCGTGGGCCGCATACGTCGGCCCGGAGGAGGTCGCCATCGCGCCCAAGCCCGTCATGACCCCCGGCACCGAGGCCCTCACCGTGCAGTTCATCCGCTACGACGCGCTCCGCCCGGAGTGAGCCTCACGCGCTCGTCGCGACGAAGCGCGCTTCGGCGGCGCTCGGCGGCTGGGCATCGTTGGGGCGTCGGCGGGATACGATCAACGCCCGTTGAGCCGGCGATCGGTCCGGTCCGCCAAGACGCGCGCGCCCGGATGGACCTGTCGCGCGGGGGCGCGCTCACGCTTCGAGCTGCTCGACGGCCATGCGCGTCGCGGCCTCGCGGTCGAGCTTGCCGTGGTTGCCGCGCGGGACGTGGTCGACGACCAGCGCCTCGCGCGGGCGGCGGTAGCCTGCGACCCGCCCCTTCGTCCAGGCGAGGAACGCCTCGGTGTCGAGGCCCTCGCCGCGCGGCACGACGAGCGCCACCGGCCGCTCGCCGAGCCGCTCGTCGGGCACGCCCACCACGACCACCTCGCGCACGGCCGGGTGCGTCCGGAGGATCTCTTCGACCTCGGCGGGGAACACGGAGAAGCCTCCCACCTTGAGCCGGTCCTTGCTGCGGCCGACGAACGTGAGCAGCCCGCCCGGCCACACGCGCGCGAGGTCGCCCGTCGTGAACCAGCCCTCTCGGTCGAGCGCCGAGCCCCGCCCCTCGTAGCCGCGCAAGACCGCCTTGCCGCGGATCTGCAGGCGGCCGGGCGTCCCCCAGCCGACGGGCGCGCCGGCCTCGTCGACGGCGCGCGGCTCGAACCCGGGGAAGGTGATCGCCACCGGCGGCAGCTCGAGGCCGCGCGCGAGCGACGGCGGGTAGAGCCGGACGGCGGCGCCGCCCGACAGCTCGACCATCCCGTACACGTCCGCGAACGCCGCGGTGCCGACGCGCCTCCCGAAGACGTGGCCCAGCGCGCCGTAGCGCTGGAACCTCCGGGCGCGGTCGGGCGGCATCACGTCGGCCGCGCTCACGAAGAGCTGCACGCTCGACAGGTCGCGCTCGGCCGCCCCGTGCGCCTCGAGATCGGCGTACATCGTGGGGACGCCCACGTACGCGTTCGGCCGCTCGCGCTCGATGGCGCCGAGCACCCGGTCCGGGTCGAAGCGGGCGAGGTGGATCGTGCGGACGCCGGCGCACAGCCCGCCGAGCACCGCCGAGAGCCCCATCACGTGCACGAGCGGGAGCACGCACAGGAGCGCGTCGCGCCCGGCGCGCGGCCCGCGCGCGTTGCCGAGAGGGACGGCGGCGGCGTAGCGCAGGATACCGAGGAGCCCCTGGCTCGTGAGCCGCGCGAGCTTCGGCCGGCCCGTCGTGCCGCTCGTCGCGAGCAGGACCGCCGGCGCGTCCGGGTCCGGCCGCGGCGCGCCCTCGACGAGGCGTGCCCCGGGGTGCGCCGCGAGCCAGACGGCGAGATCGGCGCCGGCGTCCGGGTGGTCGCCGGCGCCGGTCCAGCACCAGCGCACGTCGAGCCCGCGGGCGCCCTCGCCGAGCGGGCCGTCGGCGACGACGGCGCTCACCCGCGCCTCCTCGAGCACGGCGCGGAGCTCGGCGGGCTCGAGCCGCGGGCTCACGGGCACCGGGACGGCGCCCGCGCGCGCGAGCGCGAGCACGTGCAGCACGACGTCCACCCGGTTGTCGATCGCGACCGCGACGCG
Source organism: Candidatus Neutrinellum sp. (assembly GCA_039794305.1). GTDB lineage: Bacteria > Myxococcota_A > Polyangia > Polyangiales > JBDIVX01 > JBDIVX01. The sequence continues at coordinate 2,544 of JBDIVX010000010.1, forward strand.
TCGCTCGGCTGCGTGGTCGAGCGCGAGGTGGGCGGCGGCGAGGCGGGACACGTCGTGCTCGACGTCGGCGAACGATCGCGTGCGCCGCGGCGGCAGGCCGGGCGTGGGCTCGTCGGCGACGAGCGCCGGGTGATCGCCGTGCGCCTCCGCCAGCGCGGCGGTGAGCCCGCCCAGCCCGACCCCCGCGAGCAGCCTGACGCGTCCTTCCAGCACGGTGTGGGACCTAGTCCCGGTCGGTCCGGGGGGAAAGGGAGGCCCCGCCAGCAAAGGGGAATTACAGAATCTGACGTGGCTTCAGCGCCGCTTCAGAAAGCGCGCGTCGGTACTCGCTGAACGGGCGGAGACCCCGCCAAGGACAAGGAGAGCCGAACATGATGAACTTCGCATTCCTGAAGCCCTGGACCCTCGCCGGACTGCTCGCGTCGGGCGTGGCCGGGACCGCGGCTGTGGAAGACGAGCCGTCCGCTCCGGTCTCCGAGGCCGCCGAGGCACTCCCCCGCCGCGCAGACGTTCCCGCCATCGACTTGCGGCGCGCCTTCGGGTTGCAGCAGGCGCGGCCTGCCGACCCGGACATCGAGCACGACGAGCGCGCGAACGAGCGCGCGAACGATCACGCACGCCGGCGGGCCGAGCGCGCGAACGAGCGCGCGAACGATCACGCACGCCGGCGGGCCGAGCGCGCGAACGAGCGCCCTGCCCACGCCAGCGAGGACGCGATGAGCCCGGACGAGACGCGCGGCCGTCGGCTCGGCCACACCCTGGGCCGCGGTCACGAGCTGTCGCGCGGCCGCGGCCACCAGCGCCACGGTCACTGATCGATCTACCGAGACCCGCGGCGCCCCGTCCCGTCCCTCCTCCCCACCCCCGCGGACGGGGCGCCGCGGCCCTTCCCTGTACGACGACGGAGAGCACACGATGAGTCGCACCAGCCGGACGAGCTTCCCCATCCTCGACGACCTGCCCTTCCTGGGTGACCCGCGCTCGATCCCCCCGGCGTCGCCGTGGCTGGCGCCTCCGCCGAGGCCCGCCGAGCCGCGGACGCCGCTGTTCCTGTCGGCCGGCGCGCTGGTCCTCGCGGCCGCCGCCTTCGCACTGGCCCTTCGCGGGGGGACCGGGGCCGCTACCGGGGCCGAGGCCGCGACCGGGGCCGCGACCGAGGCCGCGACCGCGACCGCGACCGAGACCGAGACCGCGACCGAGGCCGCGACCGGGGCCGAGGCCGCGACCGGGGCCGCGACCGGGGCCGCGACCGAGGGTGCGAGCGAGGCCGAGGCCGAGGCGGCGACCGGGGCCGCGACCGAGGCCGAGGCCGTGACCGCGACCGGGGCCGCGACCGGGGCTGCGGCCCCGGCGACCGGCTCGCGCGCTCGGCGCCGTCCTGCGCGTCCTCGCCCCGACCCGGCGGCCGCGGGCGTGGCCGCGCCCGCGCGCGAGGACTCCATCGACGCCCTGCTCGATCGCGCGACCAACCCCACCGCGCCGGTGCGCGAGACGCCGACGCGGACCGAGATCTCCTCGGCTCTGCGCGGCCTCGCGGGCGACGTCGCTTCGTGTCGCGAGCCCGGCGTGGACGCTTCCAGCGCGACGACGCGCGTCGTCTTCGACGGCGCGACGGGGCGGGTCCACCGCGTCGAGATCGACGGGGACCTGGCCTGGTCCGCGACGGGATCGTGCATCGCCCGCGTGGTGAGCCGCGCGCGCGTCGAGCCCTTCGCCCGCGACCGCTTCGAGGTGCAGTTCCCTTACCGCCTCTGACGCGCGCTTGCTCCCCCGCCCGCCGGGGACAAGTGGCGTGCCGTGAGGCCCGACCGCGAGCCCCAGCTCCACCGCACCGTCGGGTTTCTCGCGATCACCGTCTACGCGGTCGGCGACATCCTCGGCGCGGGAATCTACGCGCTCGTCGGCCGCGTGGCGGGGCTCGCCGGCGGCGGCGCGTGGATCTCGTTCGCGGTCGCCGCGCTCATCGCCGCGCTCACGGGGCTCACCTACGCCGAGCTGGTCTCGCGCTACCCCGTCGCCGCAGGAGCCGCGGCGTATTGCCGCCGGGCGTTCCGCTGGCCGGGCGTCGCGTTCCTCGTGGGCTTCCTCGTGCTCGCCTCGGGGATCACCTCGGCCGCGGCCATCTCCCGCGCCTTCGTCGGGTACCTGGACGTCTTCGTCCGCATCCCGGAGCTGATCGGATCCATCGCCCTCCTCGCGGTCGTGAGCTGGCTCAGCTACCGCGGGATCCGCGAGTCCACGCGCGTGAACTTCGCCCTCACGGCGGTGGAGCTCTCGGGCCTGCTGGTCGTGCTCGCCGTCGGCGTCGGCTTCGCCGTCGGCCAGCCCGCGGGCGAGCTCGCACCGGCGCTCGCGCCGTCCGCCGGCCTCGACGGCGTCCTCGCCGGCGCGACCGTGGCGTTCTTCGCCTACATCGGCTTCGAGGACACCGTGAACGTGGCCGAGGAGGTGAAGGACCCGTCGCGCGTGTTGCCGCGCGCCATCCTCATCGCCATCGCCGTCACGACCGTCGTCTACCTGGGCGTCACCGCGGCAGCCCTCCTCACCGTCCCGACCGCGCGCCTCGCCGGGTCGGACGCGCCGCTCCTCGCCGTGCTCGACGCCGCCGGCGTCCCGGTCCCGCCCACCGTCTTCGCGATCGTGGCGATCCTCGCGATCACGAACACGGGCCTTCTGAACCTCATCATGGCCTCGCGCCTCACCTACGGGATGGCACGCGAGCGGCTCGTGCCCGCCGTCCTCGGGCGCGTCCACCCCGTGCGGCGCACCCCCTGGGTCGCCGTCCTCGCCGTCTTCGCCCTCGCGGCCCTCCTCGCGATCTCCGGCGGTGTCCAGGTCCTCGCCCAGACGACGAGCCTCCTCCTCCTCCTCGTCTTCGGCACGCTCCACGTGGCGCTCGTCGTCGTCAAGCGGCGGAGCCCTGCGGCGCCCGGCGGCTTCGTGACGCCCCGCGCGACGCCCTGGCTCGGCGCCCTGGTGTGCGCCGCCATGACGCTCCAGTACCCGCTCGAGGTGTACCTCCGCGCCGCGGTCGTGATCGCCCTCGGCCTCGCCGCCTACCTCGCCTTCGGGCGCAGGCGCGGCCGTCACTGACGATGTACAGATCGGCGACCGAGTGGCAGGTTACGGACCAGCGATGCACGTCGACGCGCTCTACGTCTTTCCACTGAAGTCCGCCGCGCCGATCCGGCTCGCGGAGGCGACGCTCGACGACCGCGGCATTCGGTGGGATCGGCGGTGGATGGTCGTCGACGCCGGCGGGCGCTTCGTCACCCAGCGCGAGCACCCCCGGCTCGCCCTCGCGCGGACGGCGCTCGGCGCCGAGGGTCTCCGGCTCGACGCGCCGGAGCTCGGACGGCTCCACCTCCCCTTCGAGCCACCCGCAGGGTCCGAGCGGGTGCGCGTCCGCGTCTGGCGGGACGAGTGCGACGCGGTGCACGCGGGGAGCGAGGCGAGCGCGTGGGTGAGCGAGCTCCTGGGCATCCGGGCGTCCATCGTGTTCATGCCCGACGAGAGCGTGCGGCAAGTCGACCCGAAATACGCGCCGGCCGGCCGCCGCGTCGGCTTCGCCGACGCCTTCCCCCTGCTCCTGCTCGGCCGCGCCTCCTTCGACGACCTCCGATCGCGAGTCGACGAGCCGCTCACCATCGAGCGCTTCCGCCCGAACATCGTCGTCTCGGGCGCCGCCCCCTACGCGGAGGACGACTGGACCCGCCTGCGCGCCGGTGACGTCGAGATCGAGCTCGTCAAACCGTGCAGCCGCTGCACCATCACCACCGTCGACCCGGCCACCGCCACGCGCGGCGCCGAGCCCCTGCGCACCCTCGCCACCTACCGCCGCCGCGGCAACGAAGTCCTGTTCGGCTGGAACGCCCTCCACACCACCCCCGGCGCCACCCTCCACACCGGCGCCCCCGTCCACCTCATAGGGGACGGACCTTAGTTTCTCACTTCCGGCACACCCTGGCACGAGACGGCTCAATAGGGGACGGACCTCGGTTTCTCGCTTTCGGCACACCCTGGCACGACACGGCCCGCCCGTCCCCCGTGGCGCAGTCGGCGGTGGGACCCTACGTTCCGATTCTCGCTCCGGGGATCCGACATGGCGACACGACACGACGTCCTCTCGTTCTGGTTCGGCGACGCGCCGGCCCGGACCGCCGAGGAGCTGGGGCAGAAGATGCGCCGGTGGTACCAGGGGGGCCCGCACCTCGACCGAGAGATCGCCGAACGGTTCGGCCCGACCGTGGACGACGCCCTCGCCGGCCGGCTCGACGACTGGGCCGCGGACTCCGAGGGGCGCATCGCGCTCATCATCCTGCTCGACCAGTTCCCCCGGAGCATCTACCGCGACACCCCGAAGGCCTACGCCGGCGACGCACGCGCCCGCGCGCTCGCCCGCGAGGTGCTCGAGGCCGGCCGACACCGCAACCTGCCCCTCGAGCACCGGCAATTCCTGATCATGCCCCTCATGCACGCCGAGGATCTCGACGCGCAAGCGCGCTCGAGGCGGGCGATGCGGGAGCTCTCGGACGACGCCCCGCCCGAGCTCCGCCCGGTCTTCGCCATGGGCATCGAGCAGGCGGACAAGTACTTCGAGATCATCCGGCGATTCGGCCGCTTCCCCCACCGCAACGCCATCTTCGACCGCGAGCCGACGGCCGAGGAGGCCGACTTCATGCGCGACTGGGCAGACAAGGCGGCGCCTTCCGCGATGCGCGAGCAGGGCTGACCGCACCCTGGGACCGACGTGTGGCGAAACGCCACAGCAGGGTCCGCATGAGAATTCTCCAAGACCTCACCCTCAGGGGTGAAGCGAGGCGCCGTGCGCGCGTGTACACTCGACCGCATGGGGGGAGGTACCGAGGCACGGCGTGCCACCATCCTAGTCGTCGACGACCATGATGGCGTGCGTCGCACGACCCGGGCAGTCCTCGAGCAGCACGGGTTCGACGTCATCGAGGCGTGCCACGGCGGCGAGGCGATGGCCGTCTACCGGTGGCAGGAGCCCGACCTCGTCCTGCTCGACCTCGAGATGCCGGTCGTCGACGGCTGGACGTTCCTGCGTCTGGCGCAACGAGCGAGCATCGAGACGCCCGTCCTCGTCGTCTCGTCCTCGCCCGACGCCGCGTCCCTGTTCGGGACGCGGTGCGTCGTGGGCGTATTCCCGAAGCCGTTCAACGTGCTCGAGCTCATCGAAGCAGTGAAGCGCGCGCTGTTACCACCGCACGAGCGCCTGCCACGGACGCCCCGTCCCTGCTGAGAACGCTGACCAGAAGCGACGCGGGCAGGAGGGGCAGGCTCGACCCGATAGGTCTACCGCGAGAGGCGCTCGAGGGCCTCGGCCAAGGTGCTCCGCGCCTCGGCGGCCAGGCGCGCCAGGCCCGCGTTCTCGGCGAAGCGCACCGCCGTCGGGCACTCCTTGGCGAGGTACCGCCACGCCTCCGCGCGCCGGCCCCACTGCATCAGGTTGTGCCAGCAGAGCTGGCAACGCGCCGCGTCCCCCAGCTCGTCGGCCGCGAGGTGGATCGCCCGGGTCATGGCACGGTCCATCGCACGGAGATCCCCGACCTGCCCGCAGCAGTTGGCGAGCGAGAAGAAGTACTCGTACAGCTCGGTCGTCGTGAGCTGGCTCAGGCACGCCTCGACGATCGTCGCCTCGAGCGCCGCCCGGGCGTCGGCGTGGCGCCCGAGGTCCATGAGCACCCACGCGCGGCGCATGAGGGACACTCCGAGAAAGCGCCCGGACATCATCGGTGCTCCCTCGCGCCTCCGCCGGGCCACCTCCTCGGCGTCGGGCTCGAGCAACTGGTTCCAGAGGGCGAGCGCCTCCTCGTGACGTCCCGCACGGGACAGGGCGGCGGCGGCGTCGAAGCGGTCGACGAGCTCGGGACTGGTCGTGTCGGTCATGCTGCCGGCGTATGAGCAATCGCCGTGCCTCCGGTTTCGCCTTGCGCAGCGCGATCCGAGTCCGCAGGCGCGCCCGCACGGGGCACGGCGGCGGGGCAGTGCACCGGATCGGATCGGCGCCGGCGCGAGCGCGACGGTGGCGATCCGATCCTCGCGGGGGGCGGGCGCTTCACGGCCCGTCACGCGCCGAGCGCCCACCGAGCCGCTCCGAGCACAGCCGCCGAGGCGAGCCCTGCCACCACATCGTCGCCCACGATCCCGAGCCCGCCGTGCACCCGCCGCTGCACCACGCCGATGGGACCGGGCTTCACGATGTCGAAGAACCGGAAGAGCACGAAGGCGGCGGCCATCCACGCGACGTGGAGCGGAACGGCGACGAGCGCGATCAGCGCCCCCACCAGCTCGTCCACGACGACCTCCTGCGGGTCGTCGCGGTCGCTCTGCGCAGCGTACCGGTGCGCCGCCACCGTCGCGACCACGGCCGCGCCCGCGACCACGGCGACCCGCCACGGCCAGCCCACCCCGCCGAGCGCCGCCGCCGCGGGGACCGCGAAGAGCGCGCCCAGGGTTCCCGGCGCGAAGCGCGCGTGCCCCACGCGTCCCAGGGTGGCCACGTACGCCCAGATCGGCGGCGAGGACACGGGGCGCGGCGCCAGCGCGAGCAGGGCCGGGAGCACGATCAGCGTGGCGAGCAGGTTCACGCCCAGGCCCAGGACGGCGAGGCGACCGACCGACGCGAGGCCCGGGTGGTCGGCGATCAGCAGCGCCCCGAAACCCGCAGCCGAGGTGAGCGTCGCGCCCGCGATCGAGCGGCCCGTCCTCCGCCACACGTCGCCGAGCTCGTCGCCGGCGATCCATCGCGACACCATGTGCGCGCCGCCGTCCACCCCCATCCCGAGCAGGATCGGCAGCACCAGCACGTTCATGTAGTCGAGCGAGAGCCCCAGCGACGGCAAGAGGCCGAGCGTCACCACCAGGGTCGTCGCCGCCGGCACGAGCGCCGCGGTCGCACGCACGAGCCCCCCGAGCACCAGCGTCAGCGTCAGGAGCATCGCGATCGCCACGCCGATCGTGATGCGTTGCACGTCGGCCCGGACGCTCTCGACCACGTCGGCGAGCACCATGCCCTCGCCCGCCGCAGAGATCGTTCGGCCGCCCGGCAAGCGCAGCCCGCGGAGCTCACGCGCGAGCCGCACGGCCGCGAGACCGTCGCTCTGACTCACCGACGGAAACACCAGCGCGATCTCGGACACGCCGGTCCCCTCGGGGTCGAAGGCGTAGCGGATCGCCCGCGGCAGATCGGACAGCCCGAAGGGAGCCGCGTCGAGCAGCGGCCGCCAGGCCTCGATGCGCTCGCGCGAGGGCGGGTCCAGGCTCATCCGATCCACGCGCTCGACCAGCCGCTCGATGCGGTCGAGGACGAGGCGCGTGTCCGCCTGGCCCTCGGGCACGAGGTCGGCCACCGTGACCACCCGCGCGACGCCGCTCGCCTCGCCGAGTCGTTCCTTGCGGCGCCGGATGGCCGCCGCCGCCGCCGCCGCGTCGCCGGGCTGCTCGCCCAGCACCACGAGCGGCGTCTGAGACCGTCCGAGCAGCCGATTCACCTCGCGGTCCAGCTCGTAGGAGCGGAGCCCCGCGTCGTCCAGGTGCGCGAAGTCGTAGTCGAACGAGAGCCGCGGCACGCCGGTGGCGGCGGCGAGCAGAAGAGCCGCAGCGGCGGGGAGCGCCAGCTCCGCCCACCGACGGATTGCCGCGGGGCCGGGCGGCGACGCGTGCGCGCGCGTTCGGAGGGGCGCGGCGGCCCCTCGCCCGAACGACAGCAGCGCCGGGAGGATCGTCACATAGGCGAGCACCGCGCACGCGACGCCCACGGCGGCGAGCACCCCGAGCTCCCGGAAGGCGCGGAGCTCGGCCGTCGCGATCGCGAGGAAGGCGCCGAGCGTGGTCGCCGCGGCCGCGACCGTCCCGAAGCCGACCCGCGCGTAGGCCTCGCGCACCGCCTCCACCCCCGTGCGGCCGCGCGCGCGCGCGTCGTCGAGCCCGTCGAGCAGGTGGATGCCGGTGTCGATCCCGATCCCCACGAGGATCGTGCCGAGGAACGCGGTCAACACGTTCAACGTGCCGAAGGCGAGCCCGGCCACCCCGTACGTCCACGTCAGCCCGGCCGCCAGAGGCGCGAGCAGGAGCGGCAGCGCCCGGAGCCGCCGGAAGTGGAACAGCAGATACCCTCCGACCAAAAGCGCGGCGAGCGCGGTCGCCAGGCCCAGATCGTCCTCGAGCACGCGCTGCAGATCCACTCGCTTCGCGTAGCGCCCGGTGAGCTCCACGCGCGGCGGAGCGCGCCCCTCCGCCTTCAGCGCTTCGACCGTGCGCTGCACGTCCGCGACGACACGCCGGGCGAAGCCGAGATCCGAGGCGAGCCGCGTCGGCTGGGCCAGCACGACCACCGTGTCGCCCTCGGCCGACAGGTAGTAGGGCTCGACCGCGTCCTCGGAGGTCGCGCGGGCGACCTCCGCGTGCCGGCGCTCGATGTCCGCGAAGTCGAGGGACGGCGGCTCCTCGTCCTCCAGCGTCACGATGAAGGGGCTCTGGCGCGCGACCTCCCACTCGTGGCGCGCCTCGAGCCGCTCCGCCACCGCCTCGAGGTCGCCGCGGTCCACGAAGTAGAGGGCGCGCTCCCGGAGCAGTCCGTCGGGCCGCCGCACGTCCACCGAGCGCACCGTCGGAAGCGCCTCGAGCCGAGGGCCGAGCTCGTCGGCGAACCGCCGCAGCGCATCGGCCGGCGCCCCGCCCGCCACGACGGCGACGTACCCGACCCCGCCGTACCGCTGCCGCAGGCGCTCGAGGTCCCGCACGCTCTCGAAGGTGTCCGGAAGGAGCGCCGAGACGTCGGTGTCGATGTGGACGCGTCGCGCGGCGAGCACCGAGCCGAGCACGAGCACGGAGGCGGCGACCAGCACCGCCGTGCGGTGTCGGTAGGACCAGGCGGCGAGCGCACCGAGGCTCCGCATGCGCCCTCAGGCCGCGCGCCCGCGGTCCGGTTCCTCGACGACGACCGCGGGCCCGATCGCGTCCTCCTCCGGCTCCTCGACGGGCGGCGCCGCGCTCAGGGCACGCATCACGTGCACGAGGCGGTGGATCGCCGTCGCGTGGGAGAGAAGCCCGAGCACCGCGACCCCGACCGCCGCCAGGGCGTGGTGCGGCAGGTCAGCGCCGGGCGCGACCAGCACCTGGGCCGCTGGGCTCAGGACGAGCGTCGTGCCGAGCAGGACGACGCGCTCGGGCCGCTGCATCAGGCCGACGTTCGACGTCGCGGCCGCCGCCGCCTCGGCGCGCGCGCGCACATAGGGAACCAGGAAGGAGCCGGTGAGCGCGAGGAGGACGACGAGCAGGGTGGGCTCGGCGCGGTACGACCAGGCGAGCCCGGTGAGGAGCAGGCCCTCGGCGTACCGGTCGACCACGGAGTCGAGGACGGCGCCGCGGGGCCCGGCGGTCCGGTAGGCACGCGCCACCCGCCCGTCGAAGAAGTCGCAAAGCCCGGTGGCGAGGTAGAGCCAGCCGGCCACGGCGAACCGATCCCACGCCACGGCCAGTCCGGCACCGGCGGCGAGCGCGATCGAGAACAGCGTGATCGCATCCGCCGAGATCCCCGTCCGGACCAGAACGCGCACGAAGGGCCTCGAGACCCACGCGAAGAACTGACGCGCGCCCATGGGCAACAGCGGCGTCGAGCCGCGGGCGGTCATCTCCGGGTCCTCGAACGGCCCTCGGAACGTCAGCCGCGCGCCGTAGGCGAGGAGCGCCACGAGGAGCACGAGCAGCAGCGCCAGCGCCGGACCGAGCGTGACCGACAGGATCGGGTCCTCCATCACGCCTCCACCTCGACCGCCACGCCCTCGGGTGCGGAAGCCCCGATGCGTGCGCGAACCAGCGTCACGATGCGCTCGGCGGCGATCCCCGTCGCCACCCCGCCCAGCACGTCGAGGACGTAATGGTGCTCGAGGTACACGGCGGAGAAGGCGACCAGCGCGGCGAACCCGACGAGCGGCGCGATCCACCGTCGCCCGAGTCCCCAGGCCACCGCGACGGCGAGCACCGGATAGGCCACGTGGAGCGACGGCATCGCCCCGAACACGTTCGTGCTCCGCGCGTAGAAGGCGTCGAAGTAGCCGATGCCGAGGAGCGCGTCGAACCGGGCCGCGCCCGCCGCGCTCGCCGGCGCGTCCAGCACGACCTGCTCGCCGTAGAGATCCACGTACCAGGGCGGCGCCACCGGCAGCACCGTCCAGACGACCATTCCGACCACGTTCGCGATCAGGAACCCCCAGGCGAGCCGCTCGGCGCGCTCCGGGTCGCGGAAGAACCACCACGACGCGAGCAGCACCACCTCGAGGAGGTAGGTCATGTAGGCGAGCCCGGTGACGAGGTCGAGCGCGGGGTGGGGCCTCGCCGAGAGCCACTCGCTCGGAAGCCGGCGATCGGGCCCGATGCCGAACAGCGCGGCCTCGAGCGCGCGCACGTCGCCGACGTGCACCGGACCACGGAGGTCGCCGAGCAGACCGAAGTTGTCGTAGAGCACGCCCGTCGCGAGCAGCGGCAGGGCGAGGGCGGCGAAGCGGCGGCCGCGCGGACCGACTGCGACCATTCCCGTCCATGCGATCGCGATCGCGAGGTAGTCCAGACGGCCGCCTTTCAGGATGCCCGCGGCTGCGAGGAGAAGCGGGACTGCGAAGCGCACGACACAAGCCACGGTCGGCTCTCCTTCACGCCGCGTGCCAGCTCACGAACCGCCTGGAACCACGACGGCGATGCGGCCCGCCCGGCACCGGGTGCAGGGAAACCCGGCACGGTGTCCGGATCTCCGACAGCGGCCCGTGCCCACACCGGGCAAAACAGCTCGCGAAGGCGTTGGCACGCGGTTCGCCAGTCTCCGTCGACACGCGTGCCCTTTCGAGGCATCGCGCGACACTGGAGGCCACGTTGTACCAACCCGTGAAGATCCGAGAGCCCCGCGGTCGGCTCGGTGTGCTCCTGCCCGGCATGGGCGCCGTCGCGACGACCTTCGTCGCAGGGACGCTGCTCGCGCGTCGTGGCGGCGCGCTCCCGGTCGGCTCGTTGACGCAGATGGGCACCATCCGGCTCGGCAAGCGCACCGAAGAGCGTTCCCCCGCCATTCGGGACTTCGTCCCGCTCGCGAGCCTCGACGACCTCGTGTTCGGTGGGTGGGACATCCACGGACTGAGCGCGTACGAAGCCGCCCTCGAAGCCAAGGTCCTGCGCCGCGAGCACCTCGAGGCGGTCCGCTCGGAGCTCGAGTCCGTCCGACCGATGCCCGGCGTCTTCTTCCCGGAGTACGTGCGCCGCCTGCGTGGCGAGCACGTGAAGCGCGGCGGCAGCAAGCGCGACCACGCCGAGGCGCTCCGAGAGGACATCCGCCGCTTCAAAGCCACCCACGGCGTCGACCGCGCGGTCGCGGTGTGGTGCGGGTCGACCGAGGTGCATCAAGACGCGACCGACGTCCACTCGTCCCTTCGGCAGTTCGAACGCGGAATGCTCGACGACGATCCGGCGATCAGCCCGTCCATGCTCTACGCCTGGGCCTGCCTGATGGAAGGCGTCCCCTACGCCAACGGGGCGCCCAACCTCTCGGCAGACGTGCCGGCGCTCCGAGACCTCGCTCGCGAGCGGTCGGTGCCCGTCGCCGGCAAGGACTTCAAGACCGGCCAGACGCTCCTGAAGACCATCGTCGCGCCCGGCCTGCGCAAGCGCGCGCTCGGCATCCACGGCTGGTTCTCGACCAACATCCTCGGCAACCGCGACGGCGAGGTGCTGGACGACCCGGGCAGCTTCCGAAGCAAGGAGGCGACGAAGCTCGGCGTCCTCCAGTCCATCCTGCAGCCGGAGCTACACCCCGAGCTCTACGGCGACCTCCATCACAAAGTGCGCATCGAGTACTACCCGCCGCGCGGCGACGAGAAGGAAGGCTGGGACAACATCGACCTCTTCGGCTGGCTCGGCTACCCGATGCAGATCAAGATCGACTTCCTCTGTCGCGACTCCATCCTGGCCGCGCCTCTCGTCCTCGACCTCGCGCTCTTCCTCGACCTCGCGGAGCGCGCGGGGCTGCGCGGCGTCCAGGAGTGGCTGTCGTTCTACTTCAAGAGCCCCATGACCGCGCCCGGCCTCTACCCGGAGCATGACCTCTTCGTCCAGCTCATGAAGCTCAAGAACATGCTCCGATGGATGCGCGGCGAAGACCTGATCACCCACCTCGGCCACGAGTACTACGACTGACCGGGCCGTGACCCGATTGCTCCGCAGTGCCGCCGCCGGCCTCGCCGCCACCGGCGCCGACGCCGCCTGCTTCGCCGCCATGGCCGGTGCCGGGGTCGCGTTGACGGCGTCCGCGGTCGCCGGGGCCGCTCTCGGCGGACTCGTCGGGTTCGTGGCGCAGCGCCGCTGGGTCTTCGCGAGCCGGGGCCCGGTGACGTCCGAGGCGCCGCGCTACGTCGCAGTGAGCGGGGCCAGCGCCCTCGCACACGGCCTCCTCGTCACCGTCCTCGCCGAGATCGTCCGCGATCCCCTGGCCGCTTGGGCCCTGTCGCGCACCGCCGTCTTCGCCGGCGTCACCTTCCCGCTGTTCCGCGGCTTCGTCTTCCGTGGGCATGGCTCACGCGTCGGCCGCCGGTGAGCACCGCGCCCGCGCGACCTCACTCGATGTCGTGCTTGCGCAGCTTGTCGTAGAGCGTGGCGCGGCTGATGCCGAGGTCCTCTGCCGCGCGGAGCCTGTTGCCGTTCGTGGCCACGAGCGCCTCCGCGATCAGATGGCGCTCGAACGCGTCGAGCCGCTCCCGAAGCGGCAGGCGCGGGTCGGTGGCGCCGGGCGGACAGCCCACGCCGGCAGCCGTGCCCGGCGTCTCGAGGGGCACGAGGGACGGGTCGAGCCGGTCCCCCGGTGACAGGGCGACCATCCCCTCGATCACGTTCTCGAGCTCGCGCGCGTTGCCCGGCCACGGCCACCCAAGCAGGCGCTCCATCAGAGAGTCGCCGAGCTCCGGTTCCGGCACGGCGAATCGGCGCGCCGCGCGCGAGAGGAAGTGGTGCGCGAGCACGGGGATGTCCTCGGGGCGCTCCCGCAGAGGCGGCACCTGCAAGTGGACGACGTTCAGGCGGTAGTAGAGATCCTCGCGGAAGCGCCCCTCGGCGACCAGACGCCGAAGGTCGCGGTGCGTCGCGGCGACGATCCGCACGTCCACGGGGAACGCACGGTCCTCGCCCACCGGGCGCACCTCGCCCTCCTGCAGGACACGCAGGAGCCGCCCCTGCGTGGACGCCTCGAGCTCGCCGATCTCGTCGAGGAGCAGGGTCCCGCCGTCGGCCTCGCGGAAGAGCCCCTTGCGGGCGCGGTGCGCTCCGGTGAAGGCGCCGCGCGTGTGCCCGAACAGCTCGGCGTCGGCGAGCTCGGCGTTGAGGGCGGCGCAGTTGAAGCGCACGAACGGCTTGTCCGCGCGGCGGCTCTCCCGCACGAGGGCCTCGGCGACCAGCTCCTTGCCGGTGCCGCTCTCGCCCGTGAGGAGCACCGTCACGTCGCGCGGCGCGACCCGGCGGACCAGCACGGCGAGCCTGCCCATGGCGTCGGACCGGAAGACGAGGAACCTCGAGAGGCTCTCCTCGCTCGCTGCCCGCTCCTCCTCGGCGCGCCGGTGCACCGACCGTATGGCGCGACGGACGGCGACCACCAGCTCGTCGGGCTCGAAGGGCTTGCGGAAGTAGTCGAAGGCGCCCTTCTTCATCGCCTCGACCGCGTGCCGCTCCGAGCCGTGCGCGGTCAGCACGACCACCTCGAGCGCGAGCGCCTCCTGGCGGATGCGGTCGAGCAGCGCGAGCCCGTCCATGCGCGGCATCCGGAGGTCCGTGACCACGAGGTGAAAGCCGCCCGGTCGGAGCTTGTCGAGAGCCTCCTCGCCGTCCGCCGCCTGCTCGACCTCCACGCCCTCGTCTTCGAGGATTCCCGCCAGCGTGTAGCGAACGCCGTCGTCGTCGTCCACGACCAGTGCGCGAGCTTTCGTCATCGGACCTCCTCGGCGGCGACGGTGAGACGCAGGGACAGCTCCATACGCGCCCCTCCCCTCGGAGTCGCGGAAGCAACCAGGTCGCCACCGTGCTGGCGCGCCAGGCCTCGGGCCACCGGGAGGCCGAGACCGGTGCCGGCGGGCTTACCCGTGACACCCGGCTCGAACACCCGTTCCCGCTCGTCCACGGGGATCCCGTCTCCTTCGTCCTCCACCGCGATCGTGACGCCCGAGGGCCCCGGCTCGACTCGCACCCAGACCGGCCGGCCCGCGGGGCTCGCCTCGAGCGCGTTCTGGATCAGGTTCACCAGGATCTGCTCGACCTTCCTCGGGTCGCACTCGACGACGGCGCTCGCGGGGCCGACGACGTGGATCGCGGCGCCACGCTGGCGCGCGAGGCCCTCGTGCATCCGCGCCACCTCGTCCGCCAGGAACATCAGGTCCGTCGGCCGCGGCTCGAGGGGCACGGCGGGACGCGTGAAGTCGAGCAGCTCCTGGAGCGACTCGGCGATGCGGTCGACCTCACGGCGCAGGATGGCGAGCCGCTCGGCGTCCTTGCCCTGCGCACGCCGGGCGAGGAGCGCCGCCAGCCCCTTCACGCTCGCGAGCGGGTTCTTCAGCTCGTGTGCGATGGCACCCGACAGCAGAGTGAGCGCGCGCGTGTGCTCGGTGTAGAGCCGGAGCGACTCCTCGCGTGCGGCGGCGGCGCGTCGGAGCGTGTTGTCGTAGCCACGCCGCAGGCGGCGCGCTCCCTGCGCGACCGCGAGCACCACCAGGACGGTCACCGCCGCCAGCGTCCACGGGTGCGCCGTGGAGAACGCAGCCGCCGGCGAGCTCTGGAACGCCTCCGGAACCAGCTCGACCGCGCGGTGGGAGGCGAGCGCGAACCCCACCACCGCCATCACCAGCACCGACACGAGCGCCCAGGCCATGGGCCGCGACGCGAAGGCGCCGACGAGGAGGGCGACCGCCGCGATCACCGGCAGGAGCGGGCTCGCGAGCCCACCGGTGAGCCCCAGGCCGATGATGAGCGCGACGACGACCACCGCGACGTTGAGCCCGATCGCGAGCTGACCCGAGCCCCTCCGGCGCAGCCGCACGTGCTCCCATGCCGCGCCCACCAGCACCGCCGTGCCCAGCACCGCGAGCGCGAGCTTGCGCCACGGCGCCGGTTCGACGGCCGCGACCCACCAGAGCAGCCCGACGATGACGGGGACGACGGCCAGACGCATCGCGACGAAGAACCCGAAGAGCTCCGCCCGCGTCTCGTCGAGGACCCGGTCGATGTCGCCGTTCGGTGCCGGCCCGCCCGGGCCGGGATCGGAGCCGAGGAAGGGGACCCGAGGCAGCTCGCGTGGCGGGTTCAGCACGTCCACACCGCTCTACGTTAGCAAGCACTTACTTACTTGCAAGCCTCGACGAGGCACGACGAGAGCCCGTTGCTGCAGCGCCTGCGGCACCGAGGGGCGCTCGGCTCGGCGGCGCCGGCGTGGCGCTCCGACGAATGACGGTTGGCTTCGCATGCCCGCGCCTACTGCAGGCGCGGTGCCACACTCCTCGTTCCTTCGGACGACGGACCTGCGCCGCACGCTCGCCCGCCATCGTGTCCGGCGATCCGACAGTGTGTCCGACCATCCGTCACCGCGGACCTCGCACGTCAGCCGAGCCTCCGATAGAGCTCCGCCGTGCGCTCGGCGATCGCGCGCCACGAGAACCGCTCGAGGACGCGGGCGCGGCCGGCCTCGCCCATGCGGCGGGCGAGCGCGGGGTCGGCGGCGAGCTCGTTGACCCGGTCGGCGAGCGCGCGCGCGAAGCCACCCGGGTCCTTCGGCGAGGCGAACGCGTCGTCGCCGGGCTCGAAGGGCACGAGCCAGCCGGTCTCGCCGTCGACGACGATCTCCGGGATGCCGCCCACCGCGCTCGCGACGACGGGCGCGCCGCACCCCATGGCCTCCAGGTTGACGATGCCGAACGGCTCGTAGATCGATGGGCACACGAAGGCGCGCGCGTGGCTCAAGAGCTGGATGACGTCCGGCCGCGGGAGCATCTGCTCGATCCAGACGACGTCGCCGCGACCCCAGCGCAGGTCGTCGACCCGTTCGCGGACCTCGTGCGCGAGCTCCGGCGTGTCGGGCTCGCCGGCGCACAGGACGAGCTGGACGCCGGGCGTGAAGCGCTGCGCCGCCTCGAGCAGGTGCACGACGCCCTTCTGTCGCGTGATGCGTCCGACGAAGACGACGTAGGGCCGGCTCCGGTCGACGCCGTGGCGCTCGAGGACGTGCGTGTGCGGGTCGGGCCGGTACTCGTCCGGATCGATGCCGTTGTGGATGACGGCCACCCGTTCCTCCGCCACGGCAGGGTAGGCGCGCAGGATGTCCGCGCGCATGCCCTCGGACACCGCGACCACCGCGTCGGCGGCCTCGATGGCCGTGCGCTCGCAGAAGCTCGACAGCGCGTAGCCACCCCCGAGCTGCTCGGCCTTCCAGGGGCGGAGCGGCTCGAGGCTGTGGGTCGTCATCACGTGCGGGACGCCGTAGAGGAGCTTCGCGAGGTGACCGCCAAGGTTCGCGTACCAGGTGTGCGAGTGGACGAGGTCCGCCCCCTCGACGCCGGCCGCCATCGCGAGGTCGACCGACATCGTGCGCAGCGCGGCGAGGTGCGGCGCGTCGCCGCCGAGCGCGTCCCACGGGCGGTAGGCGCCTGCCACGCCCTCCCGCGGGCTCCCAAAGCAGTGCACCTGCACGCGCACCGGAGGCTCGATCTCCGCGAGCGCGCGCTCGAGGTACTCCACGTGCACGCCCGCGCCCCCGTAGATCTCGGGCGGGTACTCTCGGGTGAGGAGCGCGACGCGGAGGGCCTCGTGGGGCACTAGCGCACCTCGTCGTCCTTGCCCAGCACCACGACGCCGCCTTCGGAGATCGTGAAGCCTCGCGCCGCGTCCTCGGCCGGATCGACGCCGATCCTCGCCCCCGGCGGGATCTTCACGTTCTTGTCGATGATGGCCCTCCGCACGATCGCGCCACGGCCCACCTCGACCCCGTCCATCAGCACCGCGCCCTCGACCTCGGCGTACGAGTGCACCGTCACGCCCTGGAACAGCACCGAACGCCGCACCGTCCCGCCCGAGACGATCACCCCCGGCGACACGATGGAGTCGTAGGCGGCGCCGCGCCGCCCCTCGTCATCGAACACGAACTTGCTCGGCGGCTGCGACCCCGCCCACGAGAAGATGGGCCACTCGCGGTTGTACAGGTTGAAGACCGGGTGCACGGCCACGAGGTCCATGCTCGCGTCGTAGTACGCGTCGAGCGTGCCCACGTCCCGCCAGTAGCCGTGGTCACGTTCCGTCGAGCCGGGCATCTCGTTGTCGAGGAAGTCGTACACGGCCGCCTCGCCCCGCTCCACCATCATCGTGATGATGTCGCCGCCCATGTCGTGCCGGCTGTCCCGCTTCTCCGCGTCCTGCGACACCGCGTCGATCAGCGTGTCGGCGGTGAACACGTAGTTTCCCATGGAGGCGTGGATCCGCTCCGGATCGTCCGGCAAGCCCTCGGCCTCCGCCGGCTTCTCGCGGAACCGCGTGATGCGCCCGCTCTCGTCCGCGTCGATCACGCCGAAGCGGCTCGCCTCGGCGCGCGGTGCCCGGATCGCCGCGACCGTCACGCCGGCGCCCGACGCCACGTGCGCGTCGATCATCTGCCGAGGGTCCATCCGGTAGATGTGGTCGGCGCTGAACACGCAGATGTACGTGGGCCGCTCGTCCCGGATGAGGTTCAGGTTCTGGTAGATGGCGTCGGCCGAGCCCTCGAACCACCGCTTGCCGGACCGCATCTGCGCCGGCACCGGCATCACGTAGTTGCCGAGCAGCGGCGACAGGCGCCACGTCTGCGCGATGTGCCGGTCGAGGCTGTGGCTCTTGTACTGAGTCAGCACCGCGATGCGCAGGCAGTCGCCGTTGACCAGGTTCGAGAGCGCGAAGTCGACGAGCCGATAGCTCCCGCCGAACGGCACCGCCGGCTTGGCGCGGTCCCGGGTGAGCGGCCACAGCCGCCTCCCCTCGCCGCCCGCGAGCACCACGCCCAACACTTTCGTCCGCCTCGGCATCCCGTTCCCCTCCAGTCCAGCCGACGGGTGTAGCACGGACCGCCGCCCGCCCCCCTCACCGACCCGCCGGGGTCCATTCCGCACCGGCGACTCGACGACGACCACCACCCGCACCGAGTCCGTTGCGGGGTCTTGGCCTGCGACTACGGTCGGTACGCGCAGAAACGCGATCGAGGCGCGATGGCGAAGTGGCTCATCGGAGCGGGCGTCCTGGTCGCGGTCTTGGCCGCGGCCATCGGCTGGTACATCTACCGCCAGCAGGCCGCCCTCGGAGCGCCCCCTGGCGGATCGGGCGTCGTCGAAGGGACGCCGGTCGAGCTCTCGTCGCATGTCGGAGCGCACATCGAGCGCCTCCCCGCCGAGGAGGGGACGGCCGTGCACGCCGGCCAGCTCCTCGTGCACCTCGACTGCGCCGAGCCCGAGGCTGCCCTCGCCGAGGCCGAGGCGCGCCTCGCGGCGGTCCGGGCCGAGGCCGAGGCCAGCGGCGCACGCGCACGGGCCGCCGAGCGGCGCGAGGCCGCCGCCCGGGCCTCGAGCGACGCCGCGGTCGCGCAGCGGCGCGCTCTCTCCGAGCAGGAGGGTGCGGCCAAGCGGGACGCCCGGCGCCTCGAGGAGATGGGCCGGCACGCGACCGCCGCCAAGGTCGACGAGAGCCGCTCCGCCGCGGACCGGCTCGCCCACGAGGTGCAGGCGGCCGCCGCTGGCGAGCGATCCCGGGAGCTCGAGGCCACCGCCGCCGCGGAGGAGGCACAGGCCGTACGGCGGAGCGTCTCGGTGCTCGACAGCGAGGCGCGCGCGCTCGAGGCGGCCGTGGAGCGGGCCCGGATCCAGGTCCGCGAGTGCGAGGTCCGCGCGCCGCGCGCGGCCTGGGTCGACGCCGTCTACTACGAGGAGGGCGAGCTCGCCCCGCCCGGGGCCGTCCTCGTCCGTCTGGTGGAGCTCGATCCGGTCGAGGTCACGTTCTACCTGCCGAACGCCGACCTCGCCGCCGCGGAGGTCGGCGCGCCCGCGACCGTCCGGGCCGACGCCTGGCCGGACCTCGACTTCCGGGGCGAGGTCGTGACCGTGGGCGCCGAGGCGGAGTTCACACCGCGCAACGTCCAGACGCGCTCGGAGCGCGACCGCCTCGTCTACCCGATCGAGGTGCACGTCCCCAACCCCGACCTGCGGCTTCGGCCGGGGATGCCCGTCGAGGTGACGCTGCCTCCGCAGGAGTCGTCGTGAGCGACGCCCTCGTGGCGGACGGCCTCGAGCGGCGGTTCGGCGCGGTTCGCGCGCTCGGGGGGGTCTCCTTCGCGGTCGCGCCCGGCGAGCTCTACGGCCTGGTCGGCCCCGACGGCGCCGGCAAGACGACCACCATCCGCATCCTGGCCGGCCTCCTGCTGCCGGACGCCGGTCACGCGCGCGTCCTCGGGCTCGATCCGGTGAAGCAGGGCAGTCGCGTCCGGTCCGCCCTCGGGCTGATGCCCCAGGAGTACAGTCTGTACGGAGACCTCACGGTGGCGGAGAACCTCCGCTTCTTCGGCCGCCTGTTCGTCCTCTCGCGGGGGGACTACCTAGAGCGCACGCGTCGCCTCCTGGCCATCACGCGCCTCGAGCCGTTCGTCGACCGCCGCGCCGCGGCCCTGTCGGGCGGCATGTACAAGAAGCTCGCCCTCTCCTGCGCGCTCCTGCACCAGCCGGAGGTCCTGTTGCTCGACGAGCCGACGAACGGGGTCGACCCCGTCAGCCGGCGCGAGCTCTGGGAGCTCCTCTACGAGTTCAGCGCCGAAGGGATGACGATCCTCGTCACCACGCCGTACATGGACGAAGCGGAACGCTGCCACAGGGTCGGGCTGCTCCACGAGGGACGGCTGATCGCGGAGGGCCCGCCGTCGGAGCTCATCGGCCGCCTCGCGCTCGAGGCCTACGAGGTGGTGGGCGGCGACCGCGAACGCGTCGACGCCGAGCTCGCCGGACACGCAGCCGTCCGCGCCGCTTCTCCCGCGGGCGCGCGCCTGCGCGTCCTGCTCGAGCCCGCCGGCCGCGAGGCCGTGGCGCAAACGGTCTCGAAGCTCGGCGCGCGGCTCGAGCCGACGCACACCGACTTCGAGGACGTGTTCCTGGCGCAGGTCGGCGGCGCTCCCGCGGGGGAGCGGCCGTGACGGGCGGCGCCCACAGCGTCGTCGCCGAGGGGCTCACCCGGCGGTTCGGCGACTTCACCGCCGTCTCCGAGGTGAGCTTCCACGTCGAGCGCGGCGAGATCTTCGGCTACCTCGGGGCGAACGGCGCCGGCAAGTCCACGACCATCCGCATGCTGTGCGGGCTGCTCGCGCCGACGGCCGGCGACGCCACCGTCGCCGGCCACCGAGTGAGCGACGAGCCCGAGGCCGTCCAGTCCTCCATCGGGTACATGTCGCAGAAGTTCTCGCTCTACCTGGACCTCCCGGTGCTCCACAACCTGGAGTTCTTCGGCGGGGCGTACGGGATCGGCCGCCGAGACCTCGCGGCCCGCGTGGACGCGGTGGCCGCGTTGACGGATCTCGGGGACTACCTCCACGCCGTCACGCGGACCCTGCCCGGCGGCATCCGGCAGCGCGCCGCCCTCGCTTGCGCCCTCCTGCACGAGCCGAGCGTCGTCTTCCTGGACGAGCCCACGGCGGGCGTGGACCCGATCTCGCGACGCCGCTTCTGGCGCCTCATCCGGCAGATGTCGCAGGAGGGGACGACGATCTTCGTCACGACGCACTACATGGACGAGGCCGAGTACTGCCACCGTGTCGGCCTGATGGTCGCCGGCCGCCTTGTCGCGCTCGACACGCCGGAGGGCCTCAAGCGCGAGCACGTGCCGGGAGCCATGTTCGCCGTGCAGGGTGACGGCCTCTCGGCCGCCTCCGGGCCTCTCCGCTCGCAGGACGGGATCATCGCCGTCCAGACCTTCGGCACCGGCCTGCACGTGCGCTCCGACCCCGACGCCTGGGACGAGGCGGGGCTCCGCGACGCGCTGTCGTCGGCCGGAGCACGCGTTGCATCGCTCGAGCGGATCGAGCCGACCCTGGAGGACGTCTTCCTCGAAGTGGTCGCCTCGGATACGGAGCAGGCGCCGTCGTGATGCCGGCCCGTCTCGTGCGCGTCGCGGCGCTCGCCGCCAAGGAGATCGTCCACATCCGGCGCGACCCGCGGACGCTCTACATGGCGCTCGCCATGCCGGTCCTGCTCCTGATCCTGTTCGGGTACGGCGTCAGCTTCGACATGGACCGGATCCCCCTGGCGCTCCTCGACCACGACCGGACGCCGGCGAGCCGGGACGTGCGCGCGTCGTTCTTCAGGCCCGACGACTTCCGCCTCGTCGAGGAGATCGGCTCGCCCGACGAGATCGAGGCGCTCTTCCGCTCGGGCGCCGCGGTCGGCGTGCTCGTCGTTCCACGCGGCTTCTCGGAGACGCTCGCGCGGGGCGGCACGGCCGAGCTGCAGCTCGTCCTCGACGCGTCGGACGCCAACACCGCGAGCCAGACGTCCGGCAAGGCCGAGGCCATCGCCCGGACCGTGGGCGCCGAGGCGGCGACGCGCGCCGGCTTCGAGACGTCCGCGCCCATCGAGCTGCGGGCGTGGACCCGCTTCAACCCCTCTGGCGACTCGGCCCTCTTCCTCGTGCCGGGCCTGACGGCGTACCTGCTCGCCATCGTCGCGGTGCTCCTGACCGCCCTCACGGTCGCACGGGAGTGGGAACAGGGCTCGATGGAGCAGCTCTTCGCGACACCGATCGGCAGGCTCGAGCTGGTCGTGGGCAAGCTCCTTCCCTACCTCGGGCTCGGCGTCGTGGCCGTGCTCCTGGTCCTCGCCGTGGGCGCGTGGGTCTTCGGAGTGCCGATTCGAGGCTCGCTG
This sequence comes from Candidatus Neutrinellum sp., assembly GCA_039794305.1. Classification (GTDB taxonomy): domain Bacteria; phylum Myxococcota_A; class Polyangia; order Polyangiales; family JBDIVX01; genus JBDIVX01. Next base: position 24,494 of record JBDIVX010000010.1, read on the forward strand.
GCGTTCCTCGCCGGCTCCTCGCTCCTGTTCCTCGTCGGCGCCCTCGGCCAGGGGCTGCTCATCTCGGTCGTGACGCGGAACCAGATGGTCGCCACCCAGGCCGGCGCATTGAGCGCGATGTTGCCGGCGATGCTCCTCTCCGGCGTGATCTACCCCATCGAGAACATGCCGCGGGTGCTCCAGTGGATTTCGGTCGTCATCCCCGCGCGCTACTACGTCGAGAGCCTCCGCGGCGTGCTCCTGCGCGGCAACGGTGCCGCCACACTCTGGCCGCAGGCGGCGGCGCTGGCCGTGTTCGCCGCGGTCATGGTGGGCCTCTCGGCCCTCGCCTTCCGGAGGCGTGTGGCGTGAAGACGGTGTGGACCAGCCTCCTCGCCGTCGTCGTGAAGGAGGTCCGCCAGACCGTCCGGGACCGCCGGATGATGTTCCTCGTCCTCGGGGCGCCGATCCTGCAGCTCGTCCTCTTCGGGTACGCCGTGAACCTCGAGGTCGACGAGGTGCCGACCGTGGTGGTCGATCTCGACGACACCCGGACGACGCGCACACACACCCGCCGCGTCCTCGCGGACGGTACGCTCACCGAGGCCGGCCGGACGCGCGACGTCGCCGAGGCGGAGCGCCGGCTCGAGAACGGAGAGGCGTCGGTCGTGCTGCTCTTCCCGGCCGGGTTCGAGCGCGACCTCGTGCGGCCCGGCGAGGCCGATCTGCAGGTGATCGTCGACGGGAGCGACCCCAACCGGAGCGGCGTGGCGCAGTCGGCCGTGAGCGGCTACTTCGCGCGCGCGGCGCGGGAGCACGGCGACGCGCAGGCACGCTGGCTGGCATACCGGCACCCCGAGCTCCTGCGTCGCCCGTCCGTGGAGCTGGTCCCGCGCTTCTTCTACAACCCCGGCCTCGACACCGCCGTCTACATGGTGCCCGGCGTCGCGGCGATCCTGCTGATGCTGATCACCACCATCGTGACGGCGATGGGGATCGCGCGCGAGCGAGAGATGGGGACGCTCGAGCAGGTGCTGGTGACGCCTCTTCGGGCGTGGGTCGTGATCGTCGGCAAGCTGCTCCCGTTCCTCGCCATCGGCCTGCTCGACTTCGGCCTCGCCATGGCGGCCGGCGCGTGGCTCTTCGAGGTGCCCATCCGGGGGAGCCTCCTCTTGCTGCTGGCCGGGACCATCCTCTACCTGCTCACGACCCTCGGCGTGGGCCTCTTCATCTCGGCCGTGAGCCGGAGCCAGCAGCAGGCGTTCATGGGGGGGTTCGTGTTCATGCTGCCCGCCACCCTGCTGTCGGGGACTCTGACGCCCATCCACAGCATGCCGTCGTGGATGCAGGCGGTCACCTACGCGAACCCGATGCGCTACTACGTCGAGGTCCTGCGGGCGATCCTGCTGAAAGGCGCGGGGCTCGGCGCGCTCTGGGTCCACTTCGTCGTCCTCGCCGCGGTCGGCCTCGCGATCCTCGCGTTCGCCTCGAACCGCTTCCGCAAGTCCATGGGGTGACGCCGTGACGCACACCGCACGCATCCTCACGCTCCTCACGCTGTGTCCCGTCTCCGGGGTCCGCGCCCAGGGCGAAGAGGTGCCCGCGCCGCCGGCCTTCGAGGGCGGTGTCCCCATGACCGCCGAGCGCGCCGGCGATCTCGCCGCCGTGGCGTCGCCGCGCGTCGCCCGCGCGCGAGCGGCCGTCGCGCTCGCCGAGGTGGGCGTCCGCCTCGGCTGGTCGGGCTTCGCGCCGCACGTCGAGCTCACCGCTCGTTACGATCGTGTGGGAGGCTTCGAGGACGGGACGGTGCAGGTCCTCGAAGAGCCCGGGTTCGATCCGGCGGAGGCCCAGCGGCTCGCGGCCTCGGTGGAGGATCCAGCCGCCCGCGAGCTCCTCGAGGGACTGCTCTCCCAGCAGGAGCAGCTCGGGGAGGTGGAGTTCATCATCCCGCGCGACCAGATGGGGCTCAGGGCTCGGGTGGTCCTGCCGCTCAGCGAGTGGTTCACCCAGGTCCTCCCGAGTCTCCGGGCGTCCCGCGCCCGGCTCCGGGCCGAGGAGGAGTCCGCGCGGGCCGTGCGAGCCGACCTCGTCCTCGCCGGCCGGGAGGCGTTCTACCGGTACGTGCAGGCGAGGGGCGCGCTGAGCGTGGCGCGCGCCGGTGAGCGGCAGGCGGCCGAGCACCTCGACCGGGTCGAGGCGATGGAGCGGGCGGGGCTGGCCACCGGCGGCGACCGGATGGAGGCGGCGGCGCACCTCGCCGCCGAGCGGACCGCGGTCGCCCGGGCCGAGGGCGGCGTCGAGATCGCCACGGCGGCGCTCGAGTCGCTCCTGCGCATCGACGCCCCGGAGGGGTTCGCCGTACAGGACCCCTTCGACGCCACGGTCCCGCCCGCGCCGCTGGCGCGAGAGACCCTCGTGCAGCGCGCCCGTGCCGCACGTCCGGAGATGCGGGCCCTGCGCGCGATGGACGAGGCGCTCGCCGCCCGGACGGTGGCCACGCGGGGGGGGATGTACCCCCGGCTCGCGCTCTCGGGCACGTTCGACTACGCGCAGCCCAACCCGAACGTCGTCCCGCCGCAGGATCGGCTCGACCCGAGCTGGCGCCTCGGTGCCTCCCTCACCTGGTCCCCGGACGAGGCATGGAGGGCCGGGCTGCGCGCCGAGGAGGCGCAGGCGGAGCGTGCCCTGACCGCCGCCGACCGGGAGCAGCTCCGCGACCGCGTCCGCGCGGAGGTCATCGAGGCCCACGCCGGGTACCGGTCGGCCCGCGCGGCGATCACCGCGGCGGCCGACGCGGTGCGGGCCGCCGAGGAGGAATACCGGGCGCGGCTGGCCGAGCTTCGCGCAGGCCGCGCGGTGAGCACCGAGGTCCTCGAGGCGGACGCGGGCCTGTCCCGCGCGCGACGCGCGCTGCTCGACAGCGTCACCGAGGCGAAGGTGGCGCGCGCACGCCTCGCCCACGCCACCGGCGCGTTCGCTCGATGACCAGGTGGCGCATGGAGCAGCACGACGACATGCACGACTCCGGCTTCGACGCGGTTCTGTTCGATCTCGACGGCGTCGTGACGCGCACCGCCGAGCTGCACGCGACTGCCTGGACGGAGCTCTTCGACGGGTTCTTCGAGCAGCGCCGCCGCGAGCTGGGTGAGAGCCACCGCCCCTTCGATCCAGCCACGGATTACCTCGCCCTGGTCGACGGCAAGCCGCGCTACGAAGGGGTACGGAGCGTCCTCGCCGACCGCGGCATCGATCTGCCCGAGGGCGATCCGACCGACGATCCCGGCCGTGCGAGCGTGCACGGCCTCGCCGCGCGCAAGGACGCCTTGTTCGTGGAGCGCCTGCGCGAGGACGGCGTCCAGGTGTTCGCGTCCACGCTGGCGCTGATCCGCGACCTGCGCGCCCACGGGGTGAAGGTCGGCGTGGTGACCTCGAGCCGCAACGGTCGGGAGGTGCTCCGGGCGGCCGGCCTCGAGGGCTGCTTCGACGCGCGCGTGGACGGCCTGGACGCCGCGGCCCTCGGGCTCGCCGGCAAGCCCGATCCCGCTCCGTTCTTCGAGTGCGCCAGGCGGCTCGGCGCGGCACCCGCCCGCAGCGTGGTGGTCGAGGACGCGGCGCCCGGCGTCATGGCCGGCCGCCGGGGCGGCTTCGGCCTGGTGGTCGGGGTCGACCGCGGCGGCAACCGCGAGGCCCTCGTCAGAAACGGGGCGGACGCGGTGGTCGCCGACCTCGGCGAGGTCGACGTGTCGCAGCTCGCGGAGCGCCTCGGCGCCAAGCGCGAGAGCGTCCTCGCGTGGCGCGTCGAGCAGGAGGGCTTCGACCCCGCACGCGAGCACGAGGTCGAGAGCCTCTTCACCTTGGCCAACGGCTACCTCGGCGTGCGGGGGACGTTGGAGGCGCCGCTGCCCGGATCGCGGGCGGACCTCTTCGTGGCCGGCCTCTACGATCGCAAGCACCCGGACCTCCCCTACTCCGAGACCGAGTTCCTGACCGAGGAGCGCGGCGACTACCCCTACAGCGAGCTCGTGCCGGCGCCCTTCCCGTTCCGCCTCGCGCTCACGGTGGACGGCGAGCCCTTGGGCCTCGTCGGCTCCCACGCGCGGGAGCTCCGCCGCGTGCTCGACCTCCGCCGCGGGGTCCTCTCCGCGCAGATCCGGTACGAGACGGGGACCGACGTGCGCACCCGGGTCCGCACCTGGCGCTGCGCCTCGCTCGACGACCTCCACCTGCTCCTGCAGGAGGTCGCCATCCACCTCGAGAACCACTCCGGCACCGTCGAGCTGGACACCGCCCTCGCCGTCCCGGACCTCGAGGCCCGGCACCCGCACCTCGTGCCCCTCCCGGCCGACGACGTGCCCCCCGGGCTCGACGTGCGACGCTTCCGGACGACGGCCTCCGGCCTCGAGCTCTGCCTCGTGAGCCGCGCGACCCTGGTGGGCGGCGGGCGGAACGACGTGCGCTGGCGCGTGGCGGCGACCATCGGCCAGACGCTCACCTTCCGCCGCACCGTGTCCGTCTTCACGAGCCGCGACGGCGCCGCCCCCCTCGAGGCTGCGCTGGACCACGCGCTGGCGCAGTCCTGGGACCGCTTCGACGACGCCCTCGCGGCGCACGTCGCCCGCTGGAAGGACCTCTGGGAGCGAGCCGACATCTCCGTTCCCGGCCGCCCCGCGACCGAGCAGGCCCTGCGCTTTCACGCCTACCACCTGTCGAGCGCGGCCGACCACGATCCGAGGGTCTCGGTCGGCGCCCGCGCCCTGAGCGGCCGCGCCTACGAGGGCCACGTGTTCTGGGACGCCGAGATCTTCATGCTGCCCTTCCACATCCACACACGCCCCGGGGTGGCGCGCACGATGCTGCGCTACCGCCACCACACACTCGACGGCGCCCGCCGCCGGGCACGCTCCATGGGCTGCCGGGGCGCGTGCTACGCGTGGGAGTCCACCGTGACGGGCGCCGACGTGACGCCGCGGACCATCCGGCTCGCGACGACCGGCGCGGAGATCCCGATCTTCACGGGCACTCAGCAGATTCACGTCACAGCGGGCGTCGCCCACGGTATCTGGCGGTACTGGGAGGCCACGCGCGACGAGGCCTTCCTCCGGGACCACGGCGTCGAGATGCTGATCGAGACGGCCCGCTTCTGGACGAGCCGCGCCTCGCGCGAAGGGCCGCGGCTGCACATCCGAGGCGTGGTCGGCCCCGACGAGTACCACCACTCGGTCGACGACAACGCGTACACGAACCACATGGCGAGGTTCAACCTGGAGCGCGCGGTCGATGCGGTCGCATGGATGGAGGCGCGCTCGCCCGAGGCGTGGGAGGCCCTCGCCGGGCGCCTTGGCGTCTCGGCCGACGAGCCGCACGAGTGGACCGAGGCCGCCCGCGACCTCCACGTCCCGGGCCCGAACGCCGAGGGCGTGATCGAGCAGTTCGAGGGCTTCTTCGACCTCGAGGAGTATCCCCTGCCGTCGCGCGAGCGCTTCAAGGCACCGGTCAGCCGCCTCTTCGACTGGAAGCGGATCAACGAGCTGCAGCTCCTCAAGCAGGCCGACGTGCTGATGCTCTTCTACCTGTTCCCCGATGCCTTCCCGCGCGAAGCAGTTGCCGCGAGCTACCGCTACTACGAGCCCCGGACCGACCACGGGAGCAGCCTGTCGCCCGGAGTCCACGCGGCGGTGGCCGCTCGGCTCGGGCTCCGGGAGGACGCGGAGCGCTACTGGCGCGAGAGCCTCTTCCTCGATCTCTCGAACCGCATGGGCAACAGCACCCTCGGCGTCCACCCGGCGTGCATGGGGGCGACCTGGCAAGCCCTCGTGTTCGGATTCCTCGGGGTGCACTTCTCCGATGACGGCCCCGCGGTCGCGCAGGACGCCGCGGCGCGCCTGCCGGAGCGCTGGCGCGAGGTCGCGCTCCAGCTCCTCTGGCGCGGGCGGAGCTACCCGTTGAGCGTCGAGAGGAGGAAGCCCCGATGAGCCCCTTCCAGTCCATCCTGGTGCCGCTCGACGGCTCGCGCAGGGCGACGCAGAGCCTCGCGTGCGCGAGCTGGCTGGCGGCCCGCCTCGGAGCGCAGCTCCATCTCCTGAGCGCCACCCCCACGGAGCGGTCCACGCGCGAGGAGCTCTCGCGCCTCCGGGTGCCCGAGGAGCACTGGCCGCGCATCGTGCTGCACCAGGCGGTCGAGCCGCCGGAGGAGGCGATCCTCGACGCGATCGCCCGCCACCGCGTGGATCTGCTGGTGATGACCGCGCTCGGCGAGGGCTCCGAGGAGCCGGAGGGACCGGAAGGCGCGAAGACCTTGGGTCACGTGACGCGCGCCGTCGCCGAGCGCTCCGCGGTCCCGATCCTGCTGCTGCCTCCGGGGTATCGCGAGAAACTGCCCTGGGAGCGTTTTCTCGTCCCGATCAGCGGAGAGCGGGAGGGCAGCGACGCGCTCGCGCTCGCCGTGCGCCTGGCCAACGCCCTCGACCTCCGCGTCCACGTGGTCCACGTGGATGCCCCGGATCACCACGACGAGGGCCTGGAGGCCGAGGCCCGCTACCCCGATGCCCCCCACCACGAGTACCCGCGCCAGCTCGAGGAGATGGTGGCCCGCGCCCTGCTCCACGTCTCGGGAGAGGAGTGCCGTTGCATCGAGGACGTCAGCCTCGCCGAGGGCGACGTCGCGAGCGAGGTGCTCGACCTCGCCAAACGCAAGCGAGCGAGCGTGCTCGTGGCGGGCTGGCACGGACCGCTCGACGTCGGCCGCGCGGCCATCCTGAAGCGACTCGTCGCCGAGCTCACCGTGCCCGTGCTCCTCGTGAAGCGGAGCCGCGAGATGCGCTTCCGCCTGGTGGCAGGAGAGGAGCTCGGGTGAGGCGCGCATCGCCAGCTGGCGCTCACTCGCCGGGCGCGTCGCCCCTCGCCCTCCACGCGGCCACCCCTGCCCACAGCATCGCCGCCAGCATGGCGAGCCCGCCGAGCAGCACGAGCACGGGCGGTGCTCCGAAGTAGACCTCGGCCGCGATCCCGAGCGGCATCAGCATGCCGGTAAGCCCGAGCCAGGCCAGGACCTTCCTTCGCCCCTCGGCCAAGGGCAGTCGCGGCAGGACCAGCCCGAGGAGGATGTTGAGGACCGCGAACAGGTTGCCGTGCACGTGCGCGAGCCGCGACTCGAAGTGCTTGCCGGTCGTGTACGAGGCGATCCACTCCTCCTTGCCCGGCGCGAAGTCACGCAGGTACACCAGCAGGAACCCGTATGCCATGAACGCCGCGAGGAACAGGAACCCCGCGGCCAGGTTGTATCGACCGTTGCTCATGTGGATTTGCTCGTTTCGTCGGGAGCCGTAGCTCTCTCGATGTCGTGCTTGCGAAGCTCGCGGTACGGGCTTGGCAGCGGCGACGAGATCGCCCCCGTGTCGCCGTGCGAGCCAGCGCGTCGACCGCCGCCTACGTTAGCAAGTATTTACTTACCTGCAAGCCCTCAGAACCTGACCCCGAGGGCGAGCTGGAGCCGTGCCTCCTGCACCGAGCGCGTGCTCGGCTCGGCACCTCCGTCGCCGTGCTCGAGGTCCGCGTCGATCGCGACCGGCGGCTCGCCACCGAAGTCGGTCACCAGGTTCCGCAGGCGCGTGGTCTCACCGTCGTCGTCGGTCTGGAACACCTTCAGCTTCAGGCTCGCCGCCGCGTAGAGCGGACCGTGGATGGGCACCTCGTAGCCGAGCACCGCGTGTCCGCCGAAGCCGAGCCCGTACTCGTCCTCGCGAACGCCGGTCCCGCTGATGCCGGCTGCCGCGAGCGCAGGCCCGTACTCCATCTCGAGCCGCGTCTGGTGGGGGAACAGGAGGCCGAGGCCGAGCTCGGCGCGCAAGAGCCCGATGCCGGCGGGCTGGTACAGACGCAGGCCGATCACGGCCGTGTGGTAGTCGATCTCTGCCTGCACCCGCGACAGCACGCCGTCGAGCTCGCCCTCGCGGGAGGTGGAGGCTGCGTACTCCCAGCTCGCGATCAGCGCGAGCTGCGGGGCGAGGAAGTATCCGGCTGTCGCGCCGATGGCATACCCGTGGAACATGGGGTGCTCGTATTGCTGCGGAGAGCCGTCCGGGAGGTACTGCGTCGAGCCGAGCTGGAAGCCGTAGGCCCCGGTGGCCTCGACGAAGCCCGTCGGCGGCGGTGGGGGTGGTTGCGCCGCGGCCCCTCCGGGGTGGTGGAGCAGGCCGACGAGAAACGGGAGAGCGAAGAGGGCGCGTTGGTTCGTCATGCTCGCCCCCGGTGCAGGCGCGGTGCCACGCACGGGCGACGCTCTTTTCGACCGACCGCCCTGGTCGCGGTGCACGGCGATCCGACGGACTGTCCGAAGATCCGTCACCCGGAGCAGCTCGATCGGCGCGTCGCCCGCGCGACGAGCGGGCACCTGCCTTGCAGCCGCGCCCCCTCATGGAACGAGACAGCGACGGATCGAAGCCGCTCCCCGAGCCGCCCCCGGAGGCCTGGTCGCGCGCCTTCCGTGCGGGTGTGCGCGTACGCCGACGCGCCCTGCGTCTGGTGCACCGGGACACCACCGGCGGCCTGGTGTTGCTCGGCGCGGCCCTCGTGGCCTTCGCCTGGGCGAACTCCCCGTGGCACGCGAGCTACGAGGCTCTGTGGTCGACTCCCGTCGAGCTCGCGGTGGGCCGGCACCGCAGCTCGGAGACGTTGCGGTTCTGGATGAACGAGGGACTCATGGTCCTGTTCTTCTTCGCGGTCGGCCTGGAGATCCGCCGCGAGATCCACACGGGCGAGCTGTCGCGCTGGCGCCGCGCGGTCCTCCCGATCGCGGCGGCGCTCGGCGGCATGGTCGTGCCCGCGCTCGTCTACACGATGCTCGTACCCGAGGGAGCCGCGAGCCGCGGCTGGGCCATCCCCATGGCGACCGACATCGCCTTCGCCGTGGGAGTCCTCGCGCTGCTCGGCGACCGCGTTCCTCCTGCCGTTCGCGTCTTCCTGCTCGCGCTCGCCATCATCGACGACGTCGGCGCGATCGCCGTCATCGCGGTCTTCTACTCCGGAAGTCTCGATCCGTCGGGCCTGGCGCTCGCCGGCGCCGCCCTGGCCGCCGTGTTCACGATGCAGCGCGTCGGCGTGCGTCACCCGGCTCTCTACGTGCCCGTCGGCGCGCTCCTGTGGCTCGGCATGCACGAAGCGCACATCCACCCGACGCTCGCCGGCGTGGTCCTCGGCCTCGCGACTCCGGTGCGCGCGTGGCTCGCCCCGGCCCGGTTCGGAGCCATCGCCGAGCGCGCCCTACGCGAGATCCGCGACCGGGAGCCCGAGGGGAACCCGGTCGCGCTCGTCGCCCCGCTGAGCCGTCTCGAGCGCGCGCGGCGCGAGGCCCTGCCGCCGGTCGTGCGGCTCGAGTCGGCGCTCCACGGCTGGGTCGCCCTGGGCGTGATGCCGCTGTTCGCGCTGGCGAACGCGGGCGTGCGCGTCGCGGACGTGGACCTCGGAGCCCCGGGCGCCCTCGGCGTCGCCGCGGGGGTGACGCTCGGGTTGCTCCTGGGCAAGCCGCTCGGCATCGTGCTCGCGAGCTGGCTCGCCGTGCGCGCCGGCGCCGCCGCGCTTCCGACGGGCGTCGGCTGGCGGGGCGTGCTGCTCGTCGGTGCGGCGGGCGGCGTGGGCTTCACGATGTCGATCTTCCTCGCGTCCCTGGCGCTCGAGCCCCCGCTGCTCGACGTGGCCAAGGCGGCCGTCCTCGCCGGCTCGGCCGCCGCCGCCCTGGGCGCGCTCGCCCTCGGGCGCGCAACCACGCGCGGCGCGGAGACTGTCCGGTCGCTGGACAGCCGCCCGAGCGTGAGCTAGCAAGTACTTACTTACTACCGACTCGAAGGAGACGCAGCGACATGACCCCCAGGACGAGGACCTTCGTGCTTCGAGCAGGCGGCGGGGTGGCCGTGCTCCTCGGCCTGATGAGCGTGGTCGAGGGCGGCCGGGTCGTGCTGGGCGACGAGGCGGCGCGGGCGGCCCACGGGGACTACGTCCCCTTCGTCGTCTGGTTCAACTTCCTCGCGGGGTTCGCCTACGTGGCCGCGGGGGCCGGGCTCGCGCTCGGCCGGCGATGGGCCGGGCGGCTCGCGCTCGGGATCGCGGCGGCGACGCTGCTCGTGTTCGCGGCCTTCGCCGTCCACGTCCTCGCCGGGGGCGCCTACGAGGCGAAGACCGTCGGGGCCATGACGGTCCGCTCGGCCCTGTGGTGCCTCCTGGCGTTCGGAGGCCTCCGCCGCGACCGCGTCGCAGGTGACGCGACGTGAGCAACGACCCGGGCCGACGAGGGCCGCCCGAGGGCAGCCTCCACGTCGATGTTGCACTCCCCGGGCCCGCGTTGTAGCAATCGCCGCCGACGCCCCGGGTTACCTATGGGCACGCGGTCTTTGGGGGGCTTCCGAACCAACGAGGTCAAACGTGTACCTTCCGAACCGACACTCCTGCGTCTCCTTCGCCCTCGTGTTGCTCGTCGCCGCCGCGCTCGCCGGCTGCGGATCGAAGGAGGAGGACGCCGCCGGCGGCAGCCAGGCCGCAGCGTCGTCCGGGTCCAGCGCCGCGACCGAAGAGGCCGTGAGCATCTTCGGCAGCCGGTGCGCCACGTGCCACGGCGCGCAGGGCGCCGGGGACGGTGCCGCCTCCGCGAGCCTGAACCCCCGTCCGGCCAACTTCCAGGAAGCCGCCTGGCAGCAGTCGGTGACCGACGAGCACATCGATCGGATCATCGTCCAAGGCGGCGCCGCGGTCGGCAAGAGCGCCGCCATGCCCGGCAACCCCGACCTCCAGAACAAGCCGGAGGTCGTGACCGCGCTCCGCCAGCACATCCGCTCGCTCGCCCACTAGCGCGCGAAGGATCCGCCCGTGCCGTTTCGGGGGAGCCGCCGGCTCCGCCACGACGGGATCGGTGCGCGCCTCGGGTGCGCAGCTCTCGCGAGGAGGGGAACACGTCTGAACAGAGGAAGTACCACCATGAAGACCGAAGTCCCCATCGACAAGTTCTACTCGTACATGGATCAGCCGCTGCGCTTCTGGTCGCGGTTCGTCATCGTGGGGCTGGTCGCGTTCATCCCGCTTGGCTTCACGTCGCCGCTCTGGCGCATCAGCATGGACGCACCGCAGTACCCGGACGGCCTGTACATGGACATCCACGCCCACAAGATCGAGGGCGGGAACGACGGGCAGCACATCCAGGAGATCAACACGCTGAACCACTACATCGGCATGCCCCCGATCGTCCCGGCCGACTTCGCCGACCTCGACTGGATGCCATTCGCCCTCGGGATCCTCGCCCTGCTCGCGCTCCGCACGGCCACGATCGGCAACGTCCGGTCGCTCGTCGACCTGTGCGTCCTCGTCTTCTACATCCTCGGCTTCATGGGCGCGCGGTTCGTGTACAAGCTGTACGTCTACGGCCACGATCTCGATCCCGAGGCGCCCTTCACGGTCGAGCCCTTCATGCCGGTGGTCCTCGGCACGAAACAGATCGCCAACTTCACGACGCACAGCTTGCCGCAGGAGGGCGCGGTCTACGTCTCGATCTTCGCCCTCGGCGTCGCCTTCCTCATGGTCTACCACCTCGTCATGGGCCGGCGTGACGCGAAGCGGATCATCGCAGAGGAGCGAGCACGTAGAGGTGCGTCCACGCCGACACCCGCGAGAGCAGCCTAGTCAGCCACTCCGGATCGACCGACAGCTCCCGGGCCTTCGCCGCCGGGTCGGGGAGCCAGGCCGGCGTGATCGGATACGCGTGGACGTCCTCGATCACCCCGGCGCAGCCGAGCCCGAGCGAAGAGAGCGAGGCGGTCACCTCGGCGTGCTCGAAGTTCCAGTCGGGGTGGTCCGCCCACAGGAGGCGGCTCGCCCCGTCGTCCCGGAGGCACGCGGCGCCGAACCCGAGGAAAGCCGCGCAATCCTCGTAGCTCCGCGCCGGATCGGTCACCACGACGGCGCAGCTCCGTGCGAAGCGCGCCGGGACCGGGTCGTCGAACACGTCGACCCGCTCGAGGTCGATGCGCGCGCCGAGCTTCCGCGCCGCGCGGGCGAGCCACTCGAGCAGCCGCTCGTCGACGTCCACGGCGGCGACGTCGGGCACGCCGAGGAGCGCGAGCGCGAGCGTCACCCCGTCGTCGTCACCCACCGCGAGGACCGTCCCCTGCGAGAGGTGCTCGCGCACCACCTGCGCCCGGCGCAGCGCCGACGACGCCTCGACGTGGAGCTGAGCGTGGGCGGCGTCCTCGGGCGGGCGGTCCGCGAGGAGCGCCTCGAGCCGCGCGCGCAGGCCCGGGTCCACCGGGCGGGCGGGCTCGAAGAGCCGCCGGTAGGTCGGGATCGCCATCCGGAGCAACCACCACAGGAACGCCCTCGGGTCCTCGTCTGCGGTCTCGTCGTGGGGCGCCGGGCGCACGAGACCGAGGCGCGCGATGCACGCGTCGACCCAACGCGCGAGCACGTCGGGGCCGGGCGTGGCCCTCTGCCCCACCTCGCCCGGCCGGAGGAGCTCCGCGAGCTCGGCGCGTTCGTCGCCCGTCGACATGACTCGTCGTGTATACATGGCCTCTGGTGCGCGCGCTCCTCTTCGTCTTCTCCGTCACGGTCGCCGCGGGCTGCGCGACGACGCGCCCGTGGGAACGGGAGGACCTGGCGCAGCCCGAGATGGCGCCGGACGGCGACCCAGACCGCGAGGCGCTACGCGACCACCTCCGGAGCACGCGCGAGGGCGCGCTCGGCGGATTCGGGGGAGGAGGCGGCGGGTGCGGCTGCAATTGACCGCTGCGCTGCTCGCCCTGGCGGCGTCGACCGCCGCCGCGCAGGACGGTCTCTCGGTCGCAGCCGACACGCTGGTGTACGACGACACCGACAACGTGACCGTGGTGAGCCCGCAAGTCTCGGTGCATCAGGAGCTCGACGAGGACGGAGGCGAGGTCTCGGCGCGCGCCGTCGTCGACGTGATCAGCGCCGCGTCGGTCGACGTCGTCTCGCACGCCACCTCGAGCTTCGAAGAGGTCCGCACCGAGGCCGTGCTGTCGATCGCGAAGGCGTGGGACGATCACCTGCCGTCCTTCTCGTACCGGTTCTCGATCGAGCCGGACTGGGAGTCGCACGGCGTCACCGCCGGCTGGCAGAGCCGGCTCGGCACGCCCGACAGCGTGCTGACCGCGAGCTACTCCGTCACGTCGGACACCATCGGACGCTCCGAGACGCCCTTCGAGAGCTGGTCGCGCTCGCTCGTCACCCATGGGGGATCGGTCGGGCTCACACAGGTGATCTCGCCGCGGCTGCTCGTGCGCGGCGTCTACACGCTCACGGTCCAGGACGGCTATCTCGAGAAGCCCTATCGCTACGTCCCGCTCTTCGACGCCGACGCCGTCGAGCGCGCCCGCGCGAGCGGGGACGCGCTCGACCTCCACACCTTCGGCGCCTACCGGCTGAGCGCCCGCCCCCCCGAGGAGGTGCCCGACCAGCGTGTCGGCCACGCCCTCGGCGTTCGCGGGCTGTGGTCGCTGGGATCGGCCGGCGCGCTCAAGCTCGACTACCAGATCTACGCGGACTCGTGGGATCTCCTCGCACACGCGCTCGAGCCCGAGCTCCGGCTGCGGCTCACCGACGACCTCCAGCTCCACGTCTACGCGAGGGGGTACCTCCAATCGGCTGCCTTCTTCTGGCAACGTGTGTACGTGGTGAGCCAGTCGGACCGGATCCCGCGCTTCCGCACGCTCGACCGCGAGCTCTCGAGCTACGTGAGCCTTACCGGTGGCGCGCGCGTCGAGTGGCGTCACGGCCCCGTGGCCGCGTACGCCGAGGGCAGCGTCATGGCTACCTGGTGGGACGACTTCCTCCTGCTCGACGACCGGCTCGCGCTCGTCGGGCAGGCGGGCGTGAGGTGGACGCCGTGAGGCCCCTGCCGGTCCTCGCGCTCCTTCTCGCGGCCTGCCTCGGCACCTCGCCCGAGGACGAGGCGCGGCGGGCGCTCGGGCCCGAGCCGCCGGGCTTCTGCGACGAGGGAGGCACGGATCACGACGACGGGGAGGAGGACGAGGACGAGGGCTGCGCCGAGCACCGCCCAGGCCAGCCGTGCCTGGTTTGTCACGACGACTTCGCGATCGCGGGAACGGTCTTCTTGCGCGCGGGGGACGGAGTGGGCGTGGAGGGGGCCGACGTGCTCATCGCCGACGACCGGGGCCACCTCTTCGCCGCGCGCACGAACCGGACCGGCAACTTCATGGTGGAGGTCGACGGCGACCTCCGCGCGCCCCGCCAACGCGAGCGCGGCCGGCTGTCGATCCCCTGGAAGCCGGTCTTTCCCCTGCAGGTCGCGGTGCGTCATGGCGAGCTGCTCCAGGTCATGGAGAGCCGCGTCCATCGCGAGGGGAGCTGCGGCGCGTGCCACACGGAAGAAGCCGGCGCCGCGTCCGCGGGCCCGGTGTACGTGCTCGAGGAGGCCCCGTGAGGCCGGCGCTCGCGTGCGCGCTGCTCCTGTCCGCGTGCGCGGCGGACGCGCAAGGGGAGGTCTCCATCGCATCGGGAGACGCCACCACCTACGGACAGGACGTGCATCCCTTCGCCGAGGTCACCTGCGCGACCCTGGACTGCCACGGCGACCCGAGCCGGCCGCTCCGGCTCTACGCCGAGACGGGCCTGCGCCTGCGGGCCGAGCTCCGGCTCGCCGACCTCCCGATCACGGTCGAGGAGCTCGCACACAACGCCGAGGCCCTCGTCGCCATCGATCCCGACCCGCCGTCCATCGACGCGCACGTGGCCCTGACGAAGCCGCTCGCCGTCCGCGAAGGAGGCCTGCACCACGTGGGCGCCGACCTGTGGCCCTCCCGCGGGCACCCTGCCTACCGCTGCCTCCGCGCGTGGCTCGAGGGCGGCCGCGACCCGGACGCGTGCGCATCGGCGGCTTCGGCGGCGACGCGGTAGCTTTTCCGCGCCTTTTGCGGACACCATCGCGGGGTGGCAGCGTCCTTCTTCGGCCGCAAGGACTCGGAGCGCCCGTCGATCCGGGCGCTCGCGCGGAGCGCCAAGCAGGCGGGCGATCCGCGCCAGGCGGCGGCGCTGTACGTGCAGGCCGGTCGAATCGCGCTCGACGCCGGCGAGGAGCGGCGCGCCGTGTCGCTCTTCGAGAAGGCGCTCGAGCGGCACCCGCTCGACGTCGCGGCGAGCGACGGGCTGCAGTCCGTCTTCCGCGCACGCGGCGAGCTGAAGAAGCTCTACGCCGAGCAGGAGCGTCGCGTCGCGGTGCTGGTCGCCATGAAGGGAGACGCGAGGGCGCTCGCCAGGGCACACGCCGCGCTCGCGCGGACGAACGAGGAGCTCGGCCGGGTCGACGAGGCGCTCGAGAGCTACGTCCATGCGTTCGAGCTCGATCCGTCGCAGGTCGACGTGGCGCACCAGGCGCGGCGGCTCGCCACGGTCGAGGGAAAGTGGGAGCACGTGTGCGCGCTCCTCGAGCAGGAGATCGCGGTCGTCGCCGACCGCCGGGAGCTGGGCAAGCTCCTGTGCGAGCTCGCCATCGTCCGGCGCGAACGGCTCGGCGACGTGCACGAGGCCACGGCGTTGATCGAGCGCGCCGTCGAGCGAAACCCCGACGACGCCGACCTCCACCAGGAGCTCGCGGACACCTTGCTCGCCCGCGCCGAGCAGACCGAGGACCTCGACCACGCGGCGAGCGACCGCAACCGGGCCGCAGACGTCCTCTGTTCCATGGTCGATCTCGTGCCGCGCGAGCAGCAGCTCGAGCACATCGAGGCGGCGCTCGATGCGGCCCCCGAGCACCTCGGCGCGCTCGAGCTGCTCGAGAGGATGTTCCCGAGCGACCGCGAGCGCCTGATCGACCGGTGGGGCAAGCACGTCGAGGCGTTCCCGGACGGCCCCATGGCCGACGACCTGCGCGTGCGGCTGTGCGAAGCGCACCGTGACGCCGGCCGGCCCGAGGAGGCCGTTCGGTGGCTCGAGCCTCTCGCGCGGCAGGGGCGTTTGGAGCACGCCCTCACCCTCGTCGAGCTCCACGTCGAGGTCGGACGTCCGGGCGACGCGCGCACGTGGGCGGCCCTCGCGATCGAGCGCGCACCGGCGGCGAGGAAGCTCGAGGTGCGACGGTCGCTCTTCGAGCGGCTCCGTGCCGCCGATCCCGACCAGGCCTACGTGTACGCGCGGCAGATCCTCATCGACGCCCCGAACGACGCGCACGCGCTCGATCACGCGTCGCGCGTGTGCGAGACGCGCGAGGACTGGGAGGCGCTCGACGATCTGCTGACCGAGGTCGCGTCTCGACCCGAGGTCGGCGCCGCGCAGCGGCTCGAGCTGCTCCGCCGGGTCGCGACGGTCCGCGAGGAGCGCCGCCGCGACCTCCCCGGTGCGCTCGACGCGTGGCGCCTCGTCGAGGAGCTGTCGGGCGGTGCCGACGCGGGTCACGCGCGTGACCAGCGCGTCCGCCTGGCCGAAGCCACGGAGGCATGGGACGAGGTCGTCGAGCTCGTCGACGAGCGCGTCCGAAACAGCCGCGGCCGCGACGAGCGCATCGGCCTGTTGCGGGAGCTCGCTCGGGTGCACCGGGACGAGCGTGACGATCCCGAGAGGGCAGCGCTGGTGCTCCTGTCGATCCTGGAGCTCGACGGCGACGACGCGCTCGCCGAGCTCTGCGACGCGCTCGGTGCCGCCGGGCCGCGATCGAAGGCCGTCCCGGAGGTCACGGCTTCCGCGGGACAGGCCCCGCCGTCTCGCGCGGCGGCGGTCTTTCGGATGCTCGGCCGCCTCCACGACGGCTGGGGAGAGGCGACCGAGGCCTTCGACGCGTGGACGCACGTCCGCGCCGTCCACGAGGACGACCCCGAGGCCTTCGAGCGCCTCGTCGCCCTCGCGGTCGCGCTCGGACACCACCGCCACGCGCTCGAGCTGCTCGAGCACCGGCTCGCGCGCGCGTCCGGCACCGAGGCCGTCGGGCTGCAGCGGAAAATCGCCGTGGTGGCGGGCGATCACCTCGGCGACTTCGACCGAGCCGCCGACGCGCTCACGATCGCGCTCGAGGCGACGCCGGACGACCGGGACATCGCGGTGGATCTGTGCACCGCGCTCCGCCGCGCCGGCCGGTACGGCGAGGAGAGCGTCGTCCTGCGCGTCCTCGCCGCGTCGGCTCCCGACGCCGCCGCCCGCCTCGACGCGCTCGAGCGCCTCCACCGCGTCCTCGCCTTCGAGCTGCGCGACCCGGAGGAGGCGTTCCGCACGTGGCGGCAGATGGCAGCGGCCGCCGAGGACGTCGCGATCCTCGAGCGCCTCGCCGGCGAAGCGCGCGAGCTCGACGACCCGGCGCGCCTCGAGGTCGCGGTCGCGCGCCTGCGATCGGTCGAGTCGCGCCCCGACCGCCGGCGCGCCCTCGCCCTCGAGCACGCCGAGCTGCTCGCGAAGAAGCTCGGCCGACCCGCCGACGCGCGCGCGGCGCTCGAGCAGTCGGCCGCGGCAGAGGGGCGGACGCACCTTCCGATCCTGTCGGCGCTCGAGGCCCTGTGCGCAGAGCTCGGAGACGACCGCGCGCTCGCCCGCGTGCTCGAGCAGCAGGTGCCGGTGGTCCGGCCCTCGTCGCTCGGAGCGCTCCTTCACCGCCTCGCCGACCTGTACGAGGGCCCGCTCGGCGACGCGCAGGGCGCCATCCGGGCCCTGGTGCGCTGGGAGAAGGTGCGGCCCGACGAGATCGAGCCACGGCTCCGGCTGGTCCCGCACCTCGCCGCGGACACCGACTTCGAGGGGTTGCTCACGCGCGTAGACCGGCTGATCGCGATCGCGCCGTCCGACCGGGAGCGATGGGTGCGGATCGGAGCCGACGCGGTCGACGGCGCACCACAGGACGGCGACCTGGCCTGGTTCCTCACCTCGCTCGCCGAGCGCGCAGCGTCGCCGGACCAGCGGCTCTGGTCGATCGACCGCGCGGCCGACCGCTTCGAAGCCGCAGGGGCCGCGGGCCCCGCCTTCGCGGCGTCGCGCACGGCGCTCGAGCTCGGGGGGCCGGTCGATCGGCTGCTCGAACGGGCCGACCGACTCGCTCCGCTCGCGGGCAAGTGGGAGGAGCTCGACTGTCTCTACGAGCGCTTCGTCGCGCAGGCGCCGACGCCCGACGCGCGCCGCTCGCTCGCCCTCCGGCACGCGGAGCTCCTCGCCGAGGCGAGGAGCCGCACGTCCGAGGCGCTCGACCGGCTGCTCCGCGTCAGCCTCGACGATCTGACCGCGCCCGATCTGCTCGACTCGATGGAGAGCCTCGCTCACCGGTGCGGCCGGCTCGACGATCTCCTCGTGGCCTACCAGGACCGGGTCACCCTGGTGGGGAGCGGCGACCAGGCGGTGCTCCTCACGCTGCGGGCCGCGCGCGCCGCATGGCGGGCCCGGCGGTTCGACGACGTAGAGAGCTTCCTCGGGCACGCGGTCGCGCTCGCGGACGGCGACGCGGAGCAGCTCGATCGGGTCGAGTCCTTCGTGGACGAGCTCGGGCACGCCACCTGCGAGCGGCTCGTGGACGTGTACCGCGCCGCGGCCGGCTCGGCGGCGCCCGAGACGGCGGCGCAGCACCTGGTGAGGGCGGCCCGCCTGCTGAACGCCAAGCTGGGCACCACCGATCGGGCGTTCGAGCTCGCCGACGAGGCGCTGTCCCTCGCGCCGACGTCCGAGTGGCTGCTCGACGCCGTCGAGAAGCTCGCTGTCGATGGCGGAAGGGTCGAACGGCTCGACGCGCGGCTCGAGACGATGATCGCCGAGACGATGAGCGACGCCGTCGCGGCGGCGCTCCTGCGCCGGCGGGGCCACATCCTGCACGCGCACCTCGACAAGCCCTCGGAGGCCGCCGACGCGTACCGCCGGCTGTGGGCGCTCCGGCCGGACGACCCGAAGGTGCTGAGCCGGCTGCGGATCTGCCTCATCGAGACGGG
This sequence comes from Candidatus Neutrinellum sp., assembly GCA_039794305.1. Classification (GTDB taxonomy): domain Bacteria; phylum Myxococcota_A; class Polyangia; order Polyangiales; family JBDIVX01; genus JBDIVX01. The sequence continues at coordinate 43,378 of JBDIVX010000010.1, forward strand.
CCGGATCCAAGAGCTCATCAGCGCCACCGAGCGCGCGCTCGCGCGGCGCACCGATCGCGCGCAGCGGCTGCAGCTCATGCGCGACATCGCCGAGCTCTGGGAGGAGGTCCACAACTCGTGGGAGGCCCTCGACGCATGGAAGCGCGTGCTGTCGGACGCGCCCGACGACGCGCGGGCGGCGGAGGCGGTCGCGCGCCTCGAGCGCGCTCAGAAGCGCGGCACGGGCGCGACGTAGAGGGGCCGCTCGAGCCGGAACCCCATTTCGTCCTCGACCGGGATGTTCGGGATCCACGCCATCGTGCGCCCGGTCCCGTCCACGTGGACCTCGATGCCGCGCTCCGCCGACGCGAGCGTCCGGTCGCGCCCGGTCGCGAGGTCGACCGCGTGGAGCTCGGACGCGCCGGTGCCCGGCAGGTACAGGACGACGAGCAGGGTCGCGCCCGCGGCCGAGACGCTGCGGACGCGGAGCGAGGGCCAGCCGCGGACGACCTCGCCGCCCGCTCCGACGAGGTACGTGCCGTCGACGGCCGCGCCGCCCGAGCGCACCTGCCCCTCGAGCAGGAGCTCGCCGCCGTCTCCGATCCACGTGATCCCCAGCGTGCCCTCGGCGGTGATCGGGAGCTGGCGCGTGTGGCCGTCGCGCCAGCGCCAGACGGACTCGATGGTGCGGCAGTAGCCCTCGGCGACGCGCCACTCGCAGTCGGCGAGGAACGGCCCGGCCGCGACCTCTCCGCCGGGTGACACGCGGACCCGATCGACGTTGGTGAGCGCGCGCGCGACGACGCCGTGGGTGACGCCGGCGGCCGGATCGATGCGGTGGAGGTCTCCGGTCTCGACCTCGCGTGCGAGCACGCGGCGGCCGAGCGGCGCGCGCACGACCTCCCACCCCTCGTACCCCACGAGCCGCAGCCGATCGTCGACCACGACCAGGAAGCTCGTGCCCGGAAAGACCATCACGTGGCCCGCACCCGGCATCGCCAGCGGCAAGAGGCGCTCGTAGCTCGCGGCGGTGCGGAAGACGCCGAGCTCGGCGCCGGTCCGCGCGTCCCATGCCGTCGCCCAGTCCTCCGGCACGAAGCCGCCGGGGAAGCGGCGCCACACCTCCTGGTGCACGAGCACGCGGCCGTCGACCGACAGGACGACGTGATCGTCGCGGGCCAGGTCCTCGTCCGAGAACGGCTCGGCCCGGTAGTCGACGTCGGGCAAGCGGACCACCTCACCCGACGCGAGATCGACCCGGCGGAGGGCTCCGTCGACGCCGCGCACCACGACCACCGGCGCGCCGTCGGCCGCGGCGACGCACTCGAACACGTCGGCCATCACGGTCGCCACGTCCGGGCTCGCGATGCGCAGCTCACCCTCGGCGCAGGCATGGGGGACGAAGTCGTCGGCCGCGGTGCGCGCCCAGCCGATGGTCCCGGCCTCGTCCTCGCCGAGCACCACCTCGGCGCCGTCCACGAGGTCGCGGACGACCAGGCGGGCGCCGTCGCGGTAGGCGAGGCGATCGCCCGCCGGCGAGAAGCCGATCACCCGGGCCGACTCGGCGAGCGGCTCCGGATCGGACCCCGGCGCTGCGATCCGGATCGCGCCGGTGGGGTCGCCGAAGATCAGGTGCCCGCACGGCCCCATCTGCGCGGCCCCGCCCACGTTCTCGGCGAGCTGGACCGTCTCGGCAGCCACCCCGAAGCTCTCGCAGCGTAGCGCCGCGGGCGCCGCGAAGGCGGGGTCGTCCTCGGTGTCGGACGCTCCGCACCCGAGCGCGAACAGGATCGACAGCACGAGCGGGTTTCGCACGCGGTCCATCCTCTGCGAAGGGCGGGCCAGCCGGTTTCGTCCGTGATTCTCACACGGACGCTGTGCCGAACCGTGTCAGGGGGGCCGAATCCGCCCGGCGGCGGACGGCAGGACCAGGGAGCAGGCAGCGGCCTCGAGGCGTAAGATGCGGGCGTGAGCGCCGATCCCGAGACCTGGGCCCGCCGCCTCGTCGGGCAGGAGCTCAACGGGCGCTATCGGCTCGATCGGCTGGTCGGCGTCGGCGGCATGGGCGCGGTGTACGCCGCCGAGCACATGGCGGTCGGGCGACGGGTCGCCGTGAAGATGCTGCTGCCCGACCTCGCCGCAGACGCCCAGACCGTCCGGCGCTTCCATCAGGAGGCGCGCTCGGCCGCGGCGGTCGGCAGGCGCGGCGTCGTCGACATCCTCGACTTCGACCAGGACCCGTCCGCCGGCCCCTACCTCGTGATGGAGCTGCTCGAGGGCGAGTCGCTCGCCGGACGCATCGGGCGGCTCGGCAAGCTCGAGCCGGGGGACGTGGTGTGGGTGGCCCAGTCGCTGCTCCGGACGCTCGCGAAGGTGCACGCGCAGGGGATCGTCCACCGCGACCTCAAACCCGACAACGTCTTCGTCGCCCGGGAGGAGAACGAAGAGGTCGTCAAGATCCTCGACTTCGGCATCTCGCGCATCATGGGCGGCGACCCGACGAAGGACAGCGCCCTCGTCACGCGGCCCGGCGTCGTGCTCGGCACGCCGACGTACATGGCCCCCGAGCAGGCGCGCGGCGATCCCGCGGTGGACCACCGCGCCGACCTCTACGCGGTCGGAGCCATCCTGTTCGAGTGCTGCGCCGGACGGCCTCCGCACGTCGGCTCGAGCTGGCAGCAGGTGTTCGCGATGGTGCTCACGTCGCCGCCGCCGCCGCTGCGATCGCTCCGGCCCGGGCTGCCCGACGCGCTCTACACGACCGTCGACCGGGCCCTCGCGCGCGAGCCGGACGAGCGCTTCCAGAACGCCGAGGCGATGCTCGCGTCGCTGTCGGCCGTGGGTGCGCCCCTGCCGCGCACGCGCGGAGCCGAGGTCGGCGACTCGGTGCCGCGCACGCGCGCTCAACCGGTCACGCCCATGGGCAACGCGTGGGCGAAGAGCGCGGACGCGGCGCCCGCGACGCCCTACGCGGTGAGCGCCGCGCAGAGCGGCAGCAGCGCAGGCCGTGGCGGCTGCCTGATCGCCGCTGCCCTCGGCGTCGGGCTCCTCGTCGCGTTCGCGGGGGTCGGGTTCGGGGTGTACGTGTCCTGGCGCGGCGACGGCGACGGCAGGACCGATCCCCGGCCCGTCGTGGGACGAAACCCCGGCCCGCCGGACGCAGGCGGAACGGTGCTCGTGGCGCACGCCGAGGACGCCGGCGGCGCGCCCGAGGACGCCGGCGGTGCCGTCGCCGTGGGCGCGGCCGATGCGGGTGCCGAGCGCGTCGCGCGCGGCGGGCGCGGCGCGGGCGGGCGGCGCGGAGCGCGCGGGGGCACGACGCCGACGACCACGCCGACGACCACGCCGACGACCACGCCGACGACCACGCCGACGACCACGCCGACGACCACGCCGACGACCACGCCGACGACCACGCCGTCCGCCGGAGGGAACATCGAGGCGACGCTGCGCGCCAGGCTCGACGCGGCCAACGGGCATCGGAGTGCGGGGCGGGCGCGCCAGGCGCGGAGCGCGTACGAAGACGTCGTGCACCTCGCGTGGACCGCCGAGGTGCCGAGCGGCAGCCAGGCCGCCCGGCACGCCGCCGAGGCGCGGATGGCCCTCGGCGACATGAGCGCCGCCGGCGTACGCCCCTTCGGCCGCACCCAGAACCCGGAGGAGTTCACGCAGGCGTGGCAGCGTGTGACCGGCGCCATGACGCGCGCCGCCGAGCAGTACGGCCGGGTGGCGATGTACGGCCACACGGACCTCACCCAGTGCGGGATGGTGCGCTCGGCCCGGCTCTACGAGCAGCTCGCCGAGGTCTCGAAGAACGTCCAGGCGCCCGAGAGCATCGTGACGCTGGGCGGGCAGGCCGAAGAGAGCTTCGTGTCCGGCTTCCGTGACACCGCCCGGAGCTACCTCGAGGCCGCCCGCACGAGCTACGAGGCATCGACGAACCTCGGCCAGGGCCCGTGCCGCGCGCAGGCGATGGACTCGCTCCAGCGCGTCCTGCGGGCCCTCGGCCGGCGCACGCCGTGAGAGCTACGCGGGTGCTTCTTCCGAGTGCAGCGTCAACCAGCGCACGATGTCCTGCCGGCGCACCAGCCCGAGGAGGCTGCCGTCGCGCACGACCGGGAGCTGCTCGACGTTGCGCTGCCCGAGCGCCTGCAGCGCCTTCGACGCCGGCTCGTTCGGATCGCTCGTGACCAGGCGGTCGGCCGGCGTCATCACCTCGGCGACCGGCGTCTCGGCCCAGCGCCCCTGCGGGACCCTCCGGACGTCCTCGAGGCAGGTGAGCCCGACCAGCCGGTCTCCGGTGGTGACCGGGAAGCAGTGCTGGTCGGTCGCGAGCATGTAGTCGCGCACGAGCCGATCGACGGTCAGGTCGGGCGGGACGCTCGTGACTCCGGGACGCATGACCTGCGAGACCGGCACGCCGCGCAGCGCCTCGGTGACGACGAGCTGGCGGTAGCTCATCCGCGCCGCGGCGTTCAGGAACCAGCCGATGATGATGAGCCAGATGCCCTGACCGAAGCCGCCCGCGAGCATGGCGGTGACGCCGAGGCCCATCAGGATCCACGAGAAGAGCCGTCCTGCCCCGGTCGCCCAGCGGGTGGCCTTCTTCAGGTCCTTGGTGATCGACCAGAGGATGGCGCGGAACACGCGCCCGCCGTCGAGCGGGAAACCGGGCATGAGGTTGAACAGCCCGAGGAAGACGTTGATCGGGCCGAGCCACAGGAGCAGCGTGGCGACCGGACCGACCTGCCGCATCGCGGCGATCGGATCCTCGGTCGCCTGGTCCACCGACGGCGCCGCCAACAGGCCTCCGATCACCGTGCTCACGACGCCGATGGCGATGCTCGTGATGGGGCCGACGGCCGCCATCAAGAGCTCGGACTTCGGAGACGGCGGCTCGTTCTCCATGTGCGCCATGCCGCCAAAGATGAACAGGGTGATGCGCCGGACGGGGATCCCGTACAGGCGCCCGACGAGCGCGTGGGACAGCTCGTGCAACAGGACCGAGACGAAGAAGAGGATCGCCGCAGAGATCGCGACCACCCAGACCAGCCCGAGGCTCCACTGCGGGTGCCAGCCGGGGAAGACGCCGACCCCCAGGTTCACCGCCACCAGCGCGAAGATGATGATCAGGCTCCAGTCGGCGACGATCTCGATGCCGGACAGCCTGCCCAGCCGGATGCCACCTCGGGCCACGCGGGCCGTCTCGGGTGCCTCGGGTGTGCGGGGGCTCGTCACCCGAGGGACGTAACCGCGGAGGAACCCTCGGCAAGCGGCGCGAGCCCCTCGCTTGCCGGCGGCCGAGGCCCTCACTAGACTCCCGGCCTTTCGCGGAGGCAGAGATTCATGAGCAAGCTCAGTGATTTCCTGGAGAAGGCCAAGATCGATCCCCGGCGTGTGCTCGCGGCGTCCACGCGGGTCGAGCACCTGCGCCCGGAGGACCGGAGCGTGAAGCTCGCCCGGACGCGCGTCCGCACCGGCAAGGCGTCGGACTCCGAGAAGGAGCGCGCGGGCCAGGGCCGGCGGTCCGGCAAGCCGGTGACGAAGCCCACGCTCGACGCCGCCCTCGGCGGTCAGGCCGTTTCGAGCAAGGCCAGGCAGCGGATCGTCCGCGCGGTCAACCAGGTCCTCGAGCAGAAGAAGCAGGACCAGGTCCAGGCGTCCGATCTGTTCTGATCCGATGGCCGTCTCCGAGCGTCCCCGGTCGGTCCGCCCCTCGGCCTCGCCGCGCTACCACGACCGCGTGGCCGTGGTCGTCAACGGCAACGCCAAGCGGGTCACCGAAGACTTGGTGGAAGTGCTGGACGAGATCGTCCAGAGCGGGGACCTCTTCGTCTCGCGGAGCCTCGACGAGGGTCGAGACATCGCCCGCGTGATCGTCGAGCGCGGCTATCCGACCGTGCTGACCGGCGGCGGAGACGGCACCTTCGTCCAGATGGTCACCTGGATCGTCCGCGAGGCGCGGCGCGCCGGGCGGCCCGAGCCACGGTTCGGGCTGCTCCGACTGGGCACGGGAAACGCGCTCGCTTGGGTGCTCGGCGCGCAGAACCCGCGTGGACGCGGCGTCGTGACCGACCTCGCGCGCCTGCGCACCGAGGCGGGCAGCCGCGAGCTCCGGCTCATCGAGGTCGAGGGTCTGCTCACGCCCTTCGCGGGTCTCGGCGCCGACGCGACGGCCCTGATGCACTTCAACGAGGTCAAGGGTGCGTTCCAGCGGGTGCCGGTGCTGCGCAAGCTCGCCACCGGGGGCCTCGCCTACGTGGTGTCGATCGTGGGGCGGTCGGTCCCCGAATACCTGGTGCGGCCGCACCGTCACGTGCGCATCGTCAACGAGGGCGAGCCCGCCGTCCGGCTGGGCGTCGACGGCCAGCCGGTCGGGTCGGAGATCCGCAAGGGCGAGATCCTCTACGAAGGCCCGTCCAACATGGTGTGCGTGTCGACGATCCCCTACTGGGGCTTCGGGGCACGGATCTTCCCGTTCGCGAACGACCGGGAGGATCGCTTCAGCCTGCGGATCGTGGACATCGGCAGCGCCGAGGTGGTCCTCAACATCCGCGCGATCTGGAAGGGCACCTATCGCAGCGACAAGGTGCACGACTTCCTCGTGGAGGACGTGAGCATCCACTACGACGAGCCGATGGCGCTGCAGGTCGGAGGGGACGCGGTGGGCGAGCGCACGGTCACCCACGCGAAGCTCGCCCGGCCCGTGCGGGTCGTGGACTATTACTCGCCCCCCGGGATCGACTGACTCCCGCCCATCGTCGCCATTGACCGGCGAGGCGCCCCTTCGGTACCATCGGTCCCCTGACACGTAAGTGCGGCGTAACACAGGGGAATTGATGCAACCGACACCTTCGCCCCGGCGCCGGCTGGCTGGCGCGGTCGTCGTCGCGTGCGCGACGGCGTGTTTCGTCGTCGCGACTGCGGCGGCCGTTCCGATCCGCGGCACACTCGAGGTCCCCCGCGACTACACGCCTCCCGCGCGCGCCGAGAACGCCCCGGCGCCCTTCTACTGGGAGGAGTGGAACGGGGTCCTCGATCCGAAGCCACACCGGCTGGACGTCCGACGCGAGATCGCCGTGGCCGTCGTCGGCCAGGCCGAGGGGTGGAGCGCGCCCGCGTCGGTCGTGAAGCTCCAGGGCGGCGGCCTGATGCCTTCGACGATCGTGGTGCAGGCCGGCTCGACGCTTCGCATCGAGAACACGGACGGCTGCGCGCACGAGCTGTTCTCCGAGGGCATCGAGGGGTTCGGCCCCTTGCAGACGGCTCCCGGCAACGCCCGGACGATCACGCTGCCCGCACAGGCCGGCACCCACGAGATCCGGGACCGGCTGTACCCCCACGTCCTTGGTCACGTCCACGTCCTTCCGAACCTCCTCGCCCGGGCGACCGTCGGCGCAGACGGCAGGTACGAGCTCGGTGACGTACCGCAGGGTACGCACACGCTCGAGGTCTTCCACGCAGCGCGCCAGGTGCACTCCCGACAAGTGGAGGTTGCGCGCGAGATCACCCTGGATCCCGTACCGCTCAACCTCGCGGCGGCGGCGCAGTAGGCCGCGGCTCCCTACGGAGGCTCGATGCTGCTCTCTCGTTTCTGGTATTTCGTCCTCGCCGCCGCGAGCGGGATCGCGTTCGCCGCCGCCCTGCTCACGCAGGCGGCGTTCAACCGGCAGTACGACAGCGACCTCAACGACCAGCTCCGTCGCGATCGATTCGAGCTGGAGCTCATGCTCAAGATGGACGCTCGCTCGCGCATCGACGCGATCGCGCCCATCGCGGCCCACGGCGACGTGCGCTCGGCGCTTCGCAGCGCCAGCCGCAGGTCCGACCGGGACGAGGTCCCGCGCGACGTGCGCTCCGGGCTCGAGAACAAGCTCCGGGATCTGAACCGCCAGCTCGAGGGCATGCAGGGCGACCTGCTGTTCGCGGTGGACGACGAGGGTTACGTGATCGGGCAGGCCGGTGGCTCCGCTCTGCCCGCCGGCGCGGGGCTCGGCTCGTTCCCGCTGGTCGAGCGCGCCCTCGCCGGCTACGTCCGGGACGACACCTGGGTGTACAACGGCAAGGTCTACCGGATGGCGGCGCGGCCGGTGATCGACAGCGGACAGTACGTCGGCGCGATCGTGCACGGCATGGAGCTCGACGACGAGCTGGCGCGCCGCCTCGCCGAGCGCCTGAGCGGCGCCACCGTGGCCTTCTTCCAGCAGGACCACGTCCTCGCGAGCCACATGCCGCAGGCCGAGAACGCGGCGCGCGCGGAGGACATCGAGGGTCCGCTCGCACAGGCGCTCGCGGACGAGCAGCTCCGTGAGGGCGGCAGGACCGACCCGATGGATCTCGGCGGCGGATCGCGCGGCGTCTACTCGCTCGTGACCGGCAGCGCGGCGCACGCGGGGGTCGGCTACACGATCGCCCGGCCGCGGCACACCCTCGCGTCCGTATGGGACGTGTTCACGCTGATCACGATCGACGACGTCGACTCGCTCCCGGCGCCGGTGCTGGGCGGGCTGATCGGCGCTTCGGTGCTCCTCTTCCTCCTCGGCATGTTCTTCCTCTGGGTGGAGCGCGACCGGCCCTTCAAGAAGCTCCGGACGGCGACCGGGGCGCTGGCCAAGCGCGAGAAGGACAGGCTGACCATCACGGACTTCGGCGGCAGCTACCGCAAGGTGGCCGAGAACGTGAACGAGGCGATGGACAAGGCCGTCGAGTCGGCAGCGGCCTCGAGCCCGAAGCGGAAGGCCGCCGACCTGGACGAGATCCTGGGCCCGACGCCCGAGGGCGGCTCCTCGTCCCCGCAGTTCTTCGGCTTCGCCGACAAGGGCGGTCCCGCCGCCGAGGACGAGATCCCCTCGATCCCGCCGGCCATGGGCCCCGCGGGCGGCCCCGCCGGCGCGCCGAAGCCGCCGGGTGGACCGCCGCCGAAGCCTGCCGCCGCGCCGGCGCCGCCACCGCCCGCCCCTTCGCCGCCCGGCGCGGGCCTCGGCGCTCCGCTGCCCCCGGCGGCCCCCAAGCCCCCGCCCCCTGGACCGGCGGCCAAGGCGCCGGTGCCCCCCGCGCCCAAGCCACCGGCACCCGGCCCGGCGGCGCCGCCGGTGGCCGGCGGCACGCCCGGCGTGGACGACCGCCCCGACTGGGCGAAGGGCACCCTGCTCGGCGTGGGCGCGGCCGGCGCGACCGGCGGGGCAGGCCCCGTGCAGCGCACGAGCCCCAAAGCCCCGCCCCCCGCCGACGACGCCTTCGACGACGACGACGAGGGCCAGACGATGGTCGCACAGGTCCCGCGCGAGCTCCTCGACGCGACCAGCGGCGAGGGCCCCATCGACGGCGACGAGCTCCACTTCCGGGACGTCTACGAGATGTTCGTCGAGACCAAGAAGAAGTGTGGCGAGCCGACCGCCGGCCTCACCTTCGACAAGTTCGTCCTGACGCTTCGCAAGAACCGCGACCAGATCGTCCAGCGCCACGGCGCCAAGACCGTCCGGTTCACGGTCTACGTCAAGGAAGGCAAGGCGGCGCTCAAGGCGACGCCGGTCAAGGACTGAGCACGAAGAAAGAGCCGGTCTCGTGTGAGCCGGCTCTTTGAGATCGTCCTTACCGTCGTGGCCGTTGACGCGAGGTCCAGACCCCTACCCTCCGGTAGGTGGGCGTCGGTGTCGACCGCTTAAGGCTCCCCGGTGATGCTTGCCGGGCCAGCTCACCACGGCCGAGAGTGACTCCCTGGTTCTGACGAGTAAGGGATTCATGCGCTCGCGTCTGACGATCCCGACAGAGGGACGAGAGAACGTTAGCCACCGCGTTCTGACTGGTCAAGCGCGTCCCGAGCCGATCATCTCTTGGCACGATCCCTGCCAACCCACGGCACGTCGTCGACGCCCGCACGGTGGTTCGCGAGGCGCGCCCACGTGAACAACAGATCGCTCAGGCGATTGAGGTACCGGATCACTTCCGGCCGGACGGATTGTGTCCCCGCGAGCGCGACCACGTGGCGCTCGGCGCGGCGGCAGACGCATCGCGCCACGTGCAGGTGCGCGGCGGCGGGCGATCCGCCGGGCAGGATGAAGGACGCGAGCTCCGGCAGCTCGACAACGGCACGGTCGATCGCCTCCTCGAGGCGCGCGATCTCGGCGTCGCCGACCGGCGGGCTGAGGAGCTTCGCCTCTTCGCCGGGAGCCGTCGCGAGCTCGGCCCCGACGTCGAACAGCTCGCACTGGATGCGGCCGACGAGCTCGTCCACGTCGGCGTCCAGCTCGAGCGTGCGCACCACGCCGAGCACGCTGTCGAGCTCGTCGACGTCGCCGTAGGCCTCGACGCGCAGGTCCGACTTCGGCACGCGCTCGCCCCCGAAGAGGCCGGTGTCGCCACGATCGCCCGTCTTCGTATAGATCTTCATCGGCTTCCCTCAGGTCCCGAGGCGTGTCCCGGCGCCCCAACGGTGCCCGGCGAGCAGGTCCGCCGCCGACATGCGGCGCTTGCCCTCGAGCTGCAGCTCGGTCAAGGCAACGAGGCCCGGGCCGCAGGCCACCTCGATCCCGTGCGCGTCGGCGCGGACGATCGTGCCGGGCTCGCCCTGGGCGCTCGTCGGATGGACGACGCGCGTCCGGTGCACCTTCACCCGGGAGCCGTCCACGGTCGTGAAGGCGCCCGGCCAGGGGCTCATCCCGCGGACCTGATCGTGGATCGCCTGCGCCGGCCGGGCCCAGTCGATCCGGCCGTGCTCCTTCTCCATCAGCGGCGCGTGGGTCGCGTGGTCGTGGTCCTGCGGCGTCGGGTGGAGCTCACCGGCCACGTACCGCGAGAGCTCGCGCCGCACGATCACGGCCCCCATCTGCGAGAGCCGCTCCGACAGCTCGCCCGCGGTCTCGTCCGGGCCGATCGGCGTCCTCTCGCAGGCGAGGACGTCGCCGGTGTCCATCCCCTCGTCCATCTGCATCAGGCACACGCCCGTCTCCGTGTCGCCGTGCGCGATGGCCCAGTTGATGGGCGCGGCCCCGCGCCACCGCGGCAAGAGCGACGCGTGCACGTTCACGCACCCGAGCCGCGGCGCGTCGAGCACCGCGCACGGCAGGATGCGGCCATACGCCACGACCAGCGCGACGTCGGCGTCGTAGCCCCGGAGCTCTTCCGCGAAGTCGGCCGTGCGGACCTTCGTGGGCTGGAGCACGGGCACGCCGCGCTGCTCGGCGAGCACCTTCACGGGCGGCGGCTGGTGTCGCATGCCCCGCCCCTTCGGCCGATCGGGTTGCGTGATCACCGCGGCCACGTCGGCGACCTCGAGCAGCGCCGCGAGGCTCGGCACCGCGAACGCCGGCGTCCCGAAGAACAGCGCACGAAACCGATCCGATCCCGTCACCCCAGAAGCCTACCCGATTCTCTTACGAGGGAAGCGAGCCGGGCGCGAGCGAAGCGAGTGCCCGAGGGGTGCGCGAGGGGAGTCCCCTCGCGGAGGAATACGGGTGGGGGTGGGTGGGCGGTACAATCAAATCCGGGTGGGCGGTACGATCAAATCGTCGCCGTGTCGGCGGCGGCGCGCTTCATCATGGCGCGGTGGACCAGCCGGCGGCGCAGGATGCTCAGGTGGTCGATCATGAGCTTGCCGTCCAGATGGTCGTTCTCGTGCTGGATCGCGATGGCGAGCAGGCCGTCCGCCTCGAGCTCGAAGAGCTCGCCGTCCCGGTCCTGTGCGCGGACCTTGACGCGCTCGGCGCGCTGGATCTCCTCGTGCACGCCGGGGAAGGAAAGACAGCCCTCCTCCCACGCGACCTCCCCGTGGCGCTCGAGGATCTCGGGGTTGACGAACACCCGGAGGTCGCTCGGCTCGTCCTCGCCCGTGGCGATGTCCACGATGAAGAGCCGGACCGATTCTCCGATCTGCGGAGCGGCGAGCCCCACCCCCGGCGCCGCGTACATCGTCTCGGCCATGTCGTCGATGAGCTCCTGCAGCTCGGGCCCGAAGTCCTGGACGGGCAGGCCTGGGTTGCGGAGTCGCTTGTCGGGGTACTGGAGGATCTTGCGGAGCGACATCGTGGCCTCGGAACGCAGCCTCCCCAAGCTAACCATCTCCGGCTGCGGGGCCAGCCACACGTTTTCATGCCACCGCCATTGTAGGGCGGCAAGCGGCCCCACGGTACCCCCCGGCGTCAAAGCCCGAGCGCGTGGCGATATGCCTCCCGGAGCCGCTCGTCCCGAAGGACCTCCCACGCCTCGTCGAGCCCCGACAGCGCGAGGCGGCGCCGTGGCTCGAGGTCGTCGAGACCGTGGAGCGAGAGCCGGAGCTGGCGCAGCTCCTGGCGCCGCGCCTCGTACGCAGCCCGGAGCTCACGCGGCGCCGCATCCGGGCGGACCCCGAGGAGGCCGAAGTAGTGCGAGTCCTCCGCGAGGACGGCGGCGGCCTCGACGGCGGCGCGTACGGCCCCTGCCGGGTCGGCGTCGACCTCGACGTCCTCGTCCGCCGACACCAGCCGGATGGCGCTCGCGGCGACCAACGCGAAGAGCGCGCCTGCCACGCCCTCCTCCGGCGGAGCCGCCGCGAGGAGCGCGTCCACGGTCGCGCCGTCGCACCGCTCGAGCAGCGCGATGAGCTCGGGCTCGAGCGCCGCGCGCTCGAAGCGCAGGCGCGCGATCGGTGTCAGGCGCACCGAGAGCGCGCCGCTGCCGAGCAGGCGGCGCACGCGGGTCGCCGTGAGCCGGCGGCGCGCCCCTTCGAACAGGACGGCCGGGAGGGGCGCGGCGAGCAAGCGGGGTCCGAGCTCCGACCCGCCCGCGCCCGGGCGCATCTCGAACCGGCCGCCGCTCGACGCGACGGCGTCGTGGAGCAGCTCCTCGCGGGCGAGCCGCAGCAGGCGGTCGAGCTCGAAGCGTCCGAGCCTCTGCTCGGCGACGGCGCGCTCGAGCGCCGCGACCGCCTCCTGCTCGTCCCTCGCGTCGGCGTCGGTCCGGTGCCGCGCGCGGAGCTGTGCGAGCGCCCGCTCTGCGACGGGCCCCTCCATCACGCCCAGCTCGCCACCCACGACCCGAAGGCGCAGGGCCGCCCCACCCTCGAGCTCGAGCGTGATCCACACGTCGTCGCCCGTCTCGACCACGCGCCACAGGAGCCGCAGCGCGTCGGCCTCGCCGAGCTCCCCCTTGCGACCTCGCCCTCCGCCGGTGAGCTCGCCGAGGCCGATCTCGTCCTGGGTCTCGCTCGTGCTCGGTCTCCTCTCCACCGCGCGGGAGACGGGGGTCTCGGGGCGGCCGCGCGGCGGGGCGAAGGTGGCCGCCGTACGGACCGGCGGCGCGGTCTCCTCGTCGGGCTCGGACGGTGCGGCCAGCCACTGCTTGTTGGGATCGGGCGAGCCGCCGGGCAGCGGCGTGGCCGCGTGCTCCGGGACCGGACCGAGGTAGGTGAAGGCCTCGAGCGGATCCTCCTCGACGGGCTGCTCGGAGGGGAGCGACACGGTCTCGAGCAGCTCGTCGGGGACCAGGTCGTGCGCAGGCTCGTCGCCCGCGGGGAAGCGCAGGTCGAGCGGAGGCGACGAGGGGAACACGCGCCGGTCGGCGTCGAGGATGAGCCGGCGCAGGCGCGGTGACAGATCGGCTCTGGTGCCTTCCGGATGCTCCGAAGGGGCAGGCGGCAGCGTCGGCCGGCGGCGGCCCCCGTCGCCCGAGACCTCGACGGGCTCCCCGTGGGTCCCGTGGGAGTCGACGAGGAGCGGGGCAGAGACCTCGTCTGCGTCGAGCTGCATCGTTCGCTCCGGAGGCCGCCACTCGGCGACCGGGGGATCGCCGAGCTCCCGCGCGGGCTCGCGCTGCGCGCCGCCTCCGTCTCCGACCGCCGGAAGCGACTTGAGCCTCGTCTCGGGGGGCGCGAGGAAGGTCTCGACCTTGCGCACGAGCCGCTCGATCGGCACCGGCCGGCCGTAGTGGCCGTCGGCTCCGAGCGCCACGATCTCGGACGTCTTGCCCACGCCGGGCGGGGCGCCGAGCAGGATGCATGGCGTGTGGACCGTCGACGGCGCGCTGCGGATCTTCCCGAGCGCGTCGAGCGCCCCCTCCGCGTCGCCTGCGAGCAGCAACAGCGCGGCCTCGGTCCCGTCCCGGAGCGATTCGATGGAGCGCTCGACGACGTAGAAGCCGCGCTCGCGGAGCACCTCCGCGATCCGCTGGCCCTCTCGCCCGGGGTCGGCGAGCTCGATGCACGGCACCGTCATGCGGGCGCCATCATACCAACGTGAGTCAGAGCATGGACACCGGGTCGATGTCGACGCTCGCCCGGGCGGGAGCGAGGCCCTCGTCGATGCGGGCGGCGACGGCGGCGGCGACGGCGCGGAGGGCCCGGCGGTCGGGCCCGCGGAGGACGACCCGGTAGCGCCAGCGGCCCCGGAGCCGCGCGATCGGCGCGGGCGCCGGACCGAGCACGCGGACGCTCCGATCCCGGGCGGCCGGGTGCTCGGCGGCCACCTTCGCGAGCGAGGCAGCGGCGGCTCGCGCCTTCGACTCGTCGCCCGCGTCGACACGGACGGCGACGAGCCGCGCGAACGGCACGTACCCGAGCTCCCCGCGCGCCCGGAGCTCCGAGCGGTAGAAGCCGAGATAGTCGTGGCTCGCCGCACGGACGACGGCCTCGTGGCGCGGCTGGAACGTCTGGAACACGACGTGGCCCGGGACCTCGCCGCGCCCCGAACGCCCCGCGACCTGCGACAGGAGCTGGTAGGTGCGCTCGGAGGCGCGGAAGTCGGGGAACGCGAGGGACTGGTCCGCGAGCACGACACCGACGAGCGTGACACCCGGGATGTCGTGCCCCTTCGTCACCATCTGCGTCCCGACGAGGATGTCGGTCTCGCGGCGCCGCAGCCGGTCGAGGACCGCCTCGACGCCCGACCCGCTGGCCGTGTCCCGGTCGAGCCGCGCGACGCGCGCCGGAGCGAACACTTCGGCGAGCGTGTCCTCGAGCTTCTCGGTGCCGAGGCCGATGCGATCGAGCTCGGGCGCACCGCAGCGCGGGCACGTCTCGCCCGGCGGCGTCGCGTAGTCGCAGTAGTGACAACGCAGGACCCCCGCGCGGCGGTGCTCGGTGAGCGCGACGCTGCACGCCGGACACTCGAGCACTTCGCCGCACGCCTTGCAGCGCAGGCTCGGCGCGAACCCGCGGCGGTTCAGGAACAAGATGGCCTGCCCGCCGGCCTCCAGGCAGCGCTCGAGCGAGCGGTGCAAGGGCGCGCTGATGAGCGGGTGCCCGCTCGGGCCCGACTTGTTCCGCGTGAGGTCCACGATCTCGACCGAAGGCAGGCGCTGCGACGTCGCGCGATCCGGGAGCTCGAGCAGCGTGATCCTCTCACGCTCGGCCAGGTGGTACGTCTCGACCGAGGGCGTGGCGCTGCCGAGCACGCACACCGCCCCTGCGCGGTGCGCACGCAAGAGCGCCATGTCGCGCGCGTGGTAGCGGAACCCCTCCTCCTGCTTGAAGGACGGATCGTGCTCCTCGTCGACGACGACCACGCCGAGGTCCGGGACGGGCGCGAAGAGCGCCGACCGCGCGCCGATCGCCAGCGTCACGTTGCCGGACCGGAGCGCCCGCCAGGCGTCGTCACGCTCGCGGTCGGTGAGCGCGCTGTGCAGGACGGCGATGCCGTCGCCGAACCGGGCCCGGAACCGCGCGACGAGCTGGGGTGTGAGCGCGATCTCCGGAACCAGCAGGAGCGCTCCGCGTCCCTGTCGCCGCGCCTCGGCGATGACGCGCAGGTAGACCTCGGTCTTGCCCGAGCCGGTCACGCCGTGCAGCAGGAAGGCCTCGGCACGCCGTTCACGGACGGCGCCGCCGATGCGCTCGATCGCCGCCGCCTGCGCCTCGTTCGGCTCGGGCGGCGCGTCGCGCTCGACCGGCGTGTGGAAGTAGGGGTCGGCGATCACCTCGCGCGACTCGGTCTCGACGAAGCCGCGCCGCACCAGCGAGCGCACGGTCGCGCGTGGCTCCCGCACGTGGGCGCGGAGCTCGTCGATCTCCACCTCACCGCGCTCCTCGACGAGGGCGAGGAGCGCCCGCTGCCGCTCTCCGAGCCGGCCCTCGGCGGGCGACGCCGTGCGCCGGACGACGAGCGTCGTCCGCGTCCCCACGCGCGCGCCCGGCAGCGTCTCGCCCTTCGCGAGGAACCCTTCGTCCGCCAGGCGGCGGAGCGCACCGGCGGGGAGCGCGGGGGCCGCGGCGCGCAGCACCTCGCCAACCGGGTGCATGTAGTAATCGGCAGCCGACAGGAGGAAGGCGAGCAGCTCGTCCGGGAAGACCGGCTCGGGCTCGAGGAGCCCGGCCACGCGGTGGACGCGCTTGACGTCGGCCGGCGGGCGACCGGTTCTACCGAGCACGAACGCGGGGAGCTTGCGGCCGCTGAAGGGGACGGCGACGCGCGAGCCCGGGCGCACGGCGTCGGACAGGCCGGGGGAGAGCCGGTAGGTGAAGCGGCGCCGGAGCGGCACCGGCACGGCGACCTCGACGAACGTCTCCTCGGCCTCGGAGAACAGGCTGGGCTCGCCCGCGGTCATGACCCCGCGAGCCGCCGCTGGAGCGCCCGCGCGCTCGCCGCGACGCGGACGGGCGCGGACGGATCGGACGAGATGGCGGCGAGCCACGGCTCCGCCTCGCCCGGCCTCCCCTCGGCGAGCAGCACGCGAGCCAGGAGCCAGCTCGCAGCGGGATCGGCGACACCTCGGGACCGGGCGATCGACGCTGCCTGCGTGGCGGCCTCGCGCGCGGCCGGAACGTCGCCACGCTCGAGCTCGATCGCCGCGAGCGTGCGCCACGACCACGCGTCTCCGGCGTCGAGCGCCACGAGCCCGGCCAGGATGGTCCGGGCGACGTCCCGCCGGCCGTTCGAGGCCGCGAGCCATGCGAGCGAGCGCGCGGCGGCGAGCGCGTCGGGGGTCACGTCCCGCGCCTCGGCCAGCGTGATGGCGCCACGCGCGGCCGCGTTCATCCGCATGGCGTCGGCGCTCACCTACGCCCCCCCCTGGGAGCGCAGGCGCGCCATCGCTTCCTCGCGCATCGACAGGAGCCCTTCGACCGTCCTCGCCATCTCGCGTACGGCGGCCAGCTTCGGCGCGAGCGCCGCACGGCCGGCGGCGTCGAGCACCGCGAGCGCCTCGGCGTCCAGCTCCTCGCTCCCGAGGCGCGAGAGCGCTCGGCCGAGAGCGACGAAGCCGAGGACGGAACCGGACGCGGGCGCCTCGGCGCCGAGCAGCTCCGCCTCGGCGCGCCTCGCGGGCGCCGGTGCGCGCAGCCGGAGCTCCTCCGGCCCGAGGTCGGAGGGCGGGGGAGCGGCGATCTCGTCGAGCCGCGGGAGCTCTGCGCGGACCGATCGAGACCCGACCTTCACGTCGCCTCCCCGTCGCGCTCGGCCCACGCGGCGCGCAGGACCGCAGCCACGGCCTCGTAGAGGAGCTCCGGGATCTCCTCGCCGACCTCGAGCTCGTACAGGCTCCTCGCGAGCGGAATGTCGCGCATGATGGGCACGCCCGCCTCGCGTGCCGCGTCGATCATGCGCCGCGCGAGGTCCTCCTGGCCCTTCGCGACGACTTCCGGAGCATCCATCCCGTCCTCTTCGTCGTACCGCAGGGCCACGGCCACGTGCGTCGGGTTCACGACGAGCACGTCGGCGCGCCGCACCTCTTCGAGGGTCGCGTGCGCGATGATCTCGCGGTGCATGCGCTCGCGCGCCTGCTTGGCGTGCGGATCGCCTTCGGCGTCCTTGTGCTCACGCTTCACCTCCTCCTTGGTCATCTTCTGGTCCTGGCGGTAGCGCCAGCGCTGGTAGAAGACGTCGAGGATCGCGATGGCGGCCATCGCGCCGCCGGCGCGCAGGAGCATGGTGGTCACCAGCGCGCCCGCACCGGCGAGGGCCGCCTCGGCGTCCTGCGCCGCGAGGCCGACGACGCCGCGCAGGGCGTCGCGGAGCGTCAGGTAGGCGACGAACCCGATCACGAGGAGCTTGGCGATGCTCTTGAGGAGCTCGACGAGCTGGCGCTGGGAGAACAGGTTGCCGAAGCCCTTGACCAGATCGAGCCGCTGGAGCTTGGGTGTGACCGGCTCGAGCGACAGGAGGGGGCCCACCTGG
The DNA here is from genome assembly GCA_039794305.1 of Candidatus Neutrinellum sp. GTDB lineage: Bacteria > Myxococcota_A > Polyangia > Polyangiales > JBDIVX01 > JBDIVX01. Next base: position 61,437 of record JBDIVX010000010.1, read on the forward strand.
AGGAAGCTCGCGAGCCCGCCCGCGAGCGTCACCACCGCGAGCACCGGCGCGATGGCCCGAACGCCGAGCGCCGCGCCCGCCTCGAGCACCGAGGTGGGGGACGCCGCCACCTCCCCCGAGATCGCCGAGAGCGACAGGTCCCAGACGCCGACGAGGCCCTCGAGGATCGCCTCCCCCGTCGCGAGCAGGACCCCGGCGACCGCCAGGACGATGGCCGCCGTCCCGAGCTCGCGGCTCTTCGGGACCTCGCCGCGCTTGCGCGCCTCCCGAAGCTTCTTGGGTGTGGGCTCCTCGGTCTTCTCCATCGCCGGCCCCAGAGGCTAGCTCCTTATCGACGGCCAGGGCACCCGGTTGCGTTCCCCGGCGGTTGCATCCGGGACGGTCCCGGTCGATGTATCCGGCATGCGGTTCTCGGAGCGGACCGGGCGCGAGCGGACCGACAACCGGCTCGCCGTGCTCCTGCGGCAGACGCGAGCGCGGCGCCCGGTGCTCGACCTGACGGTCTCGAACCCCACCGAGGCCGATCTCGACTACCCTGCCGAGGCGATCCTCGGTGCGATGTCCGATCCCGCCGGGCTCCGCTACGCCCCCGAGCCCCTCGGCCTCGCCCGGGCGCGCGAGGCGGTCGCGGCGGAGGTGTCCCGCGACGGGATCGCCGTCGCCCCGTCGCGCGTGGCGCTCACCGCGAGCACGAGCGAGGCCTACGGCTTCCTCTTCAAGGTCCTGTGCGACCCGGGCGACGAGGTGCTCGTCCCGCGGCCGAGCTATCCGCTCTTCGACATGCTCGCCGCCTTCGAGTCGGTGCGCGCGGTCCCTTACCGGCTCGCCTACGACGGCGAGTGGCACGTCGACCTCGACTCCCTGAGACGCGCGGTGACCACGCGCACGCGCGCCATCGTCGCGGTGAGCCCGAACAACCCCACCGGCTCCTACCTGAAGACCACCGAGCTCGCAGCGCTCGCGGCGCTCGGCCTCCCCATCGTCAGCGACCAGGTCTTCGCCCCGTACGTCCTCGACGAGACCGCGGGCCGGGCACGGACCGCGCTCGAAGCCGACGCCGAGCTCGTCTGCGTCCTCGGCGGGCTCAGCAAGCAGGCCGCGCTGCCGCAGGTGAAGCTCGCGTGGATCGCCCTCGGGGGCGCCGAGCGGGCGGTCGCCGAGACCCTCGGCCGGCTCGAGCTCGTGGCCGACACCTGGCTCTCCGTCTCGACGCCGGCGCAGGTCGCCGCGCCGTCCCTCCTCGAGGCCACCGGCTCGGTGCAGCGGGCCATCCACGCGCGCCTCCGGCGGAACCTCGCCGCACTTCGCCGACGGAGCGACGGCTCGGCCGCGACGGTGCTCCGCGTCGAGGGCGGCTGGTACGCGATCCTCCGGCTGCCGCGCATCCACGACTCCGAGCGCTGGTGCACGCTCTTGCTCGAAGAAGACGGCGTCTGGGTCCACCCCGGCTTCTTCTTCGACTTCGAGGACGAGGGCTACGTCGTGGTCAGCCTCCTCACCCCCGAGCCGGCCTTCGACGACGGCGCCGGGCGCCTGCTCGCCCGGGTCGAGCGGGAGTGCCGGTGATCAGGTCGCGCGGCGGGCGAGGTAGTCGATGAGATCGATCTTCGTGACGACGCCCGTCACGTCGCCGCCGTCGATGACGATGGCCATCCGGGCCTCGTTCAAGAGGCCCTGCACGAGCTCGATCTTGGTCTGCGGCGACACGGTCGCGTAGTCGCTCTCGACGAGCGGCCCGATCGCGCTGTCGAGCGAGTGCTCGCCGCTCACGAGATATCGGAGCATGTCGACCTCGGCGACGGCGCCGACCAGCTTGCCATCGTCCATGACGGGGAGCTGCGAGATGCCGTGCGCCTTCATACGGGCGATCACGTCGCGCACCCGATCGGTGGTCTTCGCCACGATGACCTCGGCGGACTTGTTCTTCAGCAGGTCGGCGACCACCCCGAGCCCCGGCTCCTCGTCGAGGAAGCCGTTCTCGCGCATCCAGTCGTCGTTGAAGATCTTCGAGAGGTACTTCGAGGCGCCGTCCGGGAGCAGCACCACGATGTTCTCCTTCTTCTGAGTCTGCCGCGCGTACTTGAGCGCCCCGGCCACCGCCGCGCCGCACGAGCCGCCGACGTAGAGCCCCTCGTGCCGCACGAGATCGCGCGTCATGAGGAAGCACTCCTTGTCGTCGACCCGCACGATCTCGTCGAGGATGTCGAGGTCGATCGTCGACGGGAAGAAGTCCTCGCCGATGCCCTCGACCTTGTACGTGAACGGCTTGGTGACTCGGCCGGTCTTGACGAAGTCGTAGTAGAGCGACCCCACCGGATCGACGCCGACGAGCTTCACGTCGGCGCTCTTCTCCTTCAGGTACTTGCCCGTTCCGCTGATCGTCCCGCCCGTCCCGAGGCCGGCGACGAACACGTCGAGCTCGCCGTTGGTCTCCTCCCACAGCTCGGGGCCGGTGGAGCGGTAGTGGCCGCCCGGGTTGTCGAGGTTGTGGTACTGGCTCGTGTAGAAGGCGTTCGGCGTGTCCTCGGCGAGCCGCTTGGCGACCGAGTAGTAGCTACGGGGGTCGTCCGGCTCGACCGCCGTCGGGCACACCACCACGCGCGCCCCGAACGCCCGCAGGCCAGCCACCTTCTCCTGGCTCATCTTGTCGGGCATCACGAAGATGCACTGGTAGCCGCGGACCGCCGCGATCATCGCGAGCGCGGCGCCCGTGTTGCCGCTGGTCGCCTCGATGATGGTGCCACCCGGCTTCAGATCGCCGCGCTGCTCCGCCCGGTCGATCATGTGGATCGCCATGCGGTCCTTCATCGAGCCGCCGGGGTTCAGGTACTCGCACTTGACGTAGACGTCGGCGGTGACCTCCTTGGCGACTCGGTTGAGCTTGACGAGCGGCGTGTGGCCGACCGCGTCGAGGATCGTGGGCAGGGCTCCGTGCATCATCGCGCGCGGACTGTAGCATCAGTCGCGGCAGTCGTGGACGATCTGCCGGGCACGCCGGTCGAACCGGCCCGTCGGCGCGGCGCGGCGGTAGCCGCGGGCCCACGCGCAGACCTGGTCGTTCGTCTCCTCGGCCCGGAGCGCCAGGCGGCCCATGGCGGACACCGAGGGCGGCACCCCGGCGGCCGCTCGCTGCAGGTGCGAGGTGGGATCGCCGTTCCGCTCGTCGAGCACGTCGGCCACCACCTCGTGGGCGACCCAGTGGTCCGCGTCGATCTCGAGCGCCCGCTCCGCGAGGTTCCGCGCCGGCCCGAGCCGACCCTCGGCGAGCTGGTAGCGCGCCTGCGTCGCGAGGTGGAGCGCGCGCAGGTACGGCGGAAGGTCCCGGCCCTCGGCGTCGGTCGCGGCGTTCTCGAGTGTGTTCTCGGCCGGCGAGGTGCTCCTCATCGCGATCTGCGCGAGCGCGAGGCCGAGACGAGCCTCGAGGTCCACCTCGCCCTCTCCGAGGTTGTTGAGAGAGCGCGCGAACGACCGGGCCGCCTGATCGAAGACCTCCGCCTGGTACTGCAGCCAGCCGACGTTCTTCCAGAGGTCTGCGTCGGAGGCCCCGCGCCGCGCGATGGCGCGGCGGACGTCGTCGACCCCGGCGTGACCGGCGCCGCTCAGCACTAGGAATCGCGCCTGCGATCGATCCACGTCGAGCGACACGATGTCCGCCTCGACGACCTTCTCGAGCGCCTGCCGCGCGCGCTCCACGTCCTCGGCGGCGACCGCCAGCTTCAGCAGGCCGGCGAGCGCGGTCGGCTCGCGGGCGTCGACCCCGACGGCGCGTTCGTACGCCTGACGCGCCTCGTCCGCTTCGCCGACGAGCCGCGCGGCTTCCCCGAGCTGCGCCCACAGCTTCGCCGACTCCTCCTCGCGCTCGACGGCGGTGCGGAGGCCGGCGAGCGCGTCCGTGTAGCGCTCGGCCGCCATGTCGACCACGGCCCTGGCCGCGAGGAGACGAGGGTCGTTCGGGTGCGCGCCGAGGGCGGCCGTGACGAGCCGCATGCCCTCGTCGAGCTGCTGCTTCGCGACGTGGGCGCGGACCGCGACCGAGACGGCGTCCGGGTCGTTCGCCGATCCCTCGAGCGCCTGCCGGGCAGCGGCGAGCGCCTCGTCGGGCCGCCCGAGCAAGAGCTCCATCGCGCCGAGGCGCGCGTGGGCCTCCACGGCGACGTGCTCGCCCGCCGCTGCGTCCCGGTACAGGCGACGGGCGGCGTCGTGCCGGCCCCGGGCCTCGGCGAGTCGGGCTCCGAGGAGCTTCGTCCGGGGCTCGTCGGGCGCCCTGTCGAGCGCAGCACCTGCCGCGTCCAGGCGCCCCTGGTCGAGCGCGAGCCGCGCCGCGACCTGGGCGCGGAAGCCCGGGTCGGTCGAGACGTCCGCGGGGAGCTGCTCGTGCTCGGCCGCGGCGCGCGCGACCGCGCCGAGGTCGAGCCATGTCTCGAGCACGAGCAGGCCGAAGGCCTCGTCACCGGGCGGCCGCGCCTCGGTCGCACGGCCGAGCTCGGCGCGCGCGGTGACCGGATCGTCCGCGAGGGCGGCGACTCGCGCCAGGACCAGGTGCGCCCACGCCTTCTCGGTCGCGGCGGCGGTGCTCTCCTCCGACACGGCGGCGGCTTCGGCGCGCGCCGCGTCGAGGTCGCGTCGCGCCCGGACGAGCACGCGGGCCCGCGCCAAGCGCACGGCCGGCGACGCTTTCGCCTCCGCGGGCAGGCCGTCGAGGAGGGCGAGCGCGTCGTCCACCCGGCCCGCGCGCGCGAGGACCCGGGATCGCAGCGCGACGTACCGCGGCGAGTCGGAGCGCCGCTCGACCGCGATCTGCGATGTCTCGAGCGCGTGGGCGAGGTCGCCGACCGACAGCCCCGCGAGCGCAGCGGCGAAGGCGCCTTCCGCCGCGAAGGGTCCCGCGAAGGCGAGGCCGGTGACGTGCTGCGCCGCCTCGGTGGGCCGGCCCGCCGCGAGCGCGATGTACGTGCGCGCCGAACGCGCGTTGATCCTGGCGTTCGCCTTCTCGTCGCTCTCCACGCGCGCGAGGAGCTCCTCGGCCCTGGCGGCGTCCTCGCTCCGGCCGTTGTCGAGCGCCGACATGGCGCGCAGCCGCGCGCGCAGGGCGAGGTCGTCCGGAGCGTCGTCGCCGGAAAGGAGCTCGAGCGCCTCGGCGATCCGCCCCGGGCGGGCGTCGTCGCCCGCGGCGAGCGCAGCGTCCTCGACCGAGGACACGTGGGCGAGGTGCAGGTAGACCACGAGCGCGATGGCGGCCAGCACCACGACGGTGACGGCGCTGACGACGCGCACGATCATCCGCCTTCGACGCTCCTCCGGGGTCTCGGGGACGCTCGTGAGCTGGGGGATCAGCGAGTCGCGCTGCCGGGGAACGCTGAACAGGTCCGACCGTTCCCTAGGCTCCCCTTCCCCATGGGTGCCTCGGTGCTCCGGTGGTTGCATGTAGGTCCGGCGCCGAGAGTATCACGGTCCCGGCCCGAACCCGTCATCTCTTGCCGCGAGCCAGGCCGGGATCGCGCGAGAAGGCGTTCATGGCCGGGCCGTCCCGCTCGCCGGCCGCGAGCCGCTGGGCCCCCGCGTAGGCGATCATGGCGGCGTTGTCGGTGCAGGACGCGAAAGGAGGCACGGACAGCTCGATCCCGGCCTCGCGGCACGCCTCCGCGGCGCGGGCGCGCAGCCCGCGGTTGGCCGCCACCCCTCCCGCGAGGACGAGCCGCCTCACCCCGCGCCGCTCGCAGGCGACGAGGGACTTCTGCACCAGGGACTCGGCGACGACCCGCTGGAACGAGGCGCAGACGCCCGCGATCGCTTCCTCACCCTCGGGCACGCCGTGCTTCTTCACGTGCTGCGCGACCGCCGTCTTGAGGCCGCTGAAGCTGAAGTCGAGCCCCTCGTGGTGCGCCATCGGCACCGGCAGGTCGAGGGCGCGGGGATCGCCGCGCTGCGCCAGCCGGTCCACGACCGGCCCGCCCGGGTAGCCGAGGCCGAGCAGCTTGGCCACCTTGTCGTACGCCTCGCCCGCCGCGTCGTCGCGGGTCTGTCCGAGCAGCTCGACGTCCATCGCGCCCCGCACTTCGTAGAGCGCCGTGTGCCCGCCGCTCGCGAGCAGGGCGACGTAGGGCATCGGCGGCGGCGCCGGGTCGGCGTCGGAGCGCCGGAGGTTCACGGCGAGCAGGTGGCCTTCGAGGTGGCTCACGCCGACGATGGGAAGGCCACGGCTCCAGGCGATCGCCTTCGCCGCCGAGAGCCCGACGAGCAACGCACCGACGAGGCCCGGCCCCTGCGTCACGGCGACCGCGTCCACGTCGTCGAGCCCGCCCGGCAGCTCCGAGAGGGCCTGCTCGATCACCGGCACGATGGCGCGCATGTGCGCGCGCGAGGCGAGCTCCGGCACGACGCCGCCGTAGGGCGCGTGCACCGCGATCTGGCTCGCGACCACGTCGCTCAGCACGGTCCCGTCCTCGCGGACGACCGCAGCGGCCGTCTCGTCGCAGCTGCTCTCGATCCCGAGGACGTTCACTACCTCGGTTCCAGGATGAAGAGGCCGAAGAGGTCGCCGGGCTCCCCGCTCCCGGCGATCACGCGCACCTCGAGGTTCTCGTCCTCCATGAGGGAGACGAAGAACATCGGCTCGCGGTCGGCGACGGTCCCACCGGTCGGGGTCATGGCGAAAATGTAATTGCGTATCCGGCCGCCGCCAGGGAACTCGTACTGGCTGAGCGGGTCGTGCTCGAGTGGGGCGATGAGGCGCAGGTCGCCCTCGAGCAGCGCCTCCCCGCCGTGCCGCGCGACGACCCGTCCCACCGACTCCCCCGTGGGGGGCGGATCGAAACCGGCGATCTCGAGGACCGTGCCGGCTGGGAACCCTCGGCGGATGAACGAGTCCCCGTCGGTGCCCACGACCGTCCCTTCGTAGTCGCCCTGGTACTCCTCGAGGTCCGTGCAGCCGGATCCCGCGAAGCTGAGCAGCAGGGTGCCGAGGGTGACGGTCCGCATGGGAGGCGAAGAGGATAGCACCACGGTATGCTGGTCCCCATGGAGCGGAGGGGTTTCCTGAGGGCTTCCTTGATCGGTGGGGCCGGGCTCGCCGCGGCGCCGGCGGTGGCCGAGGCGCAGCGGCGCCGCCGGTCCCGGTGCGTGGAGCGGCCGGACTGGACCGAGGCGGGCCCGCCGGACGGCCGGGAGCCGCGTGACCCGACGGCGCCGAGCGCCGAAGAGCGGCTCCACGTGCCGGTCCTGGCCCTGCCGGAGCGCGTACCGCTCGGGCGGGCCTTCGACCTGGCCGTCCGCGTCGGGCTCGAGATGCACCCGATGGACCCGCAGCACCGCATCGGCTGGATCGATGCGTTCGTCGGCAGCGAGCGCGCCTGGGTGATCGACCTCGGACCGCACGTCCCTTACCCCGTCGCCCGCGTCCCCATGCGCGTCCTCGCGAGCACCGAGGTCACGGTGCGCGCCTGGTGCAACGAGCACGGGGTCTGGCGCACGAGGTGGAGAGTAGAAGTGGGCTGAGAGTACCCGACGACTGCTCTGCACTCGACGGGCGACTTGCATTGGGGCGTGTCCCCAATGCAAGTGGGCGACTTGCATTGGGGCGTGTCCCCAATGCAAGTGGGCTCCATCAGGGCTTGCGGCGCAGCATCGTGGCGACGGCGCCGAGGACGAGGAGGAGCCACGCCACGCCGCCGGCGCGGCCGGGTCCCTCGCCGACCGAACAGCCACCCCCGTCGTCGGACCCTCGCGAGGGCGGAGGCACGCAGACCGCGTCCCGGCCGTCACCGGTGCGGACGCACTCGAGGCCGGTGCCGCAGTGGGAGTCGGGGCCGCACCGCCGCGTGCACACGGTCCCCGAGCCGGTATCCACGCACAGGCCGGAGAGGCAGTCGGCGGCCTCCTCGCAGCGCTCGCCCACGAGGCCCGCCGACGGAGAGCATACGCGAGCACCGCCGGCGTCCACGCACTCGAACCCCTCCGGGCAGTCGTCGGAGCACGCCCGCGTGCACCACCGCACATCTCCGCGGGCCGCGCACAGGCCGCCGTCCGCACAGTCGGCGTTCTCGACGCAGCCGCTCCCGACCGAGCCCCGCGGGCCGCGGACGCACACGTGGGCGCCCATGCGACAGTGGAAGCCCTCCCCGCAGGCCTCGTCGTCCTCGCACGGCCGCGTGCAGTACTCGATGCCGCCGTCGTCGAAGCAGGAGGCCGCGCTGCCCCCGCACTCCTCGTCGCTCGCACAAGGTTCGCCGAGGCCGCGCGCGCCGATGACGATGTCGGCCGGCACGCACCCGCCGCACGAGCCGGGCGTCGCGGCGCACGCCTCGCCCGCGAGGCACATCCCCGCGTCGCCGCGGCACGGGTCGAGGCAGCGCTGCCGCCCGTCGCCGGGGTCGGCGCAGAAGAGCGAAGCGCACTCGATGTCCGACGTGCAGTCCGCGCCGTAGCCGAGCGCCGACTCCGTGGAGTCGCCCGGGACGCAGAGCCCCTCGCACCCGCCCGAGCCGTCGCAGTACATGCCCGGCGGACAACCGAGCCCGGGCCGGAGCGGATCGCACGCCTGCGAGCAGATCCGTCCCGCCGACGTGTCGGCGCACAGGCTCCCGACACACTCGTCGTCCGCCGTGCAGGCCTCGCCGGGGGGCGTGCACACCTCGTCGACTTCGTCGTCGCAGTCGTCGTCGGCGCCGTTGCACACCTCTTCGCCGTCGGGAACGCAGCTTCCCGAGTCCTCGATGGCGGCCACGATGAAGTCGCGCAGGTGGCTGATGCCGTTGTAGGCACCGGGCGCGGTGCCGCACTCGGGCCGGCTCCGCCCGTCCGGGCTGTAGATGAACGAGGCGACGCCCCAGATCATGCCTTCGGGTCCGATGACCGGCCCGCCGGAGTCGCCCGAGCAGACCGCGGGCTCCACGAACACGAGCCCGCCGCGGACTCCGGTGACCCGCTTCGAGGTCGAGAGCTGGGTACCGCTGCTTCCCGCCGGGGTCTGGCCGTAGCCGATGGCGGTGATGGTCTGCCCGGTGATCCCCGCCGGGGGCTCGAAGGAGATGGGCACCGGCTCCTCCACGGCGGGCGAGGCCAGGATCAGCATGGCCACGTCCGAGGCGTCGCCGCAGAGGTCCCAGCACCCCGGCGCGGGCCGGACCTCGGCGACGCGGTACTGCCGGATCGGACGGTAGGGCGAGTCCCCGACGTACACGACGAACTGGGACGCCGGCGCGGCCGACGACGAGCCGCCCTGGATGCAGTGCTTCGCCGTGAGCACCGCGCGCGGAGCGACGATGGTCGCGGTGCAGGCGGCGCCCGCGAGGTTGTAGAGGAAGACGACCGACCGGTTGTGCGACGGGCTTCCGTCCACGATCGGCGCGGAGGAGGACGACAGCGGCTCGATCCGCTCGGGGGCACACGAACAGAGCGCCCCGACGAGGGCGGCCGTCACCAGACAACGCTTCGACATCCGCTACCTCCAACGCCTGAACAGGATGAACCCGAGCGCGAGCAACGCAAACGGCCACGGAGCCCCCGGGCCGGCTCCCCCTGGCACCGAGCACGAGCACCCGTCGCCTCCGCTCGTCGCCTCGGGCCGCGGTGCGAGACACACGGCGTCGGTGCCGTCGGCGGTCCGCCGGCACTCGAACCCGGGTGAGCACGGAGCGTCCGAGCCACAACGCACCGTGCACACGCTTCCCTCCGGACCGTCCGCGCAGAGGCTCGAGATGCAGTCCTCGGCCGACTCGCAGCTCTCGCCCACGAGCCGGCGGTCGGGCGCACAGACCGCGACGCCCTCTCCCACGGTCACGCACGAGAAGTCCTCGGGGCACGCGGCGGGATCGTCCGGATCACAGAAGCTCGTGCACCAGCGGGTGTCCTCGCCGCGCGAGGCGCAGATGCCGTCGCGTGAGTCCTCCGGATCGTCGAGGCAGTCGGCGTTCTCGAGGCAGCCGCTGCCCACACCCTCGCGATCGCCGCGGATGCACGCGGCGTCGCGGCAGTGGAAACCGTCCGGGCAGCCTCCGTCGTCGGCGCACTCGCGCGTGCAGTAGCGGGCCCCGCCGTCCTCGATGCACGACCCCGAGCCGCACTCGTCGCCGGTGCGGCAGGGCTCGCCGAGGCTCCGGCTGCCGATGACGATCTCCGCCGGCACGCAGCCGTTGCACGCGCCCGCGGTCGCCGCGCACGCCTCGCCCGCCAGGCACATGCCGGCGTCGCCTCGGCACGGCGTGAGGCACCGCTGCCGCCCGTCGCCCGGGTCGGCGCAGAACAGCGAGACGCAGTCGGCGGAGCGCGTGCAGTCGGCGTCGTTGCCCAGCATCAGCCGGTCGTCCGGGAGCGGGAGGCAGAGCCCGTCACACCCCTCGGTGCGCGCGCAGTAGAGCCCGGGCGGGCACGTGAGGCTCGGGCGCAGCGGATCGCACTCCACGGTGCAGATGCGGCCCGCCTCGGTGTCCGTGCAGTAGTTGCCCTTGCACTCGTCGCCGAGCTCGCACGCCTCGCCGAGGTCGAAACAGGTCTCGTCCACCTCGTCGTTGCAGTCGTTGTCGTAGCCGTCGCAGCGCTCCTCGCCGTCGTTGACGCACGTGCCGGAGTCGCGGATCGCCTCGTCGATCAGGTCGAGGAAGGTGTCGATCCGGTTGAAGCCCGCGTAACCGGAGCCGCAGCCGCCCGTTCCGAAGGACGTGATGCCGAACACCTCGCCCGTCGCCGCGTCGATGATCGGCCCGCCCGAGTCGCCCTGGCAGGTCGAGGCCCCCGTATAGATGACCCCGCCCATGACGCTGCGGACCACGGTGCTCCCCTTGTACTTGTTGCCCGTGTCACCCGACGGCGTCTGGCCGTATCCGATGACGATCGCCTCTTCACCCACGAGGTCGCTCGGCGACTCGCGCCGAATGGGATACGGCGCGAACGCGGTGATCCCGCGCTCCAGCGTCAGCAAAGCCACGTCGACGCCCACCAGCGCGCCCCCGAGCCCTCCGGCGCCGCCGGACGTGTATCGGCCCGGCGTGGTCCGGACCTGCTGGACCGAGTACTCGCTGTCGGGACGCCAGACGTTGCCGCCGGTGCGGACGCGGAAGTAGCTCGGTGCGTCTGGCTCGTCCGCCCCGGCTTGCTGGACGCAGTGCTTCGCCGTGAGGACCACGCGCGGCGCGATCAGCGACCCGGTGCACAGCCCGCCCCGGACGTTGACGACGGCCACCGTCTGAGGCTCACCGCTCTCGCGCGTGCCGTCGACGATCCACTCGACGCGTCCCGCCACCGGCTCGGGCGCCGGATCCGCCAGACACCCCCCCGCTGCCACCACGAGGAGCGCCAGCACGACAGCCTTGTGTTGCCTCATCCGTCCCGTCCCTCGACCCCCGCGCGGGGCGGAGCGTACCAACCCGTGGATCCGGTGTGCAACGCGTGGACAGCCCCAATCGGGTGTCAGGTGCCGGAACGTTCAGCGATCCCGTGGTGAGAATGCTCACGGGAGACCGACGGCATCGGCCGACCGGCGCCAGCGCTCGTGCGCCTCGGCGAACCCCGCCTCGGCGGCCATCCGAGCGGCGTCGCGGTAAGCCGCTGCCGCGCGATCGGGGTGGCCCGCTTCCTCGTCGATCGCGCCGAGAACGCCGAGAGCCGCAGCGGCCACGGCGCGTGCGCCGGCCTGCTCGGACACGTCCCGGCACCGCTCGAGGACGCTCCGGGCCTCCTCCGCGTCGCCGATGTCGGTCAGCGCCTCGCCGAGCTCGAGGAGCGTGCGCGCGCGGCGCGCTTCGTCGGTCCCCTTCGCGGACTCGAGCTCGGCGGCGCGCCGGAGCGCGTTGGCCGCCCCGATGGCGTCACCCTCGTGCCTTCGCACCCGCCCGAGCTCTACCTGGACGCGCGCCTCGACGTCCGCGTTCTGGTGGTCGGTGGCGAGCTCGAGGGCCTGACCGAGCATCCGGAGAGCGTCGCGCGGGCGTTCCCGGCGCGCCGCGGTCCGGCCGAGCGCGAGCAGCATGCGCGCACGCTCCGCGCTCGCCGGCCCCACGAGATCGAGCGCCTCGCGGAGGACACCGTCGGCGCCCGCCACGTCGCCGCCCCGCTCGAGCGCCTCGCCGAGCTTCCGGCTGAAGGTGAGGATCGCGCCCTCGAGCATCACGTCGCCCTTCTCGAGCATCTCGCGTCGGGCGAGGTCGAGCGCACGCCGGAACGCCAGGACGGCTGCGACCGAGTCGCCGCGTCGGAGCGCGGCGTCACCCATGCGCTCGAGCAGCATGAGCGCGCTCATGGGCTCGCCGGCCCGGTATGCGTGCTCGGCCCGGACCTCGAGCGGCGCGTCGCGCTCGGCGGCGAGCGACAGCGCCCGCGCGTGCAAGCCGCGCCGTGCCTCCGCGGGGATGGACGACGCGACGAGGTCGCGGATGAAGGGATGAGCGATCTCGACCTCGAGGCCCATGATCCGCACGAGCCCCTCGCCGCGCAGCGTGTCGACGGCGGCGACGTCGACGTCGCTCATCTCCCGCAGCCACGCGAGCTCGCAGCGATCGCCCAGCACCGCCGCCGCCTGCAGGACTCGAAGCGCTTCGAGGTCGAGCCGCTCGATGCGCTGCGCGACCGCGTCCGCGAGGCGCGGAGGCAGCGCGTCGTCGCCGCCGAGCTGGCCCCCGAGCGCGAGCACCTGCTCGAGGTACAGGGGCAGCATGAAACGGGCCGAACGGACGAGCCCCGAGCCCCGGCCTTCGGTCTCGTTCTCCGACTTCCCGGCGAGGAAGAGCCGCGTCGCGTCACCGTCGAGGCCCTGGAGCGCGATCACCCGCGCGCCGTCCGTGCGGAGCATCGCCGAGAAGCCCGCCGTGAGCAGCAGCAGGCCCCCGTCCGACACGGCCGCGGGGAGCCGCCGGAGGACTTCCTGCGTGAGGCCGTCGCACGACTGCAGGTCGTCGACGACCGCGACCACCCGCCGCGTCGGCGCGCGCTCCACGCCGACACGCACGGCGGTGGCGAGCGCCGCCGTCACCGCGCCCACCTTGCCGTTCTCCTCGAAGCCGGCGAGCCCGCTCGGCTCCGCCACCTCGGCGACGCCCGCGCGGACCAGCGTCTCCGCGAACACCGCGTCGGTCACGGCGAGCGGCCCGAGCTCGTCCGGATCCACGCCGAGCAGCGCCCCGAGCAAGGTGCGAATCGGCCCGTAGGGGACGGGCGCTCGCGTGGGGTGAGGGGTCGCCCCGACCACCACGTCACCCTCCTCGACGGCCGAGTGGGCCGTGTCCTTCAGGAGCCGCGTCTTGCCCACGCCGGGCTCGCCCGTGACGTGCAACCAGACCGACTGGCCGACCGCCTCCGCCCGCGCAGCGGCCACCTGCCGGAGCTCTCCCTCGCGACCGACCAGCGGCCGCTCCGAGGTGGGCGGCGGGACGTAGCTGGGCTGGGCCGGTGGCGCGGCTGCCCGTGTGCTCGGCGGGACCGCCACCGCGCCCACACCGAGCCGCGCTCCGCACGCTCCGCAGAAGCGCATCGTGGTCAGAGAGCGGGCTCCACAGGTGTTGCACACGAGCTCGCCGCCCGCGGGCTTGGCCTGGAGCTGGTCGAGGGCGCGGCGGAGCGCCTCCTGGAACTCCTCGGCCGACTGGTAGCGGTCCTCGCGGCGCTTCGCGAGCGCCTTGGCCGTCACTTCGGCGAGGACGGACGGCACGTTCCGCTGCGGCGCGGTGTCGATGGGATTCGGGATCGGATCGTGGATGTGACGGAGGACGACCTTCGTCGGCGTCTCGTCTTCGTAGGGGAGCTGATCGGTGAGCAGCTCGTACAGGACCACGCCGACGGAGTAGAGGTCGCCGCGCCCGTCCACCTGCTCGCCGCGCCCCTGCTCGGGCGCCATGTAGTCGGGAGTCCCGCAGACGAGGCCGGGCGTGGTCACGCTCGTCGCCCCGGCGCCGCTCACGATCGTGGCCAGCCCGAAGTCGACGACCTTCACCAGGTCGCCGCCGGTCCGTTGCTTCTTGAGGATGATGTTCTCGGGCTTCAGATCGCGGTGGACGACGCCGAGGGCGTGCGCCTCGCCGAGCGCGCCGAGCACCTGGATGAGGATCTCGCAGACGCGCGGGAACGTGAGCGGGCCTTCCTCGTACATGACCAGGGCGAGGTCCTTGCCCTTGAGGAACTCCATGACGAGGAACAGGACCCCGTCGTCGGTGCGCCCGAAGTCGATGATGCTGACGCTGTTCGGGTGGTTCAGCCGGCTCGACGCCCGGGCCTCCGTGTAGAACCGTGCGACGGTGTGCTCGTCCCCCAACAGGTGCGGGTGGATCACCTTCACCGCGACGGTGCGGCCGAGGGCCGTCTGCTCGGCTCGGTACACCCGGCCCATCCCGCCGACGCCGACCAGCTCCTGCAGCGTGTAGGCGCCGCCGACCGTCCGCCCGACCATGGGGTCGTCGCTCGCGCCGCTGCCCGCCTGGACCGCAGCGCCGCAGCGCGCGCAGAAGCGGTCCCCCGCTTTGCACGTCATTCCGCAGTGATGGCAGACTACCCCCACGGTGGGCGCAGGATAGCCGATGGCCGAACCCTTCCATAGTGCCGAGAAGGCGAAGCCCGAGGCGAGCGCCGCCCGGACGGACGGTGCCCGAGCTCTCGTCCTCGGGCTCAACGCGTGGCTGGTCCTGGCCGTCCTGCCCATGCTGTTCGCCGAGCCGCGCACGACGGCGAGCTTCGCCTGGTTGGCGTTGCCGATCGCCCCGCTCGTCCTCGGCGTCGGGGTCCTCGAGCGCTCGCAGCGGGTCGGAGGCTGGATCCTGCTCGGCGGCTTCCCGACCCTGCTCGCGGCGATCGTGGCCGTCATGCCCCGGCTCGTGGTGCAAGACGCCTACTCGACCGTCGGCCTCGTCCTCGGGGCGCTCTCGCTCGTCGGGTACGGAGCGGGCGCTGCGTTCGCCGCCATGCGCCCCACGGAGCTACGGCCCACGTCCCGCCGGCCGCTCGGCTCGGTCTCGCCCATGCGCGAGCCGATCACGCGCACGTGGGCGCGGCGCCTGCTCCTCGGCGCGGGCGGGCTCGCGGGGCTCGTCCTCGCCGTCGTCGCGCCGTCCCTCGGCGGCATGCGCGCCTACGAGCAGGTATGGGGCCGGGCCGCGCCCGAGGCGTCGGTCCTCACGGCGGTCGTCGGAGGCGCGCTCGGGACCGCGACGCTCGCGATGTTCGTGGGCCCCGCGCTGCGCGCGCCGCGCACCCGGCCACCGAGCCGGCGCACCGCCGATCGTCGCGTCGTGGCCCTGCTGTTCTCGGTCGCGGTCTCGGTCGCGTTCTACGTGTTCTACGTGACGCGAGGTTGAGCGATCAGCGCCGACCCTCGTCGAGCCGCCGCATGCCCTCGAGCAGCAGCGACTCGGCGCTGTCGTTGATCACGCGCTGCGTCGGCCGGGTGTCCGGGTCGAGCGTGAACTCGCCGTCGCTGAGGAGGAGCATCGAGTAGAACGCCTCGTGCGCCCGCTGTTCGCCGAAGCGCGCGTCCCACACGGCTCCGTCGGAGAAGTCGATCTCACCGTCCCGACCGGAGGAGCGGACCCGGAGCCGACCCGTCTTGCGCCCGTTCGCGAGGACCTGCACGACGTCCGGGAGCGACATCTCGGAGAGGGAACCGCTGACGCCACGGCCGCGAGGGCGCTGGGCGGTCAGGACCTGGCGCACCTTCGCAGCGACCACGTCCGCCGACGCGGGCTTCACCAGGTAGTCCGCCGCGCCCTGGCCGAATCCACGGCTCACCGCCTCGCGGTCGCTACGCCGCGTGAGGAACAGCACCGGGATCTGCGCGTGTGCGCGGATGCGTTCGAGGAGCGCGAAGCCGTCGACCGGCTCGAGGTCCACCTCGCTGACGATGGCGTCCACGCCGCCCTGCTCGACCCGCCGCACCGCGTCCCCCGCGTTGCGGGCGATCGTCACTTCGAAGCCGTGCTCGATCAGCCGAAGCTCGAGGACGGTCGTCTCTTCCGGGTCGGGGTCGACGACGAGCACCGTGGGGCGGTCGGCAAGGAGCTTCGCCTTCAGATCGTCTCCGAGCACGACCGTCTGGAACAGGTCGACGAGGTTGGGATCGAAGACGGCACCCTTGTGCTTCGAAAGGGCCGCACACGCCTCCTTCGCTCCGAGCACCTTGCGGTACGGGTTCTTCGCGTGCGTGGTGAGGTCGAGGTAGGTCTCGACGATCGCCAGGACCCGCGCGCCGAGCGGGACTTCCTTGCCGGACTGGCGGTCGGGGAAGCCGCCGCCGTCGAAGCGCTCGTACAGATGGGTGAGCGTCTCGGTCGCTGCGTCGGGAAGCCGCACCGACTCGAACATCCTCACCGGCGTCAGGTACGTCTTCTGCGCCACGAGCCGATGGCCCTCGTACTGCGCGACGTTCAACGGCGTGAGGTGGTACGCGGACGCCTTGCCGATGTCGTGGAGGTATGCAGCGACCAGTACACCGTGCATCTGCCGCTCGCTCAGGCCGATGCGCTCGCAGAGCTTCCGCGTGAGCCTGGCCGCCTGCGCGGAGTGGCCGCGCAGCTCGCCTCGGTCCCGCTCGAGCAGGGCGACCAGGACGTTGAGCGTCTCGAGGTAGTCCTCCGATCCGGCAGGCTCGGTGGGCTCGGCGATGCCTCGAGCGAGCTCCTTGGCGATCTCGGGCGCCTCGATCGTGAACGCGACCGGCCGCGAGGGCTCGGGACGCGCGGCGGGGGTCGGCGAGGGGGCGCTCTGCACGAGCCCGGCGGCGTTCAGATCGAAGAGCCCGGAGCCGAGGCCGGGCTCGTCGTAGTAGTCGGTGAAGTCGGCTCCGCCGAGCGCCGGGACCCGAGGGTCCGGCTGTGGACGGGCGGGAGGCGGCCGCGACGATGCCCGGCGCGTGGCCAGCTCCGCGAAGGCCGCCGTATCACCCTGCCAGTGCTTGCGGATGAGCGCGTCGACCGCGGCAGGCCGGGCGACGTAGACCTTCACCTCGCGCGCACCGCTCACGACCAGGACCTGCTTCTCGACGTCGTGCGTCTCGAGATCGGAGGCCACGACCGACAGCGTCTGGGTGCGGATGTCGTGTAGGATCGGGAAGCACATGAGCCGCTCGCAGACCTTCTGCGGAACCATGCGGACCGTCTTCGGGTCGACGCTCGCGCGGGCGAGCTTGCCCGTCGACACGAAGCGTGTGCGGTAGATGCCGGCCAGGTACTTGAGCAGCTCCGCCTCGCTCATGTAGCCGAGGTCGACGATCGCGTCCTCGCAGTGCACCTTGACGCGCTGGGCGTGCGCGAGCGCCCGCTGGTACTGGTCCGGGGTGATGCGCACCTCGTGGGCGAGGCGGTCGAGCACCTTGCTCCCCGGAGGCATGTGTGCGGCGGAGTGGGTGCTCACGACTCCGATAGTAGTACCATCCCCGCGGGCCCGCTTTCGAGGGAAGCATGCGTTGCGTTCCGATCACGGCAATTGCCGCAGCCGCGTTCGCGGCCTCGCTCGCCGCCTCACCGGTCGCCGCGCAGGACGCGGCCGGATCGCTGTCGGTCCCGTCCGGCGAGCCGACGGCTGCCGAGGTGCCCTCCCCGCCGGAGGTGCCTCTCCCGCCGCCGCCCCAGGCCGCCGGAGCGCCGTCCGAGGACGGGGAGACGTACTTCGAGCCCGACCCGGTCCTGCGCCTCGACGGCTGGCTCCGGCTCGGGGACGACCGCGCGAGCACCGCGCGCGTGGCGGTGATCGTGCTGAGCTTCGTCGTCGGAGCGGCTGCGCTGAGCGGAGCCGTGTGGGCCTACAGCCAGGACGACCCCGACGTGCGGGGCATGCTCGGCTCCGTGTTCGTGCTCGACGGGGTCTTCCAGATCGGGCTCGGCCTGGCGATGCTGCACTTGACCTTCCCGCAGGAAGACCGCTGGCAGCGGTGGTCTCGGGTGCGGGCGCGCGGAGCGACGCTGGTCGACGTCGCGGCGTTCGCGGGCGAGCTGCGCGCAGAGGCAGAGGCGCAGCGGTTCGCGCGCATGGTGGGCGGGGCGACCGGGCTGGCCATGGCCGCCGGCGGCGCGGCGGCGATCGGCCTCGCGGCCGTCACCGAGATGAGCGACGACGCCCGGCTCGTGTCGATCAGCCTCGGCGCTCTGTTCCTCGCGGCGGGCGGGGCCGTCGGGCTCGTGTCGCTGCTCGTGAAGTCGCCGGTCGAGCGGGACTGGGAGCGGTACGAGAGGGGATTTCGGCCGATCGATCCGGAGTCCCTCGCCCTCGACGTGGCGCCGTTCCTCGCGGAGGACGGCGCCGGGCTCGCGCTCGTGGGCCGGCTCTGACCGCCGCGGGCGCCGCCGAACGCGGGTGTGTTGCCCCTCGCCATCCCCCCCTCTAAAGTCCGCTCCGACTTGCGCCCGCCCGGGAACACCTCGAGAGCCCCCCGCTCCGTGCTCGTGCTCGTGCTGCCCCTCTTCGCCGCCTGCGGCGGAGGCGGACAGCTCAGGGGCGACGTGTACGACGACTCCGAGGCCCGCTTCCGGATCGGCCTCCCGGGCGACGGCTGGGAGCGGCTGGACGTCGAGGGGCAGAACGATCTCGCGTGGTCGCACTCCGGCCTGGCTTCGGTCATCCAGGTCAACTCGAGCTGCGACCCTGCCCTCGACATCCCGCTGCGCGCACTGACCGCCCACCTGCTCATCGGCTTCACCGAACGCGAGATCGCGAGTGAGGAGCTCGTCGCCCTCGACTCCCGCGAGGCCCTGCGGACGCAACTGGTCGCCAGGCTCGACGGCGTGCCCCGCGAGATGGTCCTCACCGTCCTCAAGAAGGACGGATGCGTGTACGACTTCGCCTTGGTCGCTCCACCGGGCTCGCGGTTCGCCCGTGCGCTCTCGAGCTACGAGTCGGTCCTGTCGAGCTTCGAGGCCGGAGGCGGCCGGTGACGGACCCGCTGGCGCGAGAGAGCGGCGTCCCGCCCGAGCGGCCCGCGATCGTGGAGAAGATCGCCGACTTCGGCGCCCGTCTGAACCGGTTCTTCGAGCACACCGGCGCGGTCTCCATCCTCACCAAGCACGCCGTCATCGCGCTCTTCACGAAGCGATTCGAGTGGCGCCTGTTCATCTACCAGATGGAGCAGGTCGGGGTGAAGAGCTTCGGCATCGGCGCGGCCACGGCGGTCTTCGTCGGCATCGTGATGGCCATCCAGTTCGCCTTCTCGCTCGAGAAGTTCGGCGCCAAGGACAGCGTCGGCCGCATCGTCGGTCTGTCCGAGACGCGGGAGCTCGCCCCGGCGCTGACGTCGCTCGTCGTCGGGAGCCGGATCGCGGCGGGCATCACCGCCGAGATCGGCTCGATGGCGGTGACGGAGCAGATCGACGCCATCCGCGCGCTCGGGGCCGACCCCGTGCGCAAGCTGGTGGTCCCCCGCGTCCTGGCGAGCATCATCGTCATGCCGCTGTTGGCCTGCTTCGCTCTCGTGCTCGGCGTGGTCAGCGCCATGATCGTGTCGAACGTCACCTTCGGCATCCCCATGCCGTTCTTCCTGTCGAGCGCGATGGACGCGATCACGATGCGCGACTTCTTCTCGGGCATCGGCAAGACACCGTTCTTCGGGTTCCTGATCGCGATCCTCGGCTGCCACTTCGGCTTCATCACGCACGGCGGTACCGAGGGCGTCGGGCGCTCGACGACCGCGTCGGTCGTGGTCGTGTCCATCACCATCCTCGTCGCCGACGCCCTGCTCACACAGATCTTCCTGAGCCTCTGATGGACTCGGTCCGGACCCTGGCTCGGCTCGCGCGCTGGCTCGGGCCCTGGACCCGAGAGACGAGCCGGCCGCACGAGGTCGTACGGGAGGCGGTAGCGGTGCCGACGCGCGCGGACGGCGATCGGCCGTTCGACGCCTGGGTGTACCGGCCGGGCTCGCGGCGCGCCGTGGGCTCCCTCCTCGTGGTGCCGGGCCTGCACTACGCCGGTCCGGCCGACCCGCGCCTCGACCGCTTCGCGTCCATCCTGGCCGACGCCGGCATCGTGGTGCTCGCGCCGTTCCTCCCGGACTTCTCCGCGCTCCGCGTAGGTCCGGGGCTCCTACCGGACACCGAGCGCGCGTTCGAGACTCTGCTCGCGCTGCCCGGCCGACCGCCCGGCAAGCCGGGAGTCTTCAGCATCTCGTTCGGCTCCATGCCCGCCCTGCGGCTGGCTGCCTCCGAGCGATGGGCCGACGGGCTCTCCGGGATCCTCGTCTTCGGCGGCTACGCGGACTTCGGCGACGCCGTCCGCTTCTCGCTGAGAGGAGACGGTGCGCGCCCTCACGACCCGCTGAACCGGCCCGTCGTCTTCATGAACCTCGTCGAGCACCTGGCCGGCGTGCCCGAAGACGCCTCGGCGGTCATGGAGGCCTGGTTCGAGTACGTGCGCGCGACGTGGGGCAAGAAGGAGATGAAGGAACGGGACCGGTGGACCGCGGTCGCGCGGAGGATCGCCGAGCGGCTCGACGGAGCCGAGCGGTCGCTCTTCCTGCTCGGGTGCGGGATCGGCGAGGGAGGCTTCGAGCGCTGCGCCGAGGCGCTGGTGCGCGCCGGCGACGCCTTCGACTGGCTCGACCCACGCCCGCACCTCGGCGGTCTCCGCTGCCCCGTGTACCTCGTGCACGGACGCGACGACGACGTCATCCCCCACACGCAGACCGCCCTCCTTCGCCGGGCCATGCCCCCCGACGTCCCCGTCCGGACGCACCTCACCGGCATGTACGCCCACACCGGCCACGCGGGGCTCGGCAGCCTCCTCACCCTCGCCCCCGCCGCCGCCTCCGAGCTCCGCGCCATGCTCGCGATCCTCCGCGCCATCACCCGAGTCGCAAGTGGTGCTACACCTGAGGGGTGCGCTGGGCTCTGTTGGTGATGGGGGTCGTGTCGCTCGCGGGGGCGGGGACGGCTCGGGCCTCCGACTTCTGGGACGAGGTGCGGACGCCCGGCCTGCGGGAGTGGAAGCGGCACGTCGGTGAGGCTCGCGCCGCAGCCAACGCGGGGAACTGGGAGGCTGCGCGCGTCGAGTCGGAGGCCGCGATCGCGCGCATCGAGGATCGGGCCGAGGCCCACGTGGTGCGAGGACGCGCGCTCGGCGAGCTCGGGCAGCTCGATCGGGCCGTCAGGGCGTTTCGCCACGCGCTCGAGCTCGACCCGACCGCGCTCGACAGCCCGGCGGACGGTGGCCACGCCGCGCACGTCGCGGCGACCGCAGGCGCGTACGATCTGGCCGCGGCCGCCCTGCCCCGCGTCCTCGGTGGCATGCCCCCGAGCAGCGAGCGCGGCGACCTGTACGCCCTGTACGGCGACGTCCTGCTCACGCTCGGACCCGATCACCTGCGCGCGGCCATCGTGGCCTATCGCGAGGCGGTGCGGTACGGAGGGCGCGGCAGGACGCAGGCGACGATCGGTCTCGCGCTCGCGCTCTACCGCGCCGGCGAGGCGCTCGAGGCGAACGATCTCGCGCGCGAGGTCGCCGTGCGGGGACGCGTGGAGGCGCTGGTCTCGGCCATCCCCGTGCCGCCGGCCGAGCGCGCCGCGCGCCGCGCGGTGGCACTCGCAGCCATCGGGGACGAGGCGGGCGCGCGCCAGGCGTGGGAGGACGCCGCGAGCTCCGAGCCCTGGCGCGAGCACGCCCGGCGGGCGCTCGGTCCGGGGGGCGTGCGGTGATCTGGGCCCGGGCGCTGCTCGCCGCCGCCTTGGCTGCGGCGGCCGTGCCCGTGAGCGCGCACGCGCAGGAGCCGCCCGCGCAGGTCGGGGCGATGCGCAGCGAATTCTGGCGGCAGGTCGCCGAGCCGCGCCAGCGGCGCGCGCGCACGTTGCTGCGCCACGCGCTCCG
>JBDIVX010000011.1:0-81125 GCA_039794305.1 Candidatus Neutrinellum sp.
GACAGCGAGTTTCGGGACGAGGCGTGCTGCGGCGAGCCCTCGGTGCCGGACCAGGTCGCCCAGGGCGTGTTCGACTCGCTGCCGCCGGGCTGGGAGGGGTACACGGCGATCACCCCAGCGCGTCGAGGTCACGCTCGACACGCGGCGCGACCGACCCGAGCCCGGGAGCGGCGTGCGGGTGACCGTCGAAGGCACGCACGGCTTCGACGGCCGCGAGGTCACCGAGAGGCGGTGGGTCGGGTACGGGGGCAACCTCGGGCTGTACTGGGACCCGACCGGGCTGAACCGGGTGATCGGGCTCACGTTGACGGCGCTCTTCACCGACCCGCTGGGCGACGCGGAGGTGCCCTTCACCGAGCAGGTCACGCTCGGCGGGACGGAGTACATGCGGGGCTACCTCGAGGGGCGGCTCGTCGGCCGGAGCGCCGCCGTCGCCACCCTCGAGTACCGCTACCCGGTCTGGATCTGGCTCGACGGCACGATGCACGTCGCGGCGGGCAACGTCTTCGGCGAGCACCTCGAGGACTTCGCGTTCGACCGGCTGCGGCTGTCCTTCGGGCTCGGCGTGCGGACGGTCGGCTCGCGCGAGAGCAGCTTCGACCTCCTGCTCGCGTTCGGCTCGGAGCCCTTCGACCGCTTCGAGATCAGCTCCGTGCGCTTCCTCTTCGGCACGACGCGCGGCTTCTGAAGGCGCAGCTCCGGAGCTCAGCGCGCCGGCGGGAGCACCAGGTTCGCGTAGAAGATCCCGCCCATCTCGGTGCTGCCGACCGGGCTCTCGGCTCGGATGGCCTCTGCGACGCAGCGCGCGACGTCCGTGTCGCCGTGCGGCCGGTTCGGATCGGGCTGCGCGGTGGCGATGCGGCCGCCGATGCCGACGAGCATCTGCGCGCGGACGCGGTGCTCGGCGCCGGGCTCGCGGCATCGCTCCATGCGCGGGATGGCGCGGTCGACGACGCGCTGGGCCTCGTCGTAGGGGATGGAGTCGCCGAGGACCTCGACGCGCGCGCGGATGCGGCCGGACGCGCGAGGCGCGGGATCGGCGCTCGGGGGATCGGGCGGCGCAGGCTCCGTCGGGGCTTCGCGCCGGGCGGCCGGCGGTGGCTCCACGGCGGCGGGAGCTTGCGGCGCGGGCGCGGCCTGCGCGGCGGGCGGGGGATCGAGCGCCGCCTTGGGATCCGCCACGGCGGCCGGACGCGCGGGCTCCCGAGTCACCAGCCCCTCGGTGGCGGGCGGCGGCGGGTACCGTTCGGCGTCCCGCCCTGGGCTCGAGAGCACCGCCAGCCCGGCCACGACGCCTCCGGCCGCGAGGCCCGCGCCGAGGAGCGCCGCGATCGCCACGGCGATCCACCGCGCGCTGGCGCCGGAGCGCCGGACCGGACCGGCGACGGGCTGCGGAGTGCGCGCCGCGAGCGACGGCGCCCCGGTGGACGGCTGAACGCGCGTGGGCGCGACGTAGGCGCGGCTGGGCTGGGTCGGGGCGAGGGCCCGCGGGTCGGTGAGCGGGCCGGTGTCGCGTGCGCGCGTCGGGGCGCCGCTCCGCGCCGCTTCGAGCGCTCGGGCCATCTCCTCGGCCGACTGCCAGCGGGCGTCCGGCTCGCGCGCGAGCCCGCGCTCGACGAGGTGGACGAGCGGCGCAGGCGTCCCCGGCGCGGCGTGCTCGAGCGGCGTCGGGGGCTCCGTGAAGACGCGCAGGATGAGCGCCTCGTACGTCTCGGCCACGAAGGGCAGGCGGCCCGAGAGCAGCTCGTAGAGGATCACGGCGCACGCGTAGAGGTCGGCGCGCGCGTCGACCGCCTTCGCGTCCCGGAGCTGCTCGGGCGCCATGTAGCACGGCGTGCCGAGGACCATGCCGGTCCGGGTGAGCGCGTCGAGGCGGCTCGCCCCGTGCACCTTGCTGATGCCGAAGTCGAGGATCTTGGCGAGCGGCGCGCCGGACGGATCGCGCGCGACGAAGACGTTGGCCGGCTTGAGATCGCGGTGGACGATGCCGTGCGCGTGGGCGGCCCCGAGCCCGGCGAGGATCTGTCCGAGGATCTCGGCCGCCTCGTCCGGCGACAGGCGCCCGCGCCGTCCGAGCAGGTCGTCGAGGCTCTCTCCGTCGAGCAGCTCCATGGCGAGGAAGGCCTGGCCGTCCGGCGTCACTCCCGCGTCGAGCACCTGGACGATGTGCGGGCTGCCGACCGCGGCCGCGGCGCGCGCCTCCTGAAGGAACCGGTCGAGGACCTGAGGTGACCCGTCCCGGTCCCGGCGGAGCAGCTTGAGCGCGACCGGCCGGTCGATGACCGTGTGGCGCGCTCGGTAGACCGTCCCGAAGCCCCCGGCCCCGAGCTCCGACTCGATCACGTAGCGGTCTACCCGTGCCCCGGCCTGCACGGCACGTACTCTACCCGTCGGGGAGCGGGCCCGGTTGGCGGAGGGGCGGGCCGGGCCGGTCGGCCGCCAGATTTTCTGCGCCGGCGGCTTGACCGAGCTCCCGTCCACAGCCATTATCAGTCGTATGATAAATAACACTTGGGTGGCGGCGGCGGCCGCCGGGCTGCTCGTGGGGTGCGGGGGGGCCCGGGCGGACGAGCCGGAGCCCTACCAGGGGGTCGTGGAGCTCGACGAGCGGCTGCTCGCGTTCGAGGTCGGCGGTCGCATCGAAGCCGTCGGCGTCGCGCCGGGCGATCCGGTCGAGCCCGAGACGGAGCTCGCGCGGATCGACGGCACGCTCGAGCGGCTCGGCCGCGACGCGCGCGCGGCGGAGGTCGAGGCGGCGCGCGCCCAGCTCGCGCTCCTCGAGGAAGGCCCGCGCGACGAGGAGATCCGAGCGGCCCGCGCCGAGCTGCGCGCCGCGCGGGCGACCGAGGCGCTGCTCCAGCGAAACCTCGAACGGCAGCGCAGGCTCGAGGCGAGCGGCGCGGCCACGGCCGCGCAGCGCGACGAGCTCGAGGGCCAGCTCGCGCAGGCCGAGGCACGCCGGCAGTCGATCGCCCAGAGGCTCCGCGCCCTCGAGGAGGGCGCGCGCTCGCAGGAGGTCGCCGCCGCCGAGGCGCAGGTGTCCGCCGCGACCGTGGCCCTCGAGGCGCTCGACGAGCGGCTCGCCCGGTACGTGCTCCGGGCCGGGCTCTCGGGGTCGGTGCTCGACGTGCACGTCGAGCCGGGCGAGGTCGTCGCGCCCGGCGCCCCGGTCGTCACCGTCGCGGACGTCGCGCACCCGTACGTGGACCTCTTCGTTCCGCAGGGCGAGCTCGCCGGCGTCCGCATCGGCACGCCGGCGAGCGTGCGCGTGGACGCCGAGAGCGAAGCCTACGCCGGGACCGTGGAGAACGTGTCGCGACGGACCGAGTTCACGCCGCGCTACCTGTTCAGCGAGCGCGAGCGGCCCAACCTGGTCGTACGCGTCCGCGTGCGGATCGAGGATCCGGATCAGGCGCTGCACGCCGGCGTGCCCGCCTTCGCCACGCTCGAGCGCGGGCGGGGAGCAGCTCGGTGACCGAGGCCGTCATCGTGGCCGAGCACCTCTCGCGGCGCTTCGGCGATCTGGTGGCCGTCCGTGACGTGTCGCTCGAGGTCGATCGCGGCGAGATCTTCGGCGTGCTCGGCCCGAACGGCGCCGGCAAGTCCACGACGATCCGGATGCTGTGCGGTCTGCTCGACCCGTCCGGCGGGCGCGCGCGCGTGGTGGGCTTCGACGTCGCGTCCGAGACCGAGCTCGTCAAGGAGCGCATCGGGTACATGACCCAGCGCTTCAGCCTGTACGAGGACCTCACGGTCCTCGAGAACCTCCAGTTCTACGCGGCCATCTACGGCCTGTGGGGTCGGATGCGGCGGCAGCGCGTCGAGCGCGTGCTCGAGGTGACCGGGCTCCTCGAGCGCAGGAAGCAGATCGCCGGCACCCTGTCCGGCGGATGGAAGCAGCGTGTCGCGCTCGCGTGCTCGACCATCCACGAGCCGCCGCTCCTCTTCCTCGACGAGCCCACCGCGGGCGTCGACCCCGTGAGCCGCCGCCAGTTCTGGGAGCAGATCCACCGCATCTCGAGCGAGGGGACGACCGTCGTCGTCACGACGCACTACATGGACGAGGCGGAGCGTTGCCACCGGCTCGCGTTCATCTTCCGCGGCGAGGTCCTCGACGTCGGCACGCCGGAGGAGGTGCTCGCGCGCCGCGCCCTGCGCGTGGCGGAGCTCGAGGTCGTCGCCGACGCTCGCGGCGCCGCCGATCTCCTGCGCGCCGAGGACGCGGTCGACGAGGTCGCCCACTACGGTCACGTGATCCGCCTGTCGACGCTGCGTGGTGTCGACCCCGTTCGGCTCGCGAACGACGTCCTCGGCCCTGCCGGCCTCGAGATCCGCGTCGCCCGCGAGGCGCGCGCGAACGTCGAAGACGCCTTCGTCTCCATGGTGCGCGAGGATCTCTCGGCGCTCGCCTCCCCTCCTCCCCCGGCGTCGCCGTGAACCGCCTGCTCGCCATCGCCAGGAAGGAGCTCCTGCAGCTCAAGCGCGACCGCCTGACGCTCGCGATGATGGCCGCCCTGCCGGTCCTGCAGCTCCTGCTGTTCGGGTACGCGATCGACACCGACGTCCGGCACATCCCGACCGTCGTCTTCGACCAGGACGGCTCGGCCGACTCGCGCGACCTCGCCCGCAGTCTCGAGGCCACGGGGTTCTACGACGTCGTCGGCCACGTGCAGGGCTACGACGAGATCCAGCGTGCGCTCCGGAGCGGCCGCGCGCGGGTCGCGCTCGTCGTGCCGGCCGACTTCTCGACGGATCTCGGCGGCGGAAGGAGCGCGCAGGTTCAGCTCGTCGTCGACGGGAGCGATCCGCAGACCGTCGCCAGCGCGACCAACACGGCCGCGTCGCTCGTCGCCGCGCGCTCGGCGCAGATGATGGTGGGCACGCTGGCGCGCGCGGGCGCCGGGTGGGCGGCCGAGCCGATCCGGCTCGAGCCGACGACCTGGTACAACCCGGACCTGCGCACCGCGGTCTACGTCGTGCCGGGCCTCATCGGCGTGATCCTCACGATGACGATGGTGATGCTCACGGCCATGGCCATCGCGCGCGAGCGCGAGCGCGGCACGCTCGAGGCGCTCATCGTCTCGCCCGTCCGCAGGCTCGAGCTGATCGTCGGCAAGATCGCGCCCTACGTGCTCATCGGGTACGTGCAGATCACCCTGGTCCTGGTGGCCGGCAAGCTCGTCTTCGACGTGCCGCTCGTGGGCTCGCTCCTGCTCCTCTACGCGCTGGCCTTCGTCTTCATCGCCGCCAACCTGGCGCTCGGGCTCTTCTTCAGCACCCTCGCGCGCACGCAGCAGCAGGCGATGCAGATGTCGTTCTTCTTCCTCTTGCCGAACATCCTGCTCAGCGGGTTCGTCTTTCCCTGGGAGGGGATGCCCGAGCCCGCGCAGTGGCTCTCGCAGGTCCTCCCGCTGACGCACTTCCTCCGGATCGTGCGCGGGATCACGCTCAAGGGCAGCACGTTCGCGGACGTGTCGGGCGAGCTGCTCTGGCTCACGGGGATCCTGCTCTTGTTGGTGACGATCGCCAGCGCCAGGTTCCGGAAGAAGCTGGTATAGGACTCGAACCGACGATGGCTCGACCCCGAAGCGACATACGCCCCCGCATCATGCAGGCCGCCCGCGAGCGCTTCTTCCACGACGGCGTCGACGGCGCGTCGCTCCGGGGGATCGCGCAGGACGCCGGCACGTCCATCGGGATGATCTACTACTACTTCCCGACCAAGGACGACCTGTTCCTCGGCGTGGTCGAGGACGTCTACGCGGGGCTGCTCGCCGATCTCTCGGTCGCGCTGTCGGCCGACGCGCCGGTGGAGCAGCGCATCCGGAGCCTGTACGCGCGCGCCGGGGCGATGAGCGACGTGGAGCTGACGATCATCGGCATCATCGTCCGCGAGGCGCTCGTCTCCTCCTCGCGGCTCGAGCGGCTCATGGAACGGTTCGCGCGCGGCCACCTGCCGCTCCTCGTCCAGACGATCCAGCAGGGGATGTCCGAAGGGGTGCTCGACGACCGGCATCCAGTGCCTCTGGTCCTCGCGGCGATCGGGGTGCTCGGGATCTTCCCTCAGGTCGTCCGCCGGCTCGTCGCGACGACGTCCCCGGTGGTCTTCGCCATGCTGCCGAGCCCCGACGAGATGGCGCCGATGCTGTCCGACATCGTCCTGAACGGAATCAGGGCGCGGTCGGGGACCGACAAAGACGAGTGATTCCGTCCCTGCTTCGGCTGGCTCGGGCGAATTCGCGCGGGTCACTCCGCCTCGATCGCACCTCCCGCGAGGTGGGTGAACGTCACAGGATGGGGTCAGTGTCACCACACGCCGGAGAGGCGCGTGAACGCGCTCTGTCGTAGTTTTTTTGGAGCATACCACTAGGGATTGTACGGTTCACGACGTGGCCCTACGTGACATCTCGTGTACTTTCGAGATTCGCAGGAGCGCAATCTCAGGACACCGATCGACGGTTTCCGTCGAGTGTTCAAGTGCCGGGAATTGCACTGCTTGTCGGAATTCGACAGGAGGGCTGCGATTCGCCCTTGACGGCCCCGAGGGCCGGCGGTACCCCAGTCGACCTCGCACAACGGATAGTGCTGGCACGTCGGGGAACAGCCCCATCCGTTGTGGACAGAGTGTGGATTCGGAGGGGAACCGTTGGGGGCAAACGGTGGATTGCGCCCGACGGATGGCCGGAGGTGTGCTGTGGCTCTAGATATGGGTACTGTGGACAAGGCGGCGACGACGACGGCTGGCGCGAGCCCTGAGGCGCGCCGGAACGCCGAGCTGACACGGCAGGCCGGCGGCCTGCAGGTGTCCCGGCACTTCACGCGGCCGGGGGAGAACCCGCTCGAGACCGTCAACTATCAACTGCGCGACTCGGTGATCACCAACCCGGACGGGTCGGTGGTGTTCGAGATGCGGGGGGCCGAGGTGCCCGCCGAGTGGTCGCAGCTCGCGACGGACATCGCGATCAGCAAATACTTCCGGAAGGCCGGGATCAACGGCGATCCGAAGCGGGGCGAGCGGAGCGTCCGCGAGCTCGTCTTCCGAGTGGCACACACGATCCGCGAGGCCGGCGAGAACCTCGGCGGCTACTTCGCGTCGGCGGAGGACGCCGAGACCTTCGAGGCCGAGCTCAGCCACCTCCTCGTCCACCAGAAGGCGGCGTTCAACTCGCCCGTGTGGTTCAACTGCGGCCTCTACCACCGCTACGGGATCACCGGGACCGGCGGCAACTGGTACTGGGAGCCGCAGAAGGACGACATCCTCGAGACGAAGAACGCCTACGAGCACCCGCAGTGCTCGGCGTGCTTCATCCAGGCCGTCGAGGACGACCTCATGTCGATCTACGACCTGGTGAAGGCCGAGGCGCGCCTGTTCAAGTACGGCTCGGGCACCGGCACCAACTTCTCCCGCATCCGGGGCAAGCAGGAGAAGCTCTCCGGCGGCGGGACGTCGAGCGGCCTGATGAGCTTCCTCGAGGTGTTCGACCGCGCCGCCGGCGCAACCAAGAGCGGCGGGACGACCCGCCGCGCGGCCAAGATGGTCTGCCTCGACATGGACCATCCGGAGATCGTCGACTTCATCGAGTGGAAGACGAAGGAGGAGCGCAAGGCGCAGGCGCTCATCCAGTCGGGGTACGAGTCCGACTTCAACGGCGAGGCCTATCACACGGTCAGCGGACAGAACTCGAACAACTCCATCCGCGTCACCGACGCCTTCATGCAGGCCATGGAGGCCGACGGTGAGTGGCGCACCTACTTCCGCACGACCGGTCAGGTCTGCGACGTCTACAAGGCGCGGGACCTCTGGGACCAGATCGCCGAGAGCGCGTGGCACTGCGCCGATCCCGGCCTCCAGTACGACACCACGATCAACGACTGGCACACGTGCCCGAACACGGATCGCATCAACGCCTCGAACCCGTGCTCGGAGTACATGTTCCTCGACGACTCCGCCTGCAACCTCTCCTCGATCAACCTGACCAAGTTCCTCGACGAGGACGGCACGTTCGACGTCGAGGGCTATCGCCAGGCGATCCGGGTCCTGATCCTCGCGATGGAGATCCTGGTCGACTTCTCGGCCTACCCGACGAAGCACATCGCGAAGAACAGCCACGACTACCGGCCGCTCGGTCTCGGCTACGCGAACCTGGGCACCCTGCTCATGCGGCTCGGCATCCCGTATGACAGCGACAAGGGCCGCTCGATCTGCGCGGCCCTGACCTCCGTCATGTGCGGCAAGGCCTACGCGACCAGCGCGGAGATCGCGGCGTCGAAGGGACCGTTCCCCGGCTTCCCGCAGAACCGGACGCCCATGCTGCGCGTCATGGGCAAGCACCGCGACTTCGCATACCGGATCGACGAGCCGGACTTCCCCGGAACGGTCGAGGACGCGCCGGCCGGCTGCCCGGACTCGCTCGTGCGCGCGGCGCGGCAGGACTGGGACGACGCGCTCGTGCTCGGCGAGCGCTTCGGGTACCGCAACGCTCAGTCCACCGTGCTCGCGCCGACCGGCACGATCGGTCTCTTGATGGACTGCGACACCACCGGGATCGAGCCCGACTTCTCGCTGGTCAAGTTCAAGAAGCTCGCCGGCGGCGGGTACTTCAAGATCGTCAACCAGAGCGTGCCCCAGGCGCTGAAGCGGCTCGGCTACACCGAAGCGCAGATCGCCGACATCGTCTCGTACGTGAAGGGCACGAACACGTTCACGGGCGCACCGCACCTGTCGCGGAAGTTCCTCCTCGACAAGGGCTTCGGGGACAAGGACATCGAGAAGGCGGAGAAGGCGCTTCTCGGGGTGTTCGACGTGGCACAGGCCCTGGCGCCCTGGGTGCTCGGCACGGAGCTGTTCGACAAGCTCGGCATCGCCCCCGACGACTACAACAAGCCCACGTTCAACATGCTGCGGTACTGGGGCTTCACGCCGCACCAGATGGACGAGATCAACAACGTCATCATCGGCCGGATGACGATCGAGGGCGCTCCGCACCTGCGTGAGGAGCACCACGCCGTGTTCGACTGCGCCAACCGGTGCGGCAAGACGGGCAAGCGCTTCCTCGAGCCCATGGCGCACATCCGCATGATGGCCGCCGCGCAGCCGTTCCTCTCGGGCGCGATCTCCAAGACGGTGAACCTACCCCACGAGGCCACCGTCGAAGACGTCAAGCGCATCTACAAGGAGGGCTGGAAGCTCGGGCTCAAGGCCGTGGCGCTGTACCGCGACGGCTGCAAGATGAGCCAGCCGCTCAGCACCGGGGACGGCAAGAAGAAGGACGAGGCCGAGGCCAAGACAGAGAAGGCCGCCGAGCAGCCCGTCGTCGAGCGCAAGCTCCCGTCCGCCGCCATCGAGGCCAAGGCGCCGCCGAAGAGCGTCCGCCACCGCCTGCCGAAGAAGCGCAAGGGCTTCACGCAGGAGGCGCGCATCGGTGGACACAAGGTCTTCCTGCGCACCGGTGAGTACGAGAACGGCGACCTCGGCGAGATCTTCGTCGACATGCACAAGGAGGGCGCCGCCTTCCGCTCGTTGATGAACTGCTTCGCCATCAGCGTCTCGATGGGCCTGCAGCACGGCGTGCCGCTCTCGAGCTACGTCGACCAGTTCACCTTCACGCGGTTCGAGCCGCAGGGCATCGTCGAGGGCCACCCGAACATCAAGTTCGCGACGAGCATCATCGACTACGTGTTCCGGGTGCTCGGCGTGGAGTACCTCTCGCGCTACGAGTTCGCCCAGGTGCCGCCCGTCGAGGAGCAGCTCGAGCTCGAGAACCCGACCGACGTCGCCGCGGTCCCGCGCAACGAGGGGTTCCGGGTGAGCGATCCGCCGCCCGACATCACGCCGAGCGAGCAGGTCGTGTTCGGCTTCGACCACCAGGGCGGGCAGGGCCAGAGCGCCCTCGATCAGCAGCTCGGCGAGATGATGGGCGACGCCCCGATGTGCGACTCGTGCGGGCACATCACGGTCCGCAACGGCGCCTGCTACAAGTGCCTCAACTGCGGCAACTCCATGGGTTGCAGCTAGTTGGTGCGACGGTTCTGAAAGAAGCCCCGGGAGGGGACGGGAAGAGCGAGACGGGGTGTGGCCCGAGCGGCCACGCCCCGTTTCCACTCGTGGGAGTGGACTCTACCGCCCCCGGGCCGCGCGCCTATGGGCCATCGAGGCGCCATGGCAGAGCGAGGAAGGAGCTCCCTGTGGGCGCGCGCGATGCCGATCCTCGAGAACGTGGGATCGAGCTACTGGTTCGTGCCGGGGTTCATGAGCGCGCTGTCGGTCGCCTTGGCGTTCGTGACGCTCGAGGTGGACCAGGCCTACGGCGACGCGCTGCGCTTGCCCGTGCTCCGCTGGGGAACGGCGTCCGGCGTGCGCGCCGTCCTCGAGACGATCGCGACGTCCATGATCACCGTGGCCGGCGTGGTCTTCTCGATCACGATCGTCGCGCTGTCGCTGGCGTCGCGTCAGTACGGGCCGATGCTGCTCCGGAACTTCATGGAGGACCGGCCGAACCAGGTCGTCCTCGGGACGTTCGTCTCCACGTATCTGTACTGCGTCCTGGTCATGCGGGCCGTCCGCGGCGACGAGGTCGATGGGGGGGCTTCCGTCCCGCAGATCTCCACCACCGTCGCGCTCGCGCTCGCGCTCGCGAGCCTCGCCGTCCTGATCTTCTTCATCCACCACATCGCGCGATCGATCCGCGTCGAGAGCGTGCTGTCGCGCATCGCCGAGATGCTCGACCGCGAGGCGGAGCGCCTCTACCCCGCGGAGATGGGGCGCGGCCCCGACGCCGGTCGCACCGAAGGGCTGCCCGGCGACTTCGACGAGCGGACCGCCCGGGTACCGGCGCCCCACGACGGGTACGTGCACGGGTTCGAAGAGGAGCGTCTCTTGTCGACCGCCCGCGAGCGGGACTTGCTCGTCGAGCTCTCGGTCGCCCCGAACGACTTCGTCGTTCGAGGATGCCTGCTCTTCCGGGTCTACCCGGCGGAGCGGTGCACCAGAGAGCTCCTCGACGACCTCGGGGAGATGGTGGTGCTCGGGGCGGATCCTTCTCCCATGGGAGACGTTCGGTACGGAATCGATCAGCTCGTCCAGCTCGCGCTGCGGGCCCTCAGCCCGAGCCTCAACGATCCTCTCACCGCGATGGCGGTCATCGATCGGCTCCTGGCGATCCAGGGGCACGTCGCTCGTAAGGGCGTTCCGTCACGCTACCGGTACGACGGGGGCGGGAGGCTGCGGCTCGTCGCGCGACGACCGTCGTTCGAAGACCTGATCCACCGCGCGTTCGATCCGGTGAGGATCAACGTCGGTCGCCAGACCGCGGTCGCACGCCACCTGCTCGAGGGGCTCGCGAAGCTCGCGCCGAGCCTCGGCCCCGCGCACCGGCGGGACGTCCACGCGTTCGCCGTGCGGCTGGGAGAGACGTCCCGGACCGACCTCTTGCCCGGTGACTGGGCCTCGCTCGAACCGCTCCACCGCCGGGTGCTGGCCGCGCTCGCCCGCGAGCCGGTCGAGGTCTCGGGCGTGCGCGTGCGCCCCGAGGCCCGTGCGGATCGAGATCGCGACGAGGGCGGCCGCGGCTAGTGGTGACCCCGCCAGCGATGAGGTGGGCGAGGCTAGCAACCCTCGACGGGGAGCGCCTCGAATGCGTCGCGCGCGTCGGGATCCGCCTTGCTCACGCCGCCCACGACGAGCCCCTCGACCTCGCCGTGCAGGAAGCGGAGCGCGTCGCCGATGTCGGCGGCGTGGGGAGCCACGGCGGGCGGCAGCTCGTCGGTGAGGAGCTGCGTCGACACCGTGTACGAGCCCCACTCGCCGTCGCTGCACGCATAGCAGGTCGCGCCCGTCCACTGGTGCTCCATGCGCACGATCCCGTTCGGCTCGAAGACCGGGCGGACGCGCGTGCGGTGGACCTCGTCACCAAACAGGAGCGACTCCCCGTCGCTCTCGTCCGCGAGCGCCTGCTTCGCGGCGGGCTCCATGACCCGCTCGAGGGCGGCGCGCGCTCCGGCGTCGTAGAGCTCGACCGGCTCGCCCGTGCGCGCGTCCCAGACGAACGTTTCGTGCTCGGTCCCACCGTGCGCGCCGCAGTGGTACGAGTAGGTCTCGCGCTCGACGAAGAGGTATGGGCCGAGCGAGCCGAGGAGGCGGACGGACTCGGTCCACTCGGCGCTCTCGCGTGCCTCGGCGGCCGCCGGAGCGAGGACCTCGCGCCGATCGCCGCCGTCCACGCGCTCGAGGAAGGCGCGCGCCCCGGTCCCCTCGCCCGTCCCCGGAACCGTCTCGAAGAGTTCGCAGTCGAGCTCGGTCGCGACGGGCTCCTCGTCCACGACCCAGTGGTGGAGCGCACCGTCGATGGCGACGACGACGCCGGTCGTGCCGACCACGTCCCATCCGCCCTCGCGCTCGCGCTCGACCCACCAGGTGTACGACAGGCCCTCGTCGTCACGACCCCAGACGAGCACGGGTCGCACGCGCTCCTCCGGCGCCTCGACCACCGCGGGCGCCGGGGCTCCCTCGACCTCGGGCAGGGTCTCGGCCGGCTGCGAGGGCGGGGTCGCGTCGGGCTGCTCCGAGGCGGCTCGCGAGGGCGCGGGCGGCGCCGCAGGGTCGGCGCACGCGGCGAGCAGGAGCGAGGCGAGCAGAGGGATCGTGCGCGTCATGCCCCGAGCGGATGCACTGGTCGTTCCAGGCTCGCGGCGTCCCGGTATCGCTGCCCTTTGCCGGGGATGGGCGCCACGCCCGTGGCATCGCACACACGCCCCCCGCGTCCGGCGGGACGCGTCGCTACTCGATGAGGTTCCGGAGGTTCAGACCGGCGGGGTAGGCGAAGGACGTGTAGCTGCCGAGGCCGAACGCCACGAGCCCGAAGGGCGCCGCCGACCGCGCTCGGTGCGTGCCTCCGCCGACCGGAACCACGGCGAGCTCCTGGTCGCCGGCGCTCGCCCACGTCGCCTCGAGCTGCTCGCCGTCGAGCTCGATGGGCACGTCGGGCCGGCGCGAGACCAGCACGTAGCTCTGCCCGAACGGGTTGTCGGAGTACGAGGTCGGCGTCACGAAGACGTAGTCCGGCCGGAACTGCTCGGCGGGCACGAGGATCGTGAGCGCCGGATCGCCGCGGTCGCTCGGCGGGTCGGCAGCGAATTGGCCCATGAGGTACTGGGCGACCTGGATCGGTGCGTCCGCCTCGATGGCGACGGGCGCGGCGACGCTGACCTCGACGTGCTCACCCGCGTCGA
The DNA here is from genome assembly GCA_039794305.1 of Candidatus Neutrinellum sp. Classification (GTDB taxonomy): domain Bacteria; phylum Myxococcota_A; class Polyangia; order Polyangiales; family JBDIVX01; genus JBDIVX01. The sequence goes on from JBDIVX010000011.1 coordinate 13,228, forward strand.
GCAGCACGCGCTCCCGGCCGTCGACCGGCGGGTCGAAGGTCACGGTCGTGTCGTCCCGAGCGGCGATGACGCGCAAGAGGTTCGGCACGTTCACGCCCGGGTCCCGCATCGGCGCCGTCGCGAGCTTGCGGCCCCAGGTGGTCACGGGCGCGAGCTGCGTCTCGAGATGGTCGCACATGCCGATGTCGTAGGGCACGAAGGCGCAGGCGTGGCCCGAGAAGACCGCCACCGGCCGGTCCGAACGCACGACCGATCCCGTGACGTCGTGGCCGTGCTCGCGGCAGAGCGGGTGGTCGCCCCCGGTGTAGCCGGGCCGCTCGGGACCGCACTCGGGCTGCACCGCGTTGGCGATCTGCGCGACCTCGCCGCGGGCCAGCGTGAAGCTGAAGGTGCCGCCCTCGGGCGTGCGGTCCCAGCGCCCTTCGGCGTCCGCCTCGATCTCTCCGGCCGCGACGACCTCGACGGTCGTCGGCTCGGGGGAGACGCCGACCACCCCGATCCACCCTGGATAGCCGGGAAACGTCTCACCGCCGGTGCCGATCGGAACGTAGCTCGCCGCGAGGTGCTCGGTCCCGAGCGCGTGGACCGGCAAGAGGAGGGATGCGTCGTTCGAGTACGAGTAGTCCCAGTCTTCTCCGTACTCGAAGGGGTTGAACTGCGACACGATCACCGGCCGGCTCGCCACGATGCGGTAGGCGCCGTCGGGTACGACCGTGCTGGTCCAGGGGTCGGGGCCGAGCTCGAAGGAGAGTCGGTCCACCCAGGGCAGCGAGATGACGACGAGGTCGCCGGGGACCACCGTGTGTCGCGCCTCGATGTGCGGCCCCGCGTAGACCGTCACGTCGGCGGGGAGGGAGCTCGGGTTCGCGACGACGACGCGGAAGTCGAACACGCGCCGGTCGAGCTCGGGGGAATTCGCGAAGGGCGCCGCGTAGTACTCGCACCCGACGTACGAGCGCGTGGCCTCGGCCTCGGCGCAGTCGTCCTGGCAGTAGCCGCTGTCGTCGCACTCGACGCCCCAGTCCGCACAGTCCCGCCCGTGCAGCCATCGCGAGCCGTCGGTGGCGCAGACCATGGAGACCGTCCCGTCGCACCGCCGCACCCCCGGCGTGCAGGGCACGCAGCCCTCGGTGTCGCAGGTGGTCGCGTCGGGGCGCCCGGCGTCGGCGGCTCCGCCGTCGGCCTCTCCGGCGTCGCCGGCCGCCGCATCGGCGCCGCCGTCGCCCGGTGCCGCGGGATCGGGGCCCCCGCCGCAGCCTGCGAGCGCGATCAGGGAGAGGACTCGAACGATCAGTTCCACGGCACGCTCCTCAGACCGGCGGCTCGTATCCGCAGACGCCGAGGTTGCACTCGAGCCCGTCGCAGCAGTCCCCGACGGTCTCGCACGGCTCGCCCGCGCGATGGCAGCTCGACGGCGGCCGGCAGGTGAGCTCGTCGGGTCGGGACGGATCGGCGGCGGCGCACTCGCCCGAGCAGCACTCGCTCGACGCAGCACAGCTCTCGCCACGGCCGCGGCACGCAGTCGGCGCCCAGAGCGCCGCGATGTCTTCCGCCTCGGTGTCCTGGCCGGGCAGCCAGTACGGCGGGTAGCTCGGGTCGGCGCCGGCCTCGGCGAGCGCGGGATCGATCGCCATCACCCAGAGCTGGCGCCGGCCCGTGCCCCTGGTGCCGGCGTGTACGTTGCCGTAGTCCTGCCGCGAGTAGAACGCGAGCCAGTAGTGGACGGTGCCGTCCTCCTCCTGCGTGGCGAACGGGGAGAACACGGGCCAGAACGCGTCCACCGGGCCCTCGCGGCCCATGCCCCGCTCGAGGCGGATCGGCTCGCCCCCCGCCGCCGGCACGAGGTACAGGCTCGCCCGCGGCCGCCGTCCGTCGTCGCCGATCGACGAGATCGACCGCGTGCCGTGCGCGAACGCGACGAAGCGAGAGTCCGGCGAGAAGGTGGGTCGCGAGTCGGTCGCCCCGCCCTCGGGCGAGATCGAGAGGTCCGCGCCGTCGTGCAGGACGCGCGACCTGAAGGTGTCTCCCGCCTCGACGTCGGCGATCACGACGCGGGTCGGCGCGATCGTGCCTTCGGGCCCGTCGCCGCCGCCCTCCATCCACGCGACGCGCGCGCCATCGGGCGACCACGCGGGGTAGCCGGCGGGACCCGACGGAAGCCCGGCGGCGTCGACCTCTGCGCCGGTCGCGCCGTCGAGGAGCGTGAGCTCGGAGTCGGTCCCCGTCAGCCCGACCGGACGGCTCGCGAGGATCCGGCCGCCGCCCGGCCGAAAGGCGAGGGAGTTGAGAGAAGGGACCAGCGGGTCGAGCAGGCTCACGGGCGACCCGCCGGCGCTCGCGGCATCCACGACGGCCGTCGACCAGGGGACGATGTTGCCGCCCAGGGTGGCTGCGAGCCGGCGGCCGTCCTGCGAGAGGGCATGGCAGCCGACGCAGCGGCCGGTGTCGGGCGAGAAGACCGACGCCCGCTCGGAGGTCGCCGCGTCCAGGCGGTAGATGTCGCTCCGCTCGGGACGCGCGCGCACCTGCCAGTAGTAGAGCGTGCCGAACACGCCGTCCTCGCTCAGCCAGACGCGGATCGGGTTGCCTCGCACCACGCGGTCCCGGCTCGCGGGCAGGCGGTCGACCCGCAGCTCGATCTCGCCCCCGCGCGCGCTGTCGGCCAACGCCCGAAAAGCGCTCGGGTCGAGGCGGTGGCGCCAGCCGAAGCCCGCGCCGTCGTGGTGCACGAACGCGCGCACCACGACGTGTGCCGCCGAGGCCGTGACCCGGTACGCGTCGCCCACGCCGCCCACCGGGCGCCACTGCAGGTCCGGCGCGCCCACGTTGTTGGGCATGCGGGCGCCGTCGAGCGGGTAGACGAGCGACGCCGAGGTGAACGGATCGTCGACCTCGGGCGCTTCGTCGAAACCGGTGCGCACGTCGGCTGGGAGAGACGGATCGGGTGGCACCGTGAGATCCAGGCGCACGGTGACCGTGGCGCGCGCGACGAGCACCTCGCGGGCCCCCTGGACGGTCGCGATCGCCTCGACGGTGCCTCCGGCCCGCCCGCTCGCGGTGAAGGTCCCGTCCGCGTCGATGCTGCCGAGGCCTCCATGGCTCAGGTCCCAGCGCATGGGCTCGACCTCGAACCGCTCCCCCGACAGCGACCGGGCGAACGCCTCGAAGGTCACGGAGGGCATCGAGCCGTCGACGCTCTCGAGCGTGACCTCGGAGGGCTCGAGGACGAGCCGCAGCGCCGCGGGCTCGGCGTCCTCGGCCGGGGCGCCCGCGTCGGGATCGCCGCCGGCACCCACGGTGCAGCCGTAGAGCGTCGAGAGCAGGATCGGCAGCAGATGGGCACGCGTCGCAGGCATTCGGTTCCCACGATTCAGTGGGGTCCAAGTGCCCTTCGCGGCTCACCGATCTCGGGGTCGGGCGAGCTCTGCTGCCCCGCGTGACCCCAAAGGCCCCAGAGGACCGGGGTCACGGCCCCCTCGAGAGACCGAATTTCGATTGAGATTCCGGTCCTCGACGGGCGCCTCTGCTATGCTCGGGGGCCGATGCCGAGTTTGAAGTGGATCGTCGCCGAGGGTCGCCCTCAGGTCTTCCCGATCTACAAGAAGATCACCTCGATCGGGCGCGCCGGCGGCAACGACGTGCCGATCGAGACGAAGAGCCTCCTCGACTACCACGCCCAGATCACGTTCGACGGGCGTGACTTCAAGGTGGACGGGCGGGGCGACATCCAGATCAACGGAAAGAAGAAGCGCGCCGGGAAGATCTTCCACAACGACCGGCTCACGCTCGGCGGCGACGTGGAGCTGGTGTTCAGCGTCTACGACGAGACCACGGGCGTGCAGCTCGAGGGCGAGGAGCCCTCGCCGAGCGCCGAGCTCGAGGGTATGCGGAGGCTCGCCGAGTTCAGCCAGCGGCTGAACGGGCTCGGCACCGTCCAGGAGCAGCTCGAGGCCCTGGTCGACGCGGTCGTCGAGGTGACGAACGCGGACAAGGGCTTCGTGATCCTCATCGAGAACGGCGACCCCAAGGTCACCGTTGCCCGGAACCTGCAGCAGAAGAGCCTCTCGGACGGCATCCGGCACCTGTCGGACAGCATCATCGCGAAGGTGATCGACACGCGGAAGCCGCTCATCGTGAGCGACGCCTTCCACGACAGCATGTTCCGGGGCTCCGAGAGCGTGATGAACCTCAAGCTCTGCTCGGTCATGTGCGCGCCGCTGATCGCGCAGGGGCAGCTCCTCGGGATCATCTACGTCGGCAACGACAACGTCGTGAACCTGTTCGAGGAGTCGAGCCTCGACGTCCTCACCGTCTTCGCGACTCAGGGCGCGCTCATCCTGCAGAACGCCCTGCTCCGGGACGAGCTCCGCACCGACCGCGACGCGCTCGCCGAGAAGCTCGAGAGCAAGCGCTTCGGCGACATCATCGGGACCAACCCGGCCCTCATCGAGGTCTTCAAGAAGGTCGAGAAGGTCGCGGGCACGGACATCAGCGTGCTCATCACCGGCGAGACCGGGACCGGCAAGGAGCTCATCGCCAGCGAGATCCACCGGCGCTCGAACCGGGCCAAGGGCGCGTTCGTGGTCGTCAACTGCGGCGCCATCCCCGAGAACCTGATGGAGTCGGAGCTGTTCGGGCACGTACGCGGCGCCTTCACGGGCGCGGTCGCGACGAGGCAGGGCAAGTTCCAGGCGGCCGACGGCGGGACGCTGTTCCTCGACGAGATCGGCGAGCTGCCGCTCCAGCTCCAGGTGAAGCTCCTGCGTGCGCTGCAGGAGAAGGTCGTCATGAAAGTCGGCGACACCAAGCCGGAGTCGGTGGACATCCGGGTGGTGGCCGCGACCAACCGCGATCTCGAGGAGGAGATCAAGCAGGGGTCGTTCCGCGAGGACCTCTTCTACCGGCTCAACGTCGTGAACCTGCACCTGCCGCCGCTCCGGGAGCGCGGGGACGACGTGGTCGTCATCGCCAAGTACCTGCTCCAGAAGTACGCCGAGGAGTACGGCGTCAAGGTCAAGGGCTTCACGCCGAACGCGCTCATCGCGATGCGCAAGTACGACTGGCCCGGCAACGTGCGCCAGCTCGAGAACCGCATCAAAAAGGCGCTCGTCCTGTGCGACAAGACGCTCGTCGGCCCCGAGGATCTGGACCTCTTCCCGGAGGCGCTCCAACCGGTCGCGCCGCTCGGCGAGGCGCGCGAGGAGTTCACCCGGCGCTATATCCTCGAGGTCCTCGACCGCAACGGCGGAAACCGCACCAAGACGGCGCGCGACCTCGGCGTCGATCCGCGGACCATCTTCCGCTACCTCGAGCGTGAGCCGGACGCACCGGACCCCGGCGGCGGCGCCGGGTAGCCGGCGATCTGACAGTCGGGTCCACCTGTGGGTAGACTGCGGCGAGCCTGACAGGAATGTCGTGGATCGGTCCCGCGACGCGCCTGGCACGTCCGACGAATTCGAGGAATTGTGGGCAGATGAGCCGCTCCAGGCAGCGTGGCATGTGGGTTGCTCCGGCGTGGGGAGTGCGCGCGATCGGCGCCGCCTGTCTGTTGCTGATGGGATGCCTGGTCACCGATGAGATCGAGATCCCGGAGGAGCCGTTCTGCCCTCCCTCGATCGTGAGCCCACCCGCCGCGGACAACCCGCTCGACGAGATCGTGCGCGTGAACCTCGGCGCGGGCGAGGTCGACGCCGGTACGCCCGAGGAGACCTTCGAGGTGACCGTCCGCGACTGCAACCACGGTGAGACGCTGACGGCGCACGTCTTCCTCGACGCCCGCCCCGACTTCGGAGTTCCGGGCTTGGTGGACATCGAGCCCATCGAACCGACCGGCGGGCTCGAGCGCACGTACGAGTTCCGCATCGGCCACAACCAGTTCGTGGCGCTCGGGGGCGCCACGTGCCACAAGGTCGAGCTGCTCGTCTCGGGCGAATTCTCGGGCCTGCGCGAGCCCGAACGCCCGGGCGACATCGCCACCGCCGTGTGGTGGGCCTCGGTCACCGACGACGGCAACGAGCCGAGCCTCGCGAGCTGTCCATGAGCGCCTCCCGTCTCGAGATGCGCGCGCTGATCGCGGGGCTGTTGGCCCTGGCGGGGGCGTGCAGCTTCTCCGAGCCCGAGGCCGAGCTCGTCGAGAACCGCTGCAGCGCGGACGCGGACTGCGGGGGCGCCATCTGCGACCGCGCGGTCGGGATGTGCGTGACGCCCAGCACGCCGACCCTGCGCCTCGCCGTCGAGGTGACGCCCGCCAGCGATCCGACCGGCGGGACGCCGACGACGCGGGTCCTCGGCCCGTTCGAGATCGAGGGGCCGGGCCAGCAGGACCTGACCCTCGCACCGTCGATCAACGTCATCGGAGACGTGCGCTGGGCGGGCCTCGACGAGGCCATCCAGGCCACGGTCCGCTTCACGCGCAGGCCCGAGATCGAGGCCGCGCCGCGCGTCACCAAGGAGACCACCACGGTGCCGGTCCCGGTCGAGGCCGCCGACGGCATGCCGGCCGACTACGCCGTTCGGGTGCTCGCGGACCGCGAATACGACATCGTCGTCGAGCCGACCGGCGAGCACGCGGCGCTGCTCCCACCGCTGCGCCTCTCCCGGCCCGTCCCCGGGGGCGGTGACTTCGTGCGGATCCCGCTCACGTACCCGGATACGTTCCCCGCGCTGCGCGGGGTCGTCGTCGGGCCGGACGAGGAGGCCGTCTCCGGGCTCCAGGTCCAGGCCGTGGAAGTGGAGAGCGGCCGGGTCGTCTCCTCGACGGCGGTCACCGCGCCGGCGTCGAGCGAGACGCCGGGCGAGTTCGAGGTGCACCTCGACCCGGGCGCGGCCTCCTTCGTGCTGCGCATCAGCGGCGGCCCGGACGAGCCGCTGTACCCGACGCTGCTCGCCGACCCCGCCTATTTCTTCCCGGACGAGACGGGATACGCCCGCATCCTCGTCCCCATGCTGTCGCGGATCACCTACCGCGGCCGCGTCACGCCGAAGGACGACGCGACCGGCGTCCCGAACGCGGTGCTCGCCTTCCGCTCGGTGGACGTGTACGACGACACGACCGGCGTCACCAGCAGCTTCCGGACGACGGTCACCACGGGGCCGTCGGGGACGTTCGAGGCCGAGATCTACCCGGGCACCTACGACATCGTCGTCACCCCGCCCCCCGAGATGCGGGACGCGTCGGGGGACGAGCCGGTCGCCTCGACCCTGGGCGTCCTGTTCGAGACGCTGCGCATCCTGCCCCCGGCCATGGGCGACGAGCTGGTCGGGCAGACCTTCGAGCTGCCGCAGCGCGCCAGGCTCGGGGGCACGGTGCAGACCTCCGACGGCCGGCAGGTCCCGGGCACGACCGTACAGGCGGTCGCCCTGAACCGCCCGGGCGAGGTGCCGGCTGCGCCCTACAACCGGTCGAGCGACGCGGTCACCGACGCGACCGGTCAGTTCACGCTGCCGCTCGACCTCGGCAGCTACGACGTCACGGTCAAGCCGCCCGCCGAGAGCGGCTTCCCTTGGCGCATCGCGCCGGCCATGAGCTTCGGGTCGAGCACCGTCATCCAGAACACCTTCGAGATCGAGGCGCCCGTCCCGCTGAGCGGCACCGTGATCGGGCCCGGCGACGAGGCCCCGGCCCTCGCGGGAGCCGAGATCCGGGCGTGGGTGATCTTCGAGGAGGACGGCGGCGCGGTGAGGGCCCTCCCGGTCGCGCGCACCACGAGCCGCGAGGACGGCAGCTACACGCTGCTACTCCCATCCCGCTTCTGACGCCAGAACGCCAGGATCAGGATGCCGGCGAGGGCCAGGTAGCCGGGCCAGTTGCCGAGCGTCCGGTAGACCGTCCCGCCGTCCATCATGCGGATCTCCGCGTGCAGGTTGCCACGGTCGAAGACGCCGATCTCGCCGACCACGCGGCCCACCGGATCGACGATGGCGCTCACGCCGCTGTTGGTCGAGCGCACCAGGTACTTGTGGTGCTCGACCGCGCGCAGCTTGGCGAGCGCGAGGTGCTGCCACGGCTCGCTCGTGTCGCCGAACCACGCATCGTTCGTCATGTTCACGAGCAGGTGTGGGTCGCCCTCGACGACCGCCCGCCGTACGAACGACGGGAGGATGTCCTCGTAGCAGACGAGGGCGGCGATCCGGTAGCCGTCGAGCTCGAGCGGGCGGACGTGGTCGCCCGGCGTGAAGCGCCCGCTCCGGGGCGACCAGTCGTAGAGCACCGGGAACACGTCGCCGAAGGGCAGGTACTCGCCGAAGGCGAGCAGGTAGGTCTTGTCGTAGGTGCCGCGGACGTTCCCCTCGCCGTCGACCAGGAACGCCGTGTTGTAGTGACGTTCCTCGCCGCCCACGCGCCGGCGCGCGAGCCCGCCGAAGAGGAGCGGCGTCGTGACCGGCCCCGTCACCCAGCGTCGCACGTTGGTCTCGCCCTCGGGCAGGAAGTAGGTGAACGCCGACTCGGGCCACACCACGAGGTCGGGCTGCGCCTCGGCTTCGAGCTCGAGGGTCTGCTCCACGTGGCGGCGCCGGCCCTCGTCCGGATCCTCGCGCTTGGCGAAGATCCCCATGTTCGTCTGCACGAGCCCCACCGTGAACGACGGCGACTCGGCCGCGAGCGCGTCCACCTGCGGCACCCGGACCGCTCCGTACGCGACGGTCGCCACGAGCGCGAAGCCCGCGACGGCCGGTCGCACCCAGGCCACGCGCTCCTTGCGCACGAGCGCGCGGCCGACCTCGTAGAGCGCGGCGTTCACCGCGACGGCGATCATGGTGAGCAGGATGGGCCCCCCCAGGTCGACCACCTGGACGAGCGCGGGCACGTCGTGGAAGTGCGCCGCGTAGTAGCTCTCGAAGAGCAGAGGGTAGACGAGCTCTGCGGCCCCGAAGGCGAGCGGCGCGACGAGCACCGGCCAGAACCCGCGACCGCGGGCCCGGAAGTAGAGCCACGCGAAGAGCGCGAGGAGCCCGCCCTGGTACGCACACAGGATCGACGCGAAGAGGATGCACAACGGGAGCGGGAAGCCGCTGAAGTCCTGGAGCATCCCGACGAGCCAGTAGTAGCCGCCCAGGTTCGTGACGAGCCCGAACACGATCCCGATCAGGATCACGCGCCGCGTCGTGTGGCGCGGCTCCACGTCGAGCGCCGCGAAGAGCGGGATCAGCGCCACGAACGCGAGCGGCCAGACGTCGATGCCCGGGAAGGCGACGAAGTAGAGGACGCCGGACAGCGTGGCGAGCCCGAGCGAGAGCAGAAGAGATCGGCGGGCCGAGGCACGCTCGGCCACCGGCTCCTCGGGCTTCGCCCGATCGGGGCCCTTCCGCTTGCGCCGCTCAGATGCCGAGCGCCCTCTTAACCTTCTCAAGGAGCTCCTGCTGCTTGAAGGGTTTGGTGACGTAGTGTCGGGCGCCGGCGTTGATGCCGGCGATGACGTCCTTCGGTGTGTTCTTCGCGGTCAGCATCAGGACGGGGATGCGCGCGAGCCGCGGGTGGCTCTTCATCCGCTTCGACAGGGTGAGGCCGTCCATCTCGGGCATCATCAGATCGGTCACGACCAGATCGAAGCTCGGGTCCCTCTCGAGGTGCGAGAGCGCCTCGACGCCGTCCGCGGCCGGTACGACCTGGCCCAGTGAGACCAGCATGTGCTGGAGCATGCGCCGGACGTCCGCGTCGTCCTCCACGACGAGGATCCGCTTGGGCACCGCGCTGTGCGGGACGGGGCTCACCGTCGGGTCATGTAGCAGGCTCGGCGCCGGCGAGCACCTCCTCGACGGATGCGTGGAGCACGTCGCAGAGCTGCCCGAGCTCGGCGGTGGGGACGGTGAGCGGCGGGCAGAGGTAGACCGTGTTGCCGAGCGGGCGCACGTACGCGCCCCGGCGGCGGGCCGCCTCGTGGACGCGCCAGCCCACCGGGCCGAAGTACCCGGGCTCGCCGAGATCGACGGCGCCGACCATCCCGACCGCCCGCGGGCGGCGGACGCCGGGGATCGCCGCCATCCGCTCGAACGCGCTCCGGAGCACGGGGGCCTTGTCGCGGACCTGCCCGAGGACGTCCTCGTCGCGGTAGATGGCGAGCACCTCGCGGGCCACCGCGGCGCCGAGCGGGTTTCCGCAGAAGGTGTGGCCGTGCATGAGCGCCCGGTCCTTGCCGCCCCGGAACCCGTCGTAGACGCGCGCGGTCGCGAGCGTGGCGGCGAAGGGGAGCACGCCCCCCGACAGGCCCTTGGCGGTGCACAGCAGGTCGGGGGCGACGCCGGCGTGCGCGCAGGCCCACATCGGGCCGGTCCGCCCGAAGCCGCTGAAGACCTCGTCGGCGATGAGGAACGTGTCCGCCCGCCGCGTCGCGTCGCGCAACCGGCCGAGCAGCTCGGCGGGCCACACGCGCATCCCCGCGGCGCCCTGGACCACGGGCTCGACGAGGACCCCGGCGATCTCGTCCGCGCGGTCCCGCAGCATCGCCTCGATCCGCTCGACCGCGCGCTCCCAGCCGCGGTCACCGTCACCAGGGTCGGGCGGGCGCAGGACGTCGAAGAGCAGTGGACCGAAGGCCGCGCAGAGCTCCTCCACGCCGCCCACGCTCACTGCGCCGAGCGTGTCCCCGTGGAACGCGCCCGCGAGCGCGACGAAGCGCGTCCGCTCGGGGCGGCCGTTCTGTCGCCAGTGCTGGAACGCCATCTTCAGCGCGACCTCGACGGCCGTCGATCCGTCGTCGCTGTAGAACACGCGCTCGAGCCCCGCCGGCGCGACCGCCACCAGCTCCTCGGCGAGCAGCGCCGCCTGCTCGTGCGTGGTGCCCGCCATCGAGCAGTGGAAGAGCGTCTCGGCCTGCCGCGCGACCACCTGCCGGAGCCGCGGGTGCCGATGGCCCACGTTGCACGTCCACCAGGACGCGTTCCCGTCCAGGTAGCGGCGGCCGTCCGCGTCGATCAGCCACGCACCCTCGGCGCTCGCGATCACGAACGGGTCCATCCGCTCGTGGTCCTCACTCGACGTGTACGGCCGCCAGACGTGGCGCCGGTCGAGCTCCACGATCCTCTCGCGGGTCGTCACCATGGCCGGGAGTCTTGCACCGGGGAGGCGCCCCGGCGCAACCGTCACTCGGCCGGGAGCCGGAGCGTGTAGCTGATCGTGGCGTCGCCGCCGCTCGCGCCGCCCGCGACGCGCAGGCCGCGGGCCGCCCCGCGGACGCACTGTGCGAAGGCCTGGTTGCGGAAGCTGTTCTGCTCGGTGCGGATGGCGGTCACGCGGCCGCCCGGCTCCACGTCGAAGGCGAGGATGATCGTGCCCCGCTGGAGCGCGCCCCGGTCCACCATGCGGTCGTAGCAGCGCGAGATCCGCGGAGCGGCGGCGCGGATCGCGCGCCGGACCGCCTGCGCGTCGACCGTGCCCCGGCCGTCGACCTGCTCGCCCACCACGGCGTGCACGCTCCCCGCGAGCAGCACGTCGCGCTCGATGACGCGCGTCGCGGGGTTGCGCTCGGCGACGGCGCGCTCGGCGGCCGAGGGCTGCTCGGTGCGGACGACCACCCCCTCGGGCGGGGCGTCCGCGCGCGCCGCGGCGGACGGCTCGGTCCGGCACGCGATCGCTTCGCGCTCGAGCCGCACGGCCCGCTGGCGGAGCGACTCGATGGCCGCCAGGGCGTCGGCGTGCGCGCGGCTCCCGCTCGGGCTCCGGGCCATCTGCGCCCGCGCCTCGCGCATGAGCTCGACCGTACGGACCAGCTCGCGCTGCTTGTCCCGGACGCAGGCCCACTCGCGCTCCAGCCGATCGGCGACGGCCTGGGTCGCCGCGATGGCCTCGGGCGCGTCCTGGGCCGCGACCGAAGCCGCCGGCGAGCCCGCCGCGACGGTCAACGCTGCGAGCACGAGCGCGCGCATGCGGTGAGACCCTACCACGACCGCTTGTGACGCATCCCGGCCTCCGGATGTTCAACGCCGCTCTCGCCGCCGTGCACCGGCGATGGCATGGTCCGTGCTGAACGGCGCTGCGCGGTCCGGTAACGTGCCAGATCGAGCCACAGCTTCCCTCGAGCAAACCATGATGAACCCCAAGTCCTCGATCCGTCGCAGCGTCCCCCTCCTGTGTCTCGTCGCTCTCGGCTGCGGGTCCAGCCACGACCGCGGGTCGGCTGGCGACGGCGGCTCGGTCGCCGACGCGTCGGCGAGACGCGACGGGGGTGGGCGCGCCGACTCGGGCCCGGGGCCCGGCGTCGACGCGGGCGCGCGCTCCTGCGGCGGCTTCGCGGAGGAGGCCTGCGGCGACGACGAGTGGTGCGACTACCCCGACGGGAGCTACTGCGGCGGTGACGACTCGACGGGCATCTGCCGGCCTCGCCCGACCGGCTGCGACCTGCTCTACGACCCGGTGTGCGGCTGCGACGGGCGGACGTACGGCAACGAGTGCGCCGCGCAGTCCGCCGGGGTCGACGTGGCGTCGCGCGGAGAGTGCGAGGGCCCGGGAGGGCCGATCTGCACGAACGACGCGCCGTGCGCCTCGGGCATCTGCGTGGGCGCGACCTGCGGCGAGGTGTGGCGTTGCATCGACTCGACGCGGCCGTGCACCGACGACTCGGCGCCCCACTGCGGCTGCGACGGCGAGACCTTCTACGACAGCAGCACCTGCCAGCGGCAGCCCTTCATGTTCGCGGGCGCGTGCGAGGACGGCGTGGGCTGCGACGGCCGCTCCGTCCTGTGCGACGCCTTGCCGCCGGCGTGCCCGAGCGGGCAGGTGCCCTCGGTCGAGGGCGCCTGCTGGGGCCCATGCGTCGACGTCGGCTACTGCCGCTGCGAGACGCGCGACGAGTGCCCGGGCGACTACGTGTGCCACGGCGCCACCGACCGGTGCGGCCCGCCCGTCGGCGGGTGAGCCCGCGGGGCCTCCGGACGAAATGCTCGACCGCCGCTCCTTCCCCCGGTCACAGCAGCTCGGACGTCAGCACCCAGCGCAGGGCGAGGCCGGCGGTGAGCTCCCATTGATCCTGGTCGCGCGGGTCCAGATCGTCGCGGTGGTAGCGGACGCGGGCGAAGGGGATCAGCTTCGGGACCGGCACGGCGAACCAGTAGCCCTCGTTCCGTTCCGTCGCGCCCCGGTAGTGGCCGAGCCAGATCACGAGGCCCGCGCTCCCGCCGACATAGAAGGCGGCGCTCGGCGCGAAGGTCGCGTCGCGGATCGGTCCGCCGCCCTCGATCGAGAGCTCGGTACCGAAGGCCCAGAACCAGTGGCCGGGCTCGTACTGGTAGCCGAGCCGTGCGCCGAGGAGCCACCGCGACCCCTCCTTCGCGACGGCGCTCCCGTCGAGCACGAACGACGCGACCAGGCGGTGGCGCTGGAGGGGGACCGCCCCGACCAGCGCGACGTGGCTCCCGCCCGCGAACCGGACGGGGCTGTCCGTCCGCACGCCGCCAGACGCGCCGAGCTCGGCCCCGCAGCCGAGCGCGCACGCCGCGAGGAGGGCGGCGAGGGCCGCGCGCCACCGGCGGATCACCGGCGCCCCCGAGAGGCAGAGCACCGCTCCTGCGACGCGACGAACGGCTCGGACCGCAGCTCGGTGCTGGAAACGACGCGGAACTGGTAGCGCCGGCACCACTCTTCGGCGTCGCGGCCGAAGTCGGGGAACCACCGCGCCTTCCACCGCGTACCGCCGTTGCGGTCGTCCCACTCGTAGCGCACCTCCGTGTTCACGCCGCGGTCGTCGTCCACCGGATCGCCGCCGCACGTGTCGTCGTCGCAGCGGAGCACGCTCACACGGAGGTTCTCCGGGTTGCGGAGGAACCCGGGCTCCTCGCCCAACCATGCGATCTCCCAACCCTCGTGCCCGTGCTCGCGGATGGGCTCGAGCCGTACCCGCACGTTGAAGTCCTGGTCTCGGGCATCGAACGGCGGCGGCATGCGCGACACCTCGGGGCTGCCGCCGTACCTGATCTGCGTGACGGCGTCGACCCGGGGCTGGTCGGAGAAGCATGGCGCTGGGTGACCCTCCGCTCGGACGTACCGCGCGAGGCACGCGAGCTGGTTCGAGAAGAAGCGCGACGACCACCGGCCGTACAGCGTCGATGCGCCCTCGTACTGTTGCAGCTCGTACTCCTCCTCGGTCGTGACGTATTGGAGGTACGCGTTGGTGAGCCCCGTCAGCGCGACGTGGTCGACCCCGGGGCCGTCGTCGAGCAGCTCGTCACGCACCGCGCGCAGGGCCCGATCGCCGGCCACCGTCGTCATCTCCGCCGGCACGGACGCGACGACGAGGCCCCCGAGGCGGAAGATCGAGATCGGGACTCGCGCCGGGAAGTCCGCTCCCGAGGCGTCGGCCCGCCCACCCGGGGGGACGAGAGTCAGCTTGCGCCCGTGGCAGCCGCAGGCCTGCTCGGTGGAGCAGCGACTCTCGGCCGTCGCGCCCTCGTTGAAGGCAGAGATGATGCGGAAAGCCGTCGGACCGTCCTCGGCGCCGCCTGCCGCCGCCGCTCCGAGCTCCGGCCTCCTGCAGAGGCGGCCTTCCTCTCCGGCGCGCCGGTTCGGCAGCTCGAGCTCCCGGTAGGCCACCCGGAGCCTCTCGCCCTCGACCGCGCCTTCGGGCGCGCCGGCGAGCTCGCTCGCGATCTCGGCCGCGAGGCTGAACCCGATGCGGCGCGCCTCCCAGTGCGACTGCTCCCGCCACGCCGGGGAGACATCGCCCTCGATGCCGTTGGCGATGCCGATCACGGGTGCGGTCGAGCGGCCCGTGTCGCCGCCGGACTCGAGCCGTTCCGCGACCGCACGCCGCGCGTAGCCGAACACGTCGCCGTGGTAGACGTCGCTCGTGTTCGGCGCCGCGGTCTGGTGCATGCCGAAGACGGCGAACACGCCGAGACGCTCACCCTGTTCGGTGTGGAAGTCGAACACCGTCAGCGTCGGATCGACGGCATCGCCCGGATGCTCGGGGTCGGCCGTCATGCACGCCATGGCACGGGCCCGTGCCGAGTCGGCGGCACCGGAGCCGGAAGCGCCGGCACCCCCGTCGGGTGGTGCTCCGGCGTCGGGCACGACGGCTCCGGAGTCGGTGTCCGCGCCGGGCTGCGTTCCGGCGTCGGGCGCGGCGGCCGTGACCTCGCCCTCGGCCGGAAGACCGGCGTTCTCCGGCACCGCCGACGCGGGGGCCGGCTCGGCCGCCGACCTCCCCGGCTCGACCTCGACCGCAGTCCGGAGCCCGACGTCCTGTACCTGCGCGAGACGGTCGGAGAGGTTCTCGTTCGCGAGGAACGCGTCGAAGCTGCGGTTGCGCGTCAGCCCGTTCACGCAGCTCCGGTGCCAGGTGATCTTCGCCGGAGCGCGGGCGCGCCAGGCGTCGCCGATGGCGGCGGCGATGCGGTGAGCGAGCCACTCCTTCACCTCGGCGTCGTAGCCGTGCGCGCGAGAGCTGAACGCGCCGCTGTACGAGCCGGAGCCGAAGTAGTGGGCGGGGCCGGCGTGCGTGTGCGTCGCCATCAGCAGCAGGCGGTTCGCGCCGATGGGGACGCGATCCTCGGCCAGCTTCGCGGCGACGGTACGCTGCAAGAGCATCGACACCGCGGCGAGGTCACATGGCACGAGCGCGACGACCTCGCTGCCCTGCGTGATCACGAAGACCTGACACTCGAGCCGCGTGCGCCACCCGACCGATATACGCCCCTCCGGACCGTGCCCGAACAGCGACAGCCCCGGCGGCGGAGTGATGTCCACCGTGGCGACGCCGACGCGGAAGACGTCGTCGTCGGGGGGATCGAAGGGAGCCACGTCGGGCCGCGGCAGCGTCGGCAGGCTGCTGCACGCCAGGACGCACGTCGCGATGAGGAGGAGTGTGGTTCGTGTCGTCATCGACGGTTCAGTATGAGATCGGTCTCGACGGCGAAGCGGAGGCCGAGCCCGAGCCGCCACCCGAAGATGGGCGAGTGGTCCGGCTCGAGCCGCGACGGCAACCACACGCCCGCCTGGCCCTCGAGCACGATGTCGAAGCCCAGCAGCAGTACCGCGAAGCTCGGCTCCGCCTCCTCGAGCTTCGTGAGGCGGAACGTCAGCGCGCCGTTGGTGCCCAAGAAGTACGCAGCGTGCTCGAGCTCCGGCTCCCCGAGCGGTCCACCGTAGGCGGTCACGAGGGCGATCTCGGCGCCCAGCCACGGGATACCGAGCGTGTTCCGGCGCGCGTCGTAGCCGGCCATCACGCCGCCGCTCTTGAGTCGTACGCCGTTCGGATCTCCGCCCAGGCCGGTCGCCACCTCGACTCCCATGAACGGCCCCGGGTTTCTCGGCGCGCGCATCCGCGCCTGGACCACGACGCCGCTCCGCACACGCTCGCGGTGCGTCACGAAGCCGGTGGCCTGCGCAGCGCAGCCGCACGTGAGGATCAGAGCAGCCGTGATGGCGAGACGGATCGTCATGGTGAGAATCGCCGCGTGGTGAGGCCCACGTCGAACCGGAAGCCGACCGCGTGCTCTGCGTTGGGGACCCAGCTGTAGTCGAGCGACAAATCCACGAAGTACTGCGAGGAGTGCATCTCGCTGAACTCCTGACCGAAGAGCACGGTGAACAGCGGGAACACGAAGCGGTAGCGGTCCTTCGAGCCGCTGTCGGTCTCTCGGTAGTCGGGGTACCAGACGAACGAGTAGCGGCGGAACAGCGTCGGCTGCAGCCGCGCGCCCGCGAAGATCGTGCGCGGCCGCTGCCATCCGCCCGGTCCCCCGCCGAGGGCCGTCATGGCCGGCCCGTGGAGCGCATCGGCCAGGCCGTCCGCGGCCAGGTAGACGAGCCCGTCGGCGGGCAGGTATGCCCACGGGACGTGCGCGTGGACGCCGAGGCCGATCGAGCGGCCGCTGCCGTACCCGACCTCGGCCTCGAGCAAGCCCTCCACGCTCACGAAGGAGTCCATGGCGGACGAGGTGACACCCTCGGCGGCGATGCCGCCGCCCAGGCGCGCCTGCACCATGCCTCCCCACCGGTCGTCTCGGGACACGGCGGGATCGCTCCGGAGATCGAACGGCTCGCCGCCGCCCCCACCGGCAACCGTGATCGAGAGGAAGGCGCCGAGCTGGGTGGCGAACCGCGGAGGAAGCGGCCGTGATGGCCGCGGTCGGATCATCTGACGGGTCACGTCCTCGACCAGCGACCAGTCCGCAGCGGAGGTGAGGCCGCGTGGGGAGGGCCCTGCGGCGCACGCATCGAATCCCGCGCGACCTCCGTGGACCGGCATCCCGCTCGCGATCCCGTCACGCACCGCTCCGATCACCTGCCCGAGGCTCACCCGCACCGCAGCGGCGACCCGCGCGCGGTCGACCTCCGTCAGGTGTGCGTCGCCGTGTGCGTGGTAGCTGTCGCCTCCGCCCCAGGGCGTCACCTCGAGCCCATGGCGGCAGTAGTAATCGTGCGTGCCCATGCGCTCGTTGTCCGAGCCGTAGCTTCCGACGACGTGCCCCGCCGAGAACGCGTCCTCCAGGAAGTGGAGCGCGAACGCCTCGGTCAACAGCATGCCCCACAAGGCGGCGGCCTGCGGCTCGAGGCACTGGCGCTCACCCGACGGGCAGACCCGGTGCACCTGCTGCGCACGGGAGAGCGCGGCGAGGTGGTAGTTCAGGTAGAGCGCCATCCCGTTGACCTCGTCGGCCACGACACGCCGCACGTACTCCGACAGCTCCTCGCCGAGTCGGCGCGGGAGCTGGAAGTGCGCGTTGCTGCCGGCCGCACGGCTGCGGTAGCCCGCGTCCACCGAGCGCATCTCGAGGTGGTGGACGTGCCACTCGTCCAGGCGTTCCCCGGACCCCACGCCCTCGGCGAGGGCTTGCTCCATTCGCTCCGCCTCGGCCAGCACGTCGTCGACCCACGGCACCTCGAGGACCCTGCCGAGCTCGTCCGGCGTGCACGAGTGGTCACCCGCGAGCGCCGGCAGCGGCCCGAACCCGATCTGTCGCCGCATGCACCGGGGGCCTGCGTCACAAGTATCGGGCACGGCCGAGTCGGTCGCGCCGACGTCGCTGGCGAGCGGCAGCTCCGGCATGGCGCCTCGCACGACCCTCCAGATCGAGTCCAGCGTCCGGCGCTCGGCGTCCGGGAGCGTGCGAGCTCCTTCGACCGTGACGGCCGCGTGCTCGTGGAACAACCAGGCGCGGCACGGAGCAGCCCAAGCACAGACGAAGGCCACGCCGATCGCGACATCCCATGCGAACCTCACGCCACCCATCCCCTCTCGCGAGTGATCCTACCCAGGGGCTCGGATGCCTGTCACATTAGCGACGCACCCACCCCTACAGGTGATGATCGGCCGTTCAGGCTCGATCGATGGGAAGTCGCCGCGTCAGTCCCCGCGCAGCACCGCTGCGACGGAGGAGGAGGGCGGCCCGGCCACCACCTCGTCGACGTTGGCCGTCGTCGTCAGCTCGAAGACCTCGAAGTTGACTGTCACGTCGTCCTGCGTGCCGCCGTAGACACCGCCCATGGTGACGACGTGACCGGTGGCCTGGTTCCTCACCTCGCCGTAGATCCGGTCGCCCTCGAGGAAGACGAGCACGAGGAACGTGCCGTCGCCGGCGTGCCACTGGAGGTCCTGCCGGTCGACGAGCACGTTCCGCTCTGGCTCGACGGAGACGAGCGTCGCCTCTCCCTCGTTGCCCACCAGGTTCAGCGAGACGCCGTGCATCAGCCCGCGGAGCCCGAAGTGCAGCTCGTTCACCTCGGTGCCGGCGCTCCGGCCGAGCCGCACGGTCGCGCACGCGGCGACGTTGCGGAAGGCGCTCCTCGACTGGAGCAACGCGAAGTCCTGCGGGGCGGGCAGCTCGGCGGTGCCACCTCCGATGTTCACGATCCCGTCGCGCACCGAGAACTCGCTTCCGGGGTCGAAGGTCTCGTCGAGGAGCACGGACCCGAGCACGCCCGCGCACGATTCGAAGCACTCGAGGACCGGCGCGCACGCTCCGCCTCCCGAGTCGCGTCCGCCCCCGTCGGCCCCGCCGCCGCCATCGGGCCGCGGCCCGAGCCGAAACTCGTCGAACCCGGGCACGCACCCCCAGGCGAGCACCACCACGCAAAGCCAAGCCCGCACGCCCCGAGCAAAGCAAGCGCGCCCTCTCCGCGCAAGCGAAACGCATTGCGGCCACGGGACGATGCGTTATAGGCAACCCACCGTGCCGCCGCTCGCAGCCCATCCGTACCGCGATACGCCGGAGCGAGCCCGCCTGCACCGGCGGGCCCTGTGCCGGGTCGAGCGCCGCGCCGTCGTCCTGTGCCATCGTCCGGCCCCACACGGCGCGGGGCCCACCTCGCGCGTCCCCGAGGCCCCCGACCCCTGGGCCGTGGAGCCGGGCGCCCACGCGCACACGCCCGCGATCGTGGAGTGCTTCACGTGCCGGGGCGGAGGTCGGGTCCGGTGCTTCGGCTGCCGCGGCACGGGCTCCCTCACTTGTGGCGAGTGCGACGGGCAAGGCCGGCGGTTCACCGCGATCGGCTGGCGCCCGTGCACCGTGTGCGCACGGCGAGGCCGGACCGAGTGCCGGAGCTGCACCGCGGGACGGCGGCCGTGCCCCACCTGCGACGGCCACGGGCGGCTCCGCGTCCACTGGGAGGTGAGGGTCGGCGAGATCGCCCTGCTCGTCACCGGCGACCCGAAGCCGAACGCCGCCTGCCTACCCGATCCTGCCGATTTCGATGCGGCGGGGGGCCGATGGCCGGGCATGCTCTGTTGCGACACGGGCATGCAACGGGGCCTCCTCCCGCCGCCCGGCCTCTTGCCCGACCTCGACCCGGTGACCGATCGCGTGACCGCCGCCAGGGTCCAGACGTTCGTGGTGGATCAACGCGGCGGCTCCTCGCGCCGGGAGAAGACGTCCAGCATCCGCTCCCGGTCCTCCGGCCGCGCGAACACGTAGAGGTAGTCGCCCTCGCAGAGCTGCACCGGGCCGCGCGGCGCCAGCAGGTCCGGGCCGCGCACGAGCAGCATGGCGGTGGCGCCCGGGGGGAAGTCGAGATCGGCGATGCGGCGCCCGATCACGGCCGAGCGCTCGTCGACGTAGAAGGTCATGATCTCGCTCGTCAGCGGGAACGTGGACGCGATCTCCACGCTCGCGGGCGGCGAGGGCGGCGCGACGGTCTGCAGGCCGAGCACCCGCGTGATGGCCCGGACGCTCCATCCCTGCGCGGTCACGCTCACGACCACCACGAAGAAGACGATGTCGAAGATCCGCGGTGCCGCTTCGATCCCGGCCATCATCGGGAACGTCGCGAGGATGATCGGCACCGCGCCCCGGAGCCCGACCCACCCGACATACGCGATCTCCCGCGGTTCGTACCGGAATGGCAGGAGGCAGACCAGCACGCTGAGCGGCCGAGCGACGAGCGCGAGGGCAGCGGCGATGGCGATCGCCGGCCCGAACACGTCCAGGAGCCGCGACGGGAAGGCGAGCAGACCGAGCGCGAGGAACATCACGATTTGCGCGAACCACGCCACGAAGTCGTGGACGCGGAGAATGCCCGCGCGATAGGGGAGCGGGCCGTTTCCGAGGACGAGCCCGGCGACGTACACGGCCAAGAACCCGCTGCCGTACATCAGGGTGGGCAAGGCGAAGGCGATCGCGCTCATCGCGAGCGTCAGTGACGGATAGAGCCCGCCCGCGAGGAGCGGCAACCGGAGCACCCAGCGGCAGGCGTGGCCGATGGCGAACCCGGAGACGGCGCCGACCAAGAGCTGCAGCACCGTCATCCCGAGCAGTCCGATCGAGAGCGGAGCGTCCGCGACGAGCGCCGACGTGAGCCCGATCGTCAGGATGACGGCCATCGGATCGTTGAGCCCCGACTCGGCCTCGAGCGTGGCCGCCACACGCTGGCGGAGGTGGACCCCGCTGCCTCGGAGAACGGAGAAGACGGCGGCGGCGTCGGTCGAGGACACGACCGCGCCGAGGAGCAGCGCCTCGGTCCATCCGAGCCCGAGCAGCCAGCCAGCGCCCCCCACGAGCCCGGCCGTCAGCGCGACGCCGACGGTCGCCAGGACGGTGGCCGGCGCGAGCACGGGGCGCATCGCCGCGTAGGACGTCTGCAAGCCGCCGTCGAAGAGGATGACGACCAGGGCGACCGTGCCGAGCCGGAAGGTGAGCTCGTAGTCCTCGAAGTGGATCCCGCCGAGGCCCTCGGAGCCAGCCACCATGCCGAGCACCAGGAAGAGCAGGACCACCGGCAGACCGCGGCGGCCGATCGCCCGGCTGAGGAGCACGGCCAGCGCCACGAGCGTCCCCACGATCGCGAGGGCCACGGCCGTCGCGGTCGGCTCGTTGGGTATGCTCGGCGGCATCGGCGCGGCCTACCCCTAAGCGCGGCCGACGCGCCTGTCACCCTGGCGGCGTTCATCCTCGCGCGCTCGTGTGCCATAGTCCCCGCGCCATGGGACACGTCCCGCTCCTGCCCGAGCTCGTCGTCATCGTGCTGGTGGGCGTCCTGGCCTCGCTGCTCCTCGCGAGGCTGCGGCTCCCCTCGGCCGCGGGTCTCCTGCTCGCGGGGGCCGTGCTCGGCCCCTCGGGCGTCGGCCTCGTGCACGAGTCGGAGGCCATCGAGGTGCTCGCCGAGGTCGGCGTGGTGCTCCTCCTCTTCACCATCGGCCTCGAGTTCTCCCTCGAGCGCTTCGTCCGCATCGCCCGGCTCGTCGTCGTGGGCGGCGCGCTCCAGGTCGGGCTCACGGGCGCCGCGGCCGCCGGCGTCGCCCTCGCCCTCGGCTTCACCGTCGCCGAGGCGGTGTTCTTCGCCTTCGTCTTCGCGCTCTCGAGCACCGCGATCGTCTTGCGGGGCCTCTCGGAGCGCGGCGAGACGGACGCCCCCCACGGCCGGTTCATCGTCGGCGTGCTGATCTTCCAGGACCTGTGCGTCGTCCCGATGGTGTTGATCGTGCCGATCCTCGCGGGCGGCGACGAGGGAGGGGTCGCCGTACCCCTCGCCATCGCGCTCGGGAAGGCGGCCGCGGTCGTGACCGGCACCCTCCTGGTCTCGCGCGTCCTCGTCCCTCGCTTCTTCGCGGTCGTCGACGCGGCACGCAGCCGGGAGGTCTTCCTCCTGGCGGTGCTCGGCGTCTGCATCGGCACCGCCTGGCTCACGTCCCTCGCCGGCCTGTCCCTCGCGCTCGGCGCCTTCCTCGGCGGCATGGTGGTCGCCGGCACCCAGTTCGGCCACCGCGCCATGGGCGAGATCCTCCCCCTGCGCGACGTCTTCACGGCCGTCTTCTTCGTCTCCATGGGGATGCTCTTCGACGGCGAGGTCGCCGTGGAGCACCCGCTCCTGGTCCTCGCGCTGACCCTCGCCTTCGTCGGCGGCAAGGCCCTGCTGGCGATCCTCGCGGCCATGGCCATGCGCTTCCCGGCCCGCGTCGCGCTGCTCGCCGGCGTCGGGGTCGCCCAGTTCGGCGAGTTCGGCTTCGTGCTCGCCCAGGTGGCCGACCGCGCCGGCCTGATCTCGACCGACGAGATCCAGCCGCTGATCGCCGCCGGCATCCTCTCCATGTTCCTCACGCCGGTCCTCGTCCGGCTCTCGCCGCACATCACGGCCGGAGAGCGGCTCCTTCGGCCGCTCGAGCGCCTCCTCGGCGCGCGCGGCGCGGACGAGGCCGTGGAGCACGAGGGCCACCTCCGCGACCACGTGATCGTCGTGGGGTACGGGGTCGGGGGCCAGCTCCTCACGCGCGCGCTCGCCGCGAGCCACATCCCGTACGTCATCGTCGAGCTGAACGCCGAGACGGTGCGGAGGGTCTCGGCCCAGGGCGAGCACATTTACTACGGCGACGTGTCGAGCGCCGAGGCCCTGCTGCACGTCGGCCTGCACCAGGCGCGGGCGGTCGTCCTGCTCATCAACGACCCGCAGGCCGCCCGGCGCGGCGCCGCCACGATCCGGGACGCGGCCCCCGACGTCCCGGTGCTCCTGCGCACGCGTTACCTGCGGGAGCAGGAGATCCTGGAGGGCCTCGCCGCGGACGTCGTCTTCGAGGAGATCGAGGCGGGCGTGGAGATGCTCGCCCGCGTGCTTCGCCGCTTCGACGTCCCGCGCAACGTGATCCGAGAGCGCCTGGACGAGGCGCGCCAGACCACGCAGGAGAGCGCGCGCCCCACCATCGTGCCACGCCGCCGGCTCGGCGAGATGCACGAGCTCGAGGATCTCAAGATCGAGAAGGTCCTGCTCCGCCCGGACGCGCACGCCGTGGGGAGAAGCCCGCGCGAGCTCGGCGTGCGAGCCATGACGGGTGCGCTGGTGGTCGCGGTCCGTAGCGGCGGGAAGCTCGTCGACTCTCCGGATCCGGACACAACGTTCAGAGCCGGCGACATCGTCTATCTGGTGGGTGGCACCGACTCGGTGCGGCGCGCGGGGGACCTCCTCGAAGAGGGATGCCGCCCGAGCCTCGCCCCCGACCTCGCCGAGCGGAAGGCCTGACGCGATCGGGCTGGACGCACAGGCGCCCGGGCATACGTCGAGACCATGACCGTGGTCTTCGGCGCGACCCTGCGACCGAGCGGCGAGCCGCTGGCGGATCTCGCGGGGCTCCTGGCCCACCGGCTGTCGGTGCCGCTCCGGCTCGTGCACGTGTCCGAGGATCCGCGCGCGGCCATCGTGCTCGGCACCGACGAGGAGTCGATCCTGGGCGGCGTCCGCGACGACCTCGCGCGTGAGGCGCGGCGCATCGGATCCGTCACCGGCGCGACCGTCCACCCGCACCTCGCCGCCGGCCCCGTCGTCGAGGCGCTCGTGTCCATCGCGGAGTGGGAGGTCGCCGAGGTGCTGCTGATCGGCACCGCCCCCCGCCCCTCCCTGAACCCCATGGGCAGGCGGTCCGAGCGGATCGCGAAGCGCAGCCGGACCCCCGTGCTCGTCGCGCGGAGCCCGGAGCGCCTGCTTCGCTGGCTTCGCGGCGAGGATACGCTCCGGGTGCTCGTGGGCTGCGACCTCGGGGGAGCCTCCCGGGCCGCGCGCGCCTTCGCCGCGACGCTGTGCAAGGCGGGCCCCTGCGAGGTGGAGGTCACCTACGTGGCGTCGCCGGAGGAGATCCACGCGCGCCTGGGGCTCGATCCGCCGGATGGGCCCGCCCTGTCGGAGGAGGCCGAGGCCGCGGTCCTGCGCGAGCTCGAGGGGGCGGCCCCCGCCGAGGAGAGCGCCTCGATCCGAGTGCTCGCCGCCCATGGCAGCGCGGACGCCCACCTGGTGGCGCGCGCGGACCAGGGCGCCTTCGACCTCCTGGTCGTGGGCCAGCGCCGCCGCTCGGCCGCCGAGCGCCTCTGGCACGACTCGGTCGCCCGAGGCGTGCTGCGCGCCGCGCCGACGAACGTCGTGAGCGTGCCGGCGCCGCGCCCGGAGCCGGCGACGTCCTTCACCGTGCCGCGGGTGGTCCTCGTCGGGACGGACCTCGGCGACGCCGGGAGCGGCGCGCTGGCGCAGGCGCTCTCACTCGTCCCGGCGGCAGGAACGGTGCACGTCGCGCACGTCCTGCCGCTCGCGCCGAGCTCCGTCGAGGCGCGAAGGGCGCAGGAGGACGCCTGGTACCGGCTCGGCCGGAGCACCCTCGACGCAGACCCCGAGCGTCGGATCGAGCGGCACGTCCTCGAGGGCGACCCCGCCGAGCAGCTCTGCGCGCTCGCGCAGCGCGTCGGCGCCGAGGTCCTGATCACCGGCGTCCGCCGCCGCGGCGCGGTGAGCCGCCTGCTCACCGGCTCGGTGGCGCACCGGCTCGTCGACGAGTCGCCCGTCCCCGTCCTGCTCGTCCCCCTTCGCGAGAGCTGAATTCAGAGCGCCTGCACGAGCACCTCGCGGCGGCCGCCCGCCTTGCCGCTCGGCGGGCCGACCACGCCCTCCTGCTCCATGCGCTCCACCAGCTTCGCGGCCTTGTTGTAGCCGACCGAGAGCTGCCGCTGGATGTGGCTGATCGAGCAGTAGCCGGCCTGCGCGACCACGGCGACGGCCTTGTCGTAGAGGGGGTCGTCGCTGGCCTGCCCGCCCCCGAGCTCGCCGCCGTCCTCGTCCTCGCGCGGCGCGAGGATCTGCTCGTCGTACACGGGCTTGCCCTGCACGCGCAGGAAGTCGCAGACCGCCTTCACCTCCTCCTCGCTGATATACGCCGAGTGGACGCGCTTGAGGTCGCTCGAGCCGGGCGGGATCATCAGCATGTCGCCCATCCCGAGCAGGTGCTCGGCGCCCATGCGCCCGAGGATGGTCTTCGAGTCCTCGCGCTGCGACACCTTGAAGGCGATGCGCGCCGGGAAGTTCGCCTTGATCATGCCGGTGATGACGTCGACGCTCGGACGCTGCGTCGCGAGGATCACGTGGATTCCCGCGGCGCGCGCCTTCTGCGCGAGCCGGGCGATGGCCGCCTCCACGTCCTTCGCGGCGACCATCATCAGGTCGGCGAACTCGTCGACCACCACCACGACGTAGGGGAGCTTCTGCGGATCGGGCGGGACCGCGTCCGGCGTCTCGCCGTCCGTCGGGTCACACAGGACCTCCTCGCCGTTGGGCCCCTGCGCCCGCACCTTGCCGGCCCGCCGCGGGCAGAGCTTCTCCGGCGCCATCTCGCCGTCGAGCACCTTCTGCACGCGCTGGTTGTAGCTGGCGACGTTCCGTGCGCCGGCGTCGGCAAAGAGCTGGTAGCGCCGCTCCATCTCGTCGACGGCCCACTTGAGCGCGAGGGCCGCCTTCTTCATGTCGGTCACGACGGGCAGGAGCATGTGGGGGATCCCGTCGAAGACCGCGAGCTCGACCACCTTCGGATCGATCATCAACAGGCGCACGTCCTCGGGCGTCTTTTTCGCGAGCAGCGAGGCGAGCATGACGTTGAGGCCGACGCTCTTGCCCGCGCCGGTCGCGCCCGCCACGAGCAGGTGCGGCATCTTGGCGAGGTCGCCGTACACCGGCTGGCCGGCGATGTCCTTGCCGAGCGCGATGGGGAGCGCCGCCTTCGTCTTGTCCCAGCGGTCGTCCTCGAGGATCTCGCGCAGATAGACGGTCTGGCGCACCTCGTTCGGCAGCTCGAACCCCACGCGCGCCTTGCCCGGGATGGGCGCGACGATGCGCACCTTCTGCGCCGCGAGCGCCATGGCCAGGTCGTCCGCGAGCCCGGCGATCTTCGACACCTTGGTGCCGCTCTGCGGCTCGAACTCGTACATGGTGACCACGGGGCCCGGATGGATCTCGTCGACGCGCCCCTTCACACCGTAGGCCTCGAGCTTGTCGACGAGCCGCGCCGCGTTGTCGCGCAGGGTCGCCGCGTCGATGCGCACGTGACTGTCGCCGGCCTCGTCGAGCAGCGTGGTCGGCGGCAGCACGAACTCCTTGCCGATCGACGGCATCGGGATCCCGTCGGACACCGGCGGCGGCGACGACTTGCGTGCCGTCGCCACGGGCGCGACGATCCGCGGGCCCTCGGGCTTCTTGGACCGCCGCTTCGGAGGCTCGGGCTCGTCCGGCTCGTCCGCCTCGTCTGCGGTGTCGTCCACGACCTCCGCCTCGTCCACGTCGACGAGCGTCGTCTCGGCGTCGAGCGAGACGCCGTCCTCGTCCGCGTCCTCCTCCTCGTCGTCGTACGCGTCCTCGTCCTCGTCGACGTCGTCCCCGACGATCTTGGGCACGGCCGCGCGGGCGGCCGCCTCGCGCTCGGCGCGGTCGAGCTCGCGCGCCTCCCGCCACGCCGCCCAGAGCGCGCGCAGGCCGTTCCACGCCGCGACGGCGCCGCGCGACGCCGCCTCCGCCGCCCGCCGGACGACGTGGACGACGGAGACCGGCGTCCGAAGGACGAGCGTGATCAGGATGACGCAGATGCCGACGACGAAGGCGCCCGCGAGGCCCAGCAGCGATCGGAGCACCTCGCCGAGGACCTCGCCGAGGACACCGCCGGACAGGTGCCCTCCGAAGACGTGTCTGCCGTCGAGCGCCAGGTGCAGCATCGCGCATCCGACCAGCACGAGGACCAGCGTCGAGGCGAGCGTCGCGAGGCCGAGCAGCGATCGGCTGCGCCGGAACAGGCGAACGGTCGCGAAGCCGAGCTCGAACGGGAGCACCCAGGCCGCGACGCCGAAGGCCGTCGCCAGGAGCGACGCGGCGCCGGCGCCGACCGGGCCGATCCAGTTCTCGCCTCCGCGGGCGTCGTACGACCACAGCGCCAGCGCCAGGAGCGCGGTCGCGGCCGCCGTAATGATCCCCAGCACTTCGTGCCGGCGTCCCTCGGAATGATCCAGCTCCCCCGCGGATGTCGTACGGAGTGCGCCCAAGTGTGCTCCTTCCCACACTGAGGCTAGGTCGCTCGGAGGCGAGGGGTCAAGAAAACGGGGCTCGCAAGTCCGCGGGATCGCCGCGGGGGCCCGAGCCCGGGGCGACCCTCACTCTTGATTGAGCGGCCGGATCCTCTACTATCGTCACCCACCTTCCGGAGGAGGCGCGTCCGGGTGCACCGGATGGCCGAATCCCTCGGAATCGGGGCGTGTTTTCGGCATCGGCCCCACGAGAAGCCAATGCGACTTCAGCCAACGCTGCGAACGAAGATTCTGCTCGCGTGCGCTCTCGCGGCCTGCGCCACCGGGTGCAAGGTCACCGGCGCGGACATCGAGTACTGGAAGGGCACGGTCAAGGGTCCGGGGAAGATCGTCGCCGTCATGCTGAGCGACAACTACCCCATGGAGCTCCGGACGCAGTCCGCGCTGGCGCTCGTGGAGATGGAGCGCCAGGACGTCGACGGGGTGGCCGAGCTGCAGCGGGCCATCCAGCGCCTGCCCGAGCAGAAGCGACACGAGATCATCGCCGGGATGGTCTCGGGCCTCGCGGGCCTCATGCGGGGCGGCGACACGGCCGCCTCGGACGCGAACGGTCCTCCGCCCCTGCAGGTCCGCGCCAAGGACGCGGCCTATCTCCTGATCACCCACGCCCAGGGGCAGGCCCGGGACCAGCTCGTCGACGCGGTCGTCGGCTGGTACGTGGTGGACTTCAACGGCCGCAGCCTCGCCGGCAACTACAGCGCCGAGCAGGTGGTCCGTTCGCTCGGCTCCCGTGCCGCCACGATGCTCGTCGAGGCGCTCAACGCCGAGATGCCGCCGCAGGCGGTCGTGAAGCTCGCGGAGATCATCTCGCAGGTGGGTGACGACCAGGCGAAGCAGCGCGCGGCCGAGCGCCTCGTGGAGATCGAGCGCCGCATGGAGAGCGACGAGTACCTCGAGTGGCTCAAGGGCAAGGTGCGCGACCAGATCCGCGAGCAGTCGCCCGACGCCGAGATCGACGAGAACAGGGTGTCGGCCATCGCTGCGCTCAACCGGGAGAACTTCGTCACGCAGGGCGCGCTCCCCGCGATGAAGCACCTGTCGAGCCAGCAGGTCGTGGCCGAGCGCCTGCTCGAGGTCGCCTCGCTCGAGTCGACGAACGAGATCATCGTGCAGCGTCGCGTCAAGGCCCTTCAGGCGCTCGAGGGCGGCGCGAAGCGCGAGCACCTGCAGCGTCTGCTCGCGCTCGCCCTGAACAGCGAAGTGCCGGAGGCGGTGCGCGACTACGCCTTCGACCGCGTGGGCGACATCCGCAGCCCCGAGGCCATCCCGCCCATGTGGCCGCTGGTGCAGGACGGCGAGAAGCAGCGGCTCCGATGGCGCGCGGGCGAGATGGTCCTGGTCATCGGCGGCCCGGGCGTCGTGGCGGAGTTCTTCACCAAGCTGCCGAGCGGCAGCGACGTCAAGTTCGAGCCGGAGGAGCTCGAGGGCTACGCCACGCGCATGAGCCAGATGTCGCCGCCGCCCACCGATCTGGTGCGCGAGCAGCTTCGCTCCTCGGATTGGTGGGACCGCGTCATCGCCCTGCGCTACTACGAACGAAAGGGCACCGAGGCGGACATCCCTGCCATGCAGCGCCTCGCCTCGGACCGGGCCGAGGTGAAGGGCGAGCACTGGGAGAACCTCGAGATCACCACCGTAGGACAGGTCGCCGAGGCGGCCATCACGGGCTTGCGCGAGCGCCTGTCGGGGGGCGCCGAGGCGGAGGGCCAGCAGGGCCCCGAGCAACAGCAGGGCGAGGAGTCGGGAGAGTGACCCACGATCAGAACAAGAAGACCCTGCGCCACTTCCAGTGTCGCGACTACCTCTGGGACATCTTCGAGCAGATGAGCCAGGAGCTCGAATGCTCGACCGACTACCTCATCAACGAAGCGATGCGGCAGTACGCCCGCTCCCGCAACTACGGGACGCGGCCGCCTTCGCAGTCCGGGATGTCGCGTCCGGTCGCCCCGAGCCGCCCGGACAACCCGACCCCCGGCGCGATCCCGTCGCTCCGCTCGTCGGGCGGCATGGGTAGGCCCTCGATCCCGTCGGCCCCGCCGCCACCGCCCCAGCGCTCCTATCCCGGCTCCTACGGAAGTCCGCCGACACCGGGCCAGGGCTACGCCTCGGGTGGGCACTACCCGCAGTCCGAGGGCTTCGGCCAGCCGGGCGGTGGCTACGGATCGCGGCCGCCGCCACCGCCCGGGCAGTCTTCGTTCCCGCCCGGGCCGACCAATCGGCCGCCACCCTACGGCAGCCCCGGCGCACCGCCGCCGCTCCCCGGACAGCAGCGCGCGCCGGTGGTCTCGGCCCAGCCGCCGTCGCTGTTCGTCGTCTTCAACGGGCAGAAGATCCCCATCAACAAGCCGGAGTTCGTCATCGGCCGCGGCTCGAAGACGGCCGACCTGCCGATCAAGGACGGCAACATCTCGCGGCGCCACGCCGCGGTCGTCTGGGAGAGCGGGGCCTTCTGGATGAAGGACCTCGGCAGCACCAACGGCGTGGAGTACGCCGGGCAGCGCATCGAGCAGAAGCAGATCGGCGAGGGCGACCTCTTCCAGATCTGCGACTACGAGCTGCGCTTCACGTACCGGTAGTCAACGCCGCCGCGCCCAGGGCTTGGGCACCAGGCGTCGGATCTCGTCGGCGCATCCGCCGAGCGCGTATGCGTAGGCTCGGTGGCTCGTCTCGTCCCATGCCGCCGAGCCGACCGCGGGGACGTGGACGAGCGCCGTCTGGGGAAGCGCGCCGCGCTGCTCCTCGAGCGTCCGGACGACGCTGTCGCGCGCTTCCGTCCGGGCGCGGGCCGCGGGGACGCCCGCGAGGTAGCCGATGGCGAGGCCCGCCGTGCGCGAGCGGTGCTCGGCCTCGAGCGCCGGGTGGAGAGCCGCGATGAGCAGGTGGGAGGCGACCGACGGCTCGACGGAGTCGACCTCGGGCCCGAGCGCGTCCTTCATCGCATGGTGCCACTCGTTGGGGATGGGACCGCGCACGCCCGGCAGGAGCTGGCGCAGCGCGTCCTCGTTCATCTCGCCGCGACCGAACGCGTCCGCGACGTGCAAGAGCCCCCGCCACGGCGGCTCGTCCTCGAGCTCCGGGACGAGGCCGCGCACGCACGCGACGATGGCGCGCGCGACGACGCGGGGACGCACGCCGGTCTCGACGACCATGGCCATCATCCACCGGCCGTCGGGACAACGATCCCACGCCGAGTCGAGGCTCTCGCCCGGCTCGGGGTTCCACGGCTCGGTCCAGCCCGGGAGACGCTGAAAGAGATCTTTGCTCACACGAGTTACAGGTCGATGGCGGTTTCGCGCGCCTCGGCCTGGTCCACCGCGCGGCAGAAGCGCGCGAAGACAGCATACTCCGTGGGAGCCACTCTCATCACGGGCAATCGTACCGATCGTCGCAGCGTGAACGCCTGCCCCTCGCGCTCACCCTCCATCCGGAAGCGGGCACCGTTCGGCCCGGAGAGCTCCACCGCGCGGGGCGGTTCGGGGACGGACACGCTCGCGGGCAGGTGCACCGTGACCCGCGCCTCCACGTCGATCGGGGGCGCCACGAGCTGCGTCGTGGTGCGCTGACCCAAGCCGGCGTAGGTCGGGGCGAGGTGGGTCGGGAACAGGCCGGGCACGATCCACCGTTCGCCCTGCCTGCGCCCGAGACTGCGGACCTCGAAGGCGTACTCGAGCACGAGCGGGCGCTCCGGATCCTCGCGGCCGACGATGCGCAGCCGCGTCATCTCGGCGCCCGGGACGAGGCGCGCCACGTACGCCTCACCGAACCTCGACTCCAGCGTGGCGTCGGGCACCCCTTCGAGGTCGTTGCGCCAGCCGATGGCGTTCGCGCCGTGGAAGGTCTCGACTACCTCGACGACGGCCGACCCGTCGTCGCGCAAGTGCGCGTCGACCTCGACCTCGCGCCGATCGGCGTCGTCAGCTCCGGCGGGGATGCGGACTCGCGGCGCACCGCGATCGAGGACGACCGCCTCCTGGCCGCGGAGCAGCGGTGGGACGTACGAGAAGGGCGCCCCGCGCTCGGCCGTCGACAGGAACCGGCCGTCGCCGAGGGCGACGAGCAAGTGCTCGTACGTCTCGCCGTCCGGAAGGAGCGGCCGGTTCGCGTCGGCGGCGGCGCTCCGCGCGAGGACGAGCTTCGACTGCACGCCCACGAGGCCGAGCATGTAACGGAGCACCCGCGCCCGGTTGCCCGTGCGATCGAAGAGCATGGCGGGCGCGAGCCCGAAGGCGTCATTGCTCTCCTCGATGTTCGCGAGCACCCACGCGTAGAGGCGACGCGCCTTGGCTTCGTCGCTGCCGTCGATCGCTTCTCCGACGACCCGCTCGGCCAAACGGCGCGCGGCCGGGTCGTGCACGTCGCGGTCCGCGAGCGCGTCGAGCAGGCTGTCGACGAAGCGCTCCCACGTCGCGTTCACACCGACGTTGACCGACGGGATGTACTCGCGGGGAGCGACGCTCATCGGCTCGGGGACCAGCGGGCGGCTCTCTCGGACGCTCCAGCGCAGGACCTGCACGCCGCCCGGTCCCTCGCGCCGCTCCGTCTCGGGAGCGGGCCCGCGCGGGTCGATCACCGGCTCGACCGACGGCGGGAGCACCAGCACCAGCTCGCTCCGGTCGAAGGGCGTCTCGAAGCTGCGGAAGAAGAAGCGGTCGCCCAGGTAGCCGCCCGGGAACCCGGCCGGCGGCTCTCCCAGCCGGACGTACTCGTACTCGACGTAGTCGCCCGGCGCGAGGTTCGGGAGGCTGATCGTGTCCTTGCCCTCGATCGCGTCCGGCTCGATGCGCCGGCCGGTGTCGCCCTTGATCGTGTGGAGCTTCAAGATCCGCGCCCCCTCGGGCAGCCGGAGCTCACCCCGCTCGTCGAGCGCCTCCTCGCTCTGCACGCGCCAGATGTTGTGCGTGAGCTCGAGCGTCGAGCCGTCCTCGAAGAGACGCACGACCGTGTAGTCGAGGACGAGCACCTCGGGCTCCTCGTACGTGCGCCCCGAGGCCTCGAGCTCCCGCAGGACCTCCGCTCCGTCGAGCCGGTACGGCGTGAGATCGAAGTCACCCGTGATGGAGCGCCTGCTCAGGCGAAGCTCCGCGAGGGCGGTGGGCTCGGCCGCGACCGCCTCCGCGAGGACGCGCGCTGCCTGCTCGGGCTCGCCGCGGGCGAGCTGTCGGTCCGCCCGCGCGATCGGAGTGAGCACGCTCTGTGGCTGATCGGCGGCGATCTCGGCGAGCAGCCGATCGATGATCGCCTCCTCGCCGCGCCCGCGCGCGATCTCGAGCCGGCCGACGAGGATGCCGTGGCGGCTCTGCGGCGGCTCGAACGTCGCGAGGCGGTCGAGCTCCTCGCTCGCGCCGTCCCAGTCCCGGCGCCGGAGGAGCTGCTCGTAGAGCGCGCTCGTGCGCGCGTCGCAGGCGACGAGCTGCCGCGCGAGCCGCTCCATCTCGGCCGTCTGGCTGCGCCGCTCGGCCTGCGAGAGCGCACCGCGGATCGGGCGGCAGGCTCCGGGAGCGATCTCGCGAGCCCGCGCGATCTGACGCTCGGCCTGGCCGTACCAACCGCGCCCGAGGTACAGGTCCGTGAGCGAGAGAGGAACGGCGACGATCTCGGGCCAGCGCGCGGCGGCCTCGCGCAGGCGCTCGATCGCCTGGAGCGCGCGCCCGTCGGCCGCGTCGAGGCGTGCGAGCTGGACCGGCGGATACCAGCTCTCAGGGTCGCGGCGGGCGGCGACTCGAAGAAGGCGCCGCGCCTCGTCGCGGCTCATGTCGCCGGGCCGGTGCGGATCGCCGAGCGCGATGCCGCCGCGGAGCTGGAGCACGGCGGACGATGCGTCGTCGTCGGCGGTGTGGTGCCGGAGCGCCTCGCGGGCCGCCACGGTGTCGCCCCGCGACATCGCCACCGTCGCCGCCAGATAGGAAGCGAAGGGGCCGTCGGCCTCCGGGCGGCCCGGCACGTCGGGGGCGGGCAGGAGCGAGCCGACCAGGACGGGGTTCGGGTGGCCGGTCGCGATCTGCACCGTCACGACGTGGCGGCCGGGATCGAGCTCCACGCGGTGGAACGTGACGCGCGGTGTCGGCTCGACGCGCATGTCCAGCCGGGCGACGAGGCGTCCGTCGACGAAGAGCTTGGCCGCGTTCGGCGTCTCGAGTCGCAGCACCTGCGGCCCGCCACGTTCGACCGTGACGACGCCTTGCGCGAAGGTCGTCCCGCCTGCCGATACCGGTCCTCCCCCGAGGTGGACCGAGCAGCCGCGCGTCCCGTACGTGCGCGTATCCCGCGTGCCGCGGCCGGGGCCGAGGTCGTAACGGTCCTCGAGCGGGCGGCCTGGCGCGACCGCGAAGTCGCCGTCGAAGTCGAGCAGCGTGCGCGGACCGAAGGGCCCGGCGACGCGCCACTCGGAGATGCATCCCGCGTCGGCCCCGATGCGCGCGACGGCGTCCGTGTCGCCCCGGCGGAACGCGAGCTCGACGAGCGTCTCGGCGATCCGGTAGCGCGCCGCCGCACCGAGGTGGCCGGGGTCACGGGCAAGGGTCTCGAGCCGGGGCCGCACGGTCTCCGACCAGCGCGGCGCCGCATCTGCGAGCTCGTCGACCGCGACGAGCGCCGACTCGGCGACGTACGACGCGCCTGTGCGGGGCGAACGCTGCGCCGCTTCGACCGCGTCGAGGTAACGCGCGAGGGCCTCGCCCGGGTACCCGTGCAGGTTCCGCTCGAGCGCCGCCGCGAACAGGAGCCGCTCGTCGTCCGGCGCGAGCGCGAGAGCGCGCGCGACCTGTGCCTCGACGCGCGCCGCGTCACCTCCCTCCATCAGCAGCTCTGCGAGCGCCAGCTCGCGCTGGGCGTCCGGATCGCGGGGGTTCTGCGCGGCGTGCGCGCGCAGGTCCTCGATGGTCGGGGTGGACGGCAGAGCCGCCCGGGAGCCGCACGCCCCAAGGGCGAGCGCGACGAAGACGTGGACGACCAGCGCCCTCATCGGTCGGTCTCCGGCGCGAGCACGATCTGCTGTCGGAGGATGGCGTCGGCACGCTCCACCCACTGGCGGAACGCGGGGTAGCGATCGGGCGGGACGCGGTCGGCCCGGAGCTCGAGCTCGGTGCGCGTTCGGATCTGCCGTCCGTCGTTCTCCACGCGCATGCGCAGCAAGCCGAACTCGCTCTCCGCCTCACCTCCGTCGGGGAGCACCGCGGCACGGTGCCCGGAGGGCACGTGCACCGTCCGCTCTTCCACGTAGGCGCTGGTGCTGCCGAGCTCGAGCGGGTAGCGGCGCGCCGCACGAGGGGCGAGCCCACGCAAGAGATCCTCGAGCACCGTCGGCGGGACGCGCAACCCGCTTCCGTCGCGGCGGGCGAGCTGCGGCACGCGCGCCCGGTACTCCACCTCGATCGGCGACTCGAGGTCCTCGAGGTTCTGCATGGTCTGGGACTCGAGGACGAGCCCCGGGAAGGTGGCGCGGAGCGCGCGCTCGAGGCGGTCGTGGCGGGTACCGCCCGACTGATAGACGTTCCGGTAGCGCGGCGCCTCGGCGCCCACGATGCGCTCGGCGACCTCCACCTCGGCGGAGCCGTCGGCCGCGAGCCGGACATCCATCGAGCGCGTGCGCCGGTTGTGGTCGGGCGAGAGCACCGGAGTGCGGGTGAGCCGCGCGTCCTCGGGCCCGACGACGAGGACGGTCACCCCCTGGTCCATGGCCGGCAGCTCGGTCGTCCCGCTGTGCTCGGCCGTCCCGTCGAGGTAGAGATCGAGCTCGGGGACGTAGGCGATCGCGTGGTCGAAGACCGCGAGCGACGCCGGCAGATCGTCGATGGAGCCGTTGCGACGCGTACGCAAGAGGACGATGCGCGCATCGATCCCCGCCTCGCGGAACATCGTGTACAGGAGCGACGCCTTGTCCTTGCAGTCGCCGAAACCCCGCTGGACGATCAGCGGCACGCGGTACGGCTTGTAGCCGTGGATGCCGAACTCGAGGCCCACGTACCGGGTGTTGCGCACGACCCACTCGTGGATCCGCTGCACCTTGGTGCGGAGGTCGGGCGCGTCGGCCACGAGCTCCCGCACGACGCTGCGCAGGTGATCGTCGGCCTGGAGCTGGTCCTGGACGAGCCCCCACCACCAGCGCCCGACGTCCTCCCACGTCCGATAGGTCGACACGTGGAGGTACGGCGCGACCTCGGTCATGCCGGGCATTCCCTGCTCGCTCCGGATCGCCGGCACGTCCTCGGCGACGAAGTGGTGCACCTGCGTGTCGCCTCGCTCGGTCCGCTCGCGACGAAGCCCCTCGAGGGCGGGCTCGTTGAAGTAGAGCTGACGCGACTTCGGCGCGATGAGGACGTAGTCGAGGCGCTCGATGGGCGAGAATCCCTGGAGGAACGTCAGGTCTCCGTAGTAGTCGGCGAAGAGGTTGCGGTGCGCGACGTCGTCGACGCGGTACTGGATCTCGACCGTGTCGCCGGGCTCGAGGCTGGGGAACACGACCACGAGCGCGCGCGTGTCGTAGTAGATGCGGTACCAGGGCTCGCCGAGCTGCTGCTCGAAGGTCTCGGTGGCCTCGAGCACGCGTCCGTCCGCGCGGTACACCCGCGCCTGGCGGACGTCGACGCGCTGGGCATCGGGATCGAACTGGATGGAGTGGGTGCGCCATTGCCGGGCGCCCTCGTCGTCGTGGACCTGCACCGCGAGCTGCTTGAAGCTCGATCCGAGACCGTTTTGGTAGACGGTGTTGACGGTCAGGTCCTCGAGCACCGTGACCGGGTAGCCGGAGCGCTCGCTCCTGCGCGCGAGCAGCTCGCGTGGCGCGACCGCGTAAGCCTCGTCAGGGCGCTGCTCGGGCTCGATCTGCTCGAGCAGCTCCCGGGTGTCGGCGTCCTGCGGCCGGAGCGCGAGCGCCTCGCGGAGCGTGGCCGCGGCGGCGTCGCGCCGGCCGAGGCGGAGCAACAGGCGCCCGTGCGCGGCGGCCAGCGATGCCTCCTCGGGCGCCACGGCGCGTGCCCGGACGAGCGCCTCGAGCGCCGCGTCGTCATCGCCGATGCCCTCTTGGATCGCAGCCGCGTAGAGCGCGTTCTGGGCGCTCCCCGGAAGCAGCTCATCGAGCGCCGCGAGGTGCTCCCGCACCACGTCTTCGTCGCCGCGCCGGAGCGCATCGACGATCAGCGCCCGCCGGCTCGACACGTCGTCGTGGCGCGCAGCGACGGCTTCACGGCGGAGCTCGACCACGCGATCGGCCCGGGCCGCGGCGTCTGCGGCGAGCGCGCGCTGCTCGATCCACGCGGGGGCGCCCGGCGCGACCGCCGAGGCGTCGTCCACGACGCGCATCGCGCTCTCGGGGAAGTCCAGGTCCCGGAGGATGGCCGCGCGCAGGACCGCCGCCTGCATCGCGACCACGCCGCCTGGCGGGATCCGGTCGAGCACCGCGAGCGCCTCCACGGGATCGGGCCCGGTCGCGCGGACGCGCGCGTGTAGAAGGAGCGCGTCGGGGTCGGTCGGTGCGATCTCGATCGCGCGCGTGGCGAAGCGCTGCACCTCCCCGCGCTCGGCCGCGAGGGCCGCGGCGAGGGCGAGCCGCTGCACGATCGGA
Organism: Candidatus Neutrinellum sp.; assembly: GCA_039794305.1. Lineage (GTDB taxonomy): Bacteria > Myxococcota_A > Polyangia > Polyangiales > JBDIVX01 > JBDIVX01. Next base: position 50,027 of record JBDIVX010000011.1, read on the forward strand.
TCCTGATCGGCGGCGCGCGCGGCGAGCTGGCGCGCCCGGTGCTCGGCCGGGTCGTCGGCGCCCGTCCAGGCGAGGAAGCGCGCCAGGTCGAAGAGCGCGCCCGCGCTCGGCCGCGAGCCGCCCGCCGCCTGCTCGAGGCTCGCGAGGTCGGTCCGCGGCGGACGCGGCAGCCGAACCGCGGCGTGGCCGGCGGTGACGTCCCGGTGCGCGCTCGCGTCGGCGCGAACGCCGCGCGCGGGTCCGCCCTGCGGATCGGCCACGCGGAGGAAGAACCCCCAGGTGGTCTCCGCGACGCACGCCTTGACGAGGACCCGATTCCAACCCGCGTGCGCGCCCACGACCGCGACGTGCCGGTCCGGGTCGGGCTGGCGAGTCACCTCGTCGGAGAGGACCTGCTCGCCGTTCCACCACACCTTGACCGCGCCGCCGTTGCCGACCCACAGCCCGAGCGGCTGGGCGCGTTCGCTGTGCACGAACGTCTCGGCGTACCCGCACACGTTCGCGTTCGGTCGGAGCACCGCGTCGAGGTCGACGTAGCCGTAGTGCGAGACGTCCGGGTAGGCACGCCAGGCGACCGAGCGCTCGCGGCCCGGGAAACGCGCGTCGGCGTCCCAGGGACCGAGGCGATCGGACTCCACGGCGGTCTCCCGGTCGAAGCCCTGCTTGCCCTCGTTGTCGAAGGGACCGACGACGCGCCACGAACGGACGTACCCGAGCTCGTCGACGAGCCGGCGCGAGGCGTCCAGGTCTCCCGTGCGGAGCCGCGCGCGCGAGAGCAGCGCGCCCGCGTAGGCACGCCGCGCGGGCGACAGCCGACGGTCGGCGGCGAGGCGCTCGAGCTCCGCGGCCGTGGCCGACGGCGTCGCCCAGTCCCAGTCACGCCACATCTCGAGCAGGGGCAGGATGCCCCTCGCCGAGCGCCCCTGGCGCACGGCCTCCTGTGCGCGCTCCCGCTGGCGCGCGTCGTACGGGTTGTCGGCGGCGGCGAGGGCCGGCGTGCCGGCGGAGACGGCCAGGGCCACGAGAACCGCAAAGGCCTGCAATTTCCGGAGGTGGAGGCGGGTCATGAAGAGGAGCGGCAGGCTACCGGCGCGCGGATTGCTGGACAAGCGGGGCCCCCGCTTTGTTCCCGAGCGTTCGGACGAGCACGCTTCCGGACCCGGGGACGAGCGCTGCTATATTCGCGCGCCATGCTCCTCGGCCTGTTGCGCACGATGCGGCCGCATCAGTGGGTGAAGAACCTCTTCGTCCTGGCGCCGCTGGTGTTCGCCAAGGAGCTCCTGCACCTGCCCATGGCCCTGCGAAGCCTCGCCGCCTTCGCCCTGTTCTGCCTCGCGTCGAGCACGGTCTACATCCTCAACGATCTGGCGGACGTCGAGGCCGACCGCGCCCACCCCATCAAGCGCAACCGTCCGATCGCGGGCGGGGTCGTGCCCGAGCGCGCCGCCCGGACCGCGGCCCTCGTCCTCGCCGCCGTGTCCATCGGCGCGGGGCTCCTGCTGAGCCCGCTCTTCGCCGGCGCCCTGGCCGCCTACCTGATCCTGAACCTCGCCTACTCGGCCCGGCTCAAGCACATCGCCTACGTCGACGTCATGTGCATCACGGCCGGCTTCGAGCTGCGCGTGCTCGGCGGCGCCTTCGCGGCGATGGTCGACGCGAGCATGTACCTGATCGTGGTCACCTTCCTGCTCGCGACCTTCCTCGGGTTCGGCAAGCGGATGCACGAGCTCGCGCAGGGGGCGAAGGCCCAGGAACGGCGCAGCGCCCTGGTGAGCTACGACGAGCGCACGCTGACCGTCCTGCTCTACCTGACCGCCCTCGCCACCGTGGGCACCTACGCCGTCTACACCCTCGACGCCCACACCCGGCTGGCCTTCGGCACCGACTACCTCGTCGTCACCACGGCCATGCCCTTCTTCGGCGTCCTTCGGTTCCTCTACCTCGTCCGCCGGCGCCACTCCGCCGAGAGCCCGACCGAGGACATGCTCCGCGACAAGCCCTTCCTGGCGAACCTCGCCATCTGGGTCGTCGCCGTTCTCGTGGTCATCTACCTGGGCTGACCAGAGCCCTACCGGTCGACGGCGCCGTAGGAGAGGAAGACGACCTCGGCGGCGTCGGTGCCGTCGGTGGCGTCGACGACGCCTTCGGGGGACAGGCGGTCGCGGGGGACCTCGTGGCGAGCGAGCTCCTCGGCCACGGCGGTCGCGCGGGCGTCGGCCAGGCGCCGCGCGGCGCGGCCGTTGCCATAGGCGTTGACCTGGACGGGACCGTGCGGGTGGGCGAGCAGGAGCGCGGCGAGCTGCTCGAGCCGGCGACGCCCCGCAGGCGACGGTCGTCCGGCCTGGCCGCCGAACACACCGTCGACACGCACGACGAGACCACGGTCGCGCTGTTCGACCGCGAAGCCCATCTGCTCGGCCGCCTCGCCGAGCGCGGCGGCCTCGTCCGGCACCGGTCCCTCCTGCGCAGCCCGCGCTTCACCGAGCGCGACGAGCGCGCCGCGGACCGCATCCTGAGCCCGCTGCATCCGTTCGGCGGGATCGCGGATACGTTCTGCCTCCTCCACCAGATCGGTCGCCTGCGAAAGGCGAGCCTCGGTCGCCCCGAGCGCGTGCGCAGCCGAGATCAGCAGCGCCGCACGGCGAAGCAGCACCTCGGCCGCCTCGCGGTACATCTGCGCGCGCTCGTCCGACCGGGCGCGGTAGCGGCGCGCCTCGTCCTCGGCCGCGCGCTCGAACGCCGCCGCCGCCTGCTGCGCCGCGACACGCGCCGAGACGCTCCGCCCCATCTCGGCCTGCAGCGCGAGCCGCGCGTGGACGTCGCGCGCGGCCTGTTCTTCGAGCGACCGCGCCTGCTCCTCGAGCGCGAGCCGCCGCTCCTCGAGCGCGAGCCGGTCCGACTCGGCGACGGCAGCGGACAGGAGCAGCCTCGCGCGGGTCGCGTGGTCCTGCGCGGCGCGCCCGTCGCCACCTCGCTGGGCACGGACCGCCTCCTGGTGCGCGCGCTCCGCCGCCCCGTACATGTCGGGGGCGCGATCGCGCGCCGCCCGCGCCTCCGGCGCGTCGAAGCGCTCCGCCGTCGTCTCCACCGGGCTCGGGCCGCCCGCGCCGCAGGCGGCGAGCACGAGCGCCCACGGCAGGATCCTCACTCGGGCTCCTCCTCGACCGGCTCCTCGTCCGGCGCCGTCTCCTCGTCCGGCGCCGGCGCCCGCAGCCGGTCGCGCTGCGCGATGGCGTGCTCGAGCGCCGCCCGGGCCTGCCTCGCCCGCTCGGTGGCCTGTCGCAGCCGCCGCGCCGCCGCACGGAGCGCCCGCCGCTCCTCTGCGAGCGCGATCTGCTTGGCCGCGAGCGAGGAGGCGGCCCAGGCGATCTGCCGCGCCCGCTGGGCGCCGGCCCGATCGCCGCGCGCCTCGAGCTCGTCGGCCCGCGCGAGCGCGAGCCGCGCGTGGTCGAGGGCCGCACCGGCGTGGTCTCGCGCCTCGGTGCGCTCCTCGAGCTCGTCGAGGCTCTCCCGGATCTGCTCGTGCGTCGGGCTCGGCGGAGGATCCTCCGCGATGGGTGCGGGCCCGGCCGCCTCTTGAGCGGCGGCGAGACCCGCGACGGCCAGGAGCACGGCGGCGACGGCGGGCGCGAGGGAGCGCATCGCGGTGATCCAAGCACACCGACCGCCGGACGTCACGCCTCGACGACCGCGCCGTCGCCCCTCCGTGGCGATGTACCGCAGCCATCGGCCCGGGGGGGGGCCGAGAGCCGAGGGCGCGCCTGCCGGGTCACCGTGGCCCGTGATACCTTTCGCAGCCCGTGCTCGAGCGAGCTGCACTGCACCAGACGCGCTTTCGGACGCCGGGGGTCTCCCCCGACGCGCGCGGCGTCGTGCTCGGGCACCGGGGCGTGGTGCTGTTCCCGTCGCTCGACCGCGTGGTCGCGTTCCTGCGCGCGTACGGCGACGAGGGGTCGCTCGACGAGCTCCTTCCGTCGCTCTCGATCCGGCGGCTGGTCACCCCGCTCAAGACACGCGAGATCATGCTGTCGGTGCAGGCGGAGTCGAGCTACCGGATGGACCGGATCGCGGGCGTGGCGAAGCTCGCGGGCGGCCTGGTCTTCACCGGCACCTCGCGGCATTTCGTGAAGTACCGCGACGCCGAGTCCCCGCTCGGCTACGACGTCCAGCAGCTCCTCGACGAGCGCGCCGACGTCGTCCTCTACCACGACACCTTCCGGCAGGCATACTCGTACGAGCGCGAGCTCCCCTTCCGCGACCTCGTCTTCAAGCTCGCGCCGTTCCGCATCCCGCACGGTGAGCGGGAGCTTCCGCGGCGCCTGTTCGCGACGGCCGAGCCCGGCATCGGGGGTGCTCTCGTCAGGTACCTCTTCCGGTGGCGTGTGGCCGCGCGCGCCGCCCTCGCCGAGTGGCCGAGCCGCTCGGCCTTCGAGGACGCTCCGCGCCGGCTCTACGTCTTCGACATGAACGAGGTGCCGCAGCGCATGGTCCAGCTCATGGCACAGCTCCCGGGCGTCCACGTCTTCGAGCCGCTCGGCAAGACGTTCGCGGTCGAGCTCGGCTACCGTCACCCCATCGCGCTCGAGTCGTGCGCCAGCCTCTTCGACGACGACACGCTCCACCTCTTCCGCGGGGACGGTGAAGTGGAGCTCGTCCAGCCCCTGCCGCCCTTCGCGCCGGTGCGCTCGCTCGTACGCGCCAACGTCTCGGTCGAAGAGACCGATCTGCCGCCGTCCGGGCGCGGCGTCGACGCCGACCTCGGCCTCTCGCTCCCGCTCGAGCTCGCCCCGAGCACCGACCCGTGGCGCGCCGTGGTGGCGACGGTCGTGCCGCTCGCGCAGCGACAGTGGCTCGCGCGCCTGCTCTACGCGCTGCCGCCGAACACGCTGGCGTCGCTCCGGATCGCGATCGGCACCGAGAACGTCTATCTGATCGATCCGTCGGGCATCGAGGGCGTGCCGCTCGGCACGTTCTACTCCGAGGTGGCGCCTCGGATCTTCGTCCCGGCCGGCCTGGCGATCGTGCCCGCCGTGTCACCGGCGGTGCTCACGGAGCTCGTCCGCGACCGCGGCGACGGGTACGTCTTCTTCGAGCCCGGCCGAGGCGCGCCGCAGGTGGTCCCCGCGTCGGCGTTCGGGACGGTTCCCCGGCGCGTCATCCGCGAAGTGGCGGGCACGCCCGTCAGCGCGGACCGCCCGGACGACGACGAGCCTGAGCTGCCGCTGCTCCAGTACGACGAGGCGCGGCGGTTTCCGATGTGGGGCGTGCCGGGCAAGGAGCTCCCCGAGCGGGAGAAGGAGCCCGGCGAGTGAGCGGTGCCGGCGAGATCCAGGCGCGCTACGACGCCTTCGCGCGCGAGTTCCTCCGTCCACTGCTCACGGGCGGCGTGGTCGTCGCGGGCCGGCCGCTGTCCCCCGGGATGCTGGACTGCTTCGCCCTGTCACGGCCGGCCGATCCCGAGGTCGACGCCGCGATCTACGACGCGTTGCACGCGGCCGGCAGCGACATCGCCCCGGTGAGGGTGATCCCGTGGCCCGACCGTGGACTCGCCGCGGTCGCGATGGCGTGCCACGACCTCGTCGCCATCACCGACCCGATGCTCGACCGCTGGCTCGCCAGGAAGAGCCGCCCCGAGATGCTGGCGTGGGTCGACTGGCTCCTCGCGGAGGCCGGTCCCCCCCGCACCCGCGGCGCCGCTCTGGCGCGGCACGCGATCGTCGCCCGGACGCTCGAGGTCAGGCGCGAGGACGTCGTCGTGCGGAACTGGGCCTACACCTACCGCTTCTTCGGCCGTCCGGTCCCGCCTCGCGTCGTCGCCATGCCGAAGCTACGGATGGTGCGGCAGGACCGATCGACGCAGCACATCGCCGAGCTGTGGGACGCTCTCGACGCAGACCTGGCCGTCGCGCCGCGCCTCCGGACGCTCCTGTCGCGATCGCCGATCACCGAGCTCCTCCGCACCGATCGGCTTCCGGACCTGCGCTTCGGCACCGCGATGCTCGCGGTGCTCTCGGACGACCTCGTCCGCGGCGGCGTCGCGCGCGCCCTGGTCTCGCAGGGCAGTCGGGTGGCCGCTCCCCTCGGGCGGGCGCTCCGCGAGCTCTCCGGGGCGAGCCCTCCCCCGCGCATGCTGTACTACGCGCTCGCGCTCGTGTTCGAGGTGCACGTGATCGCCGCCCTCGAGGCCCGCGCCGGCGAGCCGCTTCTCTTCGGGCACCCCGCGGACGCCGATTCGCGCCTGTTCGCGGCGATTCTGCCCGCCATGCTCGGCGCGCCGGACGACCTCGGGGCGCTGCTCGACTTCGATCCGGACGACCTCGCGCGCCTCCGGATGTCCGCGCCCGAGCTCGACCGGGCCGCGGGCGACGACGCCTCGCGTTACGCGGTGGAGTTGATCGATCAGGCCATGCCGCCGCGGCTCGACCACGAGCGCGACGAGTACCAGAAGGTGGGGACGTGACGAAAGCGACGGAGACGGCGCAGCGCCTTCAGCAGGTGGCGCGCGCGCTCGAGACGACCTTCCTCGGGAAGAGCGAAGTGGTGAGGCTCATGCTGATCGCGGCCATCGCGGGCGAGCACATGGTGCTCGTGGGGCCGCCGGGGACCGCGAAGAGCGCGCTGGTGCGGCTCTTCTCGAAGCTCGTGCAGGCGCGCTACTTCGAGTACCTGCTCACGCGGTTCACCGAGCCGAACGAGCTCTTCGGCCCGATCGACATCCAGCGCTTCCGCGAGGGGCGGTACGAGCGGCGGATGGAGGGCATGCTGCCCGAGGCCGAGATCGCCTTCCTCGACGAGGTGTTCAAGGCGAACAGCGCCATCTTGAACTCGCTCCTCAGCGTGCTGAACGAGCGCGTCTACACGGTCGGCGGAGCACGCCACCGCGTGCCGCTCATCAGCGCCTTCGGCGCGTCGAACGAGGTCCCGAACGACGAAGACCTGATGGCCGTCTTCGACCGGTTCCTCCTTCGGGTGCACAGCGACAACCTCGACAGCTACCACTTCCACGACCTGCTCTTGAAGGGCATCGACCACGAGGTCAGCAAGATCTCCGGCGCGTACGACCAGATCCGTCCGGTCCTGAGCGCGCAGGACCTGCACGCGCTGCACGCCGGCTTCGCGGAGCGGATGCGGTTCACCGAGGAGCTCCTGGCGGCGTACAAGGGTCTGGTCTTCCAGATCCGCTCCGAAGGCGTCTCGCTCAGCGACCGCCGCGCCATCAAGCTGCTCAAGCTGTTTGCCGCGAGCGCGCTCCTCGACGGCCGTTCGACGGCCGACCCGAGCGACTTCTTCGTCCTGCGACACACCTGGAACAACCTCGACCAGGCCGAGATCCTCGAGGGCATCGTCGGCCCGGTGCTCGAGGCGTGGTACCGGGAGCACCCGGAGGCGCGACGCTTCGGCGCCGCCGACGTCGGGATGGACGCGCTCATCGAGGAGGTGAACCGGATCCGCGAGCTGCTCACCTCCGACCGTCCCATGAGCGACATCCAGCTCTTCAGCCACCTCAAGGCCCTGAACGAGATCAAGGCCGCGCTCCAGGCCATCGGCACGCAGCCGGCCCGCGAGGCGATCGGGCGGGTCGACCAGCTCCTCGGTCACGTGTTCCAGAGCGGCAAGTTCGCACAGTAGGAGGCCGGGTGCCGATCGGGAGCCACCTCAGGAACACGGAGGCGGGGCGGGACATCGGCTCGCTCGCGCTGAGCGTGGTGCGCACGGACAACCCCATGGTCGAGCTGCGGGCGGCGCAGTGGCGGAACGCGCTCGGCCGCGTCGGGCTTCCGGTGCCCTTGTGGGCGGTGCACGACCTCGGGATGACGGCCGTGCTCGACCCCGGCTCGGTCCCCATCCAGCAGCGCACGGCGGCGCTCGGTGGGCTGCCTCCGGAGCACGCTTCGGCGCTCGGGGTCTGGGTCGAGACGATCTCCGAGATCGCGGCGAGCGAGGTCATGGAGAAGGCGCGGTCCTGGCGGCTCTCGGACGAGCTCATCGCCGTCCTGCTCCTGCGCGTGCTCGGCCCGGTGTGGGAGCGCCACCTCGGCCCCGGCCGCCGGCCGGCCGCGCCCGTGCTCCCCCTCGATCCGGAGGTGTACCGTGACCTCGAGGCCGATCTCGGATCGCTCTTCGCGGCGAGCGACCGCTCCGACGACCTCGCCTTCCTGCAGCACCTCGCGCGCGAGCGCCTGCGGCTCCTCATCGCCATCGAGCAGGTGGACCTCGACACGCTCCGGCTCGTCGGGATGTTCGGCGCGGAGGCGGGCGCAGCGAACGCGCTGTCGATGCTGGATCTGTTGAACGTCTTCCAGAGCCCGGAGGCGAACGACGTCGTGAACTTCTCGCTCGATCTCCTCCCGAGCGTGCTCGAAACGAAACGCGCGAGCGGCCAGCAGATGTTCAGCATCGACGGCTACTCGGGCGTCGAGCGGCGCGGCACGATCGACTCGCTCATGCTGTCGGAGCTGGCCTACGACGCGGACCTCTTCGACAGGCGCTGGGTCGAGAACGAGCTCTTCTACTACGCCCACGAGAAGCAGCACGAGGAGGACCGGCGCCTCCACTACATCTGCGTGGACGCCAGCGCGTCGATGCGCGGCCAGCGGTCGGTCTTCGCGCGCGGGCTCGCGCTGACGCTCATCAAGAAGCTCACGCTGCGCGGCGAGGACGTCTACATGCGGTTCTTCGACTCGCGGCTGTATGAGGCGCAGCACACGCGTCCCGGCCGGAGCGAGCACGGCGGCATCAGCGTCCCCTACGTCCTGTGCTTCAAGGGCGAGCACGGCCGGAACTACGCCAAGGTGTTCGGGATGCTGGCGAACGACCTCGAGCGCCTGGCGCGGCGGGAGCGGCGCACGCCCATCCTGTACGTGATCACCCATGCCGAGTGCCACGTGCCCCTCGACACGATCGAGCGGCTGCGAACCCTCGCGAGGCTCTACGGGGTGTTCATGCTGCCCTCGCAAGGGCAGCTCGAGCTCGACTACCTGCACCGGCTGCACACGGTGCAGGTGGTCGACGAGAACGCGCTCGGCCAGCGGGACGAGCGCGCCCGGCGCGCGCTCGACATCGTCGAGGACGTGGCCCGAGAGGAGGAGGAAGCGGCGCCGGTCGAGCCCGACGGGCGGGACCAGCTCAGGGAGCGCGAGTCGTGGATCGGATGAGGGTCGGGCGGCGGCGAAGGCCGGGGGTCGAGGATCGTGGCGGCGATCGATAAGCGCGAAGCGTATCGGAAGGCGGCGCAGGCGCTCGAGGGCGGACGGCCGGCGCAGGCCCTCGCGCACCTTTGGTCGCTCGTCGATCGGTCCCACCTGATCGACGAGGAGCTCGCGAGCTACCTGCGGATGCTCTCGAAGGCGTACGTCATGCTCGATCGCCGCCGCGCGGCCGCGACCATCGACCTCTTCCTCGGCGACGTCGACGCGGCGTTCCGGCTGTCGGAGGGCGAGCCGACCGATCAGGCGCGCTGCGCGGTCGCCGCCGACCGACCCGTTCACGCGGCGCGGTACTTCGAGCAGGCCGGCTGGCTCGGCCACGCGGCCATCCGGCTCGAGACCGCGGGCGACGACCGCGCCGCGCGGGTCCTCTGGGAGCGCCTCGCGGACGACGGCCGGCTCCGGGACGACCTCTACACGCAGGGCCTCGTGCGCTTCAACCTGGGGCGCGCGTGCGAGCGCCTCGGCGATCGGGCGGCGGCGCGCCGGGCGACGGTCCAGAGCATGCACCTCCTCGAGGCGGCCGCCGACGGCTTCGAGACTCGGGGCCAGCGCGAGCGCGCCTTCGACTGCTACCAGGTGCTGCTCACCCTCGGGAGGGCCGGCGCCTTCGAGAACCTCGCCGAGGGCTACCTCAACTGCATCCGCATCCTGAAGGAGGACAACCTCAAGTACTACGTCCTCCAGTACTACGAGGACTTCCAGGAGCTGGCCCTCGAAGCCGGCGAGCTGCACGCCGCGGCGACTCTCTTCCGCGAGGCGGCCGAGTTCGCCCGGCGCCACAACCTCCCCTACGAGCGCCACTACCGATGGCGCGCGGCCGAGACGCACTCGGCGGCGGCCAGCGAGACCCTGCGGGACGGCGGGAGCCTGGAGCTCGCGGAGAACGCCTTCGCGGCGGCGATCGACGCCTACAACTCCCTCGGCGCCCACTCGAAGGTCTGCGAGATCTACTCGACGCTGGCCGAGCTGCCGCTCGCCGACAAGCGGCGCGCGCGGTACGAGCGGCTTCGTTCGCGGCTCGCGGAGGAGCCCGACGAGGCCGGCCAGACGGTCGCCTTCCCCGACTACCTCCGGATGGGCACGGCGTACCCCGAGATCTGGCGCCTCGACGTGATCGAGTGGGAGCAGGGGGGAGACGCGGCCGAGACGATGGCCGAGGTCCTGCAGGACCCGAAGTGGCCCGACTTCACGCGGCGGCGCGCGCTCCTGTGCCGGCTGCACCAGCTCGGAAGCGGCGAGGCCGTGCCGTCACCCGAGACGCTCGAGGGGCTGGCGGTGCACCTCGGACGCGTCGAGATCTACGCCTCCCTCGCGCCGCTCGAGCACATGGTCACCCACGGCGAGCCGCGCGTGCGCGCCGCGGTCCTGCGCGCCGTGCGCCAGCTCTTCTTCAAGCGGTCCTTCGTCCTCGTCATCCGTGGGCTCGGCGACGACGACCCGGAGGTGCGCAAGCAGGCGCTCGCCGCGGTCTCCGCCTTGCACTTCGGGCACGCCTTCGACCCGCTCGCGCGCATCTACCGGGAGTCGGCCGATCCGGCCGTGCGCCGGGCGGCCCTCGATTCGATCGGCAAGATCCCGACCATCGAAGCCTCCGAGATGCTCATCGACGTGCTCCGCCACGGCGACGGCGCCGAGCGCGACCTCGCGCGCCAGCTCCTCGCCCGCGGCGACTACCCCGAGCTCGGCAGCCTCCTCCGCCGCGCCGCCGCCCACGAAACCGGCGCAGCCCGCGAGGCCATGGAGCAGATCCTCCAACTGCGCGGCTGACCCCACCGGCGTCGACTTGCATTGGGGACAGGTCCCAATGCAAGTCCGTCCACCGACCGGAGAACGACTGCCTCCCCGACTTGCATTGGGACCTGTCCCCAATGCAAGTCCGGATCACTCCCAGCGGTGTTGGTCGCGCTCTAGGGCTTCGAGGTACTCGGCTTCGGTGGGCGGGTTCTCGGGGGCGGGGGGGATCTCGATGATCTCGACGCGGGTGCGGTCGCGGTCCATCGGCAGGATCGACACGTCCATGTGGACGACGCCGCCGCGGACCCCGCGCGGGGCGGCGTTGCGGTAGACGGCGCCGTCGCCCATGCGGTCCACCTGACCGGTGAGCAGCCTTTGCCCGAAGTACGACTGGAGCTTCCGGAGCGGCGCGCGCGAGTGGTAGACGTGCGAGCGCTCCTCGTCGAGCACCGTCTCGAGGCCTCGCGGCAACGCGAGCCCCGCGACCCGCTGGTCCGACTCGAGCAGCTCCCCGTCGGGGCCGAAGAGCTGCCGTTCGGCGCGCTGGCGGGCAGCCTCCTCGGCCTCGTCCGCCGCGCTCGGACGAGCCTCCCCGCGGGCACCGTCGTCCCCGCACCCGAGGAGCCCGGCGAGGAGGAGCGCGATGGAGACCGTCCTCATGCCGCGCATCCTACCCGCGGGCACGCGCTCACGCACGCCCGCGCCCGCGTCAGTCGACCGTGCCTGCCCAGGACGCCGGCAGCGTGAACGACTGCGGGCTCGGGAGCGCCCGCACGATCTCGCCCACGGCGCCGCCGACGGGCCGGGACCCACCGCCGCTCACCTGCGCCACGAGCTGGAACGCGCCTGGCTCGGACGCCGTGAGGCGGTAGTAGTCGCCGTCGTAGGGGTCAATCTCCGTGGCACCCTCGAAGCAGCTCGGCCGCTGCGTGATCGCCACGCCCATGATGACCTGGTTGTCGAGCGGCCCGATGAACGAGGTCTCCGGATCGCCGTCTCCGTCCTCGTCGAAGGCAGGCGTCGGATCGGTCGTCCCCGACTCCGTGTCGCGGTAGTGCACGCCCCACAGGCGGCTGTAGCCGTACGCGCAGGCGTCGGTCGTGTCGGCGGCCGAAACGAAAGACCCGAAGTAGACGTGCCCCTCGAACAGCTCGAGCGGACCCGTCACCTGCTCACCGGCCTCCAGCTTGATCTCCCAGTTGAGGGAGGCGGCCACGGTGTCCGTGGCGCCGGAGGCCGCGTCGAACTCGAGCTCCTCGGTCAGCGACACCACGCGGTTGGCGGCGAACCCGTCGAGCGCGTCGATCCTGCCCGTCGCCTGGATGACGACGACCCTGCCGTTCGTGTCCGTGCTCAAGATCGGCGGGTAGTAGGCCGGCTGGCCGTCCGTGGCCTCCCCGTCCCAGAAGATGTCGTGGAAGGGCGCGGCGTCCCAGTCCGCGATGTCGGGCGACGCCAGATCGAGCCGCCAGATCACGCCGTCGTCGTCGGTGAAGAAAGCGCGCGTCGCGATCGTGGCCACGTCACCCGTGTAGACCGACATCCCGCCCGTGAGCGGCGCGTTGAACGTGGTGTCGTCCATGACCTTCACGAGCTCGCCCGTCGCCGGGTCGACGAAGAACATGGACCGGCCTTTCTCGCTCCAGCAGCGCTGGTTCTCGCGCGCTCGCAGGGTTCCCTCCGTGACCGGAGGCCGCCCCTTGCCGCGACCGGGACAGCCGATCGGCTTGGACATGCGCCCGTCCGGCATCGGCTCTGGGGGCGCACACCGACCGCTCGAATCGTAGCTCGTCAGGTCTTCCCCCGCGCCCGCCGGCAGCAACGCAAGCGCCCGCTCCTGAAGCTCGCCGCCGGCGTTCACCAGCACCTGCGCGAGCGCCGGCGCACCGAGCGTGGCCCCCATGTCGGGGTGGTTGAACTGCCACATGAACTCGGGCTCGAGGGGATCGGTCACGTCGAGCGCGACGTAGCCGCCGGCACCCCGACCGAGCGGGACGATCATCACCGTCCGCCAGATGCCGCCGTCCGAGGCGGCCCCCGGCAGGCGCTTCAAGAAGACGTCCTTCACCAGCGGCGTGCCGTCCACGAGATACTGATGCGACGCCATCGCCGACTGAAGCCTCGGGAGCACGACGGGCGGGATGAAGCCCCACAGCTCCTCGCCCGCGTGAAGCCTCGTCCCGGCGTGCGGCCCCGCAGTGATGTCCACGTCCTCGGTCGCGAACGCGTGGAGGATGCCGTCGTTCGTGCCGACGAAGAGCACGGTCGGGCGGTTGGCCACCTCCTCCCGCTGCCGGAAGAGGTTGTAGCTCTCGTCGGGTAGGTCCTCGGTCGGCGGGCCGACGACCACGGGCGACGAGTGGTAGATGTCGCCGAGCTTGGCGTCCTCGCGGCCCGTGCCGTGGATCCACTGGATGACGGCACTACGCTCCGCCGACGTGCTCACGCCGAGGTGCTGAATGGTCAGCCGGGCGTTGGCGACGCTGAAGTCCTCGAGGGCGAGGCCCTCCTCGTCCGGGCCGGTGTAGTGCCAGCTCGGGCCACCGCCACCACCGCCGCCACCACCACAAACGGCCGGCGCGCCGCCAGGACCGCGGCCCCGGCCGCCGGACACGTCGGTCGACCCGGTGGGGATGGGCGTCACGCCCGTGTCCTCGCCGACGAGGTGCCCGTCGACGTCATGGTAGTCCGACGGGACGACGGTGAGCAGCCGGCGGGGCGCCGTGCGCGCGTTCAGGGTCTCGTGGAACTTGTCCTCGGTCTCGACCGGCTGCTCCTCCACGGTCAGCCCGTCGCAGAGGAACCGCCGCCGCTCGAGCACGCCGCGCCAGGGCCGCGTCCCGTCTTCGGACCCCACGTTGAAGCCCGTGTTGAACTGGTGCTGCCCGGCGCCGGCGCTGCTCTGCGGGGACGTGAACGTCGGCACCGTGCGCGTCGTCGTCCCGGGCGCGGCCGCGTCGAGCGCCGCCGAGAGCCGCGCCATCAGCGTGCCCCGGTCGTCCGCGAAGAGCGCGCCCCCCGTACCGCCGAGCGACGCGATGTCGTTCAGCCGCGCGATCGCCGCCGGGTCGGCGATGTCGAACCCGACCACGAACAGGCCGTCGACGAGCCCGTCGCACCCGCCCGTCGCGCCGCTCAGGCTGCAGAGATCGGCCGCGATCTCCTCGGGACGGTCGTAGGGGCACGACGCGCCCGCCGAGCCGCAGTCGTAGGGGGGCTCCCTCATGTCGGCGTTGGGGTAGCCGTCGGTCAGCAACAGGACATAGCGGCTCCGGCACTGGAAGTAGGAGTCGCCGCTCCCGGACGTGTCCACGCGGGCCACGTCCGGGTGGTTCTCGAAGTAGTACCGGACGTCGTCGAGCATTCCGGCGATCGGCGTCGCGCCGAACGGGCGGGTCGACAGGAGCACGCTCTGGATGTCGGCGTTGATGACCGTGTAGTCGCTCGTCAGGTCGCTCCCCACCGAGACGAGCCTGCCGACCGAGGCGCTCTCGTTCCGGGCGCCGTTGTCGAGCATGTAGGGCTCGGCACACCCGGGCAGGCTGAAGGGCCGCGGCTCACCGTAGGAGAAGTCTCCCTTGCTCGACCGGCTGTCGGTGAGGCGCGCCGTGAAGATGGTCGACGTCACGAGCGGCGAGGTATCGGTGAAGGTCCCGAACCCGTCGAAGGTCATCAGACCGAACTTCACGCGGTCCATGTAGCCGTCGAGAATGCCGTCCGTGAGCTGGGTCGCGTACGACGAGCGGAAGTGTGGGAGGTAGTAGCCGTAGTCGTACTGGCCGACGTAGCTCGCGGCGCTGCGGTCCTCGGTGCTGCAGGTGAAGTCGCTCATCGTGCCGGTGAGCGCCTCGAGCACGGTGGTCCAGCGGTTCCGATCGGACGTCCCCGGGACCGACGTGCACGTCGGCCGGCACTCGGTGCAGGCGGGAGTCGAGCACACGCAGGCCGGGAGCTTCTCCATGGAGCCGGACGTGTCCACCAGGAGCATGACGAGCGGGCGCACGTCCCGGATGTCCGGTGCCTGCGCCTTCGCGCCGGCCGCCGCCCCGACCACCGCGAACGCCGCTACCAACAGTCCGACTATCCGTCCCATCGCTCCCTCCATCACCGTCCGAACGGTCCCGACACGCCGTGCGCCCTGGCGTCGGTGGCTGCCTCGTGGAACTCGCGAAGATCGGCCGACACGCTGGTCGTGTCCCCGAACCCGACCCGTGCCGAGTCGATCCGCAGCCGGCCGCGCGAGGTGTAGGTGGCGTGCAGGTACTGCAGCCGGCCGTAGCCGTCCGAGCGATTGCCCTCCATCGCCCCCGTGTACGTGTAGTGGTCGTTGACGTCGACGACGAACGACGCCCCATAGGGCTGCCGGTTGCCACCGATCGACTCCACGTCCACGGGCAGGCCGGTTCCGAAGCTCTCGAGGTCCCGGAGGTACATGCGATACCCCGACTTGTCGTCGGCCAGGTCCGGCTCGTAGGGCGAGAGCGTGGGCTTGTCGAAGCCCAACTCCTGCTGCTGCTCGATGCTGTACAGGAGCGCCCGCGGCCCCATCCGGTCCATCATCGCGAACCCGGCGTTCAGGCCCGTCTCGGCCAGGTACTGAGACTGCATGCCCTGGCGGGCGTGGCCCGAGGCCTGGATCTCGAACGTCGTCGAGTGGACCGCGAAGACGCCGAGCGCCGTCGTCGTGAGCAGGACGAGCATGACGACGATCATGGCGGCGCCCTCCCGCTCCCGGCGGGCGCCTGCGGCTCGGTGATGTCGGTTCGTTCTCATGGTCGGATCGCCCTGCTCGCGACGTTGGGGATGAGGATCTCGGTGCTGGCCGTCCGGACGCGGGCCGCGCCCGGGACCGTCGGGTCGACGTCGAACGCGGTGAGCGGATCGCCTGCGGAGCGGGTGACCGCGGGGAAGCGCGGGTCTTCGCGCGAGGACCGGAGCGAGAGGCGGACGACGGCCGCGCGTGCCCAGTGCGGGTTGGCCCCCGGGGCGAGGGTGGCCTGGGCCGCCGCGTCGTCGTCGAGCCGCAGGCTCGGCGGCGCCCCCGCCGTGATGGCCGTGTCGACCACGAAGTCCACGTCGAAGTCCGCGACGTTCTCGGCCACGACCCGCTGCGTGTTGGCGATGGGGGTCGTGCCGTCGATCTCGATCTCCTGCCGCATGAGGACCGGGCCGTTGGCGCCGATCGCGCCGCTCGCGGCGTTCACCAGGTTGGACCCGACGACCGACGGATCGACCACCGCGTACTCGACCCGGGAGAGCGGCGAGACCGTCGCGCCGTCGGCGAGCCCGACCACGCAGTGCCCCCCCACCGGGAGCGACGGCGTGAACTGGATCGCCGCCTGAGCCGGCGTGGCCCCCGTGATCCGGACGAAGAAGTGGTTCCCCTGCCGGGTCTCGATGTGCAGGTAGCTGTCGGTTCGGAAGACGTCCGAGAACGCCTCCTCCGAGTAGTCGCCCGTGTCGGTCGCGCCGAAGGTCCGCCGGAAGGACTGCCAGTTGCGCTGGAGGTAGATGGTGTTGCCCCCCGCGCCGAGCCCGATGGCCAGGTACGAGTCGGACGTCGTGTAGTTGCCGGTGAGCCGAAGTCGGTCGGCCTCGACGAGGTTCGCGCCGTCTGGATCGACGACCGAGCCGTCGGCGTCGTCGAGGAGCTCGACCGCCTGCACCTGCCCCGCCGACGTGTAGCAGGTCTGCTCGCGCGAGCTGTTCGGCGTGCCGAGGTAGCCCGCCCGCTGCACGTCGCGCCGGATCTGCTCCATCGCCATCCGGAGCGACATCTGCGCCTGGGCCACGCGCTGCTGCTCGTGGAAGTGCTGGGACGAGGCCGCGCTGACGTAGTAGATGGACGCGATGGCGATCGCGCCGGCGACCAGCGCCACCATCATCTCGAGCAGCGTGAAGCCGGCCTGCCGCGACCGCCGCCTGTTCGGGATGTGACCGCGCTTCGCCATCACGTCCCCTCGATCGGCGTCCACCGGACCAGGATCGAGCCGGTCACGGCGTGGAGCCGCGACGCCGGCGTGCGGCTGAGCTCGGTCGTGATCGCCGCCGCGTCACCGCCGTTACAGTTCACGTAGAGCGACCGGTCGCTGACCTCCCGGTCGTCGGCGTGCGAGGTCCGGTGCCACCAGGTTCGCACGTCCGCGCGGATCGCCTGCTGGTCGATCACCCAGCGGAGCCGCACGTTGGTGCAATAGACCATGGGCCCCGCGTCCGTTCCGTTCGTGTCCACACCCTGCCAGTTGGCGGAGGGGTGCTCCCCGAAGGGCGAGCCGGTCGTGTCCGGCGTGAACCACTCCCCGATCGTCCCGCCGGAGGCCAGCACGTTGCTCAGGAACCGAGTCCCGGCCGTGCCCGCGAGCCCCGGCTGGTTCCAGGTCAGCGCGTCCCGCCGGATCCGCTCGAGCCACGTACGCGTGAACTCGGTGGCGACCGACATCTGGCGGGCGTGTGTGTTGCCGCGCGTGGTCGCCTGCTGGAGCGCCATGATGCCCACCGCGCCCACCGTCATGACGCCGATGGCCATCAGGACCTCGATGAGCGTGTAGCCGCCCTGGCTGCGCTTGCGCTTCTTGCTCACTGGAGAAGCCTCGCATCGCCGCCGAGCGGCAAGACGACCCTGCGGGAGACGCCGGTCACCGTGCCGTCCTCCTCGCGGTCGAACCGGAAGACGAAGCCGCCGTTGACGGTGTTCGTGCTGGTGAAGCGGTCGCCCGTGCTCTGGCGGTACAGCACCTTGCCGCGCGGCTCGTAGCAGATGTCGAGGAACGTGCCCCCGCCGTCGTCCCGGCTCGCGACGATCGCCGACGAACCGCTCACCCACGCGCTGTCGCCGAGGTCGAGCCAGTCGACGCAGAACGAGGCCGAGGCGCCGCACTCGCCGGCCGGCACGATCGTGCCGTTCCAGTCGTTCACGGCGGAGTTGCACGCGCTGCTGATCCCGCGGAACACCCGGAACCGCGCGTTGCCGCTCGCGTCGTCGAAGCGGACCACGTGTGCCCGTCCGTAGGCGATGGCGCTCGAGCGGGCGCGGCGGCCGACCCGCACGAGGTCGAGCGCCGCCTGGTTGTTCTTCCGCTCCCACGCCGCCGAGTGCATCGCCGGGGCTGCGAGCGCCGCGGTGACGGCGATGATCGCGACGACGATCAGCATCTCGATGAGCGTGAACCCCTCGGCCGCGCGGCGGGCGTGCTTCGGACGCACCATGGCGGCCGGCTTCGATGCAATGGCCGTACCCCAAAGCAATCCGCCGGAATCACGAGAGAAACCCTCTTCCGCGCCCGCGCCGACCCCGCATCGGATGCGGAGCTACGAAAAGATTTCCATCCAGGGTATGTGACCCACGACCACGGCTTGACACCCGCGACGCCAACGTCTATCTCACCGCTCCCTCGCCCGCGGAAGTGGCGGAATTGGCAGACGCGCAGGATTCAGGTTCCTGTGGGGTAACACCCGTGGAGGTTCGACTCCTCTCTTCCGCACCGACTTGATTGCCCGTTTCGTTTCGGGCAGTTGCAACGAGCCCCGCTCCTCTTCCGAGGCCGCGGGGCTCGGCGCTTCGGGGGCGGCGCCCCTAGAATCGCCCCTAGAATCCGACCCGCTCGCGGGCTCCGGCTCCAACGCGCCGACCGCACGGAGGACGTCTTCCGCGGCCTTGCGACGGCGGCGGACGTAGCGGTCGGTCGTGGTCAGATGCTTGTGCCCGAGCAGGAAGGCGACACCCGGGAGGTTGTCGGTGCGCTCGGCGAGGAACGTCGTGCGTGCGTGGCGGAAGTCGTGGTTCGAGAGGAACTCCACCTTGTCCTCCGGGAGCCCCGCCCTCCTCGCCGCGGAGCGAAGTACCTGCCGGTGCTCGTGCTTCCCGAAGATCAGACCGATCTCGGGGGAAGCCGCGTCGAGTGCGGCACGCGCCCGAGGGCTCAGCGGTAGCACCCTCCCGAACCTCGCCTTGTCCTTGGCGTCGGGGATGCGCAACTCCGTATCGCCGGGCTTGTAGTCGTCCGGCACGCGAAGCCGCTGTAGCGTGGCGGTCCGCAGGCCCGTCTCCCACATGACCGTGTAGAACGCCTTGGGCTTGCCCGCGTGAGAGACGCGCTCGGGGAGCTGCGCGATGATCCCCTCGACGTCGGCCTCGGTCAGATCCACCGTGCGCCGCTCGTGGCGGCGGTTCCCCTGCGCCTTGCGGGGCAGGATGGGGAACCGTGGCGGCTCCTCGAGGTGGCCCTGCTCGACGCACCAGTTGAGGAACCCGCGCAGAGCGCTGCGCTCCTTCTTCAACGTCACCCGGGTGACCTTGCGGAGGCGGTGCCGCTGGTAGTCGGCGAGGCCGCCGGTGGTGATCGCGTCCAGCCGCTTGAAGAACGGCAAGAAGTGCTTCTCGACGTACATGAAGTACTGCGCGCTCGTCGTCTCGTGCAGGTGGGCCTCGACGTCCGCCAGCCACTCGGCGAAGAGGAGGTCCAGCGGCGACGACGCTACGCGTCCTTCGGCTCGCCGACCGGAAACAACCTCGGCGTAGATGCGGGCCGCCTCGCGCGCAGCTTCCTCAGGATCGCATTTGCCCGTGGAGAACTCGCGCTGTCTTCCGGCGTGCGAGAACCTGACCGTGTAAGGCCCTCCTTTTCTTGCTGGCCTTCGCAGCCGCCAACCTTGTGATTGTCTACCCATCGTCGAAGATCCTCCTGATCATAGCGGTATTGGCCGCCCACCTGGACGCGGGGCAGCGTTTTCATGACCCGACGCTCGAAAGTCCGGACGCTCACGCCCAGAAGTTCCGCGGCCTGTCGCTTGGTCAGGAGCGAGCGCACGTGAACAGGGGGTTACGAGTCGTGAGTGCCGGACGCTTCGGGGAGCGACGGGAAGATGCGGTGAACCCGCAGGTAGTCCTGCCCCTCGTTGGGCCGGAGCAGTTCGATTCGCGCCACCCGCCCGGGGAGCTGGGAGGGATGCTCGACGCCGCAGGCCGACAGGAGCGCCGCCCATCGCTCGGACGCCGTCTCGCGAGGCGGCCACTCCAGGCCCGCGAGTCGAATCCGGCGACCCTCGTGCGGCCCTGACTGGACCAGCCACATCAGGTCGTAGCCGTCGGCGCGACGAACGACGCGCTCGATCCGCGCCGGCGGCACGTTCGCCTCCGCCCATGCGTGCGCTCGCCATATCGTGCGCCGGATGTAGCGGCCCCCCTGCTTCCCCCGTCGCTGATAGGCGCTTCCGGCCTCCAGTTCCGCGGCGATGTCGTCGTACTCGGCGCCCTCGCACACCATGCGCAGGGCGATGGCCTGGTCCTCCTCGGAGTGACTCGGATAGCCGCCTTGCCGTCGGTTGCCGGCACGAGCCACGTTGGGTTGGCCTTCGCCCCCCGGTCCTGCACCGATCGCGCCGAGCCGGCCGAAGAGGTCGGTCGGTGGCTCCCCGGGCTCCCGCTCCCAGGGGGGGACCTGCCACACGTAGGGACCGTCGACGACGCGTGAGGGGGGAGCCATGACCAGATTGCCGTCCGAGCGAATCTCGCCGATGTGGCGTCCGTCCTCGCTCCATGTCGTCGAGCGGACCCCGGGCTCGTATCGGTAGTAGAGATGCACGCCGCCGGAAGGGGTCCGCACCTTGGGCGTGTATGGGAGGGGCTCCTCATCCAGGACCCAGATGGCCTCGCCCTCGATGTCGACGACGACCACGTCGCTCACGGCGCCGCACACGATCGCGACACCGGCCCACGGCCAGGTGGTCCACCAATCCCGGATCTCCTGGAGCATGGGCTGGCGCTCCATGTAGGGGGTCCACGCGTCGAGAAGGGGGCGCTTGAGCCGATCGGCCGGGACCACGCTGACCCCAGCGCGCAGGTATCGGAGTGCCCAGCCGACTGAACTCACTCGGCAGCCTCCACGGGGTACACAGCGAGCCACTGCCTGTGGTTGTCGCCCTCTTCGAGGACCACCTCGCCCTCGAACTCCCGTCCGACGAGATCCGAGGCAGTCAGCTCGCGGTCGGGATCGTCCGCCAACTCGCCCCACCCGCCGGTCGCGCGGAGGAGGCGGTGGAGGCGCTCGGGATACTCGATGCTGTACGTCTGCGGGACGGTCCTACCCTGGTACTCCCCACAGACGACACACAGCATGATGCGGACGACGTCCTTGCCAGTGCGTGAGACGGCGAGATCGGCCGAGTCGACCGCGAAGCGGTACCGACCGGGCGGTAGCCGTTCGCCAGCACCGAGTTGTCCGATGGTGATACCGAGTCCGCCGCGTGCTGTGTGTCGTCTGCCGAAGTCCATTCGATCCTCCTGTTGATCAGCTCATGACAGCCGGACAGACCGCCCCCCTCATAGGGGGCGGTCCGGATGTCCGGGTGTCCGGTGGTCTGTGTGTCCGGCCGTCGGTCCGAGTGTCGTCGTCGAGTGATCTCGATCTGTTGGGACGACACCCGGACGACGGTCCGACGGAGTCCAGGTGTCCGCCAGCCGGTACCCACGCTGCCGGCGTCTCCGGCCACGGGTATCGACCTGCTCGATGTCGGTCGGAACGACCGTCCCGGCGCGGAGCAGTAGCTCGAGGGCCCTCTGCACCGCTGTCCCCGAGAGTCCACATCGCGTGCGGACTCCCGTCTGCGTGAGCGGGCCGGCGACAAGTGCGTCGAGGACCGCATCCTGAGACGAGCCACGTCGGGGTGCTGCGCCGAGTGGAGTGAGACGCGTCCCGTCGTCCCCGATCTCGATCTCGTACTCGATCGACTCCCGGAGGACGCCATCCCGCTCCTTCTGATGACCGAGCCGCCGGCGCCCGCCCTCGAGACGGACCTGGTAGCGAGCGTCCGCCCAGGCCGCGAGCGCGCTCGACCCGCGGTAGTCGACACGACTACCCTTGGTCGGCCGGCGGTCGTGGTGGACGAGCACGACGGCTATCCCCGCGTCAGTCCAGCTCCGCAGGGCTCGGCACAGGCGGCCGACGTCTCGCGCGTCGTTCTCGTCGCCGTCGATGAAGCTCCCGAGGGGATCGACGACGATCAGCTCGGGCTGAGCCTGCCCGATCAGCTCGTCGACCTCCCGGAGCCCCTGGGCGTCGAGCGTCGTGGGCTGAGCCCAGAGCGCGATGCGCTCCCCGATCTCCTGGAGGTGATGGCCGCGACCGGCAGCGAGACCTCGCAGCCGATCGCGTAGCGGACGCGGTGCACCCTCGCCGAGGAGGAGCAGGCTGCGGTGGCCATCTACCGCCGCGGCGAGGGCCGCGTCCAGCGCGATCCACGTCTTGCCGAGGTTCTCGGCGCCATGAAGGAGGACACCGGTACCCGACGCGATCGGCAGGAGTCCATCGGCCACCCTGATGGGCTCCGTCATCGACATCCGATCGAGATCGGCAGCCGTCAGCAGGCGCACGTGGGCGCCGGATGTAGTAGACTCAGTCATGTCAGCGCTGGAGCCGCCGCTGGGTGTCGAGGCCGGGCGGCGGCTTCGGTGTGTCTAGCCGAGCTATTCTTCTTCGAGCAGCACCGCTCGGATCCGAGCGGCGGACTCGGCGCCGACGGTTTCACCTAGCAGGTGCCGCCGGACGAGGGTCGTCGAACAGCCGACCTCCCCCGCCAGCCGAGACATGTTGATACGCAGGAGCGCTCGGACCCGAGCCGACCTCACGGCCGCCTCCAGGATCGCCTGCGCCATCGTCTCCTCCGCGTCGGTGATGTTCATCTTCACCCCTCGAAGGTCAACGTGAGCCAGTCGAGCCTGCGCCGGTATCACCAACACCGGCGACCCGACATCACGCGAGTTGGCGAGGTCCGACACGCCGGCAGTTGCTCAGCCGAAGTCGCGAAGAGCCCGGCTGGCGGCCCGCGACCAGTACTTGGTCGCCGCGTCCCGCGTGTTGGGATCCGAGCTGAAGTACCTGTGACCGGTCCCGAAGACGGACGGCCTCGGCTCCAGGGCCGCGACCATTGCCATCTCGACAGGTCGCAACCCGAGCCGGGCGCAGGCTGCCGCGAACCGACGGGACGACTTCACGTGCTTGGTCCCCGAGGAGGGGTAGCTCCAGTCGACAACATGCGGGCGGGCATCTCCCCAGTTCGTGGGCGGAAGTACCACCAGCTGAGCGTCGCTCTCATTCCGAGGCGGACTCTCAAGATGGCGATGGAGTAGGAGAGCGCGGGCGGGCGGAGAATCCACGGCGAAGGTGAGGTCGTTCTCTGCCTCGATCAGAGCTTTGCGGTCCGCGAAGTACTTCGCGAGCCTCGTGCGTAGCCCCTTGATCTGGCGTTGAATATCCTTGAGCTGTTCGTCTTCGTCAGCTTCCTTGCGGCCGCGATCCAGTCGCGCCAGCCATTTGATCCCGAGCCGCAACTCGAGAAGCTCGAGGTAGCTCAACTTGGCCCCGGGCAGGCGCGGCACGCTCTCGGGCCACACGATGACGATGTGGGGCGTCAACTCGACTTTGACCGTGCCGAGGCTGACGATCGAAACTCGCCCACCATCCGAGGTAGGGAGGAATGCCTGCGACTGCGAATCGGCCCGTGCGTGTACGATTTCGGCAATCGACCCGCTGTCGATAGACGGTGCGTCAAGCGTCCGCCATGGTGGATCGACAGATCGAGGGACGACGATTTCGCCGTCGACGGTGTCGAGCCTGTGTTCCACAGGGGCGCCGAGTAGGTAGGCCAGCGCTTCGTCCGCGCTCGTTGCGATCGGGCGGCTCACGCACTCACACAGGAATGGCGGCCCGCCGAAGGACGCTCTCCGACGCCACGGCGCGGCCAGACCCCAGGCTCCGTCGGGCGCCGCCGGTTGTCATGATTCGCTCGGCTCCGACACCTCCACCTCCGGCTCGTCGTGCATGTACTCCTCCGGCACGAACGCAAGCCGCATTCCCCAGCCGGCGTGGACCAGGAGCATTCGGCCGAACTCCGCCAGGGTCAGCTCGTGGTCGTCAATGTGAATCGTGACGTTCGCATCGCCGTTTTCATCGACGCCGCCGTCATCGATGACGCACCGAACGATGTCGCCGCGCGGCACCCACTGGCGCGACCGTTCCTCCCACCGGATCTGAGGACGACCCGGCGGGATCTCGACGCAGACGTTGTCGTGCATGTCGATGGCCTCTTCCTGGGCCGCCATGCTGTCGTTGTACGCGTCGAGAATCTCCGCGTCCGTCATGTTCGCGACGGGACGGCCGAACCGCAGGCGAGTCGTCGGGACTGCCGGATCGGCATGCTCGATGACGGCTACATCGTCGGTCCGGGTGATCCGGACCTCGTCGGGGCTCGCGCAGGAGGGACGACGGCGGCGCTTCATGGTGGCGACGGTACTCCAGGTCGCGCCCGAGTAGGAGGAGGGGCGTGTCGCCTACGCGCCGGTCCAGGTCGATCATGAGCGGCCGACGTCTACGCCTCCGCGTTCGCGCTCAGACCTCCCCGGTCCGCAACTGTCCACCAGACTTGATGGTCGCTCGCTGAGGGCTCCCTACGGTTGGGAGGCAGCCCCGCCGACGGTAACCTGGATGGTCCAGGCTCCGGAGGAGGGGCGCACCCAACGACGCGAGGACGCCATGACCAACGTGAAGAGCCCGATGACCCCAGCGGCGGCTAGCCGCATCCAATCCCATCCGGATCGGACGGGAACAAACCAGGGCTTCAAGAGCCGTGCGCAGGCGAGCGCGGCCAAGCAGTCCGCCGGCAAGACCCAGGGCGGCCGGGCTGGTGCTGGCAAGGGGAAGCGGTAGACGCAACCGCCCCGGGACGGTGAAGTTGACGCCGTCCCGGGGCACCTACTCGCGGCGATGAAGCACTACCGAACGGCACGGAGCGACGAGGGCCTACGTCTTCCGCACAGCGGCCCCATGATTCGCAGGCTCGCTGAGGCCTTCCGCGTGCGGTCAGCCCTGCGCGACGGGCTTCACGGGCGCGCCTACAAGACGGCGCAGCGCTACTTCGCCGGTGAGCGCATCGAGCCGGAAACCGGGGACGCGATCCTCGCGGCGCTGGTCGATGCCGCGATTCCACACCAGCTGAGAGTCGAATCGGATCCAGACGGCGGTGGTCGCTCCCTACGCCACCACGTACTGGATGGCCTCCGTTACTATGCCCGCCGGTGGGATCGATTCGTCGCCGACGTGAACACCGGCGTGTATCCGGTGACCAGCCCGGCCGACCTGCCGATCCCGGTTCTCCGTCTCGTGGTGCTGGACGTGGGACTTCGACATGGATGTTGGCTGGCGTTGCAGGAGGTTCTTGGACGAACGCCCCCACCGGTCCCTCCCTCGTGGCTCGATAGCCGGAGCCTCCGCACGCTCATGGACGAGCTACGGGAGGAGGGCGATCTGACAGTCGAGGAACTGGCAGATCGCGTCGGGGTGTCGGCGCAGACCATCGAATCCTGGCGCGGCGGAGCATCGCTCCCGACGAACGAGCACATCGAGCAGCTCGCGAAGGCCCTCAGCGGGGAAGCCGGCGACCGCGTACGAATCGAGTATCGGATTCGCCTCGCAGTCGGCTGCGAGGCCATCTACAGAGGATTGACGCAGCTGTGCGGTGAGTCGCGAATCCAGGACATGATCGAGGCGCTGGTGCTCACGGCGATCATCATCCGCAACTCCTTCATCGGACCGCTGCACTGCGACCGGCCGCCAGGCCTCGACCTGGAGACGGCGAGCGAGTGGCGGCGTCTCCGGGACTCCGTTGACGAGTGGCTCCCGCCCCGGCTGTGGAACGTCGTCATCCACGGAGCGGCCTGCCCGGTCGGCGCCGGGCTCGCGCAACAGATGAGCGCCAACACGACGCTCCGGCCCGACGTCGCCGCGGACTTCCGTGCCCTGCCCGGTGACTGGGTGGCGCGGTGCCAGCACTGGATGCAGTTTCTCGGCTCTGTCCCGAACGAGATGGCTCACTTGAAGAGCTACGCTGAGGCCACCGGCGCATTCCCCGTCGAGTTCGCTGAAGGAGTGGGCCCGTCCATTGTCGAAGAGCGTCTTCGAATGGCGAGATTCGACGGGCCTCCGTCGCCGGAACACCGGCTCGTCCGCCTCAGGTTACCCCCCGATGTGAGAGGGCTGGGGCACATCGAGAGCGCAAGGCGAGCAGAGGCAGTTGGTGACCTGCGCGCGGCCATCGCCGCAATGCGCGCTGCCGTCGGGCTTGAGCCGACGAGCGCTGTGCGCCACTTCTACCTCGGATGCTACCTCTGGCAGCACGCGTGGCGCGACACCCACGACATTGCCGGAATGGAGGAGGGCCTCCTCGAGTGTCACCTTGCCGTCCAGTTCGATTCCGAGTTCGGCAACGCACGAAACGAGATTGGGATCATCCTCTCCAATCTCAGGCGACACGAGGAGGCTGAGGTTGCGTTCGCCGAAGCAGAACCGTACTTCGGCGAACACGCCCACCACTGGCTTGCGCGGGGGAACAACTATCTCGGACTCAAGCGATACGAGGAGGCGCGGGCGGCGTTCGAGAAGGCGATCGACCGAACCAAGGACGGCGCCCACGTCGAGGCCAAGGCTCAGCTGGCAGCAACGTTGATGGCCCTCGACAGGAAGCGGGAGGCGAGGCGCCTCGGCAAACGCGTCAAGCATCTGATCGGGGCTGACCCGACAGAGCAGTGGGAGTCGGTCCTGGACGTGTGGCGCGGGTGTCCGTTCGGAATCGACGAGCCGCCGAGGGGATGACCGCTCGCTGACGTCCGTGCCGCGAGAGACGTTGTGGCGGACAATCGAGATCCCCAGCTCTCCCGAACAGCTGGCTGCGGGCCATCGTCGAACGCGCAAACCAGCCCCAGGCTAGGGGAACCGACGAACAACCTCGATTGTCCCGACGATCGCATCGTTGAAGGCCTCCAGATCCTCGGCCGGAATCCAGTACTCTTCGTGGTGGCGCGCCCCGACCACGTGGCGTTCGTACCTTGCCAGGAAGTCACTCTCGACCTTGAACCGGGTTACGAACCCCACGCCCTCGTCCCGAGCGTTCCACCGCTCCGCGATCTCGCAGGCATAACCTTGGTTGCAGACGGGATAGAAGATCGGCTGTTCCGGCAGTCGGGGCGGGAAGCGACGGAAACCGGTCTCCTCGATGAGCCGAAGTTCCTTCTCGCCGACGGGGCGATAAAGCAGGATCGTACTGACGTCCGCATCGTCCACCTGCTGCTTCACCTCCGAGCGATCGGTCTGACGCCGCTTCACATTCGCCGCCCCCTTGATCTCGGCCGTATAGGCGTGGTGCTCCATATTTGATTGACCGCGCTTGCCTCCCGCACCGCCCTCGGAGGGCACCTTCTTCAGACCTCCCATCGTGAATGACTGACCATAGCCAACCCACAGCACCGGGTCGAGCAGGGCCCAACAGCTGCTGACCGCGCTACTTCCACCTGGTAGGAGGCCGTCGTGTTCACGATCCGCGCCACGCAGAAGCTCCTTCTCAGGGCCATGGTGTCTCCCGCCCTTACCGACACCGCCCCCACCACGAAGCTCCGCGCCTGGTACGCCGACCTTCTCCCCTGGCGCCCGACCCACCTCGTCCTGTGCGTGAGCGAGCGGTCGCTCCTGCCAATCGTTGTCCCGGCGGCCGATATCCGTGCTCTTCCCGAGAGACTCGCGGTCGGGCTTCGCGAGGTACTCGTGCAGCTCGGCGTTCCGGAACACGAGGCGGACGGCGAGATCGCCGAGATGCAGGACTATCGCTATGGCCGGACCGCGAACCGGAAGGTCGTGGGTTCGATGAACTCCTTCGAGCAGCTCATGAGGGCTCTGGTCGAGGCGAAGGAGACCTCGCTCGAGCAGTCCTTGTTCCTCGCAAACGTCCCCTGCCGTCCGCTCGGCTGGAAGCGCCCGTGGGACGTCACCGCCGCGCTCTTCGACGATGCTCTTCGCCCCAAGGTGTGATCGGTGCCCCGCATCCGCGACTTGGTGAAGGACTGGACCCGGGCTGGCCGACCTCGTCGAGCACTGCGTCCGCCGCTACCCCGACCTCATCCACATGCTCCACGCCCCGCCACCGGGGACGAGGCATGCACGTGGACATCGACAACATCGAGCAGCAGATCGAGGTGGCATTCCTGCCGGCGGTCCGGGGAAGCCGGCGCGAAGCCATCGAGTTGTCCCAGAAGCTCGGCGACCTCGCCTCGCTCGGCGAATCCCATCTAGACCAGGGTGAGATGGAGAACGCCCTCGCAGTGTTCGCCGCCGTTGGTGGCGCGATTCGCCGGCGGTACGAGGAGGTCCAGGACTCTGAAGGTGAGATCGCCATGGTCATCGATCGCTGCCTCGAGGGACTGGATCGAATCGTCGACGCCGCGAACGAGCTGCTCCGACCCAGAGTACTCGCCGAGGTCCTGGAAAACGCGATCTGGGGTCGCAACTACGGCGTCGGGACTCGAGCGCCCGACATCCTGGTCCACCGAACCAATCCGGAGGAGCGCAAGCGAGTCGCCGCCGAGATCGAGGGTCGCATCCCGCGGGCACCCTCGGAGTACGAGCGCCAGTTCCTCGGTCGACTTCTGGCCGAACTCCGTGGTGGGACCGGGGACATCGAAGCCGAGGTCGATGCCCATCGCCGCGCCGGCAATCACGTCGAGGTCGTCCAGGCACTGTTACGGCTGCACCGGCCGGGCGAAGCCTCCAAGGCCCTCGCCGAGGTGCAAGACTGGTTCGAGCTGCGACGAGCCGCTGACCTCTTCGAAGCCCACGGCTACCCCGACCACGCCCGCAGGGTCCTCGAGGACGTGGTGGAAGAGCGACGGACGCCCGCCCGGTGGATCGCCCTCGAGTGGCTACACCGCCACGCCGCCAGCGTCGGCGATGCCCGGGCTCGGGCGAGGTGGGCCGAGGAGCTGTTCTGGGACCAGCCGACGGTCGGTCGCTGGAATCTGGTGCGGGAGTCCGTTCGAGCATCGGTCCGGACCCAACTCCGCAAACAGCTCGAGGCTCGGGGGCAGTTTCGCCTCGTGGCCGAAATCCTCCTCGTCGAGGGCAAGCCCCGGTGGGCCTTGAAGCCGTACTGGCGCATCGCCGAGCGCACGCCCGAGGTCGTCCGACTCGGGACGAAGATCGCCGAGGGGATCGCGAAGGAGAAGCCGAAGGTCGCTGCGGAGCTGTGGCTCGAGCGGGCGGAGCAGCTCGTCGCGAATGGCAGGCGCGAGGACTACGCGGAGGCCGTGGAGTACGTGAAGCGCGGCGCCGACGCCCTGCTCGCAGCGGGGCATCCGCGACTGGCGAAGGCTCACGTCGAGGCCTTCCGGGCGAAGCACCGCCGACGTGCGACGTTGCAGGAGGTGCTGGATGAGTTGGGGTGAACCCGACGGGCGCGCCTGGCCTCAGCCAGCGGGTCGTGGACCGAGTTCCATGACCAAGGCGTCGCAGAGTTTGAGCATCGCTTCCTTCCTGCTCGCGGCAGCGAAGTACCCCACGGCTCCTCCGGCGAGTCCGCCAACGACAGCCCCGACACCGAACAGCCAGGCTCCCGCCGCTGCTCCGGCGCCCGCACCCGCGGCGGTGTACGTCTTCACGTCGGAGTAGCGCTTCCGGAGCTGACCGACCTCCATCATCAGGTTGTCGTGGTACGTAGCGGCACCGCGGCAGGTGGCTCCTGATGCCGCGCGGGACGGCCGGGTTGAACGTCATCTCGGGCTAGCGACAGATGTGGGTCGAAGTGATTGGCGGCTCGGCGATGGGAAGTACGATATCGCTGACAACCAATGTGGGATCGTCAGACAGCGTCGCAGCGACGGCATCCGCGGTAGGGCGACTGTCGCACGAGAAAGCTGGGTCATAGACCTCCAAGGGCGAACACGAGGGATCGAACTCCCCATCTGGTCCGACGTGAACCAACAGCGCGTCAAGATCGCCCCCGGAGTAGGAGTCTGACGACCCCATGAGTAGCGTTCCCGACTCGTCGCTTGGGGCGGCTGTCATGAAGCGTTCTGCGTCCGGACCCCGAAATGCTCGGCCCAGTTCCATGACACCGTCGGGCGCGATGCGAAGTGCGACGGCATCGAGCGTCCCAATGACGCGTCCGACGTCCAGCGTTCCAAGCAGCCAGTGCTTCTCGCGGATTGAACGGATGCCGAACAGTCTTGTGGCCGGACTCGACAGCGACCAAGCAAGTCCACTAAGTGGGTCGACTCGCAGGACGTGTTCGGCGCCCTCGGAGTCCCGCACGAGCGCAATCGCTCCGCCGCCCCGAACTGCGGATACGTCAATGGCGGCTAGCGTCGACCCCGTGACCTGGATCGACCACACCTCGGGTGGCCCCGTTGCGGGCACTCGTGCCAGAAAGGCCGGTAGGGTGTCACCCAAAGTGCCCCCTGACCTGCTACCTAGAACATAGATGCTGCCTTCGAGGCCGGCGATAGCGCGGACCTGAGCTGTACTGGCGCCTGCGAATGCTAGGCGGCGCGATGACCGCACATCACCCCCAGGGTCGATGCTGACGATCAGCCAGGCATCCACGGCCGCGAAGGAGACGACGCAGTTCATACCGACGGCCGTTGCTGCAACGTCCAAGACGGTTCCCGAAGCGAGGCGAACGATCCGGTCGGGAACACCCAGTGCGCTGAACTTCGCGGCAAGGACTCCGGACTCGAGTCCGACGACCCAAGACGTTCCGTCCGGAAGCAAACAGAGCGCACCACCGCCAGCCGGAAGAGTGCGGCCCCACGCGGGCGAAGCGCCAGTGAGAGCCAGCAGGCCGAGCTGTCCGTCCAAGCCACCAACGAGACGCATGTGGCCGCGATTCGCGTCAGCAAGGGAGATGAGGTCCCCACTTGCGCGTGCTCCAACAGTGAAGGCCCATCCACGAACGCAAGCTCCCTCGTGACACCACTGGCCGGTCGGGCATTCGGCGGGGCAGTCCCCAGCGGAGCCGCCGTCAGTTCCGTAGGACGAGTCTGCGGCGGCAGAGTCGGCGTCCATCACCCGCCAACCGTCCAACATACCAGCATCGCCCGGGAGCCTATTGGCGTCAGCTAGAACTGCGGCGTCACCCGTGGTGCCTCGTTCGCTGGCGCAGCCAGGCTCGATCGAGCAGATGACGGTTCCCGCCGTGATGACCACGCGCCAGGCACGTAAGCCCCTTACGGACCGCCTAGCGGCGCCGCGTTTCCCGGCGTGCGATCCTCGCAGCGATGCTGCTGTCAGCGTACGTGCTGCGGGAGGTCGTCGGCCGGAGGCGTGACGCGGTGGAGCTCGGCC
>JBDIVX010000012.1:0-79398 GCA_039794305.1 Candidatus Neutrinellum sp.
GAGCGGTGGCACCGGCGTGTCCGGCATGCCGGACGGGGCGGCCGGATCGGCGCGCAGCACGCGGATGCGGATGCGCTCGAGGCCGTCGGAGGGCTCGAGGTTGGTGTTGACGAGCAACATGATCTCAGTGGCCTGCCCCTCCGCCTTGCACCCGGTCACCACGGACACCGCGAGCAGGACCCCGATCGTGAGCACGCCGCGCATCGTCGACCCGAGCGCCAGAGTAGCATCGCTACCGCGTGCCGCGGCGCCACGCGATGGCCAGGTAGGCGATGGCGGCCAGAGAGCTCACCGAGAACACGACCGGGCTCGCCGCGGGGAAGAGCAACGCCAGCACGAGCGCCACGACGTACAGCCCGGCGGCGGGCCACGCCCACCTCGCCAGGCCGATGCCGGCGGCGCTCGCGACCATCGCGAGGATGAGGAGGTCGTGGACGAAGACCTCCCGAACCTCGGCCCCGGTCAGGAAGCAGACGAGCCGGTTGACCGTCAAGCCGGACATGGCGAGGAAGAGCAGGCCCGCCGCCCGCCGGTTGAACGCGTTCTTCAGCAAGCGACGCCGGTAGACCGCGAAGAACGAGAGCCCGCTGACCAGGATCACGAGCGAGAAGATCACCGTGTCGCCGGTGCGCAGCTCGGCGGTTCCCTTCCCCAACGCGAAAACCGAGACCCCGAACGCCAGCAGCCCGAGCAAGAGGAGCGCCCGCGCCCTCTGGTGCGCCCCCACGCCCGCGTCCATGTCGTGCTCGAGGCGCCTCAGGCGCTCGTCGCGCTCGCCCTGCTCCCGCTGGATTCGCTCGAGCTCGCACAGGCGGGCCTCGAGGTCGGCGCGAGCGGTCGCCAGCTCGCCGAGGAGCGCCCGCGCACCCGAGGCGTTTCCCTGGCGAAGCTCGAGATCGGCCATCGCACCGATGCAGTCCTCGAGCCCCTGTCGGGCCGCCGGGTTGTCCGGCCACTCGTTCAAGGCCTGCGTGTACGCGAAGCGGCACTCGGTCGCCACGCGGTAGGCGGCCGCCGCGTCCGCCACGGGTTCGGTGGGATCGGCGGGCAGCGCCCGGCGCAGCTCGCGCAGGCGCTCGGCGGCGCCGGCCGCCAGCGCGACGCTGGTCCTGTGGTGCCGGTAGTCGACGAGGGCCTGCCGGAAGGCGTGCGCGCTCTCGGGACGCGCGTCGGGATCGCGGCTCGTCGCGCGGTTGCAGAGGTCGGCGAGCTCCTGCGGGACGCTCTCCGGGTAGGAGTAGGGCTCGCTGCGAAACGCACGGAACAGGACCTGTTGAAGGGTGCTCCCGCCGTGGCGCAGCTCGCCGGTCAGCACCTCGTGCAGCGTGGCGCCGAGCAGGTACACGTCCGTACGCGCGTCGACGGGTCCCCCGGAGACCATCTCGGGCGCGATGTAGCCCGGAGAGCCCACCAGCTCGTCCCCGCGCGCGGGCTCCGTGCGGGTCGCGATCCCCCAGTCCACGAGGTAGACCTCGCCGAAGCGCCCGACCATGACGTTCTCCGGCTTGACGTCGCGGTGCACGATCCCGCGGCTGTGCGCGAAGTGCAGGGCGTTGCAGATCTGCGTCAGGATCTCGATGTGGGCGTCCAGGCGCTGCTCGCTCAGCGGCAGGTCGGCCCACGCGGGGTGATCGGGGTCGTGTGCGAGCGCCCGCCACTCGGTCCCCTCGACGCGCTTCATGACGAGGAGCGGCCGCCCGGCGTCATCGACGCCCAGCGCGTGCACCGGGATGATGCCGGGGTGCTCGAGGCTGCCGGTGACCGCCGCCTCGGCGAGCAGCGCCGCGCGCGCACGGTCGGGCGCGTCGGGCTTGAGCGTCTTGACGGCTACCTCCCGGTCGAGCGACCGCTGCCGGGCCAGGTGCACGCGCCCCATCCCACCCTCGCCGAGGGTGGAGACGAGCAGTAGGTCCGCGGCGTCCCGGCTCGTCCGGACGTCGGCGGCCGGCGCCTGCTGGCGGTCGATCGAGATCCGCGGGAGCTGGTCGGTCGCGACTCCGCGCATCCGCGCGGCGGCGAGCGTCGGGCCCGTGGTCGGCCGGATCGTGGCGTCGTGGGCCGCGACCGTGTCCGCGATGCTCAGCTCCTCCCACCGGAGCGTGAACGCCGCCTCGAGCTCGTCGGTCCGCACGGGCGCGATGATAGCGGACGCGTCGCCGGCGGCGTGTCGGCTCGGGGGCGGAGGGAACGCGCGACCCCGCGCGCGCGGGGTCGGCTGTCATCGGCGGCGACGCCGAGCGCCGTGATTCCGTGCGAATCCGGGTTGGTCCGTGCGTTGCAACGTCGTCGTGGAGATGTCCTTTGGTGGCGACACGTGGGGATGCACGGTCCCCGACCTCTCGGCTCCGGGTCCGGGCCCGGAGCCCCTCACGGACGAGGTCACGGTGATCCGGCCGCATCCGGCCCTCCGCGAGGCGACCGAGCCGGTCCGGCGCCCCGCGCCGAGACCCTCGAGCCCGAGGCGTCCGCCGCCTCTGCCCGCGGGCATGAAGAGCAGCCGGCCGCCGCCACCACCGGCCACAGCCTCGAAGAGCAGACGGCCGCCGCCACCGCCGGCCGCGGCCTCGAAGAGCAGACGGCCGCCGCCCGTGTCGCCTGCGTTCGAGCGGTCGTTCGCGAGCGGCCCCCAACCCGCACCGCCCGCCTTCGAGCCGTCGTTCCCGAGCCCGGCCGCGCCACCGGCGTTCGAGCCGCCGGCGCTCGGGCCGATGCAGCCGTTCGCGTCATCGCGGCCCGTCTCGGTCGCGCGGCGCCTGCTCGCGACCGCGTGGTCGACGATCGCGCCTCTCCCGCGGCGCGTGCTGGAGCGGCCTCGCGTGTACGTCGTCGCGGCGACAATCGGTCTGTTGCTGATCATCGCGCTGGCGTTGCTCGTCACCTCCGGCTCCTCGAAGGCCGCCGCCCCGCTGCCGGACAAGATGGCCGCGAGCTCGCAGAAGAGCACGCCCGAGACGCCGGCCGAAGCCGCGCCGGCCGGGCCCGCCGCAGCCGCGACGGGCCGGAGCGCCGCCCCCGCGGCAGAGCGTTCCGCTGCCGAGGCGGCCGAGCGCGCCGAGCGCCTCGTTCGCCGTGGCCGGCGCCTCATGAGCCGCCGCCGCTGGCTGCGCGCCCGCGCGCTCTACGAGCAGGCCCGCGCGCTCGACCCCGGCAACACGGGAGCGTCCGCGAGCCTCGCGCGCGTCCTCATCCGCCTGGGCGACGCGGACGAGGCGGTGGCTCTCGCGCGGAGCGCCTCCGAGGCCGAGCCCGAGAGCGTCGGCTACCGCATCCTCCTCGGCGACGCCCTCGCCGCCGCCGGCGACCGGGCGGGCGCCCGCCGGACCTGGCGCGCCGCGCTCGAGCGGTCCCCGCGCAGCCGCGCCCTCCGGCGCCGACTCCGCCGCCGCTGATCACACCGTGGCCAGGGCCGTCTCGAGCGCCGAGGCGAGGCCGTCCGAGTGGAGGGGTCCGAGCAACACGCAGGAGCATCCGCGATTGCACGCCAGGTCCGCGACCACGTCATCGATGTGCGGGAAGAGCCCGACGATCGGCAGCGACCGCATCGGCGGATACGCTCGCACGGCGCTCACGATGCCGAGGCCGTCGACGCCCGTGGCGTGCAGGTCCACCACGAGCGCGCGGTAGGGAGCATTCCCCAGCGCGAAGAGGGCTCGCTCGGCGTTGCCCGTGGAGAACGGTTCGAACCCGAACGCACGCAGCGCTGCCTTGCAGGCCGCGGCCACGCGCCGCTCCCCGTGGACCACCAGCACCCGGCGGGAAACGTCCCCTTCCCCCCTCGGCCACGGCATGGCGGGAGCCCGAGCAAGACGCGTGCTGACGCTCCGCCCGCGCGTTTCTCGAGGATTGGGCGAGCTCGCCGAGGCAAACGGCTACGCCGCGCCCGCACCCGGCGCCACGCCGCCACGTCCGCAGTTGGTGCCGCCCGTCTCACGCTCACGGGGGGTCGAGGAAACGGAAGCCGGCCGTGATCGTGTCGAAGGGGGTCGCGCCCAGGTGCGGCTGCACCACGACCACACCGTACACGGTACCGCCGCTCTCGTGCGTGACGA
Organism: Candidatus Neutrinellum sp.; assembly: GCA_039794305.1. Lineage (GTDB taxonomy): Bacteria > Myxococcota_A > Polyangia > Polyangiales > JBDIVX01 > JBDIVX01. The sequence continues at coordinate 4,050 of JBDIVX010000012.1, forward strand.
GCGCGAGGTCCTCTGCCAGCGTCCGCACGCGCTTCATGGTCGCCGGCCGTCCCCCGAGCGTGGCGGCGCCCTCGTCGGCGGACGAGAAGGGGTTGGAGCCGCCCAGGCGGTCCATCATGACGTCCAGCACGACGCGCATGGTGGCGTCGACCGACGCGGCGGGAGAGCTCACGGCGAAGACCATCACGAAGCGCCGGCCGCGAGTCACGGTGACGATCGAGGTCGTCGCGGCGACGTGCGCGGGAGTGAGGTCCTGCGGGACCGTTCCCGGCCACGGGGAGTCGAAGGCGAAGCCGAACCGCTCGTCGATGTGGCGCGACCCTTCGACCGCCGACGGCCGCATCGGCTCGCCCGGCAGCTCGAGCGATGCCACCGCCTCCCCGATGGCGTCTCGTCCTTCGGGCCTCACGCTGCCGGCGCACCACACGAGCATCGAGAGGGTCCCGCCGGCGACGGGCGCGGTCGCCAGCTCGTAGTCGAAGTCGAGGTGACCGTCCTGCACGACCGTGCGCGTCCGGAGCCCCGTGACGGCGCCGAGCTGCTGCGTGCGTGTCTGTGGCTCCCCCTCGCGCGGCATGACACCGAACGCCTCGAGGAGCCTCCGGTGCTCGGCGGCGGGATCGGCATCGACTCGTGGCTCCAGTGTCACGTAGCCGCTGATCCCCTCGTCCGGAAGCTCCATCGAGACGCGCGCGGCCTCGTGGCGGCGGGTCGCCGAGTCTCCGCCGCGGACGCGCCAGGCTCGCGTGGGGCTCGACCACCGGAAGCCCGTCGCGAAGTCTCGGTAGACGCCCGCACGGATGGACCATCCGTCTCCGACCGCCACGCGCGTGTCGGGCTCGCTCTCGAGATCGACGTGGAGCGCCCTCCGCTCTTCGCTCGAGAGGACCCGCAGCCGGGCGAGGGCGTCCGGGAGGGCGGCGTCCACGCGCTCGGCGGAGCGGGACGAGACCTGGATCTGCACGACGCGGTCGTCGAGGGGAAGGGCGCCGGTCCGGTAGTGGAAGGGCACCGCGCCGTCCAGCGTGTACGAGTCGAAGGCGACGCGCCGGCCCGCCACCTCGTGCACCACCGGCTCGCCGTGGGCGTCGCCGGGGGCCGACGCACGCCGCCGCACGTCCTCTGCGTAGGCGGGGACGTCCGCGCCGACGACCACCTCGGGGATGACGAACACGTACACGTCCGGGGGGAGGAAGATGCCGGCCTCGGCGAACGGATCGCTCGCGTCGAGCTCGAAGGGATCGACGAGCTGGAAGGGCTCGGAGCCGTCGAGGACCAGCCCGTAGCTCGCGCTCTCGAACCGGCCCGAGGCGATCCGCCAGCCTGCTCCTCGCTGATCCGCCACGGCGATCCGCCTGTCGCGGCCCCGCACCTCTCCCGGGAGTATCGAGAAGGCAGCGAAGAACTGCTCCGCGTGCGAGCCTCGATCGGCGGTGGCCGCGGGCGTCGCGCAGAAGAGCTGGTAGAGGTAGCCCCGATGGAGGAAGACGAGGACGTCGAAGTGGAACACGAGGCCCTCCATGTCGCCCTCGAGCGCGAGGCGCCGCGCCGGCAGGCCGTGGAAGTCGACCGTCCGCGGCTCGCTGCGCGCGGATGCGTCCACCATCATGCTCTGCACGACGGAGGCCTCGGCGGCGGCGAGGTCCATACCGTCGGCGTGCTCGGCCAGGACCAGGCCGACCGTTCCGCCGGTCGCGTTCATCGCACCCGCGAGAGCGTAGGGATTGACCGACTGCGCGTCGTCGCTCGCCATCAACCGCCATCCGGGCCCGGGGTGCACGATGCGAAACCGGTAGTCCGTGTCCTCGACCCGGGTGAGCTCCTCCTCCCGGCGCAGGTCGGGAAGGAAGCGGAGCACGAGCACCACGCCGACGACCCCGGCGGCCGCGACGAATGCGGCGCAGCCCACCAAGAGGACCAGCCCCTTCCTCCTCTTCCCGCCCACCGCGGCCAGCATCTCTTGAACCGGGCGCCCTGTCGACGGTGGCGAGCGCCGGCCTTCAGGGACGAGGTTCTCGCAGCCCGAGCGTGACGCGCTCGAGGCGTGGACCGCCGGCGGCGGTGAAGCGCAGCTCTGCGCGGTACTGCACGTAGCGGCCGCGGGCGGGCGGCGTCGCCGAGGGCGTCCCGTCGTACCAGTCCTCGGGCCCGGTAGGCCCGGAGAAGCTCGTCGTCTCGAGGTCCGAGAGGGACTCGGCGGTCCGGAGCTGGAGCCGGACGGCCGAGCCGCCGGGCGTCTTCGCCTCCCACGCGACGCGCTCGAGCGAGGCCCCGTCCGGCATCTCCATCGGACGGCTGACGAACAGCTCGCGTCCGCCGCGGCGGTAGGTGTCGCCCCAGTCGCGCGAGAGCAGCGCGACGGGGCTCTGGCCTGGGAGCTCGGCCTCGACCTCCTCGAAACCGGTGCCCGGCGATCCGGGATAGAGGTACATCGGCTGGCCGTAGGAGCCCACGTCGTCGAGCCGGTTGGCGAGGAGGACGTCGGGGTTGCCGTCGCCGTCGAAGTCCCGCACGTCCGCGTCGTAGGGGCCGAGCCCCGGCAGGTGCTCGAGCGCGCGCAAGCCGGTGGCGTCGCCGAAGAAGACGGGGCTGTCGGTGACGCGCCTACCCGCCGAGAAGCTGCTCGGGACCAGGACGTCGAGCCGCCCGTCACCGTCGAAGTCGGCGATCCGCGGCCGGCCCGGGTAGCTCACGTCGATCTCGGTGGGCGAGGACGGCGACGGCCCCGTCTCGGTCCCGTGGAACACCAAGGACGGCAGCGCGAGCCCCGCGTCCGTCTCGAACTGCGTGACGATCACGTCGAGGTACCCGTCCGCCTCGAGGTCGGCGACGGCGCAGCCGTGGGCCGCCGTGGTGGGGAAGGGCGTCGCGCCGAGCGGTCCCGTCTCGTCGAAGGGGATGAGGTACGAGGTCGTCGAGCGGGTGATCCCCTCCCTGTAGCGCGTGACGAAGAGGTCGACCCAGCCGTTCCTGTCGAAGTCGGCGGGACACACGTCCACCGCGTCCTCGGCCGCCAGCTCCGTCACCCGATTCGACGCGAACCGCGCGCCGTCACCCCAGTACACGCGCACGGGCGGCGCGGCCACGACGTCCGAGTAGCTGCCGACGATCAGATCGAGGTGCCCGTCGTGGTCGAGATCCGCGGCCTCCACCGTGTAGGCGGCGGTCGTGGGGAACGCGGTGCGCGACGCGACGGCGAAACCCGCCGCGGAGCCCCAGTACACGACGCTCTCGACCGAGTAGGACGCGGTCGCGGTGGAGTAGTGGTTCGCGAAGGCGACGTCGGTCCAGCCGTCCCCGTCCAGATCGGCCGCCAGAGCACCGAGCGCGGCGGTCGTCGGCAGCTCGATCACCCGGCCGGCCTCCGGGAAGCCGCCGTCGCCGCCGAGGTAGACGGGAGTCATCAGGTCGTGGGTGATCCCGTCGAAGTACGAAGGCGCGACCACGTCACCGGTCCCGTCGCCGTCGACGTCCCAGCGCAGCACCGGCGCCACCGTGCCGTCCGCCCGGACGTACAGGTTGGCCACGCTCGCGCCGAGATCACCGGCGCGGAAGTCCTCGAAGGAGTCGTCGCCGATCTCCACGAGCGAGCCGCCCGAGTCCGCGGGCCATGCGTCGAGCGCGGCGTCCGCGGGACCGGCGTCCCGGTGGACGACGAGCAGCCCCTCGCGATCGACCGAGCAGCCCCCGATGGCCAGCGCGCACACGAGGAGCCCCCCCCGGAACGCAGCCATCCTACACGCCACGGCACCACGGTATCATCGGACGCGGCGTCGCCCTAGCACTGAAGAGCCGAGCGACGCTCGGACGACGCGCTCGTCGCGCGGGCTGCCCGGGCGGTCCCCGACTCGGCCGGCGTCGCCGACTCACTCGACGCGGATGCAGTACATGCGGCTCGTGTTCGAGCACGCGTGCCCGGAGCTCGAGCCGGAGCCGTAGATGCTGATCCAGCGGTGGTCGCTCTGGTCGGTGCGGCCCGCTTCGGCGCCGCCCGAGCCGCTCGTCCAGTTGCCGCAGAAGCCCCCGGCGTCGTCGCGGGTCCCGTCGGCGTCGGTACCGGTCCAGATGATCGACGTCGTGACCGTCGCGCCGTTCTCGTCGCGGTGGAGGCGCGCGCGGAGGGAGCCGCCCCACAGCTCGCCCGGGCCCGTCGCGAGGAGCGTCCCGGCCGTGTCGCGGACCTCGCTCCGGATCGCGAGCCGGTCGCGCGCGTCCGTGGTGCTGTCGCTCAGGATCGCGCGGTACGTTCCAACGAGGCCCGCGGTCTCGGCGAGGCTCTGGCAGGTCGTGTCCGCGCCGGCGAGACCTCCGAGCGTGCTCGCGAGCGTCTCCGACGTGACGAGCGCGGTGTGCACCGCAGGCGGCCCCGCGTCCGTGGACGAACCCGCGTCCGCCGGCCCTGCGTCCGTGGACGAACCCGCGTCCGCCGGTCCGGCGTCCGCCGTTCCCGAGTCCATGGGTCCGGCGTCGGTCGTTCCCGAGTCTTCGGGCGCGCCGCTGTCCGGATGTGCGCCCGCGTCGCCGTCGCCCGCGTCGGTGCCGCCACCGTCCGCCGTGCTGCCCGCGTCCGGCTCTCCCGAGTCGGCCGGCGAGCCCGCATCGGCGCCGCCGCCCGCGTCGAGCACGCCGCCGCCGTCGTGTCCCGTGCCGGGCCCCTCGCGCTCGCTGCACCCGAGGCTCTCCCCGAACAGCATCACCAGCACGACCATCGGCACGATGCGACGGTGCCTGCTGCGTGAGGGGTTACTTCGACCGAGCACGGAGTGATTGTACACGAACACGATGCTCACCGGGCCCTTGGCGGCCCGTCTCGTGAACGACGTCCGAGTCGCTGCTGATGACGCCACGGCTCCACGGTATCATCCGACGCGGCGTCGCCCTGGCAATGCTCACACGAAGCGACGGCCGAGAAAGACGACATTCATGGTTTCCTTGGACGAGCGCTCTCGACGGCGAACGGCGATCCTCACGACGACCCTGCTCTGGTGCGCGCTGGGCTGCGGTGACGACGGGGCCGCGGACCGCGACGGGGGCGGCGGCGGGGGCACGGACGGCGGCGTCACGCGGGATGCGGCCGGGGACTCGGGCTCGAGCGGCGACGCAGGCTCGGGGGTCACGCCGACGGACTTTGGCCACACGTGGGGGGGGCCGGAGCGCGACGGCATGCTTGCGGTCGCCGTGGACCCGGTGGGCAACGTGTACGCGGTCGGCTCCACCCGCAGCTTCGGAGCGGGAGAGGGCGACGTCGTCGTCCTCAAGTACGACGCGGCCGGCGAGCTCCTGTGGGCCCGGACGTGGGGCGGCGACGGCGCCGACTTCGGAGGCGCGCTCGCGGTGGCTCCCGACGGAGGGGTCTACGTGGCCGGCTCGACGTCCAGCTTCTCGGAGTCGGTCGAGCTCCTGGTGCTGGCGTACGACGCGACCGGCGCGCTCGAGTGGGCGAAGACGTGGGACACGAGCGCCTCGGCGGGCGCGAGCGCCCGCGCGATCGCCGTCGGGGCCGACGGGAGCCTCTACGTCGCGGGCAGCGCATACTTCGGCAGCAACGACCCCGAGTGCGAGCCGACGTGCATGAACGCGCTCGTCGCGAAGCTCGACGCCACGGGCGCGCTCGTCTGGAGCCGCACCGCGGTCGCGCGCAGCGGCAGTCGGGCCAACTCGATGGCGATCGGCCCCGACGGCCGCATCCACCTCGCCGGGCTCGCTTACAATTCCTCCTCACTCAACTCGTACGCCTACTGGGTCTTCGACGACTCGGGCACGCTCTTGCACGACGTCTTCGACGCGCCCGCGAGCTGCGACGGGAAGGATGCGTTCGTGGCGGTCGACGCGGAAGGCGCGGCCTACCTCGCCGTCCACGCCGAGGCGACGGCCACGGGCAACACCGAGATCTTCGTTCGCAAGGTCGACTCGGCGGCCGAGGGCGTGTGGAGCAACTCGTGGGTGGGCTCGGAGAGCTACGAGATCGACGCGCCCACGGGGATCGCGGTCGGGCCGGACGGCCGGGTCTACGTCGCCGGCACCACGGAGAGCTTCGGCGCAGGGTACAAGGACATCCTGCTCGTCGCGTTCGACGCCGCGGGCGCCGGCCTCGGGGCCAAGACCTGGGGGGGACCGGAGGACGAGGAGGCAGCGGCGGTCACGGTCCGCCCGGACGGCCGCGTCCTCGTGGTCGGCCGTTCGATCGGGCTCGGCGGGCCCTGGCAGGACGCCCCCGACCTGTTTCGGTCGTGGACCCCGGAGCTCGAGAGCGATCCCGGCACCGGATCGACCGACGATCCCATGCTGACCGCCCGCACGCCGGAGGGCACGGAAGGCACGCCCGCCGCCACCATGGACGAGCCGGCGGGCGACTTCGACGCCATCCTCCTGCAGCACGAGCTGAGCTTCTGAAGAGGCAGTAGCCGCGGGGCACGCGCGCGAGGAGCAGACGCTCGACGCGGACGCGCACGTGCGGGTCGCGTCCCGTCGCCCCGGCTCGCCGGGCGCGTGATCCTCCCCGCGCCTCCGAACGGTGACACGCGTGTCAGTTGGTTGTCGTGGCGCAATCACGCCGCGCTCGAAGCAGGGACCTTTCGCCCCATGACCGAGCGTTGGGTGGGGATCGACGTGGGGGCCGAGACCGTCAAGGCGGTCGAGCTTCGGGGCGAGGGCGGCGAGCTGCGCTGGACGCGGCACGCGCTCTCGGAGCACCACAAGGAGCCGGCGCGCGCGTTGCGCGAGCTGCTCCGCGACTGGGACTGGGACGGCGTGGCCGGCGCGGCGGTGGTGGGGCGCGCGAGCACGCTCGTCGACCTCTTGCGGGTGCCGACGAAGCAGGCGCAGGCCGAGGGGCTGAAGCTCCTCCACCCGGATCTCGAGGAGGCGACGGTCGTCTCGATCGGCGGCCACGGCTTCTCGGTGCTCGAGCTGCGCACGAGCGGCGTCGAGGTGATGCGACAGAATTCGCGCTGCTCCCAGGGCACCGGCAACTTCCTCCGGCAGCTCACGGGGCGCTTCGACCTGACGATCGAGCAGGCGAGCGCGCTGTGCGAGGACGTCGAGGACCCGGCGCCGCTGTCGGGGCGGTGCCCGGTCATCCTCAAGACCGACATGACGCACCTCGCCAACAAGGGGACGAGCCACGCGCGCATCCTCGCGGGCCTCTACGACGCGGTGTGCGAGAACGTCCAGGTTCTCATCAAGCCGCGCGTCAGCCCCGCCGCCGTGATGCTCGCCGGCGGAGTGTCGCGGTCGGCGCGCGTGCGCGCGCACTTCGAGCGGTTCCTCGCGCGCCACGACATGCGGCTGCTCCCGCCCGTCGGCGAGGGCGGGGTCTACCTCGACGCCCTCGGCGCGGCGTCGGTGGCGGCTCGGCGATCGGCGCGGGCGGTCCCGCTCGACCGCCTCGTCCTCGAGCCGCCGGCGCCCGAGCTCGATCGGGTCGGATCGCTCGCGGACAGCCTCCACGGCGTGCGGCGGATGAAGGCCTCGCCGGTCGCGCCGGCGGACGGCGGCGACGCGAGGCTCGTCCTCGGCTTCGACATCGGCTCGACGGGCTCGAAGGTCGTCGCGATCGACGTCGAGGGGCGCGCGGTGTGGGAGTCGTACGTCAACACCAACGGCAACCCGGTCGCCGCGGCGCAGGCGCTGATGCGGCACTTCGTCGAAGCTCCGGTCGGTGCCCGCCCCGTGGTGGCGTTCGGCGCCACGGGGAGCGGCCGCGAGATCGTCGGCTCCATGCTGTCGACCTGCTACGGCGCCGATCGCGTCTGCGTCATCAACGAGATCGCCGCGCACGCCGAGGGCGCGCTGTCGTGGGATCGCCGCGTCGACACCATCTTCGAGATCGGCGGGCAGGACGCCAAGTACATCCGCCTGTCGGAGGGTCGCGTCGTCGACGCCGCCATGAACGAAGCCTGCAGCGCCGGCACGGGGTCGTTCATCGAGGAGCAGGGCAAGAAGTTCTCCGGCATCGACGACGTGGTGCAGCTCGGCCAGGAGGCGCTCCGATCGGAGGGCGGCGTCTCGCTCGGCCAGCACTGCTCCGTCTTCATGGCGGAGGTCATCGACGGAGCGGTCTCGGCGGGTGTCGACAACCGCTCGGTCATCGCCGGGATCTACGACTCGGTCGTCCAGAACTACCTCAACCGCGTCAAGGGCAACCGCTCGGTCGGCCAGGTCGTCTTCTGTCAGGGGATGCCCTTCGCCTCGGACGCGCTCGCCGCGGCGGTGGTGCGGCAGACCGGGAGCGAGGTGGTCGTGCCGCCGAACCCCGGGACGGTCGGCGCGCTCGGCATCGCGCTGCTCGCGCGCAAGGAGATGGGAGCCGAGCTCGCCGCCGACGGGGTCGATCCCGAGCGCTTCCTCGCCGCCGAGGTGGTGCGCAAGGACACCTTCGTGTGCAAGGCGACCCGCGGCTGCGGCAGCCCCGGCAACCGCTGCAAGATCGACCGCATCCAGACGCGCGTCGGCCGGTCGCTGCCACGGTTCACCTGGGGCGGGAGCTGCTCGCTCTGGGACAAGGGCACCGGCAAGCGCAAGCTCCCCGATCTCACCCCCGATCCCTTCCGGGAGCGACAGGAGATCATCGACGAGCTGCTCGCGCGGGTGACCCGCCCCCGCGGGCGGCGGCGCGTGGGCCTGACCGACGAGTTCCAGCTCAAGGGGCTGTTCCCCTTCTTCGCCACCTTCTTCGACGAGCTCGGGTTCGACGTCGTGGTGGCCGAGCGCGGCGACCACGCCAAGCTCAAGCGCGGCATCGAGGAGGCGAACGTGCCGTTCTGCGCCCCGATGCAGCTCTACCACGGGGTCGTCTCGGAGCTGGCGGAGCGGGACGTCGACGTGGTCTTCGCGCCGATGCTCCGCGAGATCCCGACGGTGTCGACCGAGAAGCACGCGGTGACCTGCCCCATCGTCCAGGCGAGCCCCGACATCCTGCGGTGGGACCTCGGCGAGGAGCTGGGCGAGAAGATCCTCTCGCCCGTCTTCGACGTCGGCGGCTCCGACCTCTTCTCGGCGCCGTTCCTCAAGGGCTGTCAACAGCTCGCGGCCGCCCTCGGCGTGCCGGGCATCGGGTGGTGGGAGGCCTTCCGGCGTGCCCACGAGGCGCAGCGCAGCTTCGACGCGAAGTGCTTCGATCTCGGCAGGCGCGCGCTCGCCTTCTGCGACGAGCACGAGCTTGTGCCGGTGGTGGTGCTGGGCCGGCCCTACACCATCTACAACCCGGTCCTGAGCTCGAACGTCCCGCCGCTCCTGCGCGAGCAGGGAGCGGTCGCCATCCCCATCGACTGCTACCCGGTGGACGAGTCGGTGCCGGCGCTCGACGGCGTCTACTGGGGGTTCGGACAGCGCAACCTCCGGGCGGCGCACCAGATCCGGCGCACGCCCGGCGTCCACAGCCTGTGGTGCAGCAACTACTCCTGCGGCCCGGACAGCTTCAACCTGCACTTCTACGCGCACGCGATGGAGGGCAAGCCCTTCGCCGTGATCGAGACCGACGGGCACGCCGGCGACGCGGGCACCAAGACACGCATCGAGGCCTTCCTGCACTGCGTCCGCGAGGACCTGAGCGCCGCGCGGGGCAGCGAGCCGAACGACCTCCGGCACGTCGACCGCCGGACCGAGGGGCTCGACCACATCCGCGGGCGGCGTGAGCGCATCCTGATCCCGCGCATGGGCGCGGGCGCCGAGGCGCTCGCGGCCTGCCTGAACGGCATCGGCGTCGAGGCCGAGGCGCTGCCCGAGCCCGACCGCGAGTCGCTCCGGCTCGGCCGCCGCTACACCTCCGGCAAGGAGTGCGTGCCGATGTGCATCACCCTCGGCAGCCTGCTCTCGCGCCTCGAGAGGGAGCGGGAGACCGACCGCCGGTTCGCGTTCTTCATGCCGACGGCGAACGGGCCCTGCCGCTTCGGGGTCTACAACATGCTGCACCGCACGGTGCTCTCGCGGCTCGGCTGGGCAGACCGCGTCAGCATCTGGTCGCCGAACGACGCGGACTACTTCGAGGGCCTGCCTCCGGGCTTCGCCGCGCTGGTCGTCACGGGGTTCGCGGCGAGCGACATGCTCCTCGAGGCGCTCTACCACGTGCGCCCGGTGGAGACGCGCCCCGGCGCGGCGCAGGCGGTGTACGACCGCTACCGGCGGGAGCTGCTCGCCCTGCTCGAGGGAGCGGCCCAGGGCGACCTGTCGATCGCGCGCACGCTGCTCCAGACCGCGACCGGGCGCCTGTTCGGTTGCGCGGACCTGCTCCGCCGCGCGGCGCTCGACCTGCGCGCGGTGCGCTCCTCGCGCGACTGCCCGACCGTGATGCTGGTGGGGGAGATCTACGTGCGGTGCGATCCGTTCGCGAACGACTTCGTCGTGGAGAAGCTCGAGCGGGAGGGCCTGAGGGTGCGCTTCGCGCCCTTCGTGGAGTGGCTCGAGTACTCCGACTGGCTGAGCCTCGCGCGCGGCGAGCGGCGCGGCGTGGGGGCGCAGCTCAGCGCCGCCGTCCAGAAGCGGATCGTCTCGCGCGCCTACGAGAGCGTGGCCGAGGTGCTCGACTGGCCGACCCGGACGACCGTCGCCGAGTCCCTCGAGGCCGCGCGACCGTACATCCGTGACGAGCTCGCGGGCGAAGCGGTCCTGACGCTCGGCGGCCCGGTCCACGAGCACCGCCACGGCCTCATCGACGGAGTGGTCAGCGTCGGCCCCCTCGAGTGCATGCCGAACAAGATCGCCGAGACGCAGCTCTTCCACGTCGCCGAGCGGGAGGGCCTCGCGTCGCTCACGCTGCCGCTCAACGGCGACCCGCTCGACGCCGAGGTGCTGTCCTCCTTCGCCTTCGAGGTGCGCAGCCGCCACGCCCGCCGGCAGGCCCACCCGGCCGACCGCCATCGGGCCTCGCCCGGCTGAGCGGGGGTTGCGAAGGCCTCGCTGCGCGGCTATACATCACGGCGATACATCATGACGGACCGCCGGACCCAGATCTACCTCACGGACATCCAGCACCGCGAGGCGACGCGCCTCGCGCGCGAGCGGGGGACCACGCTCGCCGCCGTCGTCCGTGAGGCGCTGGACAGGTACCTGGCGGCGGAGGGGCCGGGCACCGCGGACTGGGAGGATGATCCCGCGCTCGGGCTCGTGGGTCTCGTGCCCGGCTTCGCGTCGGGCGCCGGGTCGGCCGCCGACATCGACAGCGTCGTCTACGAGGAGGAAGGGCCGTGGTCTTCGCCGACAGCTCCGGCTTCATCGCCCTCGGGAACCACCGGGACCCGGGGCACGAGCGCGCGAAAGCAGTCTGGGCGAACCTCGCGCGGACGCGGACGCCGGTCCTGACGACGCAGCTCGTCCTCGCCGAGACGGTCACGTTCCTGCGGCGCAGGGCGGGCTACCAGGCGTCGCGCGAGGTGGGCGAGCGCATCCTGCGCAGCCGGGTCATCGAGGTAGCAGCGCTCGACGCCGAGCAACTGCAGGCGGCTTGGCGGGAGCTCCTGCGGAACCCCGACCCGAAGCTCAGCCTGTGCGACGCGGCGTCGTTCGTCCTCATGCGCGAGCGGGGCGTGACCGACGTGCTGACGTTCGATCGCCACTTCGCCGAGGCCGGGTTCGTGCTCCTTCCCTGAACGTTGGCGCTTCAGTCGAACAGCTCGACCAGCTCCAGCACGATCGGAGACGACCAGTCCCGCGCGCCGTCGACGCGCAGGCGGATCACGCCGTCGGGATCGATGAACCACGTCTCGGGGTAGAGGCGCGTTCCGAACCGGTCGCGCACGACCTCGCGCTCCGGGTCGAACAGCACGGTGAGCGAGTTGTCCGCCGGGAAGAGCCTCGCCACCTCCTCCCAGCCCTCGTCCACGCTGATCGCCACGACCTCCACGTCGTCGCGTCCCTCGGCGATCCGGGCGAGCTCGATCAGCGTCGGCATCTCCTCGACGCACGGCTGACAGGTGATGCTCCAGAAGTTCATGACGATCACCTTGCCGCGGTGGTCACGGAGCCTCCACTCCCGGCCGTTCGCGTCGGTGAGCGTGAAGTCGGGCGCGCGCCGGTCGTCACCCAGGTAGTGGAGCTGGGTCGCCTCGCCCTCCGCCAGGTCTTCGTACGCCTCGTCGCCCAGGATGGCGCGGAGGGGCACCTCCCTCGCCCGCACCTGGCCGTCGGCCATGGCGCGCGAGAAGACGTACACCAGCGGCGCGGCGACCAGGATGGCCACGAGGGCCGCGTAGAGCTCGGCGTTCTTCATGGGGCCTTGGGGGCAAGAGGATCGTCGACGACCGGAGGGCGGATCCGCTCGCCGCCGAGCTCCAGGTAGACGCCCTGCTCGTCCTCGCCGACCGCGGCCTCGAGCTGCTGCATCGCCTCCCGATCGAAGCGCGCCGTCATCGTCCCGTCCCTCGCCGTGCAGTACAGAGTGCCGTCCTCGGCCTGCCGGAGCGTGCGCGGATCGAGGGGCTCGACCCGCCCGTCCGAGAGCGTGAGCCGCGCCTCACCGTCCGCGACGCGCGCCCGGTGCACGAAGAGCGGCGCGCCCTCGACCGTCACGTAGGCCCAGTTGACGTCGTTCTCGAGGCAGAAGCGGCCGTCCGGCGCGATCCCGATCCACGCGTCGAAGGCCCGGACCAGGTGCGGGTGCTCGATCGGATCGTCTCCGTCGAACCAGCGCCCGCTCGCGTCGCGGCGGATCTTCGTCTCGCGGGTCCGACCCGCCGGGATCCGAGGCTCCATGGCTCGGGGGTCGAATAGCAGATCGTCTCCCGAATTGCAGGCGACCGCCCGAATCGGGCGCGAGCTCGGTTTCCGGCTGAATCTCGGCCACCTCTGCCGCGTCGCCCCGTATCACGCAGGAGAAACGGGCCCGTGCTACCCTGGCCGTTTGGAGCAGGCGACGATCCGGTGAAGCGCTTCCGGGCCCGCAGGAAGTGGCACAAGTGGGCGATCACACTGGTTTTTCTGATCGTCGCCGTGCCCTTCTGCACCGTGTTCGTCCTCGTCGCCACCCCCTGGGGACGTGACCGCATGCGCGACGCGGCCGTCTCGGCCATCCACTCGGAGCTCGGCCTGACGGCGACCCTCGAGCACGTCGACGTCGAGGTCCTGCCCGTGCCGCGCGTGGTGGCCCGAGGCATCGTGCTCGACGATCCCGTCTACGGCACCTTCGCGGAGGCCGACGGGCTCACGATCGAGCCGTCGCTCTGGGCGCTCCTGTCGGGCACGGTCGACCTGCAGACGGTGGAGATCGAGGGTCCCGTCGTGAACCTCGTCCTGCGCGACGGAGAGATCCGCAACCTGCCTCGGCCGCGCAACGCGGGAGGCGGCGGCGACGAGATCCCGTTCGACCGCCTGGTCGCCACGGGCGCGCGGATCACGCTCGACGCCGAGCCATTCGGCAACGCCCGGCTCGAGGGCGTGAACCTCGAGATCGACGCCGGGAGCGGCAACGCCATGGACCTCCGCGTGAGCGCGGTGACCGGCCGGTTCGACCACGCCCTCGGCAGCGAGCGCCTGCAGCGCTTCCACGCGCTCGGGCACGTCGATCCCGACGAGGGTGTCGACATCGAGGAGGTCGTCGCCTGGACGCCGCACCTGAAGATCGAGCTGCGCGACACGTTCATCCCGCTGCCGTTCGGGGTCGGCTGGCACGGAGCGGCCAAGGTGCGCGCGAACCTCGCCCACCTCGACCGGCTGCCCCACGGGTGGGAGCTGCCCGACCTCGCCGGCGTCGTGCAGATCGAGGGGGAGGCGGCGAGCGAAGAGGACGGGATCACCGGCCACGGCAGCGTGGTGGTCGAGGACGGCCGCGTCGGCCGGTGGGGCCTGAACGACATCGAGCTGCACGTGGACGCGACGCCCGAGCGCGTCGCCCTCGAGGACGGGAGCTTCGCGGTGCTCGTCCGGGACGGCGGGCGCGTGCCGATCCAGGGGACCGTCGCCCTCTCCGAGGGCTACCCGCTCGACGTGACCGTCGGCATCGACGGCCTCGAGTTCCACGCGCTCATGGAGCAGCTCGGCGTGACCCCGAACACCATCGTGCAGTGGCACATGGACGGCGAGGCCGCGCTGCACGGGACCCTCGATCCGCTCGACCTCCGCGGACCGATCACCGTCGACACGCGAGACTTCCTGGTGACCCGGGGCGCGTGGCACGAGGAGCCCCAGCGCCGCGTGGTGGGGGTCACGCGCGCGCGCATCGCCGGCGGCGTGAGCGTGCGTCCGGACGGGCTCCGCTTCGAGCGGCTGGTCGCCGACACGCCACGGTCTCGGCTGCACGGGGACGTGCTGCTCGGGTTCGACGACACGCTGCGCGTGGACGTCACGTCCGAGGACCTCGATCTCCAGGACTGCACGCCGCTCGTCGACTTCCCGATCGGCGGCGCCGGCAGCGTGACCGTGGCGGTGCACGGCACCTTCTCCGATCCGACCCTGGACGGGCACCTCGTGTTCTCGGGCTTCTCGTTCAACACCTTCCCGCTCGGCGACATCGAGTCGGACGCACAGCTCGAGAAGGACGGGCTCGCGGTCCGCTTCCCCCGGGTCACCGCGACCAAGCGCGAGAGCCGCTACGTCGTCGACGACCTCTTCCTCGACTTCAGCGACGACCGCTTCCTCGCCGAGGGTCGCCTCGACACCGAGCACTTCACGCTCGGCGACTTCTACCACGTCTTCCACTACGACGAGGACGAGCGCTTCACCGACTACCAGGGCGTGGTGCGCGGCCAGGCGTCGATCCGCTACACGCGCGGGTTCCCCGGCGACGCCGAGAGCGGGACGATGATCGCCGACATGGACCTGACGGTCCCCGAAGCGACCATCAACGACTTCGCGTTCCGCGACGGCGCGTTCCGCGGGCGATGGCACTGGCGGTACTGGGAGCAGGGCTACCGCGGCGGCGAGCTCGACATCGAGCACATGCACCTGCGCAAGGGCGACGGAACCCTCACGGTCACCGGGCGGATGGGCCTCGGCGGCGAGCTCCAGATGACCGCGGCCGCCGACCGCATCGCGGTCCGGGACACCGAGGGGCTCAGCGACCGGCTCCCCGAGCTCGGCGGCGCGTACAGCGTCGTCGGCGAGGTCCGCGGCACCGCAGAGGTGCCCCTCGCGCACCTCGACGTGAACGTCACCGGCCTGACCTGGCGCGGCGTGATGATCGGCGACGGGCGCGCGTACGTGCGGCTGACCGACCGCCAGGACGAGTGGGTGCGGGTCGCCGAGACGTGGGATCCGGGCAACCTCCCGCGGGACGAGCCCTGCGCTGCGGCGCGCAACGGCTTGTGGCGCGGGCGCTGGCCCGCCGACCCGCCGCTGCGCACGATCGAGGGGCCCCTCCCGCGGCTCGTCCGGCCGATGGCGTTCCTCGTCTGCGGCGAGGGCCTCGGCGGGCAGGTCCGGGTGGACATGGCCATCGGCCGCACCGAGGTGTACCCGCTGCGGGGGGTGGTCGAGGCCGCGGGCCTCGATTTCCGCCCGTTCCTCCGGCAGGCGAGGTCGGACGCGCCCCTGCACGGATCCGTCACGGGGCGCGTCGAGCTCACGGGCGGCGCCATGAAGCGGGACGACTCGCTGGTCGGGCGGCTCACGCTGTCCGACCTGCGCTTCGGGCAGGGCCGCGTCACGCTCCGCAACCACGGCGGGATCGACGTGCGCTTCGACCGCGGCGACTTCGAGGTCGCGCGCGCCGAGCTCACCGGGCCTTCCACGCACCTCGCCATCTCGGGCGGCGGGTCGAGCCGTGGCCTCGCGCTCGAGCTCGACGGCGAGATCGACCTCGGGCTCGCCGCGACCCTCACGCCGCGGCTCACCCAGGCCGAGGGCCGGGTCAACCTCCACGTCAACCTGAGCGGGCCCTTCGCCGACCCGCGTGTGTACGGCCGCGCGATCGTGAGCGACGGAGCGTTTCGGTACGCCGGATTCGAGGAGCCGCTCCACGGCGTCGGTGGGCAGATCACGTTCAGCGCCCGCCGCGTGCTCTTCGAGGCGTTCCGCGCGCAGATGGCCGGCGGCTTCATCGAGCTGAGCGGATCTGCGACGCTCCAGGGCCTAGGGCTGGACCGCTACGAGATGGAGATCGCGGCGCGCGATCTGTCCCTGTCGCCGGATCCCGGCGTGGCGCTGTCGTTCGGCGGCGACGTGCGGCTCGACTGGCAGCAGGAGCAGCGGCTTCCGCGCCTGCACGGGACGCTCGAGCTCGATCGGGTCGTATACACCAAGCCCATCCAGCTCTCGCGCACGCTCGGGGAGCTGTCGCGGCGCCGGCGCGCGGACGTCGAGCAGTACAGCCCCGACGAGGACCGGCTCGAGCTCGACCTGCGCGTCGTGGACGAACGCCCCATGCGCATCTCGAACAACGTCATCGACGCCGAGGTCCGCATCGAGGACTCGGAGCGCCCCTTCCGGGTCGTCGGCACCGACCAGCGCTTCGGCGCAGTCGGGAGCCTCGTCATCCCGCGGGGGCTCGTGCGGTTCCGCGACACCGACTTCGAGATCCGCCGTGGGACCATCGACTTCGAGGACACGTTCCGGATCGACCCCAACTTCGACATCGTCGCGGTGACCGAAGTGCGCCGCAGCGGGGACCTGACGGGACCGAACTGGCGCATCCGGCTCCACGCGCACGGGAATCGTGACGCCTTCCAGCTCGACACGAGCAGCGAGCCCGAGCTGTCCCAGGAGGACGTCATCCTGCTCCTGACGATCGGGATGACCCGCGCGGAGGCCGAGCAGCTCCAGGCGGACGACATCACGGGCACGGCGGCGCTCGAGGCGCTCACGAGCGTGACGGGCCTCGACCGAGAGGTGCAGCGAGCGGTGCCGGTCATCGACGACTTCGGCATCACCAGCCGCTACTCTCCCCGGACCAACCGGACCGAGCCTCAGCTCTCGGTGGGCAAGCGCATCGCCGACCGGGTGAGGCTGAGCGCCTCGACCGGCCTGGGCGAGCAGCGGGAGGTCCGGACCAGCGTGGAGTGGCGCCTCGACGAGCAGACCAGCATCCAGGCGAGCTACGACAACGTGAACACCACGACGACGTCGACGCTGGGTAACATCGGCGTCGACGTGCGATGGCGGTTGGAGTTCGAGTGAACGAACCGAGGGTGTGTCGCGTCGTCCCGTGGGCGACGCGATGCAGGCTCTGCTCGGTGCTCCTCGCGGCGCTGCTCTTGGCGGCACCCGCGCGGGCCGACGTGCCCCTCGGGCTCCGCGGCCAGCGCATCGTCGAGGTCGAGGTCGCGGGCGAGACGGCCGGCATCACGGCCGAGCGGGAGATCGGCATCCCCCTCGGCGCGCCGTTGTCGCGCCGGCTCGTCCGCAACGCGATCGAGCGCCTCGCGCGGAGCGGGCGCTGGGCGGACGTGCAGGTGGACGTCGTCGCCGTGCAGGGCGGCGTGCGGGTCGTCGCCCACCTGACCCCGCAGGTGGTGCTCCAGCGCGTCGAGATCCAGGGCAACGATGTCCTGAGCGCCGACGACCTCCTGCGCGAGATGGAGCTGACGACGGGCGCCGAGCTGCGGAGCGAGCACCTGGGGGAGCTGGCGCGGGCGGCGGAGCAGCTCTATGCGGAGCACGGGTACGAGGAGGCTCGCGCGCGCATGATCGTGCGCGACACCGACGACCCCACGCGCAAGGTGCTGCTCGTCCAGGTCACCGAAGGCGAGCCGACACGGGTCGTCCGGCTCCGGTTCCGGGGAGAGCCTCCGCCGCCGGAGAGCGGGGCGTACTCGGCGCTGCGCGTGGAGATCGGAGACGTGCTCGACGTGGGACGCGTCGAGGAGCAGGTCGCCGCGGCCGAGGTCGAGATGCGCGAGCGGGGCTGGCTCGAGGCCGCGCTCGGTCCGGTGTCCGTGACCCGCGCCGGACCGCGCCAGGCCATCGTGTCCGTGCAGAGCAGCCCGGGACCACGCTACGAGGTCGTCGTCCGTGGGTTCGAGCCGCTCGAGCGCACGGACGTGGAGGACGTGCTCCTGTTGTCGGAGGAGCGCCTGAGCGCGGTACAGCTTCCGTCCATCCGCGACCGCGTGGTGGACCTGTACCGCCGGCACGGCTTCCACGACGCCGTGGTCCGGGTCGAGCGCGTGGGCGTGCGTGGCCAGGACGATCGGGCCGAGCTGCGCGTCGGCGTCGAGCCGGGCTCCCAGCTCGAGGTCGTCGCCGTGACGTTCCCCGGTGCGATCCACTTCGAGACCGAGTTCCTCCGGGACCAGGTCTTCAGCTACCTGCAGGAGGACCTTCCGGGATCGAGCGTCTTCGATCCGGTCGACACGGAGGTCGCGCACGCGATCACGTCGGGTCCTCCGAGGAGGCGCCGCGAGGTGCCGCCGCCGCTCGTGGTCGTGCCGCAGCGCGTCTACTACGAGCCCACCTACGAGGAAGCCGTCGAGCACATCCGGGAGCTCTACCAGGCCGAGGGGTTCCTCAGCGCGCGCACCGGACCTGCTCGCATGCGGCGCCTCGAGGGCGGCCGCGCGGTGGTCGAGGTCCCCGTGGTCGAGGGTCCTCGGACGATGTTGCACGGGGTCGCGCTCGAGGGGAACGAGGTGGTCGGGGCGCGGGACATCCTGATCGCCGCCGGGCTCGAGGGCGGTCAGCCCTTCAGCCACCTGGCGCTCGAGCAGGCGCGGCTCAGCGTGCTCGAGCTCTACCGCGACCGCGGCTACCTCTACGCGCGCGTCGAGCCGTCGGTGCGGTTCAGCGGCAACCGTACGCGGGCGGAGGTCACCTTTCAGATCGTGGAGCGCTTCCCGGTCCACGTCGGGCGCGTCCTCGTCCAGGGCGCGAGCCGGACCGAGGAGAGCCTGATCCGCGACCGGCTGCGGCTCCGGACCGGCGATCTCTACCGACCGGCGCTCGCGCGTGAGAGCCAGGAGCGGCTCCTCGAGCTCGGCATCTTCAGCGGCGTGAACGTGGCGCCGCAAGACGCGGACCTGCCGGCGCAGGTCAAGCCGATCGTCGTCACGGTGACCGAGCGGCCCGGACAGTACCTCGACTTCGCCGCCGGGCTGTCGACCGGCGAGGGCGTCCGCGGCGGCTTCGAGTACGGCTACCGCAACCTGTTCGGCTACGCGGTGAGCCTGTCGCTGCGGGTCCAGCTCGCGTTCCAGTTCATCTTCGTCGAGGACTCGCTCCGCGACCGCTTCCAGGGGCTCCCGCTCGAGGACCGGCTCGAGCGGAGCGTCACGCTGGGCGTGGCCGTGCCCCACCTCTCGCCGCTGCCGAACGTGCGCTGGTCGCTCGACCTCGTGCACCTCCGGGACAACGAGCGCGACTTCGGCCTCGACAAGAACGGCGTCGTGCTGTCCGCCACCTGGCGCCCGTCGCGGCGCTTCACGCTCACGCTCGCCGAGAACCTCGAGAACAACAAGGTCGACCTTCTCGTCGACGTCGACAGCCTCAACGAGTACCTGCGCGACAACGACGACCCGCGGCTCGAGCGCCTCTTGCGGGTCCCCGAGGGCGAGTCGACGATCCTTGCCACGCAGTCGACCGTGAGCGTCGACTTCCGCGACAGCCCGTTCGTCCCCACGAGGGGCTGGTACGCGTCGGCGCGCGCCGAGTACGCCCAGACGCTGCGGACCGAGTCGCAACTCGAGCTGTCCCAGCCGTTCGTGAGCCACTTCGTGAAGGCGGGCTTGACCACGAGCGGTTACGTCTCGCTCGCCGAAGACGTCGTCTGGGCCACGCAGCTCCGGGTCGGCCGCATCTTCCACCTCGAGGACGACTCGAAGACCTACCCGAACCGGAGCTTCTACCTCGGCGGCGTCGACACCATGCGCGGGTTTCTCCAGGACGCGCTCATCCCGCAGGACCTCGCCGAGCGGATCGCCGGCGATCCCGACCTCGGTCCGAACGACGTCGTCCGCGGCGGCGACACCTTCGTCCTCGTGCGGAGCGAGCTGCGCTTCCCGATCGCCGGCATGTTCCACGGCGGCCTCTTCGTGGACGTCGGCAACCTCTGGGCGGACGCGTCGAGGATCGAGCCCTTCGACCTGCGCCCGACGGGCGGCGCCGGCCTGCGGATCGTCACGCCGGTCGGCCCCCTCGCCCTCGACGTCGGCTTCAACCCCTTCCTCCGCGAAGCCCTCCGCGAGCCCCTCTGGACCTTCCACTTCTCGATCGGGCTGTTCTGAGCGCCGGTGACGGGCTGACGGCGCTCAGGTCAGCACGTCTTCGACGATGCCGAGGGCCTCGTCCAGGTCGGCGCGGGCGTGCGCTGCGGTGACGGCGAAGCGGAACCGCACGGCGTCCTCGGGGACGGCCGGGTAGTCGACGGGGACGACGTAGAGCCCTCGGTCGAGCAGCCGCCGCGCGGACTCGTAGAGGCGCAGCCGCTGGTCTCCCAGGATGAGCGGGATCACGTGGCTCTCGCTGCGGCCCGTGTCGAAGCCCAGGCCCCGCAGGCCCTCGCGGAAGTAGCGCGCGTTGTCCGCGAGCCTCTCCCGGAGCACCGGCGTGTCCGCCGAGACCCGCATGGCCGCCGCGATGCCGACCGAGAGTGTCGGCGGCAAGGCGGCGGAGAAGCCGTAGGGATGAGCGAAGACCTTGGCGTACTCGAGCAGCTCCGGGTCGGCCGCCGCGAAGCCGCCGAGCTGGCTCAGCGCCTTCGAGAAGGTCCCGAAGAGCAGCGAGATGCGCTCGGACACGCCGAGGAGCTCCGAGACTCCGCCGCCGCCCTCGCCGACGGCGAAGATGCTGTGCGCCTCGTCGACGACGAGGCCCGCGCCGTGGGCCTCCGTCACGTCGAGGAGCTCGGGCAGCCGCGCGTAGTCGCCGTCCATCGAGTAGAGGCCGTCGACGACCACGAGGCGTCGCTTGCCCGCGTGCTCGCCGAGGACCCGGTCGAGGTCCTCGGGGTCGTTGTGCGCGAAGGTCGCGAGGCGCGCCCCGGACAGACGGATGCCGTCCATCCAGCACATGTGCGCGTACTCGTCGGCGACGGCGACGTCGCCGCGCCGGAGGAGCGCCGACATGAGCCCGACCCCGCCCGCGAAGCCGCTCGAGAAGAGCATCGCGCCGCTCTGGTGGGCCAGCGCCGCGGCCAGGGACTCGATCCCGTGGTGCAGCGAGAGCGTGCCCGTCAGCATCGGTACACCGCAGGCGCCGGTCCCCCACTCCTCGGGCGCCGCCCGCATCGCGGCGATCACGTCCGGGTGCCGGTTGAGCCCGAGGTAGTCGAGGGAGCCGAAGTTCAGCACCTCGCGCGGCTCGCCGTCGACGAGGACGCGCGTCCTCGGCCCGACGCTCCCGTGCATGGGGCGCTGGTAGGAGGCCTGCTCGCGCGCCGTCGCCGCTCGCCACCGGACGAAGTCGGGCGGTGGACGCAACGGGTCGTCGTCGTGGCCCATGTAGAAGTCGGCGGCCGTCAGGAGCCTCGGGTCTTCGTTCGTGCCGTCCATGGTGTCCGCCGCTGGCTAGAGCCCGAGCCGTTCCCGTCGCTCGTACAGGTACGAGATGCCGTCTCCGAAGGTGTTCCCGCGGTCGACCATGATCGTCTGGCCCGTCATGCCGTCGAACATGCCGCTGCACAGGGCGAACGCCGCCTCGGCGACCTCCTCGGGGGTCATGAACCAGCCGTCGTCCACGAAGCTCCGGAGGAACCCGTAGAAGTCGCCGCCGAAGGTCTGGTCGAAGGAGTCGGTCTTGATCGCGCGCGACCGGAGCACGTTGATGCGCACGCCGTCTTCGCGGAGGCGGTAGGCCATGTAGCGGGTCAGCGTCTCCACCACCGCCTTCGAGGCGGCGACGAAGTCGTAGCTCGGCGTGTACCGGTCCGGCCCGTCCGACGACATGACGACGACGTACCTCGGGTAGGCTCCGAGCACGCGCTTCATGCCGAGCAGGTACGACCAGGTCGGCCAGGCGCTCGCCTTGAGGCTCTTCAGGAAGCCGCGCTCCGTGTAGTCGTCGAGGTCGTTCACGAGGAGGGACACCGAGGCGTTGCTGACGAAGGCGTGCACCGGCCCGAGCCGCTCGCGGACGGTCTCGAGGAGGGCCTGGGTGTCGTCCTCGCGCGACACGTCGGCCTGCACGATCGAGGGCTCGGGCGCTCCCGCCTCGCGGAAGCGTGCCCGGACCTCGTCCTCGTCGGCGCTCCCCCACGCGTGGGTCAGCACGGTCCGGGCGCCGTGCCGGCCGAAGACGAGGGCCGTCTCGAGCCCGATCCCCTTGGTCCCACCGGTGACGAGGACGACGCGGCCGTCGTACGAGGCCGCGCCCGCGCTCACGCGGTCTCCTTCTGACTCGCCTTCTCGTGGAGCAGGTCCACGAGCCCGTCGATGTTCTGGAGCTTGTTGAGCTCGCTGCGCGGCACCTTGATCCGGAGCTCGCGCATCGTCGCCGAGACCACCTCGACGATGTCGAGGCTGTTCGCTCCGACGTCCTTCATGGACCGGGTGCCCTCAATGTCGTCTGCCGACAGGCCGTCCACTGCGTTGACGAGGTGCTTCTTCACTACGGCGAGGATGTCGTCTCGTGTCATGTTCCCTCTCCCTCTCTCGGTGCGCCGCCGGGTCGGCCGAGACCGGTGCGGCCCCGTTCGGTGTACAGGCGGCTGAAGTTCTCGAAGACGTTGGCGCCACCGTCCACGGTGATCACCTGGCCCGTGAGGCCGTCCATCAGCCCTGAGCAGACGCCGAAGATCGCCTCCCCTACGTCCTCGGGCGGGCTGAACGCGCCGGGGGAGTAGCGTTCGACGAACGCGGGGAACTCGTCCCCGAAGGTGGCCCGCAGCGAGGCCGTGTCCACGAAGCGCGTGCGCACGACGTTCACGCGGACACCTTCCTCGTGGAGGCGGTAGCTCGCGTAGCGGCAGAGGGTCTCGAGGACCGCCTTGGCCGCCGCTGCGAAGTCGTAGTTGACGTGGTGGCTGTCCACGCCCTCGGAGGACACGCCCACAACGTAGCGCGGGTAGCGGCCGAAGACGGTGGCGGCGGACTTCGCCCACGAGACCAGCGGCCAGGCCGTGTGCGAGACGCTCCGGAGCAGGAGACGCTCGTCGTAGTCGTCGACGCTGCGCACGAGCCCGGCGAGCGCCACGTTGGAGACGAGCGCGTCGAGCGCGTCGTGCCGCGCGCGGATCTGCTCGAGGACCTCCCGCTGCTCTTCGGCACGGGTCGCGTCCGCCTCGACGAAGCTCGGCTCCGGCGCGCCGGCTTCCGCGTACGCCTCGCGCAGCTCGTCGAGTTCGGCGCTGCCCCACTTGTAGGTGAGGGTGACGCTCGCCCCGCGCTTGCCGAAGGCGAGGCCGGCGGCGCGCCCGATGCCACAGGTTCCGCCGGCGATCAGGACGGCCCGTCCGCGGTAGTCATTCCACATACTCGCCCTCGATCCGTTCCA
Source organism: Candidatus Neutrinellum sp. (assembly GCA_039794305.1). Classification (GTDB taxonomy): domain Bacteria; phylum Myxococcota_A; class Polyangia; order Polyangiales; family JBDIVX01; genus JBDIVX01. Next base: position 27,339 of record JBDIVX010000012.1, read on the forward strand.
CGAGCGCCTCGTCGGCGAAGCAGACCTCGTGCATCAGCGACTCCAGCGTCAGGCTCTCCTCGAACGCGCGGCGTCGCGGCAGCGACAGCGTTCGCTTGAGGAGGCTCAGGGCGGACCGCGGCTTGTCGGCGATGCGAGCCGCGAGGTCGAGCGCCTTCGGCCGCACCTCGGCCCGCGGCAGGACGTGGCTCACCGCGCCCCGCCCCTCGAAGTCGCGCCCGCACCGGAGCTCCCCCGTGTAGAGCAGCTCGTGCGCCAGCGCGGGCGGCAGCACGTGCTCGAGGAGGCGCGTCGTCCCCATCCCGGGCGTGAAGCCGAGGTCGAGGAAGTTGAAGCCGTAGCGGCTCTCCCGCGAGAGCAGCACCACGTCCGCGCTCATCCCGAGCGCGAGGCCGCCGCCGACCGCGTGGCCTTCCATCGCCGCGATGACGGGGACCGGCAGGTCGAGCAAGAGCTTCGGCAGGCGGAGCTCCACCGGGGCGACCTCGGCCTTCGCGAGCGAGCGGAGCAGCTCCCGGCTCGCCCCGGCGCAAAACGTGTCGCCGCGCCCGGCGAGGAGCACGACGCGCACCTCGGGGTCGCGCCCTGCCGCCCCGAGCGCGCGCTCGAGCGCGGCCACCATCTCGACGTCCAGCGCGTTCCGTGCGTCCGGCCGCGCGAGCTCCACCAGGGCCACGCCCCCGAGCGGGTGGGTCAGGCTCACCGCATCCATGGCGCCTCCCCGTCCTCGAGGAACCGCCGCAGGCCGTCGCGCACCGACGGATCCTCGAGCCGGTCGCGGGCGACCTTCGCCCCCTCGGCGAGGGCCTCGTCGAGCGGCAGGGCCCCCGCGCGCGCCGCCCACCGGCGGAGCTGCACGACCGCGGCGCCGTGCACCCGCGAGAGCGCGCGCGTCTCGACCTCGAGCGCATCGGCGAGCTCCACAGCCGGGACGACGCGGTCGACCAGCCCCGCGGCGAGCGCCTGCGGGGCGTCGCGGGCGACCGCCGACAGAGCCCAGCACCGCGCCTCGCTCGGGCGCATCCGCTCGACGAGGACCGGCCAGATCGTCCCCGGGATCAGGCCGAAGAGGAGCTCCGGCAGCGCGAACCGCGCCCGCTCGGTGGCGAGGACGCGGTCGCAGGCGGCGAGCAGCCCGACGCCGCCGCCGCGCGCGTGCCCGTCGACGACCGCCAGCGTGGGCAAGGGCGAGCGAGCCAGGCGCCCGAGCACCTCGGCGAAGGCGCCGAAGCCCCGGTCTCCCGAGTCCGACTCGGCGAGGGCCGCCGCGAGATCGAGCCCGTCGCAGAAGACCTCCGACGTCGCGCCGCGCAGCACGATCGGTCCCCGCCCCGCCGCGTCGAGCGCGGCCGACAGGGCCTCGAGCCCGGGACCGTCGAGCCGCTCCGGCACGCGCACGGCGGTGCCCCCGTCGCTCGTCAGCTCCATTCGTAGCGCCTCCGGTAGTCCTCGATGCCCCGCAGGACCAGGCGTCCCTTGCCCGCGTACCACCGCTCCCACAGCCCGGGCACGATCGACGCGTCCGGCGCGTGGTCCCGCGCGGCGAGGGCGGCGTGCGTCTCACGCTCACATCGCTCGTACGTGGGCACGTCCACGTGGAGTCGCTCGGCCAGCCGCTCGGCGACGCGGGCCGCCGCCGCGACCTCACGCGCCCCCTCCTCGACCAGGACGCTGTACAGCTCCGCGCAGGAGCCCGATCCGTACGCGTAGATCCCGACGCGGCTTCCGGCGGCGAGGTCCATCGCCTCGAGCAACGAGAGCAGCGCCACGTAGGTCGCCGCGCCGTACACGCCGCCCATGCGGCGGTTGAAGCGCAGCGAGGGCTTCGACTTTCGCTCGTAGTGGGCGAGGGCGTCTCGCTTGGACAGCCCGAGGACGTGCCGGCACAGCCGCAGGTGCGCCCGCTCGGCGAGCCCGCCGAAAGGCACGTGGTACACGTTGGCCGCGAAGTCGCGGTCGAAGTCGACGGGCTCGCCGGCCGCGCGCACGTAGGCGTCCCAGCACTCCTCGACGCCGTCGAGGTAGGACATCAGGCTCTCGTCCGCGTCCCCGGTCTCGACGCCTGGGGCCGGGCGGAAGATGTCGGCCACCTCGTGCGCGAACACACCGCTCCGCCCGAGCTCGTACCGGACGAGCCGAGGGCGCTTCGACAGGAGCACGGCCGCCGCGCCTGCACCCAGCACGGGCTCCTGCACGCCTTCGATGCCGATGAGCGCGTGGTCCGCGTTGATGACGAGCGCTCGCGCCTCGGGATCCGGATCGGTCACGAGGAACGAAGCGGCGAGCCGGGCGGCGCCGGTCGCGCCGTAGCACGCGTGCTTCACCTCCAGGTTCCGGCAGTCGGACCTCAGTCCCAGGAAGTGGTGGACCCAGGAGCTGAGCGGCTTCTCCTGGTCGACCGCCGACTCCGTCGCGACCAGGAGGAACCGGACGTGCTCGCGGTCGGCGTCGGTGAGCAGGTCCTTCGCGGCGTTGACCGCGAGCGTGACCACGTCCTCGAAGGGCCCCATCAACGATCGCTCGTCGCAGTAGAGCCGGTCGCAGAAGTTGGTTGCGTCGAGCCCGCGCGCCTCGCACAGCGTTCGGATGTCGAGGGCGAGGGCGCACGGATAAACGCCCACCTTCTCGATGCCGACTACGGCCTGTGCCCCCGACGTCATGGGTCGCTCCGCGCTCAGTGGAACCAGTCGAGGCCGCCGGTGACGCCGAGGACCTGCCCGTTGACGAACCCGGCCGCGTCGCTGGCGAGGTACAGCACCGCGGCCGCCACCTCGCTCACCCGTCCGACACGTCCGACCGGGCAGTGCTCGCGATAAAACGATCGCTTCTCCTCGGAGAGCTCGCGTTCGGTCATCTCCGTCTCGAAGAGGCTCAAGGTCAGCGCGTTGCTGGTGATCCCCTTGCGGCCGTACTCCTTGGCGAGGCTCGCCGACAGCCCGAGCAGGCCCGCCTTGCTCGCACAATAGGCGGCGTCCCCCGCCATCCCGTAGGCCGCGATCGACGACAGGAACACGAAGCGCCCCGCGCGCTGGGCGAGCAGCACCGGGAGGAGCTGCCGGGCCACGAAGAACGCGCCGACCAGGTTCGTCTCGATCACCTCTCGGAAGTCCTCGTCGGTCGTGGAGAAGGCGAGCCCCGCCTTGGTGATGGCCGCGTTGTTCACGACGACGCCGATCTCCCCCAGATCGTCGACGGCCCGGTCGGCGACCTCCTCGACGGCCGAGGAGTCGCGGACGTCGAGCGCGTAGGGGAGCACGGCGCGCTCCGGGTCGATCGCGCGGGCCCGCTCGACCACCTTCTCCGCCGCGTCGCGCCTCGACCGGTAGGTGAACGCGACGTCGTAGCCGGCCTCGACCGCGCCGAGGACGATCCCGGCGCCGATGCCGCGCGAGCCCCCCGTGACGAACATCTTCTTCGGGACGTGCACGATCACCCCTCGAAGCGGCGCACGACGCTCACGCAGTCGATTCCGCCGAAGCCGAACGAGTTCTTCACGAAGCAGCGCACCTGGTGATCCACGGGCCCCTCGCGGCACACGTCGAGGTCCACCTCGGGGTCGAGCTCGTCGATGTTGACCGAGCGGTGGAGCTTGCCGGCTCGCATCTGCAGGAGCGCCGCGACCATCTCCACGGTGGGCGCGGACCAGCAGGTGTGCCCCAGCATGGACTTGGGCGCGTTGATCCGCAGGTTGCGGGCGTGGTCACCGAAGACGCGCTTGATGGAGGCGAGCTCGGTGAGGTCGCCGAGGGGCGTCGAGGTGGCGTGTGCGTTCACGTAGTCGACGTCCGCCGGGCGCAGGCCGGCTTCCGCGAGCGCCCGCGCCATGACCCGCGACTGCCCGTCCTCCGAGGGCTGGGGGAGGTGGTTGCCGTCCGAGCCCGCCGCGACCGCCAGCACCTCGCCGTAGATCCGCGCGTCCCTCGCGAGCGCGCGCTCGAGCGGCTCGAGGACGAGGCACGCGGCGCCGTGGGAGGGGACGAAGCCCTCCCTCCGGGTGTCGTAGGGGCGGCTCGCGCGCTCCGGCTCGTCGTTGAAGCTCTCGAAGGTGATGGCTCCCATCAACGCCATCGCGTGGATGTCGATCGGCGCGAACTCGAAGGCCGCGCCCACCGCGAGCGCGGCCTGCGCGCCGTGGTGGCGCACCTCGTCGACCGCGGCGCGCAGGGCCACGTTCCCGCTCGCGCACGCCGCGCCCATCGTGTAGATGGGCCCCTTCGCCTGGAGCACCTCGGACACGCAGCCGGCGTGATCGGTGTCGAGCGAGTACAGCGAGGACATGCCGTCGATGAAGTCCGGCTCGTCCTCGAAGATCTTGCGGTTCTCGTACTTGTAGAGCGAGTTGAGGTTGTGCCCCGCGAGGGCGACGGCGACCGAGGACGGGTCGAGATCCGCTTCGAACAGGCCCGCGTCGAGGAACGCGTCCACCGAGACCAGCATCGAGATGCGCGTGGTCCACGGCACGCGGCGCACGAGCCGCCGCAGCCGGCCGAAGACGTCGGCGGGCACGGTCCCTTCGAGCCTCGCGAGCTTCGCCGGGATGTCGTAGTCGGAGAGGTCGCCGCCCACCTTGCCGTAGAGGCGCTCGGTGGAGAACGCCTTCCAGTGGCCGATGGCGCTCCTGCCCGCCAGGAGCGCCTCGAGGAACCCGTCGGGGGTGTCGCCGAGCGGAGTGTTCACCGACAGGCCGGTGATGACGACGCGGTCACTCATCGATGTAGACCTCCGTGACGCAATAGGCTGCGAGCACGCTCCCGACCCAGGCCTGGGAAGCGGCGAGGGCCGTGAGGTCCCGCTCCAGGCACTGCGCGAGGAGCCGGACCTCGTCACCCGGCCGGACGGGGGCGAGGAAGGCGGCGTGGTGGATGCGGGTGAGCCGCACGGACTTCGGACGCGTCGAGGCAGAGACCTCGAGCGTCTGGTCTTCGACGAAGCACAGGAGGCAGAGGGCCGCCTGGCCCATGGCCTCGGTCAGCAGGGCGCCCGGGTAGATGGGCTCGCCGGGGAAGTGCCCGCCGAGCACGGGATCACCCGGGTCGATCCGGCGGCGGGCCGCCAGGCGCTCGCCCGCCAGGTCCACGTGGGTGATCGCGTCGACGAGGAGCATCGGATCGCGGTGGGGAAGGAGCCGCTCGATCTCGGCGCGGCCGTGCGCGACCCGAGCGCCTGCTCCCTCCTCGAGGAGAGGCCTCTTCTTGAGGCGCGCGAGGACGGGCTGTAGGTCGACGCCGCTCATGACGCTCGCGCGAAGCTCGAGAGCCGCTCTACGGCGGTCTCGAAGCTCGCTAGGGGATCCTCGCCGGCGTCGACCGCCAGCACCTCGGCCGCGGGGAAGCCGCGCCGGATCAGGTTCGTGAGCACGCGCCTCGGTCCGATCTCCACGAACAGCACCTCCGGCGACCGGTCGAGCAGGTGCTCCACGGACTGCCGGAAGAGCACCGGGCGGTGGACGTGCGCCACGAGGTGCTCGACCAGCTCGCTCTTCGCGGGCGCCTCGACGATGCGCCCGAGGACGTTCGGGAAGTACGGGCGCCTCGGGACCACGAAGGGCGCGGCCTCGAGCGCCGCGCGGAAGCGCTCCGCCACGCCGGAGAAGAGGCTCGTGTGCATGGCGATGCGATCCTCGATGCGGACGGGCAGGACGAAGCAGTCCTCCTCCAGCACCGCGAGGACGCGCTCGACCGCGACACGCTCTCCCCCGACGACGTGCTGCGACGGGGAGTTCTGGTTGCTCACCTCCACGACGCCGTCGCCACGGTGGGCCTCGATGACGGCCAGCAGCTCCTCCAGATCGATCGGACCGACGGCCGCCATGATGCCGTCCGGGCCCTCGTCGTAGAGCGCTCCCCGCCGGTCGACGAGCGCGAGCGCCGCTTCGAACGAGAGCGCGCCGATGTGTACGAGGTGGTTGTACTCGCCGAGGCTCAGGCCGAGCGACAGGTCTGAGTCGGCGTCCGCCCGCTCGAGCGCCGACAGGTAGAGGTGGTTCGTCAGGAAGACGCAGAGCTGGACGTCGCGGTTGCTCTCGATGCGGGCGCCGTCCGGGCCCGCGTAGCGCGCCGCGAGGTCCCGGCCCAGCAGCTCCGACCCGCGATTTAGGACGGACCGGCCGTCCGGGAAGACCCGGAGCGCACGGCGGAGCCCGTCGCCGTCGCACGAGCTCTGTCCCGGGAAGGCGAAGACGCGCATAGCCCATCTGGGTTAGCTCGCTCACACCGTCCCCGCAATAGGAGGTTCGGCGAGCCCGCTCGTGCGCAACGCAACGTAATTGCGAGGCTTCGGTCGATGGATCTCGCGGCGCCATCCTGGGGGACGTGACGGGCCGGCGGAAGCCGCGTAACCATCCCCGCATGGCATCGCTCCCTGCCGGTCTGGACACTCTGCGCAGGCGCGTCGTCGGGCACGCGCTCGACGTGGGGCTACGGACCGCGGCGACGGTGGGACGCTGGCACCCGGCCTCACGCCCGTACATCGAGCCCGTCGAGACGGTCTCCGACATCGCCTACCGGCCGACGGGCAACCCGGCGCACCGGCTCGACGTGACGCGGCCTCGCGCCGGCGCCGGCGATCGGCGGCCCGCCGTGCTCTACCTGCACGGAGGTGGGTTCCGCATCCTCTCGAAGGAGACCCACTGGATGATGGCCGGTGCCTTCGCGGCGCACGGCTTCGTCGTGTTCAACGCCAACTACCGGCTCTCCGGGGAGGCGCCCTTCCCCGCCGCCGTCGAGGACGCCGCAAGCGCGTATCTGTGGGTGCTCGAGCACGCCGCCGAGTGGGGCGGCGATCCGTCGCGCATCGTCCTCGCCGGCGACTCGGCGGGGGCGAACCTCGTGACGGCGCTCACCGTCGCGTGCTGCTTCGAGCGCTCCGAGGCGTGCGTCCACGGGGTCTTCGAGCGCGGCGTCGTCCCGCGCGCGGTCGTCCCGATGTGCGGCCTGCTCGAGGTGAGCCGCTGGCAGCGCTACGACGCCGTGCCCATGCCGCGCTTCGTCCGCGACCGCCTCGACGCGGTGTGCACGGGCTACCTCGGGCCTCGGGCCGGCGACGAGGGACCGCACCTGGCCCTCGCCAACCCCCTGACGGTGCTCGAGAGCGACCTCGCGCCGGAGCGCCCGCTGCCGCCCTTCGCCAGCTCGGTGGGCACCCGCGACCCCGTGCTCGACGACACCCGCCGCCTCGAGCGCGCCCTCGCGCGCCGCGGCATCCGTCACCACGTCACCTACCACGCGGGCGAGCCCCACGCCTTCCAGGCCCTCGTCTTCCGCCGCGAGGCGCGCCGCTGCTGGCACGAGCTGTTCGAGTTCCTCGATCCGATCGTCTGAGCGGCTCGACCCCCGCCTAGAGCACAGCGCATGATCTCCTCGGTCGGCTCGCGGCCGATCTCGGCGCGTCTGCTGCGTTGCCGAGCCTTGAAATACCTCGCGGTATTCCTGCGGCTCGGCGCCTTGCATCCGCACCGACCTCGACCGCGATCCTCGGTCGGAGATCATGCGCTGTGCTCTAGAGCCTGCTACATCCCCGGCATGGCAGCGGTGACCCCCCTGAAGAAGCTCGTTCCGTCGTTCGAGGATCCGAGCCGGAACTTCATCCGGGAAGCGTGGGATCGGTTGTCGGGGCTCCCCGGCGGCAAGGTGGTCTTCAGCCAGATGGTCGGCAGGGCGGCGCCCTACACCGGGACCATCCGGGCCAAGGTCGAGGTGCTCCGGCGAGGCCACGCAGAGGTCACGCTGCGGGATCGGCGCTCCGTCCGGAACCACCTCGACTCCGTGCACGCCATCGCGCTCGCGAACCTGGCCGAGCTGGCCGGCAACGTGGGCGTGGCCTACACGCTCCCGGCCGACGCCCGGTTCATCGTGGCCGGAATGACCATGGAGTACATCAAGAAGGCGCGCGGCACGATCACGGCGACCTCCGACTGCCCGCTCATCGACTCGTCGGACAAGCGCGAGTACGAAGTGCCGGTCGTCATGCGCGACGACGCGGGCGAGGAGGTCGCCCGGGCCACGCTGCGCACCCTGGTCGGACCGAAGAAGGGCTGAATCTTCGGGGCCCGTGCTGCGTCGTGTCATGATCGGGACCGTGGGACGCCGCGCCGCCATCGCTCTCTCGCTCGTGCTCCTGTGCTCCGCGCGCGCAGCGGCGCAGGCCCCCGCGGTCGACTCCGAGACGCTCCCGCGGCTGCTCGCCGAGCGCGGGTTCACGCCGCCCGAGGGCTTCAAGGCGCTGGTGGTCCGGCTCGCGCGGAGCGAGCACGGCGCGTTCGAGACGCGCTACTTCGACTGGAACGGCACCGCCGACGACCGCGAGGACTGGTGGCCCGCGTCGAGCATCAAGATCTTCGCCGCCGTCGCCGCCCTCGAGCGGATAAGCGAGCTCGGCTTCCCGCTGCGCACCTGGGTCACGTATCACTACGAGGGCGACGGGGAGCCCGATCCGGTGGTCCGGCGCTTCGACCAGATCGTCCGGCTCGCCATCGCGCAGAGCAACAACCCCGCCTTCGACATGCTCGTCGAGCTGGTCGGGTTCGACGACATCAACTCCCGGTTCTTCGTGCCGCGGAACGGCTTCCGGAGCACCGTGTTCCTGCGCGGCTACTCGAACCGGGACCGCGATCCCGAGACTCGCGTGAACTCCGCCCGGCCGTCCCCCGCGATCACGCTCCGGTACGGCCGCCGCGAGCGCGAGATCCCGGCCCGCGTAGGCGAGGGGAGCTACGACTGCCCCGACGAGGGCAACTGCACGACGCTGCTCGACCTCGCCGAGGCCATGCGGCGGATCATGCTGCACGAGCACCTGCCCGAGCGGGAGCGCTACCGCCTCGACGAGGACGCCCTCGCGCTGCTGCGCGAGGCCATGGCCGTCGCGCGCAACCGCCGGCTCGCCGACATCTTCGACGAGACCTTCGGCGAGATCCCGGTGCAGACCTGGCACAAGCCGGGCTACGCGCTGCGCTGGATCAGCGACACGATCTTCATCCACCGCACCGACACCGACGAGCGCTGGATCGTGGCGATGGCGGCGCGGCCCGACCGGCGCACCCTGGACGACGCGGCCGGACACATCGCTTCCCTGCTGCGCGCGGGCGCGCTGTCCGGCAGCCCGGAACGCTGACCGGGCGCTTGGGCTCGACGTCCGCGGGTACTGGTGCCGGCCTTCCCGTCCACGCTATGTTTCAGCGTGCTCGATCAGGCCGCCATCGAGGAGGCCCTCACCCGGCTCAACGACCACCTCTCCGCGCGCGACGTGCGTGCCGAGCTCTTCCTGGTCGGCGGTGCCGTCATGTGCCTCGTGCATCGCGCCCGCCCGAGCACCAAGGACGTCGACGCGTGGTTCGCCGAGCCGTCGGCCGTACGGGACGCCGCGCGCGCCGTGGCCGTGGAGCTCGCGCTGCCGAAGGACTGGCTGAACGACGCCGCGAAGGGATTCGTGCCGGCCGGCGCCGGCTTCGAGACCTGGCGGTCGCTCTCCCACCTCACGATCTCCGCGGCGGACGATCGGACACCCTTCGCCATGAAGTGCGCGGCGGCACGCACCGAGGAGGATGCCGCCGACATCCGGTTCCTCGCTCGACGGCTGGGGCTGCGGAGCTCGACGGAGGCGCTCGACGTGGTCACCGTCTACTTTCCGGAGGACCGCTTGCCCCTGAGGACTCGCCTGCTGCTCGAGGAGATGCTCGATGACGACGGCTCGTGGGCTGATCGATCGTTGCCGGGCTGCCGGTAGCCACTGGCAGCTCGAGGTGAACGAGTTCGTCGACGGGTTCCGCCGGGCCTCCGACGCCGAGAGGGCCGCGATGATCGCCCTCGGACCTCTGCGTACCGCGAAGGGCTGGTCGCGGCGGTCGTGAGCGCGTTGTGCAGGGAGCGCGGTGTCGAGCCGCCGGCGTGGGTGCGCGAGACCGCCAGCCCGGAGCCATTCTTCGCCTTCCCCGCGCGCAGCTTCGCGCTCCGTCTCCGGCTGATGCTCGAATCGCCCCCGCCGTTCCGGATCCGCAACGTCTTCGTTCCCGAGAGCTACCTGGAGCGCGCCTGAGGCGCGATGGCGCCGACCCCATCGCTTCCCTGCTACGCTCGTGCGCCGTGCGACGACGAGCCCCGCTGATCGCGATTCTGCTCGCCGTGCCGATCCTCGGCTGCGGAGCCGCGCGCGAGGACGCTCCCCCGAGCGCTCCCCGGAGCGCGCAGGCCTCCGCGGCTGGAGCCGCTGCGCCGCGGACCGAGGCCGCCTCCCCGGAGGAAGAGCCGAGCGCCGAGGCGGCTCCGGATCCCGAGCCGCCCCCGCCCGAGGATCCGCCCTGGGAGCCTCGGCCGGACGATCCCCGTGTGGCCGAGCACCCCATCGAGGATCCCTCGGGCCACGCGCTCGACGCCTTCTACGCCGCGCTCGCGCGGACCGACGACGCCGAGGAGGGCACGCCGGGCGCCCTGACGCGCGTCGTCCACATGGGTGACTCCAGCGTCGGCATGGACCAGCTCCCGCACTACCTGAGGCGCCGCTTCCAGGCGCGGTTCGGCGACGGCGGCACCGGCTTCGTGCTCCTGCAGCCGCACTCGCCGAGCTACCGCAACCAGACGGTCCACCTGCAGACGCCAAACCCGTGGGACTTCTGCTTCATCATCTTCCGCTGCCTGCGCGACGGCCACTACGGGCTCGGCGGGGTGGCGGCGCAGTCGAGCGGCGGCGCGACCACGTTCATCCGCACGCGGCGCGACGGTGATCACGGGCGCACCGCGTCGCGCGTCGAGCTCTGGTACGCCGGGCTTCCGCGCGGCGGGACGCTCGAGCTGCGCGTCGACCGCGACGAGCCCGTCCGCATCGACACCCGCGCCGAGTCGCTCGAGTCACGCTGGCACTCGCTCGACGTCGAGCCCGGGCCGCACGACGTGCGCGTGCGCGCCCTCGGCGGGGGCCCGGTGCGCGCCTACGGCGTGGTCCTCGAGACGGATGGCCCGGGCGTCGTGTGGGACACGCTCAGCATGATCGGCGCCTTCACGCCGCGGCTCCTCGAGCACGATCCCGCCCACTTCGCCGAGCAGCTCCGGCACCGCGAGGCGAGCCTCGTGGTGCTCGGGTACGGCGGGAACGACCTGCGCCGCTTCGCCGGCCGCGGCGTCGCCGCCGAGCAGCTCGAGCGCGAGACGCGGGAGCTCCTCGAGCGCGTCCGCGCGGCCTCGCCCGATCTGTCGTGCCTCTTGACCGGCGTCGTCGAGCACGAGCTGAGCGGCCGGGCGCGCATCACGTCCGCCGACGTCGAGGCGGTCGTCGAGGCGCAGCGGAACGCGGCGCGCGAGGCCGGCTGCGCCTACTTCGACGTCTTCCGCGCGATGGGCGGGCCCGGCTCCTACCGCGCCTGGCTCGGGCGGGGGCTCGCGGCCGACGACGGCAAGCACCTGAGCCCCGAGGGCCGCCGCGTCATCGCCGGCTTCATTTTCGAGGCGCTGATGGCCGGGTACGTGGCGCACCGGACGGGTGGATGACGGCGCCTGCTCACGCGCCGAGCGCGATGGGCCTCGCGTCCAGCATCGACCGGAGGTGGCGGCACGCTGTGCCAAGGTGTGGTGCGGGGCTCACACCGCCGAGCGCCGGTCTCGCTGACCGGCGCGGAATCGCCTGCAATTCAGCGTCGGCACGCATGCTGCTCTACGACGGCGCATGACCACGCGCCTCGCTTGCTTCGTCCTTCTCACGGCAGCCACCACGGGCCTCGCGGCTTCGGGCTGCGCCCCCCAGACCGCGTTCCGCCGGAGCGCCCTGGTGCCCGCCCCGACGGGCGAGCACCTCACGGCCCCGATCGAGCGCAACGTGCAATTCGGGGGAACCGTCTCCCACACCGACAGCGGCTACGAGAGCTTCCCGGCCGTGGGCGACCCCGCCCTGCACGTCGCCCGCACGCAGATGCGCGGGCACGTGCGCTTCAAGGCCGGGCCGAACGTCACGCTCGGTGGCGAGGCCAACTACTCCCACTTCGAGCTCTCGGAGCCCAACTCCTACGGCACGCCCCCGGTCACCGGGAAGAGCACATGGGGCGTCGGACCGGTGTTCTCGCTGCACGTGGGCCCGGACAAGAGCGACCTGAGCTTCGGGTTCAGCGGAGCGCTGCAGCTCCAGAGCGTCCCCTGGACCATCTGGGAGCGCACCACCCCGGCCACGATCACCGACTGGGGGTTCGACGAGGCGGACCACGAGGTGACCGCCGAGGGCACCGACCTGATCCTGCTCACGCGCGTCTCGGGAGCCATGAACTACCGAATCTACCGCGGCCTGAGCCTGCACACGGGCGTGTCCTTCCAGAACCACGTGGTCAACATCGGCTTCGACGACCAGGACCGCCAGGGCTCGACGCTCACCGCCAACGACCTCGGCATCGTCCCGTACGTCGGCGCCCACTTCGTCAGCGACGAGGGCTTCTACGTGCTCGCCCAGGGCTACACGCCGATCGGCTACGAGCAGCTCCGGGGCGTGCAGATGGGCGGCATGCTCACGATCGGCGCCGACCTCGAGTAGCGCCGCTTGTGCGCCGTTGGAGGTCTGGTAAAAGCCGGCCATGACGAGGCTCGCCCGCTTCTCGACCCTCCTGCTCGTCCTGTCGTCGCTCGCGTGCGGATCGCGCCCGGACGCGGAGAGCACCACGCCCGAGCCGACCTCGCGCGTGGAGCAGCGCCACGACGGGATCCCACGCCTGCGCGTGAACCAGCTCGCCCTGCGGCTCGACCTGCCGCTCTTCTGGCACGCGGACACGGACGGCGACGGCGCGGTCGATCCCGACGAGGTGAGGAGCCTCCGCTTCTACCCGGAGCCCGCCGCGTGGGTGCAGGACGGCCGCTTCACGCCCGCGTTCGAGGAGGCGTGGCAGCGCATCGTCGCGGAGAGCCGGGAGCCGGCACCCGAGGACGAGCGGCGGCGGCTCGTGCGCGAGGAGCTCGACCGGGCGGCGCCGACGCTCGTGCACACGGACCTCTCCGAGGCGCCCGAGACCCATCGCACGTTCGCCGTACACATGCTCCGGGTCGCCGACGCGGTCGACGCGATCTACGCGAAGCAGGTGGGCATGACCGCGCTCGAGGCCCGGCTCCCCGAGGACGTCGAGAGCCGGAGCCTGTTCCGCCGCAACTGGGGCCCCAAGTGCCGCGGCAACACGACCGAGGCCAACCCCGCGTGCTCCGCCATCGCGGGCGCGCCCGGCCAGCCCGTCGACGTTTACCCGGCCGACATGCAGGAGGACGACGCGTTCTGCACGACGCTCGAGGAGCGGGCCGACGCCGCCGAGCTCCTGACGCCCTTCACCGTCGTGCGCGAGCGGGACGGCGCGCTCGTCGCGGTGCCCTACACGGAGGCGTACGCGGACGAGATGGGTGCCATCGCGCGGGAGCTCGACGCGGCCGCCGACGCCATGACCGACCCGGAGGAGCGGGCGCTCGTCGCCTACCTGCGCGCCGCCGCGCAGGCGTTCCGCACCAACGACTGGGAGCCGGCGGACGAGGCCTGGTCGCGGATGAACGCCCGTAACTCGAGCTGGTACGTCCGGGTCGGGCCGGACGAGACCTACTGGGACCCGTGCAGCCGCAAGGCCGGCTTCCATCTGACGCTGGCGCTCGTCAACCGGGACTCGCTCTCCTGGCAGGACCGGCTGACGCCGCTCCAGCAGGACATGGAGCGTTCGCTGGCGGCGCTCGTGTCCGACGCCTACGAGCCGCGCGACGTGCAGTTCCACATGCCGGACTTCATCGACATCGTCGTCAACGCGGGCGACGACCGCGACGCCTTCGGGGCGACCATCGGGCAGAGCCTGCCGAACTGGGGCCTCGTGGCCGAGGAGGGTCGCGGCCGCACGGTGGCGATGAGCAACCTGTACACCGACCCGGACAGCCAGCAGATGCGGCGCGCGCAGGCGGCCTCTCTCCTGTCGGCCGAGACGATGGGGAGCTACACGAGCTCACCCACGCCGGGGCTCCTGTCGACCATCCTGCACGAGGCGACGCACAACCTCGGGCCTGCGCACGAGTACCGCGTGAACGGGCAGACCGCCGACGACGCCTTCGGCGGAGGGATGGCCTCCATGCTCGAGGAGCTCAAGGCCCAGAGCGGCGCGCTCTACTTCCTCGAGCTGCTCGAGGAGCGCGGCGTCATCGACGAGCAGGCCCAGCGCGAGGCGTACCTCGACTCGATCGTCTGGGCCTTCGGCCACATCTCGCGCGGGATGTACGCGCCGGGCGGCCAGCGCAAGGCGTACAGCCAGCTCTCGGCGATCCAGGTCGGGTTCCTCCTGGACGAGGGCGCGCTGTCGTACGACCCGGCGGCGGCGGCGGCCGACGGCAGCCACCAGGGCGCGTTCACGATCCACTTCGAGCACATGCCCGAGGCCTCCCGGAAGCTCATGGAGCTCGTCATGCGCATCAAGGCCACCAACGACCGCGCGCGGGCCGAGGAGCTCGCCGCGCGCTACGTCGACGGCGACCGCGTGCCGCAGGCGATGATCGTGGAGCGCTACCGGGACTTCCCGCGCCAGAGCTTCGTGTACTCGGTCGAGCTCGAGTAGCAGGGAGCTCAGCCGCCCTGCCCCATGAGCGAACGGACCCGCTCCATCAGGGCGGGATCGCTCTCCTCCCTGATGCGCTTGCACTCGTCCTGGTGCTGGATCGAGTAGCCGATGACCATGCACCTCTGCACCGGCTCGGGCAGCTCGGCGCAGCCCGCGAGGAAGCGGTCGCGAGGCGGGACGCGCGCCTCGCCGGTGCCGCCCATCCGGGCGTGGAGCGACCGCGCCATCGCCACCGCGCCGTTGTAGGCGCGCTCGCACGAGGTGCCCCCCGCCGCCGACGCCTGGTCGGCCGCCTCCGCCGCCGCCGCCAGGGCCGCGCCGACCTCGCGGAGCTTCTGGGCCGACGGTGGGCTCACCTTCTCCGCGCCGGGGGGCGGGGGCGGGCCCGGCAGCTCGGCCGGATCGGGCGAGGCGGGCGCGGGAGCCGCCGGCGCGACCTCCTCGGCCCGCGCCTCGGGCCCCCGATCGCGGACCTCGCATCCCGCGGAAACGAGCAACAATCCCACGATCCACGCTACCTCTCGCATCGAGCTCATCCTTTCGGGGCGGGGGCCACGCACGCCTCACGTTGACACGTCCTCGGCCGTTCTTACACTCCGCCGCCGGAGGAAGCATCTGATGGCCGAGATTCACGACCACCTCGTCGACAAGCGGATCCAGGAGCGCAGCATCCGGCGCGGCTTGCTCGGGAAGAAGGACCTCGAGAAACACCTCGAGTCGCTGCCGGACGTGTCCAACAACGCCGAGGTCGTGACGGCCCCGGACCCGCAGGGCGCGAGGATCGAAGGCAAGTAGACGACCGCCAAAGGGGGTGTGGGGTGGCAGACGACAAAGACGCCGACGAGGGCATCCGCGTCACCGACCGGCGCGTCAGCACGCAGGGCTCGGCGGAGGCTGCCGGTCCCACCGAGGCCGAGCAGAACGAGGCGGCCCGGCGGGCCGAGCAGGTCGAGACCGACGAGGCGGACGTCCCGCCCATCGACTTCAACACCTTCGTCCTCTCGCTCAGCGCCTCGGCCGCGCTTCACCTGGGGCTCGCGCCCGACCCGCGGACCGGCAAGCCCGAGGTCAGCCTGCCGCTGGCGCGCCAGACCATCGATCTGCTGGCCCTGCTCGAGAAGAAGACCGAGGGCAACCTGACGGGCGAGGAGGAGCGGCTCCTCTCCCAGGTCCTCTACGATCTCCGCATGCAGTTCGTCGCCCGGGCGAAGCAGAAGTAGCTGCGGCGGTGTAGCGGACCGGGCCATGGACGCTTACGCTTCCAGGCCATGTCCACGCTGACTCTGCGGCTCGAGGCCTACGCCAAGGACGCACGGACGCTCATCGCCGGCGCGCAGACGCTCGCGGACGAGCGTGGGAACACGGAAGTCGAGCCGCTCCACCTCTTCTACCGGCTCGTCGAGAAGGACGGGGCGGCGCAGGAGGCCATCCGGCGCGCCGGCGTCGAGCCCAAGGACGTCCTCGTGGAGTCGGAGGCGCAGGTACGCCGGCTCGCCAAGGTCGACGGCGCGGTGGCCTATCTCTCACCGCGGCTCCTCGATCTGCTCGGGCGCGCCGAGGGAGAGGCCGCGCGGCAAGGGGGCAAGCCGGTCGGCGTGGGAGAGCTCCTGCTCGCTTGCGCGCAGGAGACCTCGGGACCGGTCAAGGACGTGCTCCGCGCGACCGGCCTCTCGGCGCCGATCCTCCGTGCGACGCTGGCCGGCGAGTCGGTGGGAGCGCGGCCGGACGGCAGCGGCACGAGCGACTACCCACCCCGGCAGCCCTCCCGAGGCGCCACCGGCCACGAGCCCGCGCAGGGCGACCCGCTCGAGCAGTTCGGGCTCGACCTCACGCGGATGGCGGCGCAGGGCCGCTTCGATCCGACGGTCGGCCGCGACGCCGAGCTTCGGCGCATCCTCCAGGTCCTCGCGCGCCGGCGCGAGAACAACCCGCTCCTGGTCGGTGAGCCCGGAATCGGCAAGACGGCCATCGTCCACGCCCTCGCGGGGCGGATCGCCACGGCCGACGTGCCGACGATGCTCCAGGGCAAGCGGCTCGTGCAGCTCGACATGGGCGCGCTCGTGGCGGGCGCGAAGCTCCGCGGCCAGCTCGAAGAGCGCATGCGGCAGGTCCTCGACTCGGTGCGGGACTCGGCGGGGCAGGTCGTGCTGTTCCTGCCGGGGCTCGGCGCCCTCGTCGGCGAGGGGTCTCCCTCGGGCGCGGGCGATCTCCTGGCGACGGCCCTCGGCCGCGGGGAGCTCCGAGCCATCGCCGTCGCGACCACGGACGAGGTCCGCAAGGCGTTCGACAAGGACAGCTCGCTCGCGCGGCGGTTCGTCCCGATCCCGGTGGAGGCGCCGACCATGGACGAGGCGGTCGCGATCCTCCGCGGCGTCGTCGGACGCTTCGAGATCGACCACGGCGTGCGGATCGCCGACCCGGCGCTCGTCAGCGCGGCCACCTTCGCGCGGCGGTACGTGCCCGGCGTGCAGCTCCCGAAGAGCGCGATCGACCTCATCGACGAGGCCGCGGCGCGGGTGCGCGTCGAGATGGACAGCGTGCCGGCGGAGCTCGACGCGCTCGAGCGGCGCCTCGAGGCCGTCGAGATCCAGCGCAAGTCGCTCGAGGACGACCACGACGCCGACTCGGTCCACACGCGAGAGAAGCTGGCGCGCGAGGCGGACGAGCTCCGGCCGCGGCTCGAGCAGATGCGGGCGCGGTGGGAGAAGGAGCTCGCGCTGCTCGGCGAGGTCCGGCGCCTCAAGGAGGAGAGCGCCGCCGCCCAGCGCGAGCACGAGCAGGCACGCGCGAGCGAGGACCACGCCCGGGCCGGCGAGCTGCGGTTCGGGACGATCCCGCTCATCGAGAAGCAGCTCGCGGAGGCGACGAAGAGGCTCGAAGGCGAAGGCGCGACGATGGTGCACGACACGGTCCAGCCCGAGGACGTGGCGGACGTCGTGGCGGCGTGGACGGGCGTGCCCGTGAGCAAGATGCTCGAGGGCGAGGCGGACAAGCTCCTCAAGATGGAGGATCGCCTCGCCGAGCGCGTCATCGGCCAGGACAAGGCCGTGGTGGCCGTGAGCAAGGCGGTCCGGCGGGGACGCGTGGGGCTCCGGGATCCGCGCCGGCCGATCGGGTCGTTCCTGTTCCTCGGGCCGACGGGCGTGGGCAAGACCGAGCTCGCCAAGGCGCTCGCGGAGTTCCTCTTCGACGACGAGGCCTCGCTCACGCGGCTCGACATGAGCGAGTTCATGGAGAAGCACATGGTGGCGCGCCTGCTCGGCTCGCCGCCCGGCTACGTGGACAGCGACGAGGGCGGCTACCTGACCGAAGCAGTCCGCAGGCGGCCCTACAGCGTGGTGCTCTTCGACGAGATGGAGAAGGCGCACCCCGACGTCTTCAACATCCTGCTCCAGGTGCTCGACGACGGCCGGCTCACGGACTCACGGGGGCGCGAGGCCCACTTCGCCGACACGGTGATCATCATGACCAGCAACGTCGGCGGCCATGCCATCCTCGATCACCAGGGATCGCACGACGAGCTGCGCGAGAAGGTCGAAGAGCAGCTCACGGCGCACTTCCGTCCCGAGTTCATGAACCGCATCGACGACGTCGTCATCTTCAACCAGCTCACCAAGCAGGACCTCCGCGGGATCGTGGACATCCAGCTCCGGCAGCTCTCGAAGCTCCTCGACCACCGGCGGCTGCACCTCGAGGTGAGCGACGCGGCGAAGGACCAGCTCGTCGAGCTCGGCCACGAGCCCGCGTTCGGAGCGCGGCCGCTCAAGCGCGTCATCCTGAAGAACCTGCAGGACCCGATGGCCGAGGAGATCCTCCGCGGCGGCTACCAGCCGAACGACACGATCCACGTGCGCGTCGCGGACGGGCGCTTCACGTTCGAGAAGCGCTGACCCACTCCCACACGAGCACACACCGGTGGGCGGTGGGAGCTACCTCCGCCGCGGCCGGCCGGCCGGAATCGGAACGAGCTGCGGCTGTGGAGCAGGGAAGAGATCCTCGATCGCTTCCAGGACGTCCTGCACGAACTCCTTGGCGCGATCGGCGAGGGTCTTCTTGGGACGATCCTTGTCCTCGGACACGTCCCCCTCATAATGGCGTCGCGCCGCGCGATGTCAACCGCATCGAGAAGGCGACGGCACGTTTGCCAGGTGATCGCGGCCTCGATAGCATTCCGGGCGTGATGGACGACACGCCCTCGCTGATCCCGCCGGGCGGCCGGGTCCTCGGCGCGGACGAACGCAGCGTCCTCCTCGACGAGATGACCGAGATCGTGTCGTCGAGCCGCCTGTTCAAGTCGCTCGACGAGGCCGGACGGCAGCGCGTGCTGACGAGCGGCTACATCGCGAGCTTCGCCGCGGGGGAGACGATCCTGCGGCAGGGCGACACGGGCACGACGATGTTCCTCGTGCTCAACGGACGAGTGCGCGTCGAGGCGAGCACGCCGGGCGGCAACGTCGTGCTCGCCGAGCTCGGCCGCGACGCCTGCATCGGAGAGGTATCGGTGCTCACGGGCGGCGAGCGGACGGCGACGGTGACCGCGCTCACCGACGTGGACGCCGTCGCCTTCGAGAAGCACCGGATCGAGCGGATCCTCGCCGATTATCCCAAGGTCCGTGCCCTGCTCGAGGCGCTCGTCGAGGGACGCGCCCGGGACGCGATCGAGAAGATCGTCGGAAGCACCTGAATGCGTATCCACCTGATCGGCGTGTGCGGCACCGGGATGGGATCGCTGGCCGGCCTCCTGCGCGCAGCGGGCCACGAGGTGACCGGGAGCGACACCGCGTTCTACCCGCCCATGGGGGACGCGCTCGCACGCTGGGGCGTCCGCACGCTGCAGGGCTTCTCCGCCGACAACCTGGCGTCGAAGCCGGACCTCGTCGTCGTGGGCAACGTGTGCCGGCGGGACAACCCCGAGGCGCGCGCCGCGATCGACGGCGGCCTCGCCCACGACTCGTTCCCCGGGACGCTCGAGCGGATGTTCCTCGAGGGCCGGCCGAGCTACGTGGTTGCCGGAACGCACGGCAAGACCACCACGACCACGTTGCTCGCGTACCTGCTGCACCGGGCCCATCGCGACCCGGGGTTCCTCGTCGGCGGCGTGCCCCTCGACTTCGACGAGAGCTTTCGCGCGGGTGGGGCGGGCCGTCCCTTCGTCGTCGAGGGCGACGAGTACGACTCGGCGTTCTTCGAGAAGACGCCGAAGATGTGGCGGTACCGCCCGTGGGGCGCGATCCTGACGTCGATCGAGCACGACCACGTCGACATCTACCCCGACGTCGACAGCTACCGCGCCGCCTTCGACGGCTTCGTCGACCGCATCCCGGAGGACGGCATCCTCGTCGCCTTCGCCGGCGACCCCGAGGTGAGGCGGGCCGCTGCGCGGGCCCGGTGCCGGGTGCGCTTCTACGCGCTCGAGGGGGACGAGTGCGGCGACGTGAGCCCCGTCTGGCTCGCCGCTCCGGTCGCCGCGCAGGGCGGCATGACGCCCTTCGACCTGTTCGTCGGCGGAAGCTCGCTCGGACGTGTGTACTCGCCGCTCAGCGGCTCGCACAACGTGCGCAACGCCGTCGCCGCCATCGCCCTCGCGTCCGAGGGAGCCGGCGCCGCGGTGCCGGGGCTGATCGCCTCGCTCGCCCGCTTCCGGGGGGTACGGCGCCGGCAGGAGCTCGTCGGCGAGGCCGACGGCGTGCGCGTGTACGACGACTTCGCGCACCACCCGACCGCGGTGCGCGAGACGCTGGCGGGTCTGCGGGCGCGACACCCCGACGGCAGGCTCTTCGCGGTGTTCGAGCCCCGGAGCGCGACCGCGTCCCGGCGCCGCCACCAAGGGGAGTACCCGGCCGCCTTCCGGCCTGCCGACGTCACCCTCCTCGCGCCGGTCGGACGGCCCGAGATCCCCGCGACCGAGAAGCTCGACGTCGAGGCGGTCGCGGCGGACGTGCGCGCGGTCGGTCGCCAGGCAGAGACGCCGGCGTCGGTGGACGACATCGTCACCCGGCTCGTCGCTCTCTCGGAGCCGGGCGACACGGTCGCGATCATGTCGAACGGCGCGTTCGGCGGCATCCACGATCGGCTCCTCGCGGCGTTGACGGCGCGGCAGACGGCGCGCAGGACCAGAGTGTGATCCCGGACCCGAAGGAGCTGTCCGCGGCGATGGACGAGGCCGTTCACCTGGCGAAGGGGGCGGCCGACCTCGTGATGAAGGGCTTCCGGTCGGGCGCCGCGGTCCACAAGAAGGGCGCGATCGACCTCGTCACCGAGTGGGACCTCCGGTCCGAGGAGCTCGTGCGGCGCGGGCTCGAGCACGCGTTCCCCGGCCACGCCATCGTCGGCGAAGAAGGAGACGACACGGGCGAGGGCGAGCTCGTGTGGTACGTCGACCCGCTCGACGGGACGACCAATTTCGCGCACGGGCACCCGTTCTTCTGCGTGTCGATCGGGCTCTGTCACGGCGCCGAGCCGCTCGTCGGCGTCGTCGCGGCGCCGGCGCTCCAACTCTCGTGGCGCGGCGCCCGCGGGCTCGGCGCGTTCCGCAACGACCGGCCCTGCCGCGTGACGGACACCGCGAGCCTCGACGACGCCCTGTGCGCGACCGGCTTCCCCTACGACCGGAGGACCAACCCGGACGACAACCTCCGCGAGTACCGCGCCTTTCTCCTGCGCACGCAGGGGATCCGCCGCTGCGGCTCGGCCGCCATCGACCTCGCCCTCGTGGCCGACGGCACGTACGACGTGTACTGGGAGCAGCGCCTGTCGGCCTGGGACCTGTGCGCGGGGGCGTGCCTGGTCGCGGAGGCCGGTGGTAGGCTCAGCGACTACGCCGGGGGCCCGGCGGACCCGAGGGAGGGAATGCTCGTGGCGACGAACGGCCGGCTGCACGACGCGGCGCTCGCGGTGATCGGCGAGGCGCGCGGTTGAGCGCCGGGGTGGCTCGAGTCCCTGTTTGAGTAGGCGCCGGTTGCGGGTAGCATCCGGCCGATGCTTCGACTGCTCGGGTTCACCCTCGCCATGGCGTGCGCGGCCGCACCCTCCGGCGTCCTCGCTCAGACGTTCCCGACCGACGAGATGTCGGCCGCCACGTTCCGCCCGTCCCCCGGTGCCCGGCGCTACCTCATGGTGGACGGGGCGCAGGTCGGAGGGCACGAGGCGCCGCCGGTCGGCGCGATGTTCGACTACGCCTACCGCCCGCTCTACGTCAGGACGTTCTGCGGCGAGGCCGACGTCGGGATCACCTGCGACCTGGCGCAGGGCGACCGGGTGGCCATCGTGGAGCACCTCGTCGCGACGCACCTCTTCGGCTCCTACGCCTTCGGCGACCGCGTGGAGGTCGGCCTCTCGCTGCCGGTGGTGTTCGCGTCGGGCGAGGGGTTCTCGTTCCGCACGGCCGACTCGGTGGGCTCGGTCAACGGAGGGTCCGGCGGCGGGCTCGGCGATCCCCGCCTGTCGGTGCAGACGCGCCTGATGGGCACCGCGGACGACCCGTGGGCGCTCGCCGTGGTCGTGTGGGGCACGGCGCCGCTCGGGCAGGCCACGGCCGGCGGCCGCTACGTCGGCGACGGCGGCCCGAACGTCGGGGGCCACGCGGTCGGCGAGCTCTACGTCGATCAGCTCCGCGCCGCGGTCACACTCGGCGGCTACTACCGCCCGGAGGCCGGGCTCATCGGCGTCGACGTCGGTCCGATGATGAGCTACGGCGCCGCGGCCGAGTGGCGCGCGTCGTCGGTCGCGGCGGTCGTGGCCGAGGTGACCGGCTCGACGTCCTTCGGCGCCTCCATCGACCAGCTCGAGGGGCGCGCGGCCGGGACGCTCCGGCTCGGCGACTTCGAGGTGACCGCCGGCGCGGGCCTGGGCCTCGTGCGCGGACCGGGCGTGCCCATCTTCCGGACGCTCGCGGGGCTCCGCTGGGCGCCGCTGCCGGCCGAGGACCAGGACGGCGACGGAGTCCCGGACGAGACCGACAGCTGCCCGAACATCCCGGAGGACGCCGACGGCTTCGCCGACGAGGACGGCTGCCCCGAGGAGGACAACGACGGCGACCGGATCGCGGACGGCGACGACGGCTGCCCCGACCAGGCCGAGGACATGGACGGGCACGAGGACGAGGACGGCTGCCCGGAAGAGGACAACGACGGCGACGGGGTGCCCGACGGCTACGACTCGTGCCCGGACACGCCCGAGGACATGGACGGCGACCGCGACCACGACGGCTGCCCCGACAACGACCGGGACGACGACGGGGTCGACGACGCGATGGACCGGTGTCCTGACGAGCCGGAGGACACCGACGGGCTGGCGGACCGCGACGGTTGCCCCGAGACCGACGCCGACGGCGACGGCGTCCTCGACGAGGACGACGTGTGCCCCGAGGTGGCGGGCGAGGAGTGCTCGGAGGAGGAGAGGGCCCCCGCGCCCGAGCCCGAGCCCGAGCCCGAGTGAGCCTCGGTCAGATGTCCAGGTTGCGGACGTCGAGGGCGTTTCGCTCGATGAACTCGCGCCGGGGCTCGACCGCGTCGCCCATCAGCACGCTGAACAGCTCCTCGCTCTCGACCGCGTCGTCGATGCGCACCTGCAGGAGCGTGCGTGTCTCCGGGTTCATGGTGGTCTCCCAGAGCTCGTCCGGGTTCATCTCGCCCAGGCCCTTGTACCGCTGGACCGAGATCCCCTTGCGGGCGCGCGCTTCGACGTAGTCCCACAGGGCGTCGGCGCCGCCGACCTCCTCGGGCTCGCCCGTCTCGTCGCCGGAGGCGTCGCGCTTGACGGCGTAGAACGGCGGCTCGCCGAGCGCCAGGATCCCTGCCCAGATCTCTCGGAGCTCGGCCACCTCACCCGAGTCGAGCAGATCGAAGTCGATGACGGTCGAGCGATGCGCCACGCCCGAGCGCGTGCGCACCTCGACGACGTACCGGTCGTGCTCCTCGTCCTGCGAGACTTCGGCCGAG
This sequence comes from Candidatus Neutrinellum sp., assembly GCA_039794305.1. GTDB lineage: Bacteria > Myxococcota_A > Polyangia > Polyangiales > JBDIVX01 > JBDIVX01. The sequence goes on from JBDIVX010000012.1 coordinate 50,814, forward strand.
AGCGGGAGGAGATCGGGCTGGTGCGCTTCGAGGTACCGGCGGATTCCCTCGACCGCCTCGTCCACCTTGGCGCGATCGGCGAGCCCGGCCGCGTCGAGCGTGGTGCCACGGACGAGCGCGGCCAGCGTGTCGGGGTCTGCGCGCCGCTCGGCCTTGCGGACGAGCCAACGCCACCTGAGGACGTCCCGGAGCAGCCGCTTGAGCACGTCGCCGCTCAACGTGACGGCGCCGCCCTTGGTGCGGAGCGCGAGCCCCTCGACGCCCTCCTCGAGGATCCAACCGTCGAGCGCCGCCTCGTCGCGGAGGTAACGGACCTTCTTGCCGCGCTTGATCTTGAAGAGCGGCGGCTGCGCGATGTAGAGGTAGCCGCGCCGAATGAGCTCCGGCATCTGCCGGTAGAAGAACGTGAGCAGCAGCGTGCGGATGTGCGACCCGTCCACGTCCGCGTCCGTCATGATGATGACGTGGTGGTAGCGCAGCTTCTCGAGATCGAAGTTGTCGCCGCCCTCGACCCCACAGCCGAGCGCCGTGATGAGCGTCCCGATCTCCGCGCTCGACAGCATCTTCTCGAAGCGGGCGCGCTCCACGTTCAGGATCTTGCCGCGGAGCGGCAGGATCGCCTGAAAGCGCCGGTCGCGGCCCTGCTTGGCGCTCCCGCCGGCGCTGTCGCCCTCGACGATGTACAGCTCGCTCACCGTCGGGTCCTTCTCCTGGCAGTCCGCGAGCTTGCCCGGCAGCGTGCTCGCGTCGAGGACGCCCTTGCGCTGGACCATCTCCCGCGCCTTGCGCGCCGCCTCCCGGGCCCGCGCGGCGACCACGCACTTCTCGATGATCTTGCGCGCTTCCTGCGGGTGCTCCTCGAGGTACGTCCCGAGCTTGTCGCCGACGATGCCCTCGACGATGCCCTTGACCTCGCTCGAGACGAGCTTGCTCTTGGTCTGCGAGTCGAAGCTGGGGTCGGGGTGCTTGACCGAGACGATGCAAGTCAGGCCCTCGCGCACGTCGTCGCCGCCGAGGGGGTTCTTCAGCTCCTTGAGCAGGTTGTTGGCCTGCCCGTAGCTGTTGAGGGTCCGGGTGAGCGCGGTGCGCAAGCCCGTCAGGTGCGTCCCGCCGTCGCGGTTGTGGACGTTGTTCGTGTAGCAGAAGATCGTCTCGTTGTACGAGTCGTTCCACTGCATCGCGAGCTCGATGTCGACGCCGTCGCGCTCGTCGCGGATGTAGATGACCTCGTCGTGGAGCGGCGTCTTGTTCTTGTTCAGCGTGCTGACGAACTCTCGGATCCCGCCCTCGAAGTGATAGGTCACTTCCTTGCCAGTGCGCTCGTCCCGGAGCTCGATGGTGAGCCCCGCGTTGAGGAACGAGATCTCGCGCAGGCGGTTGTTCAGGATCTCGAACGAGAGCTCGGTGTTCGTGAAGATCGTCGGGTCCGGCTTGAAGGTGATCTTCGTTCCCGTGCGGCCCGTCTTGCCGAGCGCCTTGAGCGGCTCGAGCGGGACTCCGCGCCGGTACTCCTGGTACCAGGTCGTCCCCTCGCGCCGGATCTCCATCTTGAGCCACTCGCTGACCGCGTTGACGGCGCTCACGCCGACGCCGTGCAGCCCCGCCGAGACCTTGTAGCTCTCGCTGTCGAACTTGCCGCCCGCGTGCAGCACGGTCATGACGACCTCTGCCGCGCTCACGCCCTTGTCGTGCATGCCGACCGGGATGCCGCGGCCGTCGTCCTCGACCATGACCGAGCCGTCGGCGTGGACCGACACCTTGATCAGGTTGCAGTAGCCGGCGAGGTGCTCGTCGACGGCGTTGTCGACCGCTTCCCACACCAGGTGGTGCAGGCCGCTGCCGTCGTGGACATCGCCGATGTACATGCCGGGACGCTTGCGGACGGCCTCGAGGCCCTCGAGGACCTGGATGGACTTCTCGCCGTACTCCGTTTTCGGCTGGATAGGCGCCGGCGTGACGGCCGGTGCGTCGGCCGTGGGATCGTGCTTCGCATCCATGCTGAACCGCGTGGGAAAAGGGCCCGAAGGGGCCCCTCTGAACGTGTCCCGGAGCATACCTTGCCGCACCTCCCCGCGCAAGGCGGCGGGGCCCTTCCAGGTGCCTGGAATGACGACGGAAATCAGCCCCGAGACGCGGGCGCGGGGCCGGTCCCCGGGAGCGGCTGCGGCAAGGGTCCCCGGACGCGGTCCCAGCGGCACAGCTCGGCGCGGATCTGGCCGTCGATCCAGCGCAGGACGAGGTGCGTCCGCGACGGCTCGGCGGGCTCGGCGTCGAGGTCGTCGACGCCCCAGTGGCCGAGGTTCACGTAGGTCGAACGGTCGTCGATGCGCTCGGCGACCGGGTGGTGGGTGTGGCCCATGACGATGAACCGCGCGTCGAGCAGCGTCGCGATCCGGCGGGCGCCGCGGAGCATCGCCTGGGAGGGGTCGATGTCGGCAATGCGCCGCCGGTTGGACCAGACGACGTAGGCGACGCCCGAGCCCACGAGCCCGCCGGCGATCGGGATCCACCACGACGCAGGGAGCATCACGACGAGCGCCGCCACGCTGATCCCGACGGCGCCGCCGAACAGCAGGCGGTCGAGGTGCACGCTGCGCAGGACGCGGAGGAGCCCGCTAGTGAGGGGCGCCGGCCACAGCTCGGCGAGCGCTCGCAGCTTCTCGACGCCGACGCGCATCCTCCGCGCGATCTCTTCCATCCTCCGCTCGTGCTCCGCCCGGACGTCGCGGGCCCGGCCGCTCAGATGGGCGCGCCAGCGGCGGACCGCGCGCACCACCGCCGATAGATACCGGTAGAGGAGCTGCATCGCTCCGAGCACCCCGAGGGACGCGCTCAGCCGCACGTAGTCGAACATGCGCCAGCGCTGGTGCCCTTCGGTCGACAGCCCCGGGGTGGGCCGCGCCACCGCCCGGAGCAGGATGTCCGAGAAGGACCAGCAGATCCGGCGCCGATCCTCGGGCGAGACCGGCGCGAGCGCGTGGTGGTAGCTGCACATCGCGTCGAACTGGTGGCCGTGCTCGACGTAGAGGAGGCCCTCCTCGTAGTAGAACCAGTCGTGGAACACCACGCGCCCGCGGAACCGTGCGAGCGCGTCGGCGTCGTCGGCGAGCCCGTCCGCCCGCTCGACGAGGGCTTCGACGAAGGCCTCCTGGGCGCTCTCCCAGTAGAAGTCGACGTCGTGGTTGCCCCGAACCACGACCACGGAGTGCCCGTCGGCGACGAAGGCCGCCAGCCGCTCGAAGACCAGGGGATGGCGGCGCGCCACCGCGCGCATCTTGAGGACGGCGTGCTCCCGCGTGCTCCCGAGACCGAAGAGCCGCTCCTCCTCGTTCAGGTCGTCCGAAGACCGCGCGCTCGAGCCGGGCGCGATGCTCATGCCGATGAAGTCGACCAGGTCGCCCGCGATCACCAGCTTCCACGGGCGTTCGGGGTCGCCGTGGGTACGGTAGAAGTCGAGCATCGACGCGAGATCACGGTCGATGCGCGCCACCTGCTTCAGCCTCGAGAGCGTCCAGGGACGTACGTGCTGGACGAGGTCGACGCCGAGGTGGACGTCGGAGAAGAGGAGGTAGTTGCTCTCGCGTGCTGATGGGCTCACGTAACGGCGCTTTGCAAACTATGGACCGGCAGCCACACACGCGCAACGTGGAGGTTTCTTCGTCGCCGACGTGGCGGACCGCGACAGGGGTGTCGCGGATTCACTCCCCCGCGAGATCGTACCCGAGCATCCGGGCGATCACGCGGATGGGCGCCGGAGTCGTCGTGAGCTGCATCCGGGACTCCAGGTAGACGGGGCCGATCTCGGGGCAGTAGACGGTCTGGACGTAGCGCTCGTCTTCGCCGCCGCTCTCCTCCACCCGCACGCAGCCCTCGAAGCTGCCCGCCGGCGTCTCCACGGTGGCCTGCGTCGAGGTGACGCGCGCGGTCATCCCCTGCGGCGAGGCCCACTCGCTGCCCTCGCGCACGGGCGCACGGAGCAGCCAGGTCTCGGTGCCCGGGCGCCAGATCCCCTCCGCGCGCAGCTCGTAGACGACCGGGTCCCCTCCCGAGGTGACCTCGACGCGGTCGTCGACCCGGGCGATGACGCGCGTGATGGCGAGCGTGGGCTGCTCGTCGCCCGTGTCGACGTTGTACGACCAGACGTTGCCCTCGGCGAGCGGATAGAGCAGGTGCGGATCGAACGGATCACCGGCGGGCTCGTCGGCGTCCGGCGTGGCGGGGCCGCAGGCGACGAAGAGGAGAGCGATCAGGGCGAGAAGCGTGCGCATCAGAGGACGTACGTGTAGGCGAGGAACAGGAAGAGGACCAGGCAGGCCAGGATGACGCCGATCTGGACGGGGTCCACCTCCGTGCGGCGCCGGAGGTCGCGCGCGGCCCGGGCGACGTCGTCCTGAGGCGCCTCGAGGAGGCGCGCGGTGAGCGCCCGGACGCGGCCGTAGTCGCCGCGCTCGAAGGCCGCGTGGGCCTCGGCGAGCCGCTCGCCCTCGGGCGTGCCCTCGCCGGGCGGCGGAGCCGGGGGCGTCTCGGGAGCGACCGCTTCGTGCTCGGGCTGATCCGCCATGGCGCGGGGAGGATAGCCCGTTTTTCCACCGGTTCAGCCGCGAAACGCGTATTGTTCCGCCGACGCGTGTCCGGCGAGCCTCCCATCCTCGTCCTCGACGACGACCCCGACGTCCTCGCGCTGGTCCGGCGCATCCTCGAGCACGACGGCTGCCGGGTAGAGACCGCCGCCGATCCGCGCGAAGCGCTGGCCATGATCGAGCGCGAGCGGCCGAGCCTGCTCATCGTCGATCTCATGCTCCCGCGCATGGACGGGGAGGACTTCCTCCGAATGGTGGGGAGCCGCTTCGACCCGCGCCCCCCCGTCGTCGTCCTGTCGGCGAGCGCGGTGCGCCAGGAGGTCGTCGAGCGAACCGGCGCCGAGGCCTCCCTCGCCAAGCCATTCCAGATCGAGGATCTCCTGGACGTCGTCCGGCGCCTGACGCGAGCCGAGACCTGAGAGCTCCGCGCCGGCGCCGATCGGAGTCGCGGACGGCTCACGGCCCGAGCTCGGCCCACCGGGCGCATTCCGCGGCGGCCATGGTATAGGTGCGCCGCACATGACGAAGTCGATTTTCCGCGAAGGGCTCTTCGAAGGGCAGACCGCCGTGATCACGGGCGGAGGCACGGGGATCGGGCTGGCGGTCGCGCGCGAGCTGGGGTCGCTCGGGGCGAACGTGGCCATCTGCGGACGCTGCGCCGAGCCGCTCGAGGCGGCGGCCGGGCGGCTCGAGGCCGACGGCGTGGCCGTGCAATGGGGCACGTGCGACATCCGCGACGCGGACAGCGTCGGCGCGTTCGTCGACGCCGTGCTCGAGCGCTTCGGGCGCGTCGACGTCCTGGTGAACAACGCCGGCGGCCAGTTCCCCTCACTGGCCGAGTCGCTCTCGCCCAAGGGCTTCGAGGCCGTCGTGCGCAACAACCTGCTCGGCACGTGGGTCGTCACGCACACGGTCGCGACCAAGGCCCTCATCCCCCAGAAGCGCGGCCGCATCGTCAACGTCGTGGCGCAGGTGGCGCGGGGCTTCCCGGGGATGGCGCACACCGGCGCTGCGCGCGCCGGCGTGGACAACCTCACCAAGACCCTGTCGGTCGAGTGGGCGGTCCACGGCATCCGCGTCAACGCGGTGGCGCCGGGAGTCATCAGGACGACCGGGACCGCGCAGTACCCGCCCGCGCTCCTCGAGCACGCGCGGCTGGCCTCACCGGTCAAGCGCCTCGGCGCGCCGGAGGAGGTGTCCCACGTGATCGTCTACCTGGCGTCGACCTTCGCCGACTTCGTGACCGGTCAGACCTGGTACATCGACGGGGGCCAGAGCCTCTGGGGCGACCAGTGGGTGGTCCCCGACGACGTCCCCCAGTTCCCGCCCTACGGGGACTGAGCATTCCTCCTGCGCCCGACCAGCGCAGCGAACAGGACGGAGACGAACCAGAGGACCACGAGCGGGACGAACATCAGCATCATCGATCCCGGGTCCGGCGGAGTCAGCAGCGCCGAGAGGATCGAGGCGATCAGGATCCACCAGCGGCTGAACCCGAGGAGCTGCCGCCAGTGGACGATCCCGGCCGCGGCCATGAAGCTCACGACGACCGGAAGCTCGAACACGAGCCCGAAGGCGAGGAGCATCCGCACCTCGAAGCTCAGGATCTCGTTGATCGCGATGGTCGGCTCGAGCTCCATGCCGCCCGGCAGCGTGACCGCGAACTCGAGGAAGTACTGGAACGCGAGCGGGAAGACGATCAGGTACCCGAACGTCGTGCCGCCCACGAAGAAGAGCGTCGAGACGGCGACGAAGGGCAGGGCCAGCCGCTTCTCCCGCCGGTACAGGCCCGGCGAGATGAACGCCCAGAGCTGCCAGAACACCCAGGGCGCCGCCAGGAGCAACCCGGCGATGACGGCGATCTTCAGGTACGCGACGAAGGGGTCGATCGGGTTCAGGAAGACGAGGTGCGGATCACCGTCGCGCCCGGTCACCTCCCAGGCGGTCTGGAACGGTGTGACCAGCCGCGCGAGCAGGTGCTCGCGGAAGATCCAGCCGACGGCGATCCCCGGGATCATCCCGTACAGCGCCCGGATGAGCCGGAAGCGCAGCTCGCGGAGATGGTCGAAGAACCCCATCTCGACGTCGTCTTCGGGGCTCCCCGAAGCGACGTCGGGTGCCTGCACCGCGCGCGCTCGCCGGCGGCGGGCCATCAGTCGCGTCCCTCCCCGGAGGCATCGGGCTCCGCCTCGCGCGGCACCGGCTCGTCCGAGCCGTCTGCGGGCTCGGCGGGCTCGGGCGGATGGGCGAGCAGGAAGTGGATGTCGGCGCCCTCGCTCGGGAACTCCTTCTCGAGGTCCGCGTCCGTCAGCTCGTAGTCGGGCTTGCGGGGCCTCGTGACGGGACGCGCCGGGGCGTTCAGGTCGATCGGGCGCCGGAGCTCCCGGAGGTCCTCGTCACGAAGGAGCTCGTCGATCCCGACGGAGCTCCGGAGCTCCCGCGTGGCGCGCCGGAACTCGCGCAGGCCCTTGCCTACGGCCTTCATGAAGGTCGGCATCTTGTCGGGCCCTACCGCGATGAGGACCACGATGAGGATGATGACCAGCTCGCCGAAACCGATGCCGAACATGGAGAAGGGCTCGCCGGGCCAGGTTTAGCAGAACGATCCGCCCCTCTCTACGAGGGCCGGGGGCGGCGTCATCGGCTCAAGCGCCCTCGGCGACGTCGCGGAGGCGATCGGTCGCCCCGCTCATGGCACGCACCTGCTTCTCGTAGTCCCTGGTGAGCTCCTGGATCCGGGCCGTGGCAGCCAGGGTCAGCTCCGACCCCTTGGCCTGCTGCCGCTGCGCCTGGTGGAGGTGGTTGACCATGTTCGAGATGTTCTCGATGGCCTGGCTGATCTGACGGCCGCCCCGCGCCTGCTCCTGGGAGCTGCGCTCGACGTGCTGCGTGATGAGCCGCATCTTCTCGGCGCTCTTCATGATCAGCTCCGAGCCTCGCGCCTGCTCGGCCGTAGCCGCGGCGATCTGCTGCACCGTCTCGGCGATGCGTCCGATGGCGTCGGTGACCTGCTTCGACCCCTTGGCCTGCTCGACGGTCGCGCGCGCGATGGCGCGGACCATGCTCGTGGACTTCTGGGACGACTCGAGGATCTTCTTCAGCGCCCGCTCCGCCTCGGCGCTCACCTGCACGCCCCGGTCGACCGTCGCGGCGCCGCGCTCGACCGCCGTGATGGCGTTCTTCGACTCGGACTGGATGGTCTTGATCAGGTCGGCGATCTCCTTGGTGGAGGCGCCCGCACGCTCGGCCAGGTCCTTGATCTCGTCCGCCACGACCGCGAACCCCTTGCCGTGCTCGCCCGCCTGAGCCGCGATGATCGCCGCGTTCAGCGCGAGCAGGTTCGTCTGCTCGGCGACGTCGTCGATGACGTTGAGGATGTCCCCGATCGCCTCGATCCGGCTGCCGAGGTTGCTGATGACCGACACCGCCTCACCCGAGGTCTCCTTGATGCGGTTGATCTCGGCGATCGTCTTGAGGATGGCGTCGGCGCCCCGCTCCGCGTCGACGGCCACCTCTTCGCTGAGGCGCGCGGTCTCGTTGGCGTTCGACTGCACCTGATCGATCGAGACGTCCATCTCGTTCATCGAGGACGACGTCTCCTCGGCCGTGAGGGACAGCGCGTCGACGTTTCGGGCGACCTCCTTGATGCTGTAGGCCATCTCCTCGATGGAGGAGACGGTCTCCCGGACGCTCGCCGCGAGGTTGGCCATGTTCTCGGCCACCTCGTCGTTGGTCGCGGTCATCTCCAGGATCGACGACGAGCTCTCTTCCGCGCTCGACGCGAGCGCCTCGACGTGCTGTGCGATCTCCCGGAGCGCCTGCGACATCTCCTGCATCGAGCCGATGGTCTGCTCGACGGCGACGACCTGCTCGCCCAGGCCGTTCGAGAGCCGGTCGACGTTGTCCTCGATGACGTGGCGCGCCTCCGAGATCGCGCGCCTCGCGCGGTCGAAGCTGCCGCTGTCGCGCTTCGCCTCGTCCCGGTCCCGTTCCGCACGCTCGGCCCGCGCCTCCGCCTCCTCGATCCGCTCCTTCTTGTCCTGCAGCTCGGACCGCAGCCGCAAGAGCTCGCGCTCCGCGTCCTCCGCGTCCTCCTTGAGACGCTGGAGCTCCCGCTCGCCCTCGAAGGGCGCGCCCGCCATGGCGACCGCGCCGCCGGCGAGCCCGCCCACGACCGCGACCAGACCGCTCAACCACACGGGCAGCTCGGGAACGAACGCGGCGATCCCGAAGCCGGCCCCGCCGATTAGCAGCCCGAAGAAATTAGTGCGGCTCTGCTGAAGCTTGTTCCACATGCGAAAACGCGCCGATGGGCAGCACCAGAGGGTAGCCGGGCAGCTTCCGAGACGGCAAGGAATTCGGGCGACGAACGACCCCTGGGAGGTCAGTCGCAGCTCGTCCGGTCGCAGGCCGCTTCGAGGACGGCGCGGGCATGGGCCAGCCCGGGCGACAGGCGGAGCGCCGCGCGGGCCTGGTCGCGCGCCTCCTCCGCGCGCCCGAGGTCGAGGGCCGCCGAGGCGGCCACGAGCCGGGCGCCGGCGTTCTCCGGCGAGGCGGCCACGAGCTCCTCCGCGATGCGCCAGGCGTCCTCCCGGTCCCCACGGACGAGGAGCACCGCCGCGAGCCGGAGCCGGGCGTGCTGCCCCACCACCGGATCGACCGCCGCGGCCTCGAGGTCCCGGACGGCCCCGTCCAGGTCGCCCTCCCGCGCCCGAAGCACACCGCGGACGACCCGGGCCGTCGGAGCGTCGGGGTGATCGGCGAGGACGGCCTCGGCCCGCTCGCGCGCCGCGCGCGGCCGGCCGAGCCGGAGCTCGCAGTAGCCGAGCAGCCCCGCGGCCTCCACGTCGTCGGGAGCGAGCTGGACGAGGCGCAGGAGCTGCGCCCGCGCCTCGGCGAAGCGGCTCCGCCGGGCATGGAGGAAGGCCAGGTTGCGCCGCGGACCGACGAGCCCGGGGTTGATCGACAGGGCCGTCGCGTAAGCCTCGGCCGCCTCGCCGGCCTGGCCCCGGCGCTCGAGCACGACGCCGAGGTTGCCCCACGCCTCGGCGAAGTCGCCGTTCAAGGTGACCGCGGCCCGCAGGTGCCGCTCGGCGCGGTCGAGGTCCCCTCGCTCGAGCGCGACGAGCCCGAGGTTCGCGCGAGGCTCCGAGAATCGGGGGTGATACTCGAGCGCCAGGTGGAACCGCGCCTCGGCGTCGTCGAGGCGGCCCTCGGCGAGCATCTCGGCGCCCTCGGCGTTGTGCTGGACGGCCTCGGGCGGGAGCCCCGCGCCGCCGCAGGCGGTGAGGAGGACGAGCGAGGGGAGGAGCCCGGGGAGGTCACGCATGGCCGCCTTATCGGCGCGACGCCTCGCCGGTTGCCCCGGGTGCGTCCGCTGCGCCGGTCTGATAGCTTGTTCCACGGGTCATGGCTGCTGTCGGGAGGCTGCGCGCCCTCGCGCTCTTCGCCGCGATCATCGCGGCCGGCTGCGCACAGGGGAGCGATGGGAGCGATAGCCGCCGGGGCGACGGGGGCCCGAGCGGCACCCGGGACGGCTCGATCCGGCGCGACGGCGGAGGTGGGCGCGACGGCGGGACGCCCACGTGCTCGGACGAGGGCCACGGCAACGCCTGCGAGGCCCCGACCGACCTCGGCTCGGTCGACCCGGGTGGCGAGGTCACGTCGATGGTCGGCTACCTGCCCACGGCCGGCGCCGAGGACTGGTTCCTCGTGGGCTTCCCGTCCCTCGGGATGCCGAACATGGCCGGCGGGGGCGAGCCGCGCATCGAGCTGTCGATGAACCAGGGCGAGGTGTTCCGGTTCGAGGTCCGCTCGACGTGCAGCGCGACGGTCGCGTGCGGGGACGGGGCGGGAGCCCGCGATCTCCTGAGCTGGTCGTTCGTCGACGACCAGTCGGCCACCGAGGCCGAGGCGAGCGGCGACATGGACTACTCGACGCGCGACCAGCCGTGGCCCTCGCCGGTCTACGTCCGCGTCTACCGCGCACTCGGGGGCGCGGACTGCTCCGCGTATCAGCTCACCGTGACGCGGTAGCGCCGCCGGCTCACCGCTGCTGCATGAGCTGCATCCCGATCGCGAGCGCGCGGGAGTAGTCCCCGCCGAACCGGAGCTTGCCGCCCATGAAGAGCTGCTGCGGCTGCAGCTCGCCCCGCCGGAGCGCCTCGAGATCGTCCCAGGCGACCGTCGCGGTGAACCGGGGCGACTCCGGCGGCTCCGGTGCGTTCAGCCCCACCTTCACGACGACCTCCTCGAAGTCCGGCGTGTCCTTCAAGATCACGTGGAACTCGAGCGGCTCGGCGCCGACGGCCCTCTCGACCTGGGCCGACGCGGTCCGCGCCGCGGCGTAGGCGGCCGAGTCGGACTCGAGGTCGGCGTGCTGCGTCGCCTCCGAGACGAACACGTCGGCCGCGTCGGCCGGCACCGCGAGGGCGACTCGAATCGGCAGGTCGTCGGGCTTGCCGTCGGCGACGGCGATCTCGCCTCCGGTGACGCGCAGGAAGACGTCGCCCGCGCCCTCGAGCCGGATCCACGCCACGCCGCAGGCTTGCTCGACGTCGGCGAGCCGCCTCTTGGCCCCCTCGCTCCCCTCGCCCGCGCGCCTGCGCAGGTTCTCGACACCGCGGCGGAACAGCTCGGGGAATCGCTCCCGGACGAATTGGATCGCGTCGCTCATGGCGGGCGAACTCTACTCCGGGCGGCCCCGGAGGCCAAAGCGGTCAATGGCACCGGACCCTTCGAGGGACTCCGGTCTTGGAGCCCCGCTCCGTGCCCGCCGCGGGAGCGCTCAGGGCACCAGGTCGTCGACGACGTCCACGCGCGCGAGCGTCTTCGGATCGAGCGCCCACTGGAACGAGCCGCCGCCCTCGCGCCAGTCGATCACGCACGCGCCGCCGGTGCGGAACCCCGGGAAGCGGCCGAAGCCCGTCAGGTGGGCCGCCATCGTCCGGATCGAAGGCTCGTGCCCGACCAGGGCGACGACGTCCTCGGGCGCGGCCCGCTCGAGCGCGGACAGCGCCTGGGCCGTCGTCCCCCCCGCGAGCGGCGCCCAGACCTCGACCGGGCCCTCGAGCCCGCTCTTGTCCGCGAGGATCTCGGCCGTCTGCACCGCCCGCACGAGGGGGCTCGTGAAGATCCGCGTGAGCTCGACGCCTTGCACCGTGAGCTCGGCGCCGACCCGGCGGACCGTCCGGCGCCCCTTGGCGGTCAGGTAGCGAACGGCGTCCGACGCCACCTCGTAGGGGTCCACGGCCTCCCCGTGCCGGACGAGAACGACGCGCATGGGGGGCTTCATAGATGAGCCGGCGCGGTGGAGCAACGGCAAGCGTATGATTCGCCGCGGTGAGCCTCCGAGCGCCGACATTCCCGGCCGAGCGAGCGCGGCGAGCGCACCGACGCGCGGCCGCCCGGCTCGCCGCGGCTCTCGTGGTCCTGTGCCTGGGCCCGGCACCCGCGCACGCGCAGCTCGGGGAGGTCCCGGTCATCGAGGCGGGCCGCGAGCAGGAGGTGCTCGCGCTCTTCGCGCCGTACGGGCTCGGGGACGAGGTCCGGCCCGGCTGGCGGCTGTCCGACGTCCGGATCGAGCAGACCCGGATCGTCGCGCGGCTCGCCGGACCCGACGAGGCAGAGGTGGAGGTCCGGCTCGAGCACCCCGACGAGGCCGAGGACGCGCGCGCCGAGACCCGGAGCTTCGCGGTCGGCTGGCAGGGCGAGGCGGAGGCGGCGCGCGCGGTGGCCGAGGCGGTCGCCCGGAACGACCGGGGGAGGTTCTGGCGGATGCAGGCGCGCGTGCGGCCGGATCCGGAGCAGGCGCTCGCGTGGTCGAGGGGCTCGCGGGCGTGGGTCTTCGACGGGACCCTGTGGCTCCTCGTCGGCCTCGTCCTCTTGCTCGGGCTCGTCCGGCGGCAGCTCGAGGACGCTCCGCGCGGCGCCCCGGCCGTCCTCGCCGCCTGCACGCTCGCCGGCGCGGCCTACCGCGTCTGGCTCGCCCCCGAGACGATGCTCGGTGCCTGGCCCTACAGCCGCACGGTCCCGCTCGTCCGGAGCATCTGGGAGGGGCCCGGCCTCGCCACGCTCTCGTCCTGGTCCGGACCGATCGAGTACTTCGACTTCGCCACGACGCTCACGCTGCTGTTCGCGCTCGTGACGCCGCTCGCGGTCTTCGCGCACGCGCGCGCGCTCCTCGGCGACGGGCGCGCCGCGGTCGCCGCCGCGGTCGTGGTGGCCGCCCTGCCCGTGCACGTCCGCTTCTCCCACAGCGAGGTCGAGTTCGTCCCCTCCATCGTGCTCTCGTCGCTCACGTTCGCGCTCATCCACACGGCCGTGAAAGACCGGAACGCGCTCTGGCGCGCGGTCGCCGCCGTGGGCACGCCGCTGGTCGCGGCGGGGACGTTCGTGACGCGGCCGCTGAACCTGCTCTTCGTCCCGCTGTTCCTCCTCGCCGCGGTGGCGATGCACCGGGACGCTCGGCCGCCGCGTGGGCGGCGCGTCCTTCTGAGCGTGCTCGTCCTCGTGGCGGCCACGGCGAGCGTCGCCCTCCACTTCGTCCACTACTACTCCGACCAGGTCCGCGAGGGGGCGAGCCCCCAGGTGCTCGTGCAGGCGCTCGAGGCGTTCTTCTCGCTGCGGTGGAACACCCTGATCCACCCGGGCATCACCCCTCCGGTGCTGCTCCTGCTCGCGGTCCTGGGCGCGTGGTGGTGGTGGCGGCGCGACCGGCGCCTGGTGGTCTTCCTCTCGGGCTGGCTCGCAGCGTTCTTCGTGACCCACGCGTACGTGCTCCCGCAGCAGCCGGCGATGCAGGCGCGCTACCACCTGCACCTGGTCGCGCCCTTCGTGTTGCTCGCGGCGCTCGGAGCGGTCGAGCTCCTCCGGCGGAACCGGCGCGCGGGCGCCTTCGCGCTGGCGTGCGTCGTCGTGGCGCCGCTCCTGCACGCGGACTTCGTGACCGACGTGGCGTTCGGCGACCAGCGCGAGTACGCCTTCGTACGCAGGACGCAGCCGCTCGTCCCCGAGGGGTGCACCGTGCTCGAGCACACCGGCCCGGGCACCGGCGATCACGACGCTCGCTACGGCCGGCTCGGCGCGGTGCTCGACGGCTTCGTCGAGCGGCGGAGGTGGCCGGTCCAGCCGATGGGCGCGCCCGAGGGGTCGCCCGATCCGCTGCGGCCCGAGGCCCGTGCGGCGCTCGAGGCGGGCGGCTGCGTGTACTACTACGAGGGGATCCCGTGCTGGAGCACGCGCGCGCCCGGCGAGCCCATCGCGCGCGCCTGCGCGGCCATGCGCGCTCTCTTGCCGCTCGACCTCGTCGCCTCCGAGCGCTTCGAGAACCGCTTCTACGACGGCAACCTCGACCCGCGGGTGCCGGAGGTCGAGCTGCGGCTCTACCGCGTCACGCCGCCTCGACCTCGTTGACGGTCTGCGCGCGATCGGGAGAGTCGCCGGCGACGCGGAGCCGCCGGGTCAGCCTGCGCTCGGCGGCCAGGCGGTCGGCCGCGAAGGGCGCGAGGGCCCGGCCGAGGGCGCGGGCGGTGGGCCAGCGTGCGTCGGGCTCGCGCGCGAGCGCCCGGGCCACGACGGCGTCCATCTCGCGGCTCACGTGCGGCGCGCAGAGCCCCACCCGAGGCGCCTCCTCCCGGATGACGCGCCGGAGCAGCGCGGCGACGTTGGGAGCGCTGAACGGGACCCGCCCGGTCAGCGCCTCGAACATCACGACGCCGAGCCCGAAGACGTCGGCGCGCCCGTCGACGTCCGGGTTGCCCGAGGCTTGCTCGGGGGACACGTAGGTCGGCGTCCCGAACACGCGGCCGCGCTCGCGCGCGCGCTCGTCGGCGGGCGCCGTCTCGGCGGCGCACACGCCGAAGTCGAGCAGCGAGACGTCGAGCGTGCCGCCGGGCGTGCGGTCGAGCAGGATGTGCTCGGGCTTGACGTCGCGGTGAACGTAGCCGTGGCCGTGGACGGCGTGCAGGATCGCCGCCACCCTCATCGCGACCGCGGCCGTCTCCTCCTCGGTGAGCACGCCCTGCCGGAGCAGGTAGCGCGCGAGACACTCGCCGCGCACGTGGCGCATGACGATGAAGGACGAGCCGTCCTCGAGCACGCCTTGGTCGAGCACCGGGACGACGCCCGGGTGCGGCACCACCCGTGCGATCTCGGCCTCGCGGCGCAGCCGCCGGTTCAGGTCCGCGTTGCAGGCGAACACGGGCCGCATGGTCTTGACGACGACCGTCTCGCCGTCGTCGCGGCGCCTCGCCTCGAAGACCACCCCCGTCCCGCCGATCCCGATGCAGGCGCCGATCTCGTAGCGCCCTCCCAGGACCGTCCCCCTCAGCTCGGCACGTTCGCCCACGACCGCGACTTTCGGAGACGAAGATCGTGGTGGTCAAAAAAAGGGGGCCGTTGCGGTGTCTCTACTCCAGCCAGAGCAGGTGCTCTCGCTTGCCGTCGCGGCGCGGCTGGGAGGCGGCGGCGAGGACCTCGAGGCCGGCGGCGGGGGCCAGGCGGCGGAGGTGCCCCACGGCGTCGATGCGGCGGCGGCCGAGGGTGGCGTCGCCGAGCAGGAAGACGATGGGCGTGTCGCGGCGGGCGACGCGGGCGACGGCGCGGAGGGTGTCGGTGAGCTCCTCGCCCCAGCGGGGCTCGTCCTGTGCCGACTGCAGGTGGCGGCGGGCACCGATCTCGAAGCGCTCGAGCCTGCGCGGGTCGAGCCCGAGCCACGGGAACCGGCGCGCGTGGTGGGCCACGTAGTCGTAGGTGCCGCCGTAGGGCGGCGAGGTGAGCACGAGGTCGGCGCGGGCGCGGGGCGGGACGAGCTTGGGAAGCCGGCGGGCGTCGCCCTCGAACAGGCGCGGCGGCCGGGCGTCCCGCGGCGCGGCGGCGCGCAGCTCGGCCCAACGCTCGGCGAGCTCGCGCCCCCGGCGCACGAAGAACTCGGTGCACAGGCCCTTGCGGATGCGCTTCGGCGCACGCTCCTCGGCCGTGTCCGCGCGCTGGCGGGAGAACTTCACCACGATCGCCGACAGCAGCACCTCGAGCGCGCGGCGGTCGCCCTCGTGGCGCACGCTCAGGATCTCCTCGCGCAGCCCCGCGAGCTCCTTGAGCACGTGCGGGTCCCACCACCGCGCCTCCTCGCGGGTGAGCGGCGCGCGGGCCTCGACGCGGCCGCGCACGCGCTCCTCGGAGCGCACGCCGATCTCCTCGAGCGCCGACAGGAAGCGCCGGCGCGACCTCGCGTCGCGAAGCTCGCACTTCACCTCGGCGACGCGGAGCGCGAGGGGGTTCAGGTCGACGCCCGCGGCGCGCCGGCCGGCGACGATCGCCTCGACGAGCACCGTGCCGCTCCCGCAGAACGGATCGAGCACGACACCGTGGGGCCGGCACAGGGCCGGCACGAGGACGCGCGCGACCGCCGGGTGCATGCGCGCCGGGTAGGCGTGGAAGCCGTGGGTGAGCGTGTCGGGATCGAGATCGCGCATGGCCTCCATGGCCCGGGCGAGGAGCGCGGCCCGATCGGGATCGCCGCCGGTACGGACGGGACCGCCCACGTCGCTCAGGGCCTTTCGGCGTCGCTCCATCAGTGCCCGCACCCGTCGTCGCAGCGCTCGCCGCGGATGCCCTCGAGCCCCTCGCGGATCAACCACGGCACCATCAGGAGCGCGGCGACCGGGTCGGCCCACCACCACCCCGCGGCGGCGTTGGCCGCGAGCCCGAGGAGCAGCGCCAGCGAGAGCCAGCTACAGGCGAGCGTCTCCTTCGCCTCGGCGCGCAGGGCGCCGCTGCCGAGCCGGGAAGCGGCGCGGAGCTTGCCCCAGGCGACGAGCGGCATGATCACGAGCGACACCGCCGCGAGGACGATGCCGACGGCGCTCTCCTCCGGAGCGTCCGCCGTGGCGAGCGTCACGCCGGCCTGGACCGTCACGTAGACCGCGAGGAGCAGGAACGTCGCGCCGACGAACCGCAGGACGCGCCGCTCGCTGCGCTCGACCGTCTCCCGGTCGGCGCCGCGCGCCTCCACCCACAGGCGCCACAGGACGACCGCCGCCGCCGCGCACTCGATGACGCTGTCGAGCCCGAAGCCGACGAGGGCGATGCTGTCGGCTGCGACGCCCGACGCGATCGCCACCGCCGCCTCGATCGCGTTGTACGCGGCCGTCGCGCCGACGAGCACGAGCCCGATCCGCATCCACCGCGGGTCCGCCTGGGCGAGCGAGGTCACGGGCTCGGCGCCTCCTCCAGGTTGACGGGCAGGTCGAAGAAGCGGCGCAAGGCGTGCGCGTCGGCCGTGCGGGCGCCCGCCTCGTCGCGCGCGATGAGCGCCGGGGCGCGCTCGGGCTCGCGCGCCGGGGCGTCGCCGGCGCGGGCGAGCGTCCAGACGGTGAAGAGGGGGCCCTTCTTGCCGGCCCGCGGGACCACGTCGCGGGACCGGACGGCGACGAGCCCCGCCGCGGGCGCCGTCCCGAGGATCCGGTCCGGGCGCCGGGCGTCGGCGCAGACCACGACCCGTCCCCCCTCGGCCACGATCTCGCCCGCCGCCCGGAGGTAGTCCTCGACGCCGCCGCGGAGCTCCATCCGGGCGTGGGCGCGCTGCGGGTCGGGCGAGACCGTGCCCTCGGCAGGCGGCATGTAGGGGGGCGTCCCGGTGACCAGGTCGAAGGGGCCGCCCGCGAGCGCCTCCCCGAGCGTCGCCCGGTCCCGGAAGTCGCCGTGGACGAGCCGGATCCGTTCGGCTCGACCGGACCGCTCCACGTTCCGCCGCGCGAGGCCGAAGGACACCTCCTGCGCCTCGACGCCCACGAGGCGTGCGGCCGAGAGCTTGTAAGCGACCATCAGGAGCACCGAACCGATCCCGCACCCGAGGTCGAGCGCGCGCAGCGCGGCGGGGGCGGCCCGGACCGCCTCCCACGCCGTCGCCACGTCGTCGAGCGAGTAGCGGTGGCCGCGCCGGCGCTGCCAGACGCGGATGTCGCCCGCGAGCGCGTCGTCGGTCAGCTCCTCGTCCACGGGTCGCGGTGTAGCACGTGTCGTGGGCGCGCCGTGGGTGCGCTTGCGTCCCCCAGCGGGGGGCCCTACATGGGACGGCCATGCATGCTTTCGGCCGCTTGGCCTTCGTGATCCTGCTTTTCGCTTCGGCCCCCGCGGCCGCCCAGCCCGCTTCCCCCGAGCAGCACACGGAGGAGGTCCAGGCCGACGCGCCCGAGGAGGACGTCACGAAGTGGGACCTGAGCTTCGGCGGGGTCGTGCAGACGGGCAACACGCAGGCCTACTCCTTGAACGGTGGGAGCCTGTTCGAGCTGGTCCGCGGCCGCCACGGCGTCCTGGCCGAGGCGCAAGGAGCCTACGGCTCGGCCGTCGTTGGGGGCAGCGACGGCGACTACGAGGTCGTCGCGCGCAACCTGCGGCTCCGCCTGCGCTACGACTTCTTCCTGACGCGGCTCGACGCGATCTTCGTCGCCGGGCAGCTACGGCACGATCCGTTCGCGGGGCTCGACTACCGCGCCCAGGGCCAGCTCGGCTACGCGCGCTACTTCCTCCGCGAGGAGGACCACCGGTTCTGGGCGGAGCTGGGTTACGATCTCACCTACGACGACTACGATCCCGATCCGCTGATCGACCCGGACACGATGATGGTCGTCGACGGCACCGACGTCGTGCACTCGGCGCGGTTCTTCGTCGGCTACGACAACGCGATCGACGAGAACCTGCAGCTCCGTACGGGGCTCGAGGTTCTGATGAACGTCGAGGAGCCCTCGGACCTGCGCCTCGCCTGGGACAGCGCGCTGCGCTCGAAGCTCGCGGGCAGGCTCCAGCTCGAGATCAAGCTGCTCGTGCAGTACGACAACGAACCGGTGCCCGGGAACGAGGGCCTGGACACGACGACTCAGATCAACCTGATTTTCGCGCTCTTGTGAGCGGACGGAGGGGAGCATGGAATTCGACTGGACCGTGATCCAGGAAGTGGCCGTGACGTGGGGACTGCGCGTGGTCGGCGCGATCATCACCCTGTTCGTCGCCTGGGTGATCGCGGGCTGGGTGCGGCGGTCGATCCGTCGCGCGCTCGAGGCGCGCAGGGTCGACGAGACGCTGGTCCGGTTCTTCGCCAACGTCGCGCGGTGGGCGATCCTGATCGGCGCGATCATCGGCGTGCTCGGCGTGTTCGGCGTCCAGACGGCGAGCTTCGCCGCGCTGATCGCGTCCGTCGGGCTCGCGATCGGCCTCGCCTTCCAGGGCACGCTGTCGAACTTCGCGGCGGGCGTGATGCTGCTCGTGTTCCGGCCCTTCAAGGTCGGAGACTTCGTGCGCGTGGCCGGGGAGCTCGGCACGGTCGAGGAGATCGAGCTCTTCTTCACGGAGCTCAAGACGCCCGAGGCGAAGAAGCTCGTCGTGCCGAACAGCTCGATCCTGTCGGCCGCGATCGAGAACTTCACGCATCACGACGTGCGGCGGGTCTCGGTCCCGGTGGGCGTGGACTACGGCGCCGACCTCGACCGCACCCGCGCGATCCTCGAGGGGTGCGTGAAGGACATCGAGGGCGCCCTCGCCGATCCGGCGCCTCAGATCTTCCTGAGCGCGCTCGGCGCCTCGTCGGTCGACTGGGAGGTGCGCGTCTGGACGCACGGGGACGTCTACTGGGACGTACACCAGCGCACCGTGGCGGCCGCGAAGAAGGCCCTCGACGCCGCCGGCATCGGGATCCCGTTCCCGCAGATGGACGTGCACTTCGACGAGCCCGTCGTCACGGCGCTTCGGAGGTGAAATGAACCAGCGGCCGGGCGCGTTGTCCCAACGATGCATAGCTGGAGCGCCGCCACGCCTCGGGCCGGACGCCCGAGGCGGATCACCCCACCCGGCTCCCGCTCCGTGCCGCTCCGGGGCGCCCGGCCGCCCGTCGTGATCGTCGCCGATCCCGACCGGGCCGCGCGCGGCCGCGTCGCCGAGCTGCTCCGCGGGGACGAGGTCGTCGTGGTGGAGGCCGAGGACGGGCCCGGCGTCGCACGCGCCGCGGCCGAGCACGACGTCGACCTCGTCGTCGTCGACGCCGACCTCCCCGGCGCGAGCACCCTCCGCCACGACGTGCCGGCGTCCGTCCCCGTCGTCGTCACCACCCGCTCCCCCGGTGGCTCGGCCGACGCCGTCGCCGCCGCGCTCGACGCCCGCGGCGTCCTGCGCAAGCCCGTGGACGAAGACGACCTGCGCACGATCGTGTGGAACCTGGCGGTCGTGCGGTAGGGACTCGGCGGGCGGGGTCAGCGGGGGAAGAGCCAGATGGCGTCGCTGACGCGGAAGGTGGTGCGGAAGGCGAAGCCGTCGGGGGTGTCGCGCTGCTGCTCGAGGGCGGCGACTTCGACGAAGGTGGTGCCGCCGCGGTAGGGGGCGAGGAGGCTCGCAGGGACGGAGAACGAGCCGTCGTCGGCGGTCAGGCAGCGGACCTCGGGGCCGGTGCCCGACGTCTGCCCGATGACGATCTCGACGCCGTCGGCGTCCTGGCTCGCCCACTCGAGGGCGAGGTCGCCGTCGCCCTCCGGCCAGAGCGCGGTGCCCTCGCCCTGGGGCTCGGGGACGCGGACCGTGGGGACGCCGGGCGCGGCCAGCGAGGCGGCGAGCGAGCCGAGCACGGCGCCCTCGACGCCGCCGAGGTCGCTCGTGAGCTGGAGCTGCGGCGCCTCGGCCACGGGCGCGCAAGGCACCTCGATGGGCGCGGCGAACGAGTCGCCGCACACGGTGATGCGGCGGTTCGTGCCGGCGTACATGAACGTGACCACTCCGGCGCACGCGGGCGCCGG
This sequence comes from Candidatus Neutrinellum sp., assembly GCA_039794305.1. Lineage (GTDB taxonomy): Bacteria > Myxococcota_A > Polyangia > Polyangiales > JBDIVX01 > JBDIVX01. The sequence goes on from JBDIVX010000012.1 coordinate 71,173, forward strand.
ATCGGTGAGGCCGACCCAGGACACCGAGTCGGTCACGATGCAGGTGCCCTCGGACGCGCTCTCCGGCAGGCCGCCCGACGCCGACGCCGACGCGAGCTGCACGTCGACGAGGCACGCCTCGGCCGTGAGGTCGGTGGGCGACTTGGTCTGCCGGCTGATCAGGGCGTACCCGAGCCCCTCGCCGGCCGCCCACTGACGCGGCACCGGAGCGAGCGCGTCGCCCGCTCCGCCGCCGCCCCCGTCGTCGTCGCCGCCGCACGCTCCGAGCAGCGCGAGAGACAGGACGGCCAGATTCAGGGCGCGCGTCACGTCACTCCTCCCCACCGCGCCGGATCCCGAGCGCGCGCATCTTCTTGTAGAGGTGGCTCCGCTCGAGGCCGAGCTCGGCGGCGGTGTTGGTGATGTGGCCACCGTTGTGCTCGAGGGACCGCAGGACGAGATCCCGCTCCGCGTCCTCGAGCATCTCCTTGAGCGGGCGGCCCGGCTGGAAGTAGCCGCCGCCGCCGGTGCCGCCGCCCTCGATCGGAAGGAGCGCCCGCGCGTCCGCCTCGGTCACCTGCTCACCCGGCGTCAAGATCACCAGCCTCTCGATGAGGTTCTTCAGCTCACGCACGTTGCCCGGGTAGTCGTACTTGCACAGCAGCTTGAGCGCGCCGTCGGTGAGCGACTTGCCCCGCCGGTCGTTCGCCTCGCAGGCGAGGCGCAGGAAGTGGCCCGCGAGCAACGGCACGTCCTCCTTGCGCTCGCGGAGCGGCGGGACGCGGAGCGGGAGCACGTTCAGGCGGTCGTAGAGGTCCGCCCGGAAGTTCCCCTCCCCGATCTCCTTGTCGAGGGACTTGTTCGTCGCCGCCACGACCCGCACGTCGACGCGGATGAGGTCGCTCCCGCCGACTCGCTCGAGCTCGCCCTCCTGCAGCACCCGGAGGAGCTTGGCCTGCATGTTCGCGGGCATGTCGCCCACCTCGTCGAGGAAGAGCGTCCCGCCCGTCGCCCGCTCGAACTTGCCCTTGCGTTGCTTGGTCGCGCCCGTAAACGCCCCCGCCTCGTGCCCGAACAGCTCGCTCTCGATGAGCTCCGAGGGGACGGCCGCGCAGTTCATCTTCTCGAGCGGCCCCGCGGCCCGCTTGCTCCCCTCGTGGATGGCTCGCGCGACGAGCTCCTTGCCCGTCCCCCGCTCGCCCTGCACCAGCACGGGCGCCGAGGCGCTCGCGGCGAGCCGGATCTGGTCGCGGAGCTTCTGCATGGGCGGGCTCTCGCCGAGCAGCCCGTCGAAGACGCCGGTCTGCCGCCGCAGCTCCTCGTTCTCGTCCGCGAGCTTCTTGAAGTCGAGGCAACGGTCGATGCTGAGGAGCAGGCGCTCGGTGTGGATCGGCTTCTCGATGAAGTCGTGGGCGCCGAGGCGCGTCGCCTCGACCGCCGTCTCGATCGTGCCGTGCCCGCTCATCATGATCACCGGCACGTCGTTGCCCTGCTCGCGCAGCTTCGCGAGCAGCGTCAGACCGTCCATGTCGGGCATCTTCACGTCGAGCAGCAGCAGATCGTAGGCGCGCTTCTCGGTCCGCTCGAGCGCGAGCTGCGCGTTGCCCGCGACGTCCACCTCGTAGTCCTCGACGCGCAGGGCCCGGGACAGGGTCGACAGGATGTTCTTCTCGTCGTCGACGACGAGGATGGTGGCCCGCGCCATCGGTCAGCCCTCCCGGAGCCCGAGCTCCTTCATCTTGGTCTGGAGGCTCTTGCGCGAGATCTTGAGGAGCCTCGCGGTGTGGGTGACGTTGCCGCCGGTCTGCCGCAGCGCCCGCTCGATCAGCTCACGCTCGAGCCGCATCGTCGCCTCCTTGACCGCCTCCTTCAGACCCGTCCCGTGCTCCTCGAGGGCGCCGGCGTCGCCCTCCGAGGCGTCGTCCAGCTCCTCGGGCCGGGAGGCGCGGGCCGGCGGCGGCTCCGACTCGCGGCGCACCTCCGGCGGCAGGTCGCCGACCCCGATCCGATCGTCCTCGCAGAACAGGAGGCACCTCTCGATGACGTTCTCGAGCTCTCGGATGTTCCCGCGCCAGGGATAGGCGAGGAGCTTGTCCATCGCCTCCGGGGCGACCCCGCCGACCTGCTTCTTCAGGCGCGCGTTGAAGGTCCGGAGGAAGTGCTCGACGAGGAGCGGCACGTCCTCCTCGCGCTCCCGGAGCGGCGGCAGGTGCAGGTGCACGACGTTCAGGCGGTAGTAGAGATCCTCCCTGAAGCGCCCATCGGCGATGTCCCGGCCGAGGTCGCGGTTGGTGGCGGCGACGAGCCGGACGTCGACCCCGATCGTCTTGATGCCGCCGACCCGCTCGAACTCCTGCTCCTGGAGCGCCCGCAGGAGCTTCACCTGCATGTTGACGGGGATCTCGCCGATCTCGTCGAGGAAGAGCGTGCCCTCGTGGGCGAGCTCGAAGCGCCCGGGCTTGCTGGTCACGGCGCCCGTGAACGCGCCCTTCTCGTAGCCGAAGAGCTCGCTCTCGATGAGGTCGCGGGGGATCGCGGCGCAGTTGACCCGGATGAACGGCTTGTCGCGGCGCGAGCTGTTCTCGTGGAGCGCCCTGGCGATGAGCTCCTTGCCGGTGCCGCTCTCGCCGGTGATGAGGACCGTGCTCGGTGTGTCGGCGACCTTCTCGATGACGGTGTAGACGTCGAGCATGGCCGGCGACTGCCCGATCAGCCGATAGCGCCCCGCCTCCGGCGCCACGTCCTGCTGGCTCAGGTCCCGCGTGCGGGACGCCTTGGCGACGACGTTCCGGAACTCCGTCTTGTCGAAGGGCTTGGTGACGAAGTCGTAGGCGCCGAGCTTCAGCGCCTCGACGGCCGTGTCCACCGTGCCGTGCGCGGTGATCATGATGACCGGGACGTCGGCGTGATGCTCGGCCACGTGCTTGAGGAGCTGCATGCCGTCGACCTTCGGCATCCGGAGGTCGCTGATCACGAGATCGATGTGGTGCTCCTCGAGCGCGCGGAGCGCCTCCTCGCCGTCCGCGACCGCGTGCACCTCGTAGCCGTCCCGCTGGAGCTGCGCCGCGAGCACGCGCCGCAGGTTCGGCTCGTCGTCCGCGATCAGGATCTGCTTGCGCTCGACGCTCATCGGAGCAGCGCCAGCTTAGCGCGCGACGCAGCGCGTGCCGATCTCCGGGGTATCGTTCTGGAGGCCGGAGCACAGGAAGACGGCCATCGAGGACCGACCGACGGCGCTCGCGACGGGCTCGGCGCGCGGGGTCGAATCGAGGTGGGTCGCCGCCGTGGTCACGGCCGCGCCGAGGTTGTCGCCGGCCTCGGGCGAGGTGAGCGTCAAGGCGTCGGCTCGCGCGACGTCGAGCCCGCTCGACTCGCCCGGGATGAGGAACACCGCGCCGGCGCCGGCGACGCCGTCGACCGCGGCCTCCGGCGCGCCGACCAGGAGGTCGCCGAGACCGTCGGCGTCCACGTCGCCCACCGCGAGCGCCGCGCCGAAGCCCGCTCCGTCGCACGAGACGAGCCCCTCCCGTACGCCCTCGGGGCACGCGATGGGCCGCGGGGCCGAGCCCCACCCGGCGCAGCCGCCCGGGTCGGGCAGGTCCGCGCCGTCGAACATGTCGACACCGCCGAGCTCCGATCCCACGAACAGGTCGGGCACGTCGTCGCCGGTGACGTCGCCCCACGCGATCGCCTCGCCGTACTGCTCGGCAGTGCCGTCGATGCACGCGCGGACGCTCACGTCCACGGCGCCACCGCCCGCGTCGGAGACGACGAGGACGACGACTCGCTTGGCGTCGGGCGCCCCGCCGGCGACCAGCGTGCGCCCGTCCGGGAGCCGCGCCGCCGCCACGGCCGTGCCGAGCTTTCCGCGCGGCATGCCCGCCGGCATGCGCGCCTCGTCGGGCACGCCGAGCGCGACGGGGCCCGCGCCGTCCGGCACCCGGTAGAGCGCGCCGCTGCCGCCGTCGGCGTCCGGCGCGCCGAGGACGGCGACCCCGACCGGGTTGCCCGCGCCGAGGCTCGCGGCGGATGCGCCGAAGCGCACCGCGGCCGGTCCCGTGAAGAGCTCGCCGCCGCCGACCCCGCCGCCCGTCTCGCAGCGGACGATCATGGTCCCCGCGGTGGGAGCGCCGACGAGGACGCACATCCGACCCTCGTCGGGGCTCCCCGCACGCCAGACCGGGACGCCGGCGAGCGCGGCGCCGGCCCCGTCGTCGCACTCGTCGGGGTCGTCGCAGCCGTCGTAGAGCGGGTCTCCGAGGATCAGGCGGCCCTGGTCCCACACGCGATACGTGACGAAGGGCGAGTCGCTGCCGCTGCTGGCGGCCAGGCGAGAGACGGGCGCGCCGTCGATCGTCCCCTCGAAGCTCGCGATCACCCTGGGGAAGCTGCGGCTCGGTTGACCGTCCGGAGCGGCCAGCACGTGAACCGGCGCCTCGTCCTCGAGGTCGTCGAAGGCGAACGGATCGCACGCCGCGGCGAGCCAGAGAGTCGCGAGCAGAGCGTGTCTTCCCATATCAGAAGCTCCACCGGAGTTCCGCGCCGCCGCCGTCCGGCCCGAGGCGCGGAGAGAGCGCCCAGTCGCGGGGCTCGAGCACCGTGCCCTCGGAGTCGGGCAGAGGATCGCGGAGGAAGTAGAAGATGGCGAGACCGCCGAGGATGGCGCCCAGCCCGAACGCAGCGTCGGCGCCGATCGCGAGGAGCTGGCCTTGGAGCAGGCGCGGATCGTCGCTCGCGAGCCGGCCGTTGTCGCGGTCGGCGGCGAGGTCGTCGGCGAGGTCGTTGGACATCATGCCCATCACGGCGCCACCCGCCACGAGCAGGGCGGCGAGGCTCCCCGTGACCCAGGCGCCGCCCCGGCCCACCGACGGCCGGAGCCGCACCCGGATCGGCGTGACCTGCCCCTGGCGCACGTCGATGGTCGTCTCGTAGTCCTTCATGCCGTCCGCCTCGACGCGCACGCGCCGTGGACCCGCGCCCACCTCGCCCTCGTACGGCACCTCCCCGACCTCGCGGTCGTCGACGAAGACCTTGGCCCCCCGCACGTTGGCGACGACGCGGATGCGTCCGTGGTCGACGCGCGTGAGGTTCAACCGGAGGGTGACGTCCTCGCCGAGCCCCACCTCGATGCGGCGCTCCTCGGTGCGGTAGCCGGGTCGCTCGATCCAGACGCGGTGCTCGCCGGTCGCGATCACGTTCTGGAACGGCGTCTGCCCGACGGCGCCCTCCGAGCGGTCGTCGATGAGGACGTCGGCGCCGGGGATGTCGGTGACGACGCGCAGGTAGCCGAGGAACTGGCCCTGGCTCATCTCGACGATGACGACGTAGACCTTGCCCGGCCGGATGCGCACCCGCTCCTCGACCGTGCGGTAGTCCGGGTGCTCGACCACCACGCGGTAGTCGCCCTCGTCGATCGTGTGCGCGAAGGGCGCCGGCCCCTGGGCGACCACGCGGTCGCCCTGCCGGAGCGAGACCTGCGCTCCTTCCGGGTTGGTGCGGATGGCGAGCAGCGACTTGAACTGCTCGGGCTCGGGCGGCTCGACCTCGACGACCCCGAGCGTGACGGTGCCGTCGGGGTTGGCCTGCGTTCCGGTGCCCGTGCCCGTCTCGGCGCCCGTGCCCGTCTCGGCGCCCGTGCCCGTCTCGGCGCCCGTGCCCGTCTCGGTGCCCGCGCCCGTCTCGGTGCCCGCGCCCGTCTCGGCGCCGGTGCCCGACTCCTGGAGCGCCAGCGTCCTGAGCTGGTCGATCCGCCGGCTCACCTCCGTCGCGTCGGTGGCGTCCGGGTCGCTCTCGAGGTAGCGGGCGAAGAACTCGGCGGCGCGCGTCCACTCGCGCTGGTTCTCGTACGCGACGGCGGCGTTGTAGAGGAATGCGCCGAAGGGCTGGGCCTCGTAGGCGCGCTGGAACTCCTCGGCGGCCTCGAGGTACCGCCCCTGCACGTACAGCTCCTGGCCGCGCTCCATGTGCTCGCGCGCCCGGTCGATCTCGCGCCGGGGGTCCTCCGGCGCCTCCTGGGCCGCGGCCGGCGCCGCGCAGGCCATGAGGGCGCTCGCCAGCGCTGCCGCCGCTGTCCATCGCATTCCGGTGCTCCTCCCGCTTCGGCGCGGATGCTACACCATGGCGCGATGCAGCCGCCCCTGCTGATCTGCGATTTCGACGGGACTCTCACGCGGGTGGATGTGGGTGACGCGCTGTGCGAGCGCTTCGCCGATCCGTCCTGGCGCGACGTCGACGCGCAGTGGCTACGCGGCGAGATCAGCCTGCCCGAAGCCCAGCGGCGGATGTGGGCGACGGTCCGGGCCACCACCGCCGAGCTCGTCCGGGAGGCGCGCCGGGTCGGCTCCCTCCGGCCGGGCGCCGACGACGTGCTGGCGGCGGCCGCCGATGGCCGGATCGAGCTGGTGATCGCGTCGGGCGGCTTCGACCTGTACATCGGAGCCCTCCTGGGCGACCGGGCGGCGGCCGTGAGCGCGATGTATCACAATCGACTCGTGCCCCGGGAGGGCGGCGTCGAGCCCGCGTTCCGCGAGGACCTGTCCTGCGAGCGCTGCGCGGTGTGCAAGGGGCGCGTCGTCCACGCCCACCGCGACGATCGGCGGCGGGTGGCCTTCTGCGGCGACGGCTCGAGCGACCGGTGCGCGGCGGGCGTGGCGCCCGAGCTGTTCGCCGTGCGAGGGAGCACCCTCGCCCGGCACTGCGAGCGCCGGGGCGTGCCGCACGTCCCGTTCGACGACCTGGGCACGGTCCTGTCGGCGCTGCTCGACGGCTGATCGAGCGGGCGCGGCGCGCGAGACCCTGGCCCGCGCCCGCGCCTGCGCCCGCGCCGCCGTGATGCTCAGGCGGCCCGCTGCTGGGCGGCCTTGAGCACCGTGGCCCGGCCCTTGTGGGCCCGCTCGAACTCGTAGACCGCGCGGGCTCTCGCGGGCTCGAGCTTCTCGAGCCGCGAGACGATGTCCTTCGCGGTCAGCGCCTCGTAGTCGGGCAGCGGCGGCGCTTCGGCCGCCGGGGCGCCGTCTCGGAGCAGGCGCAGGCGCTCCCGCACGCGGCCGTCGAGCCGCCCGAGGCGGGTGTCGACCGCCCCGAGGACGCGCTCCTCGAGACGGTTCGGCAGCGCCCGGACGTCCTTCCCCGCCACGAGCGCGCGGGTGCGCAGGTAGTCGCGCCACCCGAACGCCTCCTGCCGGACCGCCTGGCCGAACCGGCGGCCGGCGCTGAGGACCTCCTCCCCCTCCCGAAGGAGCGACTCGCGGCTCTTGCGTGCCCTCGTTGCGAACGATTCCATGGCATTCCTCCTGCTCTGACGCATCGCGTCAAGCCGGATGCTAACGCGTTGCGTCAAAAGGTCAAGCCCGCCGTGGGGCGAACCGCCACGAGCCGCCGCCGGGGCGACTTGACGCATCGCGTCATCCGCTCTAGCGTACGGGGACACGCAACCAGGAGGCACCGATGCGTATCATCATGGCTACTTCCGCGAAGAGAGAAGGCGCTCCCATCCACGCCCTCGATCCGGACCTGGCCTCCGCGCTGGCCTCGGCCCTGGCGCTGCTGGCCGCCGTGGCCGCGGGGTTGATCGCCACCGCGTTCGGCCGACGGCAGGGCCCGCCGGGCTCCATGAGCTGCTAGCCGTCGCGTTGACAGGGTAGGGGGTGCGTGGTTCAACGGCGCCATCCATGGACAACGCGATCCTCGTGAATTTCGTGTTGCTTCAGACGGCGGTGGGCCAGGCAGCGGAGGCCGCCGGCGAGCGCGCCGAGCTCGACCCCTGGAAGCTCGTGCTCGACGCCTCGCCGGTCGTGAAGCTCGTGATGATCGTCCTCGTCCTGATGTCGGTCGTCTGCTGGTTCATCATCGGCGCGAAGCTCTTCCGCCTGGCCCAGGCCTCGAGCCAGAGCAGCCGGTTCCTCGATCTCTTCTGGGGGAGCCCGGAGGCCACGAGCGACTGGAGCGCCGAGCGGCTCGAGGGCGTCTACGCCCAGGTCAGGACCTTCGGGGGCTCGCCGATCGCGGCGGTCTTCCGGGCCGGCTATGTCGAGCTGGCGCGCATCGCGAGCGGCCAGGCCCCGACGGGGGGCGACACCGAGAACGTCGAGCGAGCCCTGCGCCGCTCGAAGAACGCCGAGCTCACCGGCATCGAGAACTACCTGTCGATCCTGGCGACCACGGGCGCGACGGCGCCCTTCATCGGCCTGTTCGGGACGGTGTGGGGCATCATGAACTCGTTCATCTCGATCCACGGCGAGAAGAACG